>JAICHV010000034.1 GCA_025924715.1 Alphaproteobacteria bacterium
ATAGACATGTGCCTTGGGTGACGGCAGACCATGACCGGCGCCGAAACAGACGATGCGGCCATGTTCCAGGAAACGGCCCACGATCGAGCGCACCCGGATATTTTCGGACAGGCCGGGAACGCCCGGCCTGAGGCAACAGATACCGCGCACCACCAGTTCGATCTGAACGCCGGCCTGGGAGGCGCGGTAAAGCCCGTCGATCATGGCGGGATCGACCAGCGCGTTGAGCTTGAGCCAGATCGCGGCGGGACGCCCGGCGCGGGCATGCATGATCTCCTGCTGGATCGCCTCGACCAGCCGGCCGCGCAATGAGAACGGCGATACCGCCAGCTTCTCCAGCGCATTGGGCTCGGCATAGCCGGTGATGAAATTGAACAACTGTGCGGCGTCGCGGCCCAGCGCCGGATCGGCCGAAAACAGCGAAAGGTCGGTGTAAACCTTGGCGGTCTGAAGATGATAATTGCCGGTGCCGAAATGCACATAGGGGTTGAGCTGGCCGGCCTCGCGCCGCACCACCAGGCTGACCTTGGCGTGGGTCTTGAGCGCAATGAAGCCGTAGACCACCTGGACGCCGGCCCGTTCGAGGTCGCGGGCCCATTTGATGTTGGCGGCTTCGTCGAACCGCGCCTTGAGTTCCACCAGCGCGGTCACCGACTTGCCCGCTTCGGCCGCCTCGATCAGCGCCTGGACGATGGGGCTGTCATGGCTGGTGCGATACAGCGTCTGCTTGATCGCCACCACATCCGGATCGGCGGCGGCTTGGCGCAGGAACTGCACCACGCTGTCGAAGCTCTCGAAGGGATGATGGACGATAAGGTCCTTTTCGCGGATGGCGGCAAAACAGTCGCCGCCATGGTCGCGGATGCGTTCGGGGAAGCGCGGGTTATAGGGCTTGAATTGCAAATCGGCGCGTTCCGGCAGGATCAGCTTGTGGAGATCCGACAGCCCCATCAGATTCTCGACCAGGACAATCTCGGATTCATCCAGGTCGAGATGCTCGGCGATGAAATGGCGCAAATTCGCCGGCATGGAATCGGAGCATTTCATGTGAATGACGCTGCCGCGGCGGCGGCGCTTGAGCAGCGATTCGAACAGCAGCACGAGATCTTCGGCTTCTTCTTCAACCTCGACATCGCTGTCGCGCAGGATGCGGAACAGGCCCCAGCCGGACACCGCGTGGCCGGGGAACAGCCGGTCGAAGAACAAGGCGATGACTTCTTCCTGGGGAATGAAGCGCACCCGCTTGTCGGTGTCGGGCAAACGGATGAAACGGCGCAATTGCGGCGGCACCGGAATGAGGGCCGAGAACTCCTTACCGTCGCGGCGGTTGATCAGCGACAGGGCGATGGTGAAGCCCAGATTGGGGATGAAGGGAAAGGGATGCGCTGGGTCGATCGCCAGCGGCGTCAGCACCGGAAAAATCTGATCCAGGAATTGCGCATCCAGGAAAGCGCGGTCGGCCGCGGTGATTTCCTGGCCGCTGATCACGCTGACGCCGGCCTGACGCAGCTCCACCGCCAGCTCGCACCACACCCGCCCCTGGTCGGCGATCAAGGCGCGCGCCGTCTCGTCGACCTTGGCAAGTTGCTCGGCCGGCGCCATGCCGTCGGCGCTGGGCGTCGAGACCCCGGCATTGACCATGCCCATCAGGCCCGCCACCCGCACCATGTAGAATTCGTCGAGATTGGAGGCGGAGATCGACAGGAAGCGCACCCGCTCGAACAAGGGGTGGCGGCGGTTCTGGGCTTCCTCGATCACCCGGCGGTTGAAGGCCAGCCAGGACAATTCCCGGTTGACGAAGCGGGCCGGCGAGGCCGGGTCGAAGGAGATATTGGAGCCCTGATGCTCCAGCCCGACGACGTCCTCGGTCTGCAGGGGATTTTCCGAGGAATCGCGTCGCGGCGCGTCATTGGCTGGCGCGATGACAGGACGGGGGCTGGACATGGACAAAGCCTAGGCCAAATCCGTGAATCTGTCATGACCGATCGGTGGAATTTGCCATAAGTCCCCGAATAAGCTGAAGATTTATCGGTTTTTGGGCCGCCAGAGCAGCGGCATCGGCCCGGGCGATGAAATCGCGCAAGGCGGCGGGGGAGCGTTCCAATTGGCGCACCAGATGGGTGACGACATTTTCCGGGACCACAAGCTGACGGTCGGCGAATAGCTTGACCGCCAGGGCGTTCAGCAGGGCTTCGTCCGGCGCCCCCAACCCGAAGGCGACCAGGGCGGCGAAGCGCGAATTGAGATCGGGCAGCCCCGCCCGCCATTGGCTGGGCGGCTGGCGGCCGGTCAGCAGCAAAGGCTCGCCCCGCTCCAGCAGCGCGAACAAGGCGCTCTCGTCGCCAACCCCCTCATCGAGATTCTCGATTGCCAGCGCGCCCGGCGGTGCGTCGTGCAGATCGCTGGCCGCGATCACCGCCGCGCCGCTGCGCTCCGCCCAGATGCGAGCCAGATGGGTCTTGCCCGAGGCCGGGGGCCCATAAAGCGCGGCCGCCGGCGCCGCCCAATCGGGAAAGGCTTCGACAAAGGCCAGGGCGGGTGCATTGCCGGGAGCCAGGATGAAATCGTCGCGGCGCATCGCCTCGTGGTGGTCAAGCGGCAGAACGAGCTGTGCCATGGCGTCAGGCCGTGTGGCCGCCGACGAACAGCGCCTTCAGGAAGATGCGGCCATAGGCGATGGCGGAGAGCAGCGTGAACACTGCCACTGTATAGGCGCCCGCCATCATCAACCGCGGCGCTTGCGAATCGAAGGCCAGCAGCAACAACCAGGCGCCGATATAACCCACCTGCACCGCCGTTGCCGCCTTGCCCAATATCGAGGCCGCGATCGCCAGCGGCAGATGCAAGGCCCAAACGATCAATGCCCCCAGCGCCACCGCCAGATCGCGCGCCAGGACCAGCAACACCAGCCAGAGCGGTGCACACCCGAGCTGCAGCAGCGCAACCAGGCTGAACAGCATCAGCAATTTGTCGGCAGCCGGATCGAGCCAGGCGCCGAAGCGCGAGGTGAAGCCCCAGCGGCGCGCGATATATCCATCAAGCAGATCGCTGATACCGGCCGCGGCGAACAGCGCCAGCGCCGCGCTGTCGAGATCGGAGAGCAGCAACCATGCCGCCAAAGGTGCGGCCAGCAGGCGCGCCGCGGACAGCAGGTTGGGCAGATGGCGCATCTAAGGTGCCATGGCCAGAACCCATTCCCCGTCCCGATTGGCGAGGCTCAGACCGGCGCCGGCCATGGCGCCGCGCAGTTGCTCGGTTGTGCCCTGATAGGTGATCGACAATTGCGCATAGCCGATATCCATCGCGGTGACGTCCACGCCGGTGACGGTATCGACGCCGCTCAAGGCGGTGCGGATGGCGCCCCATTGCTCCGCGTCAGTGGCGCGCACGATCACGGTCAGTTTTCCCCGTTGGCTGAAATCGACGGCGGAGCGGGTTTTCCACATATCCTGGACGGCGGCCATCGCCGCCTGCGCCGCCGCGCTATAGGAATTGGGCGTCGCCGAAGGACCGGGCACCTCGACGCTGACTTTGCTGGGGGCCTCGCCCTGGCCCAGGCGGCGGATATTCACCGTCGCTTTGCCGCCCGAGATGCTGAGCTGCACCAGCGCCGCTTCCGTGGCCTTGATCCGCCCCGCCGCCGCCGCGACATCATTCCAGGAGGCATTGTCGAAGTTGAGGGTGCTAAGCCCCGGCGCGTCGGCCAATCCCGCCACCGTAAAGGGCACCACGGATTCGCGAAGCTGCGGCGCATCCAGCGCCTGGGCCCAGGCCCCGGTGGTGAAACCCGGCGCCATCGCCACCACCAGGATTCGCTTCAGCGTTCCTTGGGTATAGGCGATGCCGGCGGCTTGCAGGGTGCGATTCACCGCTTCCGGATTGAAAATATAGGTCACGTCCGCGACATAACGCGTCGTCGAGCGGCGCTCATTGGCAATGTTGTAGCCGCGCGACATCCGCACCAAGGCGGCGGCGTCCAGATTGGGCTGGCGCGCCCAATCCTGCTGCCGGGTCAGGCGGCGATAGAGAATGGTCCAGGCCTTGGGCCGGCCTTGCGCGATCGCCTGGTTGAGCGCTTCGGCGCTGGAAGCGGCGGTGGCGTCCACATGCACGCCCGAGACCGTGTACGAGATTTGCGCCGTAGCGGGCAGGGTGAAGAACAGCGCCAGGCCGGCGGCAAGCATCAAAAAACGCAAAGACATGAAATCGCCTGTGGGGAAACCGGGCGAGTATAGGGCCAGGCCGCCGGCCGGCAAAGTGCAGCGTTTTCGAGTCGGCGGCCGGGAACCCTCCCCAGAGGTTTCTCGGGCGCCGCCTTGCGCCGCCCGGACTGTCTAATTAAACGAAAGCCGGCCTTTCGCCCCCGGATTTTCATGCCCGAGCCCGATTCCAGCAAAAACGGCCTGACTTATAAAGACGCCGGCGTCGACATCGATGCCGGCGAGGCCCTGGTCGCGCGCATCGCCCCTGCCGCCAAATCCACCCGGCGGCCGGGCGCCGATGCCGATCTGGGCGGCTTCGGCGGCTTGTTCGATTTGAAAGCGGCCGGCTTCAAGGATCCGGTGCTGGTGGCCGCGACCGACGGGGTCGGCACCAAACTCAAGCTCGCCATCGACACCGGCATTTTCGAAGGCATCGGCCAGGATCTGGTGGCGATGTGCGTCAACGACATTGTGGTGCAGGGCGCCGAGCCGCTGTTCTTTCTGGATTATTACGCGACCGGCAAACTCGAGGTGGCCGCCGCCGCCACGGTGGTGGAAAGTATCGCGCGGGCCTGCAAGGAGTCCGGCTGCGCCCTGATCGGCGGCGAGACCGCCGAGATGCCGGGGCTTTATGCCAGGGGCGATTTCGATCTGGCAGGTTTTTGCGTGGGCGCGGTGGAGCGTGGCCATGTCCTGCCCCGGACGGCGCAGATGCATAGCGGCGACGTGCTGATCGGCGTCGCCTCATCGGGCGTGCATTCCAACGGCTATTCCCTGGTCCGCAAGGTGGTGGAGACCTCGGGCCTGTCGCTGGAGAGCGATGCGCCTTTCGCGCCGGGGAAAAAATTGGGCGCGGCTCTGCTTACGCCCACGCGGCTCTATGTGAAAAGCGCGCTGGAGGCCTTGCGCAGCGGCAATGTGAAAGGCTTCGCCCATATCACCGGCGGCGGCATCACCGACAATCTTCCCCGCGCGCTGCCCGAAGGGCTGGACGCGCAGGTAAATCTGGAAAGTTGGGCACCCTCCGCTGTGTTCCGCTGGCTCGCAAAAGAAGCCGGTATCGCGCCGGCCGAAATGCTGCGCACCTTCAATTGCGGCATCGGGCTGGTGGCGGTGGTGGCGGCTGAGGATGCCGGCCATGTCATCGATGCCTTCCAGGAAGGCGGCGACAAGGCGTTCCGGCTGGGCGAATTGGTCGCGGGTTTCGGTGAGGCCAAAGTGGTCTATCGCGGGGCGCTGAAGCTTTGAAAAAAGTCGGCGTCCTGATCTCCGGGCGGGGCAGCAATCTGAGGGCGCTGATCGCGGCGACCCGTATCCCCGATTTTCCGGCGCGCATCGTGCTGGTGATTTCCAACATTGCAGAGGCGGGCGGCCTGGCCCGCGCCACCGAAGCGGGAATCCAAACATGCTGCATTCCCCATCACGGCAAGACCCGCGAGGCTTTCGACCGCGAGATGGATGTCCAGTTGAAGCAGGCCGGGGTGGAAATCGTCTGCCTGGCCGGCTTTATGCGGATTCTCTCGGACTGGTTCACGCGGCAATGGCAGGGACGGCTGATCAATATCCACCCCTCCCTCCTCCCGGCTTACAAAGGCACGCGGGTGCATGAACGGGTGATCGCGGCGGGCGAGGCGCTGTCCGGCGCCAGCGTGCATTTCGTAGTACCCGAACTGGATGCCGGCCCGGTGATCGCCCAAGGATCGGTGCCGGTGCATCCCGGCGACTCGCCGGATGTATTGGCGGCCCGGGTCCTGACCGTCGAGCACCAGCTTTACCCGGCGGCGCTGCGCCTGCTGGCGGAAGGCAAGGTCAGGCTGGAACAGGGCTTGGCGGTATTTTCCGGCTAGCGGCGTCAGTATTTTCCGCCCTGAAGCCAGCCAATGAAGGGCGGCTTGAAATTGCAAGGCAGCACCACGCCGCGGTCGCCATAATCGAACAGGCTGCAATAGGCCGGGCCCTGCGGCGCCGGCGGCAGTTTGGGATACATGGTCAAAATCGTGGTTCGCGTGGTGTTTTCGTCCACCGCTTCGCGATGGGCAAAGCCGCCGCCCGCTACCATGAACAGGATGAAGGCGCCGCCAAAAATCTGGATAAAGCGTTGAACGAACATCAAACCCCCTCGAAAATGCGCTGCGAAATCTCCCATAGCCGGGCCGCGTCGGCGTCGTTTTGCGCCGCTTTGCTCGGCAGCTTTTCCCGGCATTTGTAAAAATACCTGCCGCTCACGCTTTTAACATCGGGCGAGGCCGCCAGAAAGATCAAGGTTTGGGCCCCTTCCTCAGGCGTGATCGCCCCCAAACGCTTGGCCAGGCCGACAAGGGCCTGCATCACCGTGCCCGACTGGTCGCCGAAACGGGTAGCGACGAAGCCGGGATGCAGCGCATTGGCGGTGATGCCGCGCGGCAGCCGCCGCGCCAATTCGCGGGTGAACAGGATGTTGCAAAGCTTGGACCGGGAATAAACCGAGAAACCGATGTAACCGCGCCCGGACTGCAGATCGTCAAAATCGAGCATGGCACCCCGATGCGCCCGCGAGGCGACATTAACGATGCGCCCGCCATCGGTGATCTGCGGCAGCAGAAGCTGCGTCAGGGTGAAATAGCTCATGTGATTGAGGGCGAAAGTTTTCTCCAGCCCGTCCGCGGTCTCGGTCCGCCGGTTGAACAAGGCCCCGGCATTGTTGATCAGGACATCGATGCCGGGCGCCGCCGCCGCGATCTCGCGCGCCACGCGCTTCTGTTCTGCCAAGAGCGACAAGTCGCCCAAAAAAGATTGATGCGCCGCTGCGCCATTGGCTTTGTGCAAGCGCGCCAGGGTGGCATCGGCACGCGCCGCGTCGCGGGCGGTGAAGAGGATGCGCGCACCCTGCTCCGCCAGGCGCGTCGCCGCGACCGTGCCGATGCCCGAGGTCGCGCCGCTGATAACAATGGTTTTGCCGCGCATAAAAAAAGCTCCGGCGGATCACGCCCTTCGCGAGCTCTGATTAATACAGCCCGTCCATGGAATCTCAAACTCTCCCAGGGGCGCCGGATTATCGGCGTGGCGGGGGCGTCTCATTTGTTGCCGTCTGCGGTGTTTCCGCTGCCCAATCACTGAGATGGATTTCGGGGGTCGTGATATGGCGCGTAAAATGAGCAACAGGTTTGTAGGATTTCAACAACACCCGGGCATCGGAAAGTTGCGAGCTATCTACCGGATATTTCGCCAGCCCCTGGGGATCGCGGAAACTGAGGCCGAGACGAAAATTGCTCATGGGATTGGGGTCAAAGTGTCCGGTGTAGGGTCTGTAATCGGGCAAACAACGATCGATTGTTGGATTGCGCTGTCCGCTAACGCGGTTTTCGAGGGTCGCGGTGATGCAAGTGGGAAAGCTGCCGGTGTTGATGCAACCAACCGCGACGCTGTCACCGTTGTTATCAATCCTGGTCTTGCACCAACCAATGTCGGCGATCCGTTTGTCACCGTCCAGAGCTGAAATCGTGCCTACGGCCAGGGCGCGGAATAGCGTGAGGGAATAGTCAAGCTCAACCCGTATCGGCTGGTTCCGCGCCAGATCATAGACCTTTCCGGGCAGGGAAATCAGCTGATGAGTCCGGACATCTCCTCCAGTGATAGTTCGCACCGGAAAGTCGTCGAGATAAACGGGGCCTTGGCCATTAAATCCCGTCAATTCGCGGCCGCCGGTGGTTCGCTGATACAACACGGCACCGTCACGGCCGATGACGCGAAAATCCGCAAGATCGCTGATCACCATCGAATCGGACGGCAGTGCTGAAACCCGAAATGGCAGCCATACCGAGTTGGCCCGGTTCTGACCGCCCGGCTCCAGCTTCAACCTTCCGATAGTTGGATCGAAAGCAATCGCAATGGGTCTCGCAGCGGCCGGATCGGCCGAAAATTGTTGCTGGAGCGAGAATGCCGGCCCCCAGGGGACAAACATAAATCCCGGTGCCAGGACAGCGGCACAAAGCGCGATGGCGCGCGCGAGCTTTGTCGACCGGCGAAAATATTGCAGCGGAACGATCGCAAACACCGCCGCCAGCGCCACCGCGGACGTGAACGCCGGGACCATCCAGGCCATGCCTCCCGCAACGACAGGAGGATTATGCCCTCCAAAGAAAAATTCCGGGATGGCCGCGACAAGGGCAGCCTCCGTCAGGCCGATTACCAACGCGCCCGCGAGGAATTCGATCAAGGTCGAGGTCATTGCGGCTACCGCGAGCATGGGCAGGCTCAAATCCAGCAGCAACGAAAGATCGTGCGATGCGACGGCCTTAACGGAGCTCCAAAACGGAAAGCCCCTGCCCAAGCCCAGAGCCAGGTCTGCCAGGAACATGGGGCCATGAACCGCGATCAATATAAACAGCAGCTTTGCAAGGATCAGGTCGCGGCGGCGTATCGGCCGAATCAACCAGTCCTGGCGATCGCCGGGTATGGCATTCTGATGCACGGCCATGGCAATCAGCACAGTAATTCCGAGCCAGTCCGCCAGGGCGCCAAATTGGGTGATGCGAAACAGCGAATTGGGCTCGCCGAAGTGAGTCACGCTCAGCCAAATCGCTGAGTTCACGAACTCGGCAGCTGCCACCACCGCAATGAGTTTCCAGAGCAGCTGCACATCTTTTTTGAAAATTTCCCAGACCATCATCAGATACCCCCGTCGCGCGTCGCGCGGGCCAAGGTTGTAAATATCGAGCGGAAGGCCAGCGGATGCGCTTCAATATTGCGCACCGGGCCAATGGCGGATGCGATGTTCGCCGCCAGGCGCTGGTCGGAATATCCCATGTCGACAAAACTGAGGACATTGCCCGTGATACGGATATCGACCCAATCCTTCGGCCGCCGGCTTGGGACGACAGCTTCGCAATCCAGCGTCACGCGCACGTTCCGAAAGCGATCTGTCATGTCGCTCATGGATTCCTGAAATAACAACTTGCCGCGATCGATGAAAGCGACATGGGTTGCCACGCCTTCTATTTCCGAAAGTTCGTGGGATGAAATCAAAACCGTCATCTCGCCGGCTTGCCGCAGCAAGCCCTCCATGAATTCGTCGCGCACCAGTGGATCCAGACCGCTAAACGGCTCATCCAAAACCAAAAGCTTTGGCCGGAACGGCAAGGCGCAGGCCAGCGCCATTTTCATGCGCATGCCGTGGGACAGATCCTTGATTTTGCGCTCCGGCGGCAGACGCAATTGCGCAAGAGTCTCCGCTTCCAGCGCGAGGTCCCAAGTCGGATAGAAGGACCGCAGGTGACGGATATAGCCCGCCACCGTCATGCCGCCGGGCATCTCCTGGTTCTCGGAGACATATCCAATCTGCGCCAGTTCCTTGGGCGAGATATTGCACGAGTCCACACCCAGGATTGTGGCGCGGCCGCGCGAAGGCGAGATGATGTTCATCAGCAATTTGATGGTCGTCGACTTGCCGGCGCCGTTGGCGCCGATCAGCGCGAAGGCGCTGCCTTCCGGAACACCGATGCTCAATCCGCGCAAGGCGTCGAAACGACCATATTTCTTCCACACATCGTCTGTTTGAACGATCACTTTTGTGCCTCCCGCCCTTTATCCAGCTTTGTCCATTGCGCTCCGACAGCTTCCACCACATCCTGCATGCTCGCGCCCACGCGCTTGGCCTCTACGACCAGTTGCTCCACTTCCTGCTGAAGCAGCCGTTTCTTGTCTCCGCGCCGTGGCTCTGGCGGCTGCGCCACGACCGTGCCGATGCCCGGAAGCGCTTCGAGCCAGCGCTCCTGAATCAAATGCTGGATGACTTTGTGCGCCGTGTTGGGATGAATTTTCAGATCACCCGCCAGCGCCCGCACCGACGGAAAGGCCTGGCCCGGGCGATATTCGCCGCTGACAAAGGCTTTCTTGGCGGCAAACACCACCTGATCGAAGATGGACCTTCCGGGCGCAAGGGTCAGGTTGAACAGTGTCACAATGTTACTGTGACGCATATGATACTGGAGTCAAGGGTCCCCAGCCCGCATGGCGATCCAGGGATGGCTAAAAAATAAGCCGGCCAAGTGTCACCTGGCCGGCTTATTCTAGCGGAGCCTTATGAATTTGGCGGCAGCCTGACGGCTCGCCGCTATCAGCCCACGATGTCCAAGCCGCTGAAGAAGAATCGGATCTCGTTGGCCGCGGTTTCCGGGGCGTCGGAGCCATGCACCGAATTGGCCTCGATGGATTCGGCAAATTCCTTGCGAATGGTCCCGGGGGCGGCATTGGCGGGATTGGTCGCGCCCATCACTTCGCGGTTCTTGGCGATGGCGTTCTCGCCTTCCAGGACCTGCACCACCACTGGGCCCGAGGTCATGAAATCGACCAGGCTGCGGAAAAAGGGACGCTCGCGGTGCACGCCGTAGAAGAGTTCGGCTTGGGCGGTGGACAGGCGGGTGCGGCGGCTGGCGACGATGCGCAAGCCCGCCTCTTCGAATTTGGTGATGATCCGGCCGGTCAGGTTGCGGCGCGTGGCGTCGGGCTTGATGATGGAAAGCGTGCGTTCGACGGCCATGGAAATCTCCGAACAAGCAGGGGTGGAAGTCGCCGGGCTTATAGCCACCCGCCGCGGCAAAGATCAAGGCGCCACCGAAACCGAATAGCCGGTAACCAGGCAAGTTGCCGGATCGCGCCGGACCTGGAACTGGGGCATGCCGGAGATACCGACAAAGGCCATGCCGGTGGCAAAGGCGATCTCGTCCACCTCGCCCTCCCCGCCAAAGGACAACGGCACGGGCCAATAATTGGCGAAATCCCGGCTGGAATTGATCGCGGCGAATCGCCCGAATCGCGCGGTTACCGCGTCCAGTTTCGCGCCCAAACCGATGCCATGAAAATTAAAGGGATAATCCGCGCCGCCGCGCTGGAACATGCGCCCTCCGGTTTTCGCTGTGCAGGGCGCGCTGTCGATCCGAGCGTCGCGCGATACCGCGATCCCGACCAGCTTCTCCCGCCAATACAGCAGATGCAGGGTGACAGGCTGAAAACGGTCCAGCGGCTGGGGCACCAAACGCAGCCAGCTTTTGAGATTGCGCGGATACACATAAAGCGCTTCGACGAGCCCGAATTTTCGGCCCCGATAGTTGGCGCCGGTCTGGCGAAAGGCGTCGGGCGGGCCCATCACCCCTTCCGCCGCCACCCGGCTGATGCCCAGCGACAACAGGCCCATGCGCCAGCAATCGTCGGGAACCATGGCGGCACGATGCTTAACATTGGCCGCCTTGAGGGCGGCGACACAGGTGCTGCTGGGCGTCAGGGCCTGGGCCGGGAATGCCGCAAACAGGAACACCGCGGCCAGCAGAGCTATGCGATTCATCATGGGCTTCGAAATATCACACTTCCGCCCCGCGTCCCCAGCCGCTATACGCCGCCCATGCTGGCCATTGATAACATTGTCGTACGCATCGCCGGGCGCGAGATTCTCTCTGGCGCCACCGCCAACCTGCCTGCGGGCCGCCGTATCGGCCTGGTGGGGCGCAACGGCGCCGGCAAGACCACCCTGTTCAAGGTGATCCTGGGCGCGCTGCACCAGGATGACGGCAATATTTCCTGGCCCAATGCCTGGCGGGTGGGCGCGGTGGCGCAGGAAGCCCCCGGCACCGATGTCAGCCTGATCGATACCGTGTTGGAAGCCGACAAGGAACGCACCGCCCTTTTGGCCGAAGCAGAGCACGAAAGTGATGGCCACCGCCTGGGCGACATTTATGCCCGGCTCGACGCCATCGACGCCTATACCGCCCCGGCGCGGGCCGCCGAGATTCTGGCCGGCCTCGGCTTTTCGGCGGAGGACCAGCTGCGCCCCTGCAAGGAGTTTTCGGGCGGCTGGCGCATGCGCGTGGCGCTGGCCGCGATCCTGTTTTCGGCGCCCGACCTTTTGCTGCTGGATGAGCCCACCAATTATCTCGATCTGGAAGGCGTCTTGTGGCTGGAGAATTTTCTGCAGCGCTATCGCGGCACGGTGCTGATCGTCAGCCATGATCGCGACCTGCTCAACACCGCCTGCGAATTCATCCTGCATCTGGAGCGCGGCAAGCTGACACTTTATACCGGCGGCTACGATATCTTCGTCGCCACCCGCGCCGCCAAGCGCGCCCTCGACACCGCCTTCGCCAAGAAACAGGAATTGGCGCGGGCGCATATGCAGGCCTTTGTCGACCGCTTCAAGGCCAAAGCCTCCAAAGCCCGCCAGGCCCAGAGCCGCATGAAGATGCTGGCCAAAATGGCGGTGGTCGATGTTCCGGTCGATGAGCATGTCGCCCCCATCCGGATTCCCGAAGCCACCGCCGCCAGCCCGCCCCTGATCACCATGGACCGCGCCAGCGTCGGCTATGAACCCGGCAAGCCGATCCTGAGGGGGCTTTCCTTTCGCTTCGATCCCGAAGACCGCGTCGCCCTGTTGGGCAAGAACGGCAACGGCAAATCCACCATGGCGAAATTGCTGGCCGGCAAACTGGAAGCCATGGGCGGGGAATTCGTACGCGCCCGCAAGCTGGTGGTCGGCTATTTCGCTCAGCATCAGCAGGAAGAACTCGACCTCACTTTGACGCCGATCGAAACCCTGCAGGGCCTGCGCCCCAAACTCACCATCGAACAGGTGCGGGGCCAGCTGGGCGGCTTCGGCTTTTCCACCGACAAGCAGCTCACCAAAGTGGGGCTGTTGTCGGGCGGCGAGCGGGCGCGGCTGATGCTGGCCCTGGCGACGCTGGACAAGCCCAATCTTCTGATTCTGGACGAGCCGACCAACCATCTGGACATCGATGCACGTACCGAGCTTTTGACGGCGCTCAACGATTTCGACGGCGCCGTGATCCTGGTCAGCCATGACCGAAGATTGATCGAGGCCACCGCCGATCGGCTGCTGCTGGTGGCGGATGGTAAGGTCTCGCCCTTCGAAGGCGATCTTGACGATTACCGCCGCTTCCTGCTCAGCGGCGACAACGCACCGACCCGCCGCGCCGAGCCCGAAGCAAAGCCGGATGCCAAACCGAACAAGGACGAGGTTCGCCGCGATGCCGCGTCGCAGCGCCGGCAATTGCGCCCGCTGAAGGAACGCATCGAGGCGGCGGAATCCCAGATCGCGGCGCTGAGCACGGAACTCGCCAAGCTCGACAAGAGTCTTTCCGATCCGCTGCTGTTCACGCGCGATCCCGCCAAGGGCAGCGCCGTGTCCAAAAAACGGGCCGAGGCCGCGCGCAAACTGGCGGCGGTGGAAAGCCAATGGATGGCGGCACAGCAGGATTACGACGAAGCGCTGAAATAACCGCGCGCGGCGGCGCCGGGCCGGAATACTGCTTGGTCGCCCTCCAACTTATGTTACCTTGGCGATGGGGAGGAGCGCCAAATGTCGGACAACCGGTTTTTCCAGGCCGACGGGCCTTTTGCCTTGGGTCAGATCGCCAAACTGGTGGGGGCGGAACTTTCCTGTCCCGAGCGCGCCAATGAACTGGTCAGCGACATTGCCGATCTGGAACAGGCCGTCGAAGGCGAAGTCAGTGTCTTCCACAATCCGCGCCATGCCGAAGCCTTTGCCAACAGCCATGCCAGCTTGATCGTCACCAGCCGCAAATTGGGCGCGCTGCCGCATAACGGCAGCGCCCTGCTGCTGGCCGACGATCCCAGATTCACGTTCGCGCGCATCGGACAATTGTTCTATCCCCGGGGGGCACCCAAGGCCTTCCATCATCCCCGCGCCACGATCGCCGCCAGCGCCCGGATCGGCGCCCATACCGCCATCGCCGCCGGCGCGGTCATCGGCGAACAGGTCGTCATCGGCGAGGGCTGCAGTATCGGGGCCAATGTGGTGATCGAAGACGGCGTCGGCATCGGCGCGGCGGTCAGCATCGGCGCCAACAGTTCGATCAGCCATGCGCTGATCGGCGACCGCGTTTCGATCGCGCATAATGTGAGTATCGGCAGTCCCGGCTTCGGTTTCGTTCCCGGCCCCAAAGGCCTTTTGCGGATGTCGCAAGTGGGACGTGTGCTGATCGGCGACGATGTCGATATCGGCAGCAATTGCGCCATCGACCGCGGCTGCCTGGGCGATACGGTGATCGGTCCCATGACCGCGATCGATAATCTGGTGCAGATCGGCCACAATGTGCGGATCGGAAAGGGCTGCGTCTTTGCCGGCCAGGCGGGCATCGCCGGTTCCACCACCATCGGCGATTTCGTCATGGTCGGCGGCGGGGTTTCCATCAGCGATCATCTCAGCATCGGCAATGGCGCCAAGATCGCGGGCAAGAGCGGTGTGATGCGCGACGTCGCCCCGGGCGAGATCGTCGCCGGCTATCCCGCGGTGCCGGTGCGCCAATGGCACAAGCAGACCGCCGCGCTGGCAAAGCTGATCGCGAAGGCGTGCGGGAAAGACTGAAGTTGCCCCTTTCGCCGAGAGGGCGCGCAAAATCACTTCAAATGCTGGCTGGCAATTCGCGTCCATTCTTTTTGACGGGCGCGGTAATGAGACGGTGCGCCCTTCACCGATTCCAGGATTTCGCGAAACAGCGCCTGGGCCCGGCCGGTCTGGCCGGTCTGTTCCAGCAGCAGGGCAAAACGGGCGCGGGCTTCCTCGCCGGGATAGCGCGCCGTGATCTGTTCGAACTGGCACAGCGCTTCGTCGTTCTTGCCCTGCAGGGCAAGGGCGCGCGCATAATCCAGCTCGGCATCGCTGTCGATGGCGGCGGGATCCAGCGCTTTTAATTTCAGGAACAGCGCCTCCGCCGCGGCGCCCTCGCCGGCCAGCATCCGCGCCCGGGCCAAGCCTTTGAGCAGCGCCGGATCGCCGGCCCCGATCGGCGACTGCATGGCGCTTTCGTATAAGCCGATGGCTTCGTCAATAAGGCCCCGCTTGATGCTTTCTTCCGCCAGAGCGCGCTTGGCGTCGACAGAGCCGGTCAGCTCGGCTTGGCGTTTTTTCTCGCGATAGTCGCGGCCGGGATCGGCGGCCCGGGCCACCGAACCGGTGAAACTGCGCATGCCGTGGCTGCGCAGGAAATCCGGGATAACGGCGGTCACCAGATAGGCGAACCATACTCCCGCCAGCACCAGCAGCGACAAGCCTCCCATGAAGGAGGCGACGCCCAGTGCCAAGATCCAGAGCGGCGAGCGGCCGCTGCGCACGCAATGTACTGCCAAGGCGATATCGACCAGGAAAATGGCGATGTTGATCGGGCTGAAATAATCCAAGCGGGCCTCTAACTCTGTTTTTCGAACTTACCGGAAGGAGTTTCCTTCCAATAGGTCACCTCATGCCCCGCGGCCTTGGCCTGTTTCCACGCCTCCCGCGCCGCGCTGAGCATCCTTCCGTCCCGTCCGTGGAACAGCATGACAATGCGGGCCAGGGTCGAAAGGCTCCCCGCCTGCCAATCGGAGGGTCCTGCCCCGCCGACGCAGAACAGGATTTGCGCCCCATTGGGATTTTCTTCCTCCACCGTGATCAAAACCGGCTGGCGGGCGGCGTCGCCATCCCCCGACTGCGCGTGGGCGAGAAAACTCTGCTCGTCATAGGTCCAGAGCAGATTGTCCAGGGCATCGGAGCGTTCGGAGGAATCCGTCCGGATCACCGCCCGCCAGCCGCGCTCCAGCGATTTCTCCACCAGCCCGGGAAGAACGTCCTCCAGGCCGCGGCGTTCGAGATGATAGAAAAGCGTTTCGGTCATGGAACGTGATCGCCGACAAATGTGCCGCTGAAGGAGAAAGGCCCGAACTGCCTTGAGCTGGAATCATACTGGACCGCGAATTGGCCAGGACCGCCATCGCAAACCCCGATCGGATGGTCATGCCAGCGGACATCCTGGAAAGTCTCCATGTCATGCCGCCCATCAAAATCAAAGTCATAAGTGGGCGCCGCGACGACCCAAATCATTTTGCGGCCACCAACAACTATTCCCGCATACTGCCGCGCATGATTGGCAATGGATTGCCACTGGGATAGAACGCCACGGGATTCCGGCCCAATCCATTTTGTTTTACGGATCGCGGCCTTCAACGCGAACTGTAGCCGCCCCTCCAAATAGGTGATTTCGGCGGGCTGCGGCGTCCATGTCGCAGAAATTTTGTTGGCGGCGTCATTGGGGAGAGCCAAACATCCAGGCTTCGAAAGAAAATCCCTTACCTTATCCGCGGGCACCACATAGCCGAACGCCGGATCGAACAACCCGGCCGCAAGCGCCTGGCCGCAACCCAGTAACGCTATCCACACGGTAATGGCCGCGGCGATCCTCATGCCTCGTAATGTTCCTTCACCAGCCGGTTCAGCAGTCGCACGCCCCAGCCGGTGGCCCAGCTTGGCGCCATGACCTTGCGTTCGCCGTCCTGCCAAGCGACGCCGGCGATATCCAGATGCGCCCAAGGGCGCCCCTCCTCCACGAAGCGTTTGAGGAATTGGGCCGCGGTAATCGAGCCGGAATTGGCGCCGCCGATATTCTTCACATCCGCGATCTTGGAGCGGATCATCTTGTCATAGGCGGGATCGAGCGGCAGCCGCCACACCCGCTCGCCGGTATAAAGCCCTGCTTCGGTCAGGCGCTGCGCCAGGCGGTCGTCATTGGCGAAGACGCCGGCATGTTCAAAACCCAGCGCCGCGACAATGGCGCCGGTCAAGGTGGCCAGATCGATGATGAAGCGCGGCTTGAAGCGCTGCTGGACATAGGTCAGGGCATCGGCCAGCACCAGCCGGCCTTCCGCATCGGTGTTGAGCACTTCGATGGTCTGGCCGGACAGCGATTTCAAAACATCGTCCGGGCGAATGGCGTCAGGACCGGGCATGTTCTCCACCAGGCCGATAATGCCGACGGCATTGACCCTGGCCTTGCGCGTCGCCAGCGCCATCATGGTGCCGGTGACCGCCGCGGCGCCGGCCATGTCGCCTTTCATGCCCGCCATGGCATTGCCCGGTTTCAGCGACAAGCCGCCGGAATCAAAGCACACGCCCTTGCCGACAAAGGCGACCGGCGCGGCTTGCTTTTTTTTGCCTTTTTGGCCCGCGCCATTCCATTGCATCACCACCAACTGGCTTTCCCGGGCCGAACCCTGGCCCACACCCAGCAGGGCGCCGAAGCCAAGCTTCTTCATCTGTGCTTCGCCCAGCACCTCGACCTTCACGCCCAGCCGGATCAGCGCGGTCTTGGCGCGGCGCGCGAACTCCGCCGGATACAGAACATTCGGCGGCTCGTTGACCAGATCGCGGGCCAAAAGCGTGCCATCCGCCACCGCGGCCAGACCGGCATAGGCTTTTTTCGCCGCCGCCACGTCCTTCACCGCAATGGTGAGAGTGACGAGGCGCTGTTCATACTCGTCCAGATTTTTGGTGCGGTATTTGTCGAAGCGATAGGCCCGCAGTCGCGCGCCGAAAGCGAGATGTGCCGCAATCTCGCCACTTTTCACTTTGCCTTTGGGGATTTCGATCTCAAAAGTTGCGGCGGAATCACCCAGGGCCTGTAACCGGGCGGTAATCTGCGCCCCGATCTGCTCCAAGGCTTTTTCGTCCACGCTTTCGGGCTTGCCCAGTCCGACCAGCAACAGGCGCGATGCGGCAAGCCCGGCCGGGGCGGCGACTTCCAAAAACTGCCCGGATTTGCCTGTGAAACGCGAGAATTTCAGGGCCCGGGACAGCGCGCCGCCGCTGGCCTTGTCTGCCCGCAATGCGGCCGGCGCCAGCACGCCGCCCTCGGCCGCGGCCACCACCCAGCTTCCCCCGCTGGGAGCCGCTTTGGGCGCGGCAAAGGATATCTGCATGGGGAGCTCCGTGGGTTGGATAAGAGGGTGAAACCACTCTAGTTTAGGGCGAATCGCGCGAAGGGCGAAAGGCCATGGCGAAGGCCGGTATCAGCCGGGTAGGACGTCTCGGACTGCCGCAACTGTCCTGGTATGTACTGGGCCAATTGCTGGCGCCGGTGGCGCTGCTCACCTTTTTGATGACCTGTGTCATTATGCTGACCCAGTCGCTGCATCTGCTCGACTTGGTGATCAATCGCGGCCAGTCGGCGCCCACCTTTCTCTATCTCATGGGACTGGTCCTGCCGGGCCTTTTGGCGATCATCATGCCGATCGCGTTTTTCTTCGGCACCTTGTTCACCTTGTCGCGCCTCAATGGCGACAGCGAATTGGTGGTGATGGCCTCGGCCGGCTTCAGCCAGCGGCAATTGGCGACCCCGGTGCTGATCGCGGCTTTCCTGGTGATGGCCCTGACCTGGGCTTGCACCCTGTGGCTGGCGCCAGCCGGCGAGCGCGCGCTCAGCGCCAAAATGGTGGATGTCAATGCCGATATCGGCGCCGCTTTGCTGAATGAGGGCGCCTTCAATCCCCTCGCCAAGGGCCTCACCGTTTTTATCCGATCGCTCGACGCCGATGGCCAGATGCATGGCATCCTGGTGCATGACAGCCGCGACACCAAACGGCCAATCACCTATCTGGCCCAGCGCGCGATTCTGGCACAGACCCCAGCGGGCGCGCGGCTGATCATGTTCGACGGAACCTTGCAGCAATCCAACGCCGCCGGATCGAAATTGACCGTCGTCACTTTCCCCAGTTATACGATCGGGCTGGACCAGTTCGCCAGCGCGGCGCGGCCGAACTTGCTCAAGACCAATGAACGCTATTTGGGCGAATTGCTGTCGCCCAGCGAAAAAAATCTCAGCGAGAAGACCCGCAACGCTTTTCTCGCCGAGGCCCATAGCCGGTTGTCGCAGCCGCTCTATTGCCTGGCCTTCGCGCTGATATCGCTGGCGGCGATCCTGCGCGGCCGGCGGCAGCGCGGCGCCTTGGCGCTGCGCCTGACCATGGCCGCGCTGGCCGCCGCGGCGGTGCGCATCGCCGGTTACGGCATCGCCGGTCCCGCCGCCAGCCATCCGGCGTTGAACATTTTGTTTTATCTGGTGCCCCTGCTGGGCGCGGGCCTCCCCCTGCTGATGCTGATGGGTTACAGCCTACGCCCAGGGCGCAGGCGTGGTCCGGCCGAAGGCGTGCCGGCATGACTTGGTCCTGGACGCTTTATCGCTATCTGGCGATCCAGTTTCTGCTCGGCGTGGCGCTGGTCTATGGCGCCTTCCTGGCGCTGGCTTTCTCGATCGATATCGTCGACCTCCTCAACCGCACTTCCGGCCGCAATGCGGGCATGCCGGTAATCGTCACCATGGCGCTTTTGCAGCTCCCCGATCTGGGTCAGAAAATGATGCCATTCGCCATCCTGGGTGGGGGCGTCATCACCTTCGCGCGACTGTCGCGCAGCCAGGAACTGGTGGCCAGCCGCGCCGCCGGCGTTTCGGCTTGGGGATTTCTCCTGCCGCCCCTGGTGGTGGCGGTGGTGATCGGGATCATGGCAGTGACGGTCTTCACCCCCGTTTCGGCCCGCATGTTCAGCGAATTTGCCGGCCTGGAGGCGCGTTACATTAAAGGCGAGGCCTCGCAACTTTCGGTGTCGATCAACGGGCTATGGCTGCGCCAGGGCAACGAACAGCGCCAATCGGTCATTCATGCGCTGCGTGTCGCCCAGCAGGGGCGCCACCTCGAGGACGTGCTGGTGTTCCTGTACAAGAATGGCGACAATTTCATCGGCCGCATCGATGCCAAATCGGGCGATCTGGGCGATCATGTCTGGGTGCTGAAGGACGCCTGGGTTTCCGACACCAAGGCGGCGCCGGTGCATCACGATTTCTACAAGCTCGAAACCACCCTGACGCCGGAACAAATCCAGGAAAGCTTCGCCTCGCCCGATACCATATCGTTTTGGAACCTCCCCGGCTATATCCGCGCCGCCCAGGCTGCGGGCTTTTCCGCCCTGCGCTACCGCCTTTATCTCTATACGCTTTATGCCCTGCCCGCGCTGTTCGCCGCCATGGTGTTCATGGCCGCCAGCTTTTCGCTGCGCCTTTCGCGCGAAGGTGGCATGGCCAAGGTGATCCTGTTCAGCGCCGCCTCAGGGTTCGGGGTTTATTTCTTCAGCACCTTGACGCAAGTGCTGGGCTATGACGGTGCCGTCCCTGTGCTGCTGGCGGCGACGGCGCCGGCGATCGCCTCGATCCTGATCGGCATGACGCTTCTGTTCAACCAGGAGGACGGATGAAAATCCGGCTTCTGTTATCCGCCGCCCTCGCCTTCCTTGCCGTGATCCTTCCTGCCCAGTCTTCGCGGGCGCAAGGTCCGGCTAAACCCTCCGAAGACTCGGACCAGGCGCTGCTTCAGGCCGATGAGGTGGTCTATGACGGCGACGCCCAGACCGTCGCCGCTGTCGGCCATGTCGAGATCGTCGACCAGGGCCGTATCCTCAACGCCGACAGCGTCACCTATGACCAGAAATCCGACCGGGTGACCGCCGATGGCCATGTCAGCGTCACCGATGTCAGCGGCAATGTCGCCTTCGCCGATCATGTGGTGCTCACCGACCACATGCGCGACGGCGCGCTGCGCGGCTTCGGCGCGCTGATCGGCAAGAATGGACGGCTTGCCGCCGCCAGCGCCCAGCGCATCGCCGGCCGTCTGGTGATCGCCAATCGCGCCGTCTACAGCCCTTGCAAGATCTGCAATCAGCCGGGACAACGAACCCCGCTCTGGCAGGTCAAGTCGGAGCGCGTGGTCTATGACCAGGAAAAGCATCGCATCCGTTTCAGCGGCGCGACTTTGGAATTTTCCGGCGTGCCGGTTCTCTATACCCCCGTCCTGACCGCGCCCGATCCCACGGTGCGCTATGCCAGCGGCTTGCTGGCGCCCGATTTCGGCAATTCGACCAAGATCGGCTATTTCGCGCGGGTGCCGGTCTATATCGCGCTCGGCAGCACCACCGACGCCACGGTGGCGGGGATGTATGCGACCGAGGGCGGCGAAATGATCGAGGGCGAATATCGCGCCCGCTGGAACAATGGCGGCATGTGGCTGCAAGGCTCGCTGACCTATAACCCCAATGGCGGGCTCAATGGCCGTCCCGGCGCGCAAACCTATGATCATCTCTTCGGATCCGGGCGTTTCGGGCTCGGCGGCAATTGGCGGTTCGGCTTCGATGCCCAGCTCACCGACAATCCAGCCTATATGCGATTTTACGACATCTCGTTTCTGGACCGGCTGGTGAACGATCTGTTCGTGGACAATCAGACCGGCCGTAGCCGCTTTGCGGTCTTAGGCTATTATTTCCAGGGCCTGCGCTCCACCGATGTTGTCCGGGACATTCCGTTCGTGTTGCCGCGGTTGCAATACAGCTTCATTCCGACCCGAAACGTCTTGGGCGGTCAGTTCCGTCTCGATGTCGACAGCGTGGCACTGACCCGCGGCAGCAGCAGCAACGACCAGCGGCTGACCGAGGAGGCCATCTGGAAAAAGCCGCTGGTGCTGCCCGGCGGGCAGCTTTGGACTTTTGTCCTGGCGGGGCGGGGCGACGAATATCATATCCAGACACCGGCGACCGCGACCGCCGGATCGTCGGACCAGTTCCTCAACCGCGGCACCGGCTATGCCGAACTGGATTGGCGCTGGCCCTTCATCGCCGAAGGCGGTGCCGGGCGCAGCTATATTCTGGAGCCCATCGCGCAAATCATCGCGCAACCCTATGGCGGCAATCCGAAGGGCCTGCGCAACGAGGATTCCGCGGATTTCGAATTCGACGAAAACGACGTCTTCAGCGTCGAGCAGATTCCCGGCTATGACCTTTTGGAAACCGGCCCGCGCGCCAATATCGGGTTGCGGGCAGCGGCACTGTTCCTGGGCGGTGAGGCGGAGGGCGTGTTCGGCCAGACCTATCGGCTGAAACCCGATCCGATCTTTGGCGCCGGCTCGGGTGAAACCGGCACCAGTTCCGACATCGTCGGCCGCGCCAGCATCAAGTTCCCCCATCTCAATTTCACGGACCGCTTCGATGTCGATCGCAGCGACGGCACCTTGCGGCGCCATGAAGTGTATGTGACCGGAACCTATGGCCGTTCGGCGGTCCAGATCAGCTATGTGCAACTGCCGCCCGAGGCGCTGACCCTGGGTTTGGGCAACCGGCATGAAATCAACGCCCAAGCCGACATCAATTTTTACCAGGATTGGCAGGCATTCGCGGCCATGCGGCGGGATCTGCAAACCAACCACATGCTGGATACCGAATTCGGGCTCGGCTATGAGAATGAATGCCTGGCGATTTCCCTGGCCTATCGGCGCAAATTCACCTCCGATCCCCTGCTCGGCGTGCCCCCCTCGACCTCGGTAATCCTGCGGTTTTCCCTGAAAACCGGGGACCAGCCGGTCCAGCCTTTCAGCCTGTTCCCCCAGGATGTCTTCGCCAGCATCCATCCTTGAGCCAGCAGATTTGCGCTTTGGCTTGATCGGAGCGGCAAATTGCTTATTCTATGCAGCGGCTTAAGGGCGCAAGGCCCTTGCCATTGACCAACCAGCGGCGGACGAATTGAAAACTCGCATTATCACGCCTGTTATCATGCCTGGGCTTTTGGCCCTGCTGATCGGGGCCGCCACGCCGCTGCGGGCGCAGGATTTCGCCGATGCCGGTCCCGCCGTGCCCAACACGCCGCGCCAGGTGACGCCGCAATCGGTTGCCGCCCCGCCGCCGGGCAGCCCCGACGCCTCGCGGATCGATGCCAGTGACGGCAAGAGCGTGGACCCACTCGACACCCTGGATGGCAAGAGCCTCGATACCGCTCCCGCGGTCTCGACGGAAAATGAGAACGAGAACGGCATCGTTGCCACCGTCAATGACGAACCGATTTCCGATTTCGAATTGCGCCAGCGCATGTCCCTGGTCGCCGCGACGGTCCTCAACACCAAGCTCAGCGAGCTCAAGCCCGACGATTTCAAGCGGTTGCGAGCCCAGACCCTGCAGCAGCTCGAGGACGAAAGGATTCGCCTTCAGGAAGCCCAGAAGAAGCACATCACCGTCAGCCCCACGGAAGTGGACAAGGAGATTGGGCGGCTGCTGGCCCAGAACAGGGGCTCGGACGGAAAAAATCTCACCATCGAACAGCTGCGGTCCGTGCTCACCAATGCCGGCTCGAGCGAGGAGGCCCTGCGCGCCCAATTCACCGCCCAGATTGCCTGGCAAAAGACGGTGCAGGACGAATATGGCGACCAGATCAACATTACCCAGACCGATATCGACGCGGAAATGGCGCGGGCCGCGGACGGCGCCACCAAGCCGCATTTCCTGGTGGCGGAGATTTTCTTACCCGTGGACAATTCCGACCAGGACGCCAAAGTCCAAAAGGACGCCGAGAATCTCGAAACCCAGATGAAGCAGGGCGCGCAATTCCAGACCCTGGCGCGCGAGTTCAGCCAGAGCCCAACGGCGGCGCAAGGCGGCGATCTGGGCTGGGTGCATGAGGGGCAACTGGCCCCCGAGCTCAGTGCCCAATTGGCGAAGATGAAAATCGGTGAAGTCTCGGCGCCGGTGCGCTCAGTCGGCGGTTATTACATTCTTGCCTTGCGGAACCGGCAGGAGCCTTTGGGCACCAAGATTGAGCCGGTGAAGACCGGCCCCGTCGATGCATCCGGCACCTTGAAGCTGGCGCGCCTGTTGCTGCCGCTGCCGCCCTCCGCCACCCAGCCCATGGTTGAAAACGCCATGAAGATCGCCGCCCAGGTGCGGGCCAGCTATAACGGCTGCGAACAGCTCGCCCAACTGCCCAAGGAAATCACCGGCGCCATCTATTACGACATGGGCGAGATGAAGCTCCAAGATCTCAGCCCCGACCTTCAAAAGGGACTGGCCGCGACCAAGCCCGGCGAAATGGCGCCGCCCATGATGTCGGATGTCGGCGTCGAATTGATCGGCCGCTGCGACGCGCGGGTGGAAGAGCGTACCGCCTTTACCCTGCCCACCCGCGAACAGATCCAAAACCAATTGTTCGACGACCAGATTTCGGCGCTGGGTCGACGCTATTTGCGCGACCTCAAACGCGACGCCGATGTCGAGGTCCGCTAACCCTCCGATATTGATCACCATGGGCGAGCCTGCCGGCATTGGGCCGGAGGTGGCGCTTGCCGCTTTTGCCGCGCTTGACGGGCGCGCCGGCAACCATCCCTTGAAGCTGGTGGGCGATGCGAGGGTTTTCGCGGCGCGCAAGGATGCCTTGATCGCGACCCGCGCCACCGTCCGGCCCGGCGAACTGGATCCCGTCAACGCCGCGGCCGTGATCGAAGCGATCGAAATCGCTGCCGCCGCCTGTCTTTCCGGCGAAGCGGCGGCGATGGTGACGGCACCCATCCACAAAGCGGTGTTGATGGAAGCGGGCTTTCCCCATCCCGGCCATACCGAATTTCTCGCAAGCCTCACCGGGGCCAGGCGGGCGGTGATGATGCTGGCCAGCGATGTCTTGAAAGTGGTGCCGCTGACGGTGCATCTGCCGCTGGCCAAGGTGCCGGGGGCCATCGATACCGACGCCATTGTCGAGACCTGCGAAATCCTGCTGGAATCGCTGCGCCGCGATTTCGCCATTGCCTCGCCCCGCATCGCCGTGGCGGGGCTCAATCCCCATGCCGGCGAAGAAGGACGGCTCGGGGACGAGGATCTGACCATCATCGCGCCGGCGGTTTCCACCATGGTCAAGCGCGGGCAGCGGGTGCGCGGGCCGCTGTCGGCCGATACGCTGTTTCACGAAGCGGCACGGCAAACCTATGACGCGGCCATCACCATGTATCACGACCAGGGCCTGATCCCGATCAAGACCCTGTCGTTCTGGGACGGCGTCAATGTCACACTAGGCTTACCGATCGTGCGCACCTCGCCCGATCATGGCACCGCGGTCGACATCGCCGGGACGGGCAAGGCCGATGCGCGCTCGATGATTGCGGCGATCAGGATGGCCGCGGACATGGCCGATGCCCGAGCCCGATAAACTGCCCCCGCTGCGTGAGGTGATTGCTGCCCACGGCCTCGCGGCCAAGAAGTCGCTGGGGCAGAATTTTCTTCTCGATCTCAACCTCACCCGCAAGATCGCTCGCGCCGCCGGCGCCGGCGAAGGCGGGGTGTTCTATGAAGTGGGCCCTGGCCCCGGCGGCCTCACCCGGGCGCTGCTGGCCGAAGGCGCGGACAAGGTGATCGCGGTGGAGCGCGATGCCCGCTGCCTGCCGGCGCTGGAAGAGATCGCCGCCGCCTGGCCGGGAAAATTGCAAGTGATACCGGCCGATGCGATGGACCTGGAAGAAACCACCTTGTTGCCGCCGGACGTCCGCATCGCGGCCAACCTGCCTTACAATGTGGGCACGGCGCTCTTGATCAAATGGCTGTCCAGCCCAACCTGGCCGCCTTTCTGGTCGAGCCTGACGCTGATGTTCCAGCGCGAGGTCGCCGAACGCATCATCGCCAAAGCCGGCAGCACCCATTATGGACGATTGTCGGTCCTGGCCGGCTGGCGCAGCCGCGCCAAGATCCTGTTCGATGTCAATCGCAACGCCTTTGTGCCGCCGCCATCGGTGACGTCGTCCATCGTGCGGCTGGAACCGCTGGCAGAACCGGTGGCGCCGGCGCGTCTGGAAGATCTGGAGAAAATCACCGCCGCCGCCTTCGGCCAGCGCCGCAAGATGCTGCGGCAAAGTTTGAAAGGTTTGGGCGGCGAAGCCTTGCTGGAACGCGCCGGCATCGACCCCACATCGCGGGCCGAAGAGCTGGATGTCACGCAGTTCGCGGGTTTGGCACGGGCGCTGAACGCGTGATGCCAATCAGCTCATCAGCTTGCCGACAAATTCCGGCAAGCCCGATTGGCGGCCGCGTTTCATCCGCTCCGCCGCCAAAATGGTCTGGATCTTGACCAAGGTGTCGTCCAGATCGTCGTTGATCACCACATAGTCATATTCGGCCCAATGGCTGATCTCGTTATTGGCCTTGGCCATGCGCCGCTGCACCACCTCTTCGGCATCCTGGGCGCGGGCCCTGAGGCGGCGCTCCAGTTCGGCATGGCTGGGCGGCAGCACGAAAATGCTGACCAGATCGTCGCCGGCCTGTTGGCGCAATTGCTGGGTGCCTTGCCAGTCGATGTCGAACAACACATCGCGGCCGCGCGCCAGGGCCAGCATCACCGGCTCTTTGGGCGTGCCGTAATGGTGACCGAAGACCAGGGCATGTTCCAGGAAGCCGCCGCCCTCCACCATGCCGGTGAACATAGAGGACGAGACGAAATGATAATCCTTGCCGTCCTCTTCGCCCGCGCGCGGGCTGCGGGTGGTGACGGACACGCTCATGGTGATGGCGCCGTCGCCCTGCAGCAGCCGGCGCGACAACGTGGTCTTGCCCGCACCCGAAGGCGAGGACAGCACCAGCATCAAACCCCGGCGGGCGATTCCCTCAGCCATGGCTTCTATTCGACGTGATTCTCATTCCACATTCTGGGCTTGCTCGCGGAATTGGTCGATGACCGCTTTCAGCGCCAGTCCGATACGGGTCAGCGCGATGTCCGCCGATTTGGAGCATAGGGTATTGGCCTCGCGGTTGAATTCCTGGGCCAGAAAATCCAGCTTGCGGCCCACCGCCTCGCCGCTTTGGATCAGGGCGCGGGCTTCCTCGACATGGGCGCGCAGGCGGTCGAGCTCCTCGCGCACATCGGCCCGGGTCGCCAGCAGGGCCACTTCCTGGGCCAGGCGCTCCTCGGACAAAGCGACGGCGCCCAGCAGATCGCGCAATTGCGCCGCCAAGCGGTCGCGCAGCGCCGGCACCTGGGCATCCGCCAGGACCGCCGCCTCGCCGGTCAGTCGGGCGATATCGTCGACCTGCGCCAGCATCAGCGCCCCCAGTTTGTTGCCTTCAGTGGTGCGGGCCCGCACCAGCGAATCGAACACATGGGCCAGGCATTTGAGAACCGCGGCGTCGCGGTCGGCCCGCTTCAGCGGATCGGCCAGGACACTATCCTCCTGGACGATGACACCCTTGAGCGCCAGCAGCCCGTCGATCCGGGCGGGGGCGAGGCCCGTCTCCGCCGCCACTTCCCGCGCCAGGCGAACGGCGCTGGCCAAGGCGACGGGATCGACCCGCAGGCCCCGCGGCCCCTCCTGGCTTTCCACCGTCAGGGTTATTTGAAACGAGCCGCGGCGGAATCGCTCGGCCGCCAACAGGCGCGCCGGCGGCTCCAGCCCGTCGAAGCCGGGCGGGGTGCGCAGGCGAAGATCGAGACCTCGGCCATTGACGCTTTTGGCCTCCCAGCGGAAGCGCAGATCCTCATGGGCGCCCGCGCTTTCGGCAAAACCCGTCATACTGGCAAAAGCCATAAGGACCTCTCTTAGCGGCGGCGGCGGCGGCGTGGGACGGGTTTGGCCGCTTTGGGCAGGACGGGCGGGTCCACCGACGGCAGCGTATCGGGCGGCGCGACAAGGGCCGGCGAGATAGCGACCTCGCCAATGCCTTTGAGCCGCTCCTGGGCGCGATAGGCCACGACATTGCGCTCATGTTCGGCGATCGAGGACGAGAACACATGCCCGCCCTTGCCGGTGGCCACGAAATACAGGTCGTCGGTCTGTTCGGGATTGAGCACCGCTGCGAGAGCGTCCTTGCCGGGATTGCAGATCGGCCCCGGCGGCAAACCGTCGACCACATAGGTGTTGTACGGGGTCTCGCCGCTGATCTCGCTTTCGCGGATGCCCCGCCCCAAAGGATAGCCCTTGGTCAGGCCGTAGATGATGGTGGGATCGGATTGCAGCTTCATGCCGGCTTTGAGGCGGTTGACGAAGACCGAGGCGATGTGGCGCCGCTCTTCCGGCAAGGCGGTTTCCTTTTCCACGATCGAGGCCAGGGTGACCGCCTGCTGCACGGTCTGGAACGGCAGGGCGGGGGCGCGGGTGGCCCAATGCTGGGCCAGATATTTCTGCTGCGCCTGCCGCATTTCCTCCAGGATATGGGCGCGGGTGGCGCCGCGGGTGAAGAGATAGGTTTCCGGCAGCAGGCTGCCTTCGGCCGGCACCGGACCGGGATCACCGATCAGGACGGGATCGGCTTTGACCAGCTTCCAGATCATGTCCGACGTCAGTCCCTCGGGCGCGGTCAGCTTGTGCTCGATCGAATGGCCGGACATCAGGATGGCGGCGATCGCGGCCATGGAGCTGCGGCTTGGGATGGCATATTCGCCGGCTTTGAGCTTGTCGCTGAGGCGCCTCAGGCGCAGGTCGAATTCGAAGACCAGCGCGGACTCGATCACCCGCGCGTCCTGCAATTGCTGGGCGATGGCATGGACCGGCGTGCGCGGCTTGATCAGCACCACGGTCTCAGATGCGCTGGCG
Organism: Alphaproteobacteria bacterium; assembly: GCA_025924715.1. GTDB lineage: Bacteria > Pseudomonadota > Alphaproteobacteria > Micropepsales > Micropepsaceae > Rhizomicrobium. The sequence goes on from JAICHV010000034.1 coordinate 28,383, forward strand.
GCGGCCGGACCGGGCTGGTCCCAGAGGCTGCTGGCCCAGAAACCCACACCCGCGCCGATGATCCCCAGCACGATCAGCAGCGCCAGCAGCCGCCTCATCTCAGACCTTGGTCAGGATCAGCGCGGCATTGGTGCCGCCAAAGCCGAAGGAATTGGACATCGCGACATCGACTTTGCGCTTTTGCGCCTTGAGCGGCACCAGATCGATCTGGGTGGTGACGTCGGGATTTTCCAGATTGAGCGTGGGCGGTACCACGCCATCGCGCATCGCCAAAAGGCAGAAGATCGCTTCGACCGCCCCAGCAGCGCCCAGCAAATGCCCGATGGAGGATTTGGTCGAGGACATGGCGGTCTTCGAAGCCGCATTGCCCAGCAGCCTTTCGACGGCGCCCAATTCGATTCCGTCAGCCATGGTCGAGGTGCCATGGGCGTTGATGTAATCGATGTCGGATGGCGCCACGCCGGCACGTTTGAGCGCCATCTGCATGGCGCGCAGGCCCCCATTGCCGTCTTCGGATGGGGCGGTGATGTGATAGGCATCACCCGACAGGCCATAGCCTTTCACTTCGCCGTAAATCTTGGCGCCCCGGGCCTTGGCGTGTTCGAGTTCTTCCAGCAGCACCACGCCGGAGCCCTCGCCCATCACGAAGCCGTCGCGGTCCTTGTCGTATGGACGCGAGGCCTTTTCCGGGGTGTCGTTGAAAGCGGTGGAAAGGGCACGACAGGCATTGAAGCCGGCAATGCCGATCCGGCAGATCGCCGCTTCCGCCCCGCCGGCCAGCATCACATCGGCGTCGTCCAGCGCGATCAGCCTTGCGGCATCGCCGATGGCATGGGCGCCGGTGGCACAGGCCGTCACCACCGAATGGTTCGGACCTCTATAGCCATGTTCGATCGAGGCATAGCCGGAGACCAGGTTGATCAGCCGCCCGGGAATAAAGAAAGGCGACAGCCGGCGCGGGCCTTTTTGTTCGATCAGCAAGGCGCCCTCGGCGATACCCTGCAAGCCCCCGATCCCCGACCCGATCAGGACGCCGCTGCGGTCGCGGTCCTCCTCGGTCTGGGGCACCCAACCGGAATCGATCACCGCCTGTTTGGCGGCGGCGAGGCCGAAGATGATGAACTCATCCATCCGCCTCTGTTCCTTGGGATCGATCCATTGATCAGGATTGAAGGTCCCGTCGCCGCCATTGCCATAGGGCACCTGGCAGGCGATCCGGGTCGCCAGATCGTCCGTTCGGAATTTCTCGATGGCGCTGGCGCCGGATTTCCCGGCAAGCAGCGCGGCCCAGCTTTCTTCCACGCCGCAGGCAAGCGGCGTGACCAAGCCAAGACCGGTGACAACGACCCGGCGCATGCCTTTCGATCAGGCGTTGGCTTTGTCGATATACTTGACCGCGTCGCCGACGGTCACGATGGATTCCGCCGCGTCGTCCGGGATTTCGATACCGAATTCCTCTTCGAACGCCATGACCAGTTCGACGGTGTCGAGACTGTCGGCGCCCAGATCCTCGATGAAAGACGCAGTGTCCGTGACCTTGTCGGCATCGACGTTCAAATGCTCGACGACGATCTTCTTCACGCGCTCGGCAGTATCGCTCATAGACTGTAAGCCTCTCCTAGATTTCACGCCCGGCGGTGGGGATCAGGCCGGGTCCCAATAAGCCATAACGATTCAGGTGCTTGGTGGGACGCGGTTCGTAACATAATCGCTAAGCGCCCGCCACTTTTGGTTTAAGACATTGAAACTATTGTTAAATCATCGCCATCCCGCCATTGATATGCAGGGTTTGTCCGGTGAGATAAGCCGCTTCGTTCGAGGCCAGATAGACCACCGCGGCGGCGATTTCATCGGGCAGACCCATGCGGCCGGCGGGGATGCGGGCCGAGATCAGCTCTTTTTGCTGGTCGGTGAGAACTTCGGTCATGGCGGTCTGGATGAAGCCGGGGGCGATGGCATTAACGGTGATATTGCGGCTGGCGACTTCGGCGGCCAGCGACTTGCTCATCCCGACCAGCCCGGCCTTGGCGGCGGCATAATTGCCCTGGCCGGGATTGCCGGTGGCGCCCACCACCGAGGTGATCTGCACGATGCGGCCCCAGCGCTTTTTCATCATCCCACGCAGCACGGCGCGCGACAGGCGGAATGCGGCGGTGAGGTTGACGGCCAGAACCTGGTCCCATTCCTCGTCCTTCATCCGCATGAAAAGATTGTCGCGGGTGATGCCGGCATTGTTGACCAGAATGTCGATGGGCGCGGCGGCGGCGGTTTCGGCCGCCTTGGGCAAAGCTTCGACGGACGCGATGTCGGAGAGATTGCAGGCCGCGGTGTAGGCACGCCCACTTCCATTTAAAGAGCCGAGCTCACCCGCCAATTTCTCCAACGCCTCGACCTTGGTGCCCGAAAGCACGACGGTGGCGCCCTGCCCGTGCAGTGCCTTGGCGATGGCGCCGCCGATGCCGCCGGAGGCGCCCGTCACCAGCGCGACTTTACCCGTAAGATCAAACATCAGAGCACCTTCGCAAAAGTTTCGATGTCGGTGGGCGTGTCCAGCGTGATGGTCTGCAAATCCTTGTCGATGCGCTTGACCATGCCGGTCAGCACCTTGTTGCCGCCGCACTCGACCGTCGTTTCCACGCCCAGCGACTTGAGCGCCAAGATGCTTTCACGCCAACGCACCCGGCCGGTGACCTGTTCCACCAGCAAACGGCGAATAGTCTCAGGCTCGGCGGTCTCCGTGGCCGTGACATTGGCCAGCACCGGCACCGAGAGCGGGCGGATCGTCACTTTGGCAAGGGCCTCAGCCATCGCATCGGCGGCGGGCTGCATCAGGGGACAATGAAACGGGGCGGACACCGACAACGGCAAAGCCCGCTTGATGCCCTTTGCCTTGGCGATCTCGGGGGCGCGGGCGATGGCATCCTTGCTGCCGGAAATCACCACCTGGCCCGGCGCATTGTCATTGGCGACGACACAAACCCCGCCCCCACTTGCCGCTTCCTGGGCGACGGCTTCGGCTTGGTCGATCTCGGCCCCGATCAGCGCCACCATCCCGCCCTCGCCCACTGGCACGGCGCTTTGCATCGCCTGGCCGCGGATTTTGAGCAGGCGCGCGGTATCGGCCAAAGTGAAAGCGCCGGCGGCGCAAAGCGCGGAATATTCGCCCAGCGAATGACCGGCCACCAGCCGCGCATGTTTGGCGAGGTCGAGGCCGCCTTCTTTTTTCAACACCGCGATCACGGCCAGCGACGCCGCCATGATCGCGGGCTGCGCATTCTCGGTCAGAAGCAGATCGCTTTGCGGCCCTTCCCACATGATGCGGGAGAGGTTTTGCGACAGCGCCTCATCGACTTCCTGGAACACCTCGCGCGCCGGGGCGAAGGCATCGGCCAGCGCCTTGCCCATGCCGACTGCCTGGCTGCCTTGTCCGGGGAACAGGAATGCGCGAGTCATCGTCTGGGAGACAAATCAACTGCGCTCTTGCGAGTCAAGCGGGGTGGATTTCCCCATGCTGACGCGGTCTTCCATCTCATAACCGAGCCGCCGATAGAACCCGGCAACCGCTTCATTGCCCCCGCGAATTTGCAGATTGATCTTTTGGCAGCCCATCGCCAGAAGTCGCCGTTCGGCCTCGCGGACCAGCGCCGCGCCGACACCATGGCGGCGATGGTCCTCGAGCACGGCGACGCGGTTCAGCCAGCCGCGGTAACCGTCAAAGCCGGCCATCAGGGAACCGACCACCCTGCCCTCTTCAAGCGCAACCAGGAAAAGTTCTGGCTGCACCTTCAGTTTGGTTGGGATCGTCGCCGCGGCGGCGTTGCGCGCCGCATCATGCGGAAAGGCTTGCTTCCAAAGCAGCTCGACGCCCTGAAAATGTTGGGGAGCATAGGCTGCGATTTCAACCACGCTTTTGTCCCTAAAAAAATGAACGGCCGATCCGTTGGAAATCTATTTTGAAAAAGAGGCAATTAAGCGCCAGAGATACCAGCAAAGGAGGGGCCCTACCGTGATTAGCGTGAGCGGTCCGATTATCCGTTCTATTTCTGGGTATCGGGAGCCCAATGCCCACCCCGAATAGGCAAGCGCCCCCGTCCAAATAGATGTGCCCAAAGTGGACCAGGCGAGATATGGCCATAATCGCATCCGCAATAGACCAGCCGGAACAGACACAAATGTCCTGATGGCCGGTAATATCCGCCCCGCAAAAACGAAAGCAGCACCATGTCGTGTAAAATATCGCTGGGCTCGCTCGATTTCTGTCCAATCGGCGGTTAGCCAACGGCCATGCCGCTCTACCAATCGCCGGAAGCGATCTTCCCCAAATCGCCGCGCCAGAGCGTACCAAACAAAATTTCCAACCATGGATCCCAACGTGCCGGCCGCTACCACACCAGGAAAATTCATTGCGCCCTGTTGCGCCTGAAGGCCGGCAAGAGGAATGATCACTTCGGACGGCAATGGCGGAAAAATGGTCTCGCCGAATGTGAGCAACGTCACGCCTGCGTAGCCGAAATGCTCCATCACCCATTTGATGAAATCAGCCATTTGGCCCGCTGCAGCTCATGCCGTCACGATTGCGGCGGTTAAAGCCGCCCTTTGATCTTATCCAGCCCCACTTGGGCGCAGGCTTCGTCGGCGGGAGCCCCAGTGGGTCCTGAAACCGAGATCGCGCCGATCATGTCATTGCCGCGCTTGATGGGTAGTGCGCCTGCGAAAGTGATCAGGTTCGCATCGCCTTCGATCGGCGGCGCGCCGCGCCCTTGCGGTCCCGCCTGCTTGCCGAAATCGCCCGACGACATGTTTTTCTTGAGCACGGTATAGGCTTTGCGGCGGGCGAATTCGACAAATTGGGGGCGCGCGCCATCGGCCACCAGCATCGCCTTGATATTGTAGTTGAGATCGACGACCTCGACCACCGCCAGGGAATTGGCCGCCTTGCAACTGTCGAGCGCGGCCTGAACCGCTTCCAGCGCCAGCGCCAGCGGAATGGATTTTTCCGGGGGCAATACTTGTTGTTGCGGCGGCGGCGCAGGGGTTTGCGCCAAGGCGGGCAGTGCTGTTCCCATCGCCAAAAGCGCTCCCATCATTTTGCGATACATCTTGCTCTCCCTAATTTGCCCGCGCCTTGTTAGCACGAGGCCGGTCTATCAATAAGCGCGGCGGAAAAACGCCCGCCCGATCAGGATCACCGTAACCGCGGCCAGAGTCTCCATCCCCGCCAGCACTTCCAGGCCCAGCGAATAATCGCCGGTGAGCTGCTTCAGCCAGCCCATCAGATAGGGCCCGAAAAACCCGCCCAGATTGGCGAAAGAATTCAGCAGCGCCAATCCGCCCGCCGCCGCCAGGCCCCGCAGAATGGCGGTCGGCAACGTCCAAAACACAGCCAAGGCGGCATAGATGCCGATCGAGGCCAGGCAGAACGACCCGATAACCAGCGCCGGGCTGTGGAATAGCGCCGCCCCCAGCAATCCCAGCGCCGCCGCCAGGGCGGAGCCGGCGATATGGAACACCCGCTCGCCCCGTTTGTCGCTGGACAATCCCACCAACACCATCCCGGCCATGGCCAGCGCATAGGGCAGCACGACCAGGAAGCCGGTTTCCAGATTGGAAAAACCCAGGCCCTTGATGATCTGCGGCATCCACAAGCCCAGGCCATACAGACCGATGACGATGGAAAAATCCGGAATGATGAAAATCCAGATCCGCTTGTCGGCCAGCATCTGGAAAAAGCCGTGCAGCGCACCGGGCGGTTCTGCCGCCAGCCGCGCCTGCAAAATCTCTTTCTCCGGCGCGCTCAGCCAGGATGCCGTGGCGGGGCGGTCCGGCAACAGCCACAGCACCAGGGTCCCCAGCAGCACCGATGGCACCCCTTCCAGCAGCAACAGCCATTGCCAGCCATGCAGCGCGCCTTCAAAGCCCAAGAGCCAGCCGGAGATCGGCGCCCCGATCACACTGGCCAGCGGCACCGCCGCCAGAAACAAGGCAATGAACCGGGCTCGCGTCGCCTGGGGAAACCAATAGGTCATATAAAGGATCATGCCGGGATAAAGCCCGGCCTCGGCCGCGCCCAATAAAAAGCGCAAGACATAAAACGAGAGCGGCCCCTGCACGAAGGCGCAGGCCATCGACAGTAAGCCCCAGGTCACCATGATGCGGCACATCCAGGCGCGGGCGCCGACTTTCTCCAGCATCAGGTTGGAGGGCACCTCGAACAGGAAATAGCCCAGGAAGAAGATGCCGGAGCCCAGGCCGAACACCGTGTCGCTGAAGCCCAGATCGTGATTCATCGTCAGGGCGGCGAAACTGATATTCACCCGGTCCAGAAAGCTGACGACATACATCAGCCCCATCACGGGGATCAGGCGCCAGGCGGCGCGCGCCAGGATGCGCTCGGACGGATCGGCCAGGTTCACGGATCACCCCCCACAAGCCGCAATCCTAGCCGATTCAGGGCGCAAAGCCCCCTTTTTTGCCGGTTTTGCCGTAAATTCCGGCTTTTGGCTTGTCGGGGCCCGACCTTTCCCCTATATCGCCCGCCTTCAGACGGCTGCGGTCGTCCGGCACCCTCCTCTTCCCTTAGAAGATGTCGGGTAGCGCATGGTGCGCGCGCTGGCGAGCCGAAGCGGCAACGGGTGTCCGCCCCGCGCCGTTCCGCAGACCAAAGACAAGGACACGGACATGGCTCTTTACGAGCATCTCCTGATCGCGCGCCAGGATATCAGCGCGCAACAGGTGGACGCGCTGGCGACCCACCTCAAAACCATCGTCGAAGGCGAAGGCGGCAAGGTCGAGAAGCAGGAATATTGGGGCCTGCGCGGACTTGCCTATCGCATCAAGAAGAACCGCAAGGGCCATTATGTGCTCTTGAACATCAACGCGCCCTCGGGCGCGGTGAGCGAGCTGGAACGCCAGCTCAAGATCAACGAAGACGTGCTGCGCTACATCACCGTCAAGGTCGATCAGTTCGACGTCTCGTCGAACAAGAATCGCCGTGACGACCGCCCCGAAGGCGCCAAGCCCGAAGGCGAAGCCGTGACCGAGGAGACCGTGCAATGAGCTTTGGTGGAAATCGTGAAGGCGGCCGCGGTGGCGATCGCGAAGGCGGACGGGGCGGCGATCGTGAAGGCGGCCGGGCGGGGCGCGAAGACGGCGCCCGCCGTCCGTTCTTCCGGCGCAAGAAGACCTGCCCGTTCTCGGGCGATAACGCGCCCAAGATCGACTACAAGGACGTCAAGCTGTTGCAGCGCTTCATTTCCGAGCGCGGCAAGATCGTGCCGTCGCGCATCACCGCGGTCAGCAACAAGAAGCAGCGCATTTTGGCCAATGCCATCAAGCGCGCCCGCTTCATGGCGCTGCTGCCCTATGTCGTGAAATAAGGGGGCGATCATGCAAGTCATTTTGCTCGAACGGGTCGAAAAGCTCGGCCAAATGGGCGACGAAGTGAAGGTGAAGGACGGCTTCGCCCGCAACTTCCTGCTGCCCAAGAAAAAGGCGCTGCGCGCCACCAAGGCCAATCGCGATTATTTCCAGACCCGCAAGGCCCATCTGGAAGCACAGAACCTGGAGCGCAAGAAGGACGCCGATGCAGTCGCCAAGAAACTGGGCGGCAAGTCGTTCATCCTGATCCGCCAGGCCGGCGACCGCGGCCAGCTTTATGGTTCGGTCAGCCCGCGCGACATCTCGACCGTGATCTCCGAAGGCGGCTTTTCCATCGACCGCAACCAGGTCTCGATCAGCCAAGCGATCAAGGCCATCGGCCAATACACCATTCCGGTGGTGCTGCATCCCGAAGTGAAGGTGAACATCACCGTCACGGTTGCCCGCAGCGAGGACGAAGCCCAGCGCCTGGCCCGCGGCGAAGACGTGCTGGCCGAGCGCACCGAGCAGGAAGAGGCCAAGATCGCGGCCGAAGAACTGTTCGAAGAAGGCGCCGGCCCCAAGGAAGAGCCGACGGAAGAAGAACCCGCGGAAGCCTGAGGGTTTCACCAGTCCCCATGAAAAGGCCCGGAGCGATCCGGGCCTTTTTGTTTTGTACCCCCTTCCCCGCTCACCTGGGCGGGCTTGACCGTGGTGCATACCCCCGTCAATGTCGTGCTCAATCCGCCGAAGAAAGCGTCATAGCGAGCATGCGCATATTTATAGCGCTTCTCATGGTCATGCTGAGTGTCGGAGCGGCGGGCGCCCAACAAATCATCAATGATCCCGATATTGACACCCATGTCGCGCGGCCGGCGTTTCCGCAAGACCATGGTCCAGTCGTGGCGGTGGATTCCGGCCACAACAATTATCACACCATCGACAACCGCTACGAACCCTTTGCCGCCTTGCTGCGCAGTGATGGCTTTCGTGTGGTGGATTTCAAATCCCCCTTTGCGGCAGATGCCCTTTCCAAAACCAGTGTCCTGGTGATTTCTAACGCTTTGCCCGGCGCGCTGGTAAACCATTGGACACTCCCGCCCTCATCGGCTTTCTCGAGGGCGGAAATAGCCGCCGTCAAAGCTTGGGTCGCGCGCGGCGGATCGATGTTGTTGATTGCCGATCACCAGCCTTTTGCCGGAAGCGCCAGGGATTTGGCGCTGGCCTTCGGGTTTCAATTCGAGGACGGCGTCGTGGCGCGCGATCCCATGGATGGACGCCCCGACATTTTTAGCAATGCCGATGGAACGCTTCAGAGCGACACTGTAACCCGCGGGCGCCCTGCCGATGAACCCGTGACCGCCGTGCGGTCCTTCACAGGTTCTGCATTCAAGGCGCCCCCTGGTGCTCGTCCCTTGATGGTTTTCCCGCCCGGCTTTGAAATCCATCAATGCGGTCTGCCGTGTCCCGCCGGCGTTCCCGAACGTGACGCGAGCGGCTATTTGGAGGGCGCCGTAATGTCTTTCGGGAAGGGACGGATTGCGGTCTTTGGAGAGGCGGCGATGTTCTCTGCCCAAGTGATGACGACGACCAAGCCGCCATATCATTTTGGATTTGGGGCCAAAGGCGCGGAACAGAACCGCCAATTCATTTTGAATGTGATGCGCTGGTTGGCGGGTGTCTTGCCACAATAGCGGGCGATGCCTTTTGCGCACAACGAAAGGCCCGAAGCGATCCGGACCTTTTTTATTGTCCGGGCCGGCCAGGCGGCGATTTTGGCATCACCCGGGCCCCCTTTTTTATTATTGGAATGAACATTTCTGAGCGAAAACGGACAGCCGGCTTCTCATCCCGTCAACGCATTTTCAGGTTGGCTTGGACGTTCGGACTGTCCGGAAACGTGCAGGTGTTCGCCCAAGTTGCGCGATTTCGGACAGTACGCCTCGCTTAAGTTCCATAAGCAGTTGAAATCACTGTTATATTATCTGGCACGGAAGTTGCGGAAGATAAACCAAAGCTTTGAGGGAGAGGCTCTTGTTTCGCAATTATCTCGCCACGGCCCTACGCAGTATCGTTCGGCACCGGCTGCACAGCGTCATCAATATCGGCGGCCTGACCGTGGGGCTCAGCTGCGCCATCCTGATAATCCTTTTCGTGCGCGACGAGCTTTCCTACGACAACTGGATACCCGGCAGCGGCAATCTCTGGCGCTTCGAGGTGACATTCCATCCGCCGGGGAGCCGTGACATCCCGACGGCCGAAACGCCCATGCCTATCCCCCTGGCGATGCGCGACAAGATTGCGCAAGTGCGCAGTGCCACCCGCATGGCGCAGGAACACATGACCCTGACGGCGGGCGATAAGGAATTCTCAGAGGCGATCGGTGTCGTTGATCCGAATTTCCTGCAAGTGATCCAACTGCCGCTGGTGCGGGGCGATCCACGCGCCGTGCTATCGCGGCCGGAAAATATTGTGATTTCCCAGAGCGCCGCCCGCAAATATTTTGGCAACTCCGATCCCGTCGGCAAGACCCTGACCACCGGGCGCGGGGGTTGCTCCGACGCGGCCTGCGCGAATACGACCGTCTCCCTCACGATCGTGGGCGTCATGCGCGACCTGCCGCACAATACGCAGTTCGATTTCGATTTCCTTATGCCGAACACCTCGCTGGCAGACCGGAACGATGATCGGGACAAGCAGAACTGGCTCTCAACCAACCGTACATTCGGCTACCTCACGCTGACGCCGGGCACCGACCCGGCAACGGTACTGGCCAAGCTGAGGCCTATACTCAACAGTTCGATCGATATTTCGGCTTTCACCAAGGTCAAGATGGCCGGCAGCAAAATCGTGGAAGGCCGACTGACCCCCTTTGTGAAGGCGCATATGACCACCGATGCCTATCGCGGCGCGATGCGCCCACCGGGGAGCTGGACCACGGTATATGGTCTGGGCGTCGTCGCGGCACTGATCTTGCTGATGGCCTGCTTCAATTTCATGAATCTGGCCACCGCGCAGGCGACGATGCGGGCGCGCGAGATTTCGCTACGCAAGGTGGTGGGCGCCCGCCGCGGTCAGCTGGTGGTGCAGTTCCTTGGCGAATCTACGCTGCTGGCGCTGATCGCGCTCGTGTTTTCCTTCGCTTTGGTGGAGATATTGCTGCCTGCCTATGGAAGCTTCATGCGCCGCCCTTTGGCGCTGCACTATTTTTCGGATTGGCCGGTCACGCTGCTCATCGCCAGCATTGCGTTGCTGGCAGGGCTGCTCAGCGGTTTCTATCCGGCGCTGGTGCTCTCCGGCTTCAGGCCCGGCGTTACGCTGCGCGCCAATTCATCGGGCCATGGCGGTTCGGGCCGGCTGCGCGCCACTTTGGTGGTTTTGCAATTCGCCGTTTCGATCGGCCTGGGCATCGGCGCCCTTGTCGTGTTCCAGCAAATCGATTTCGCCCGGCATATCGATCTGGGTTTCAACCGTGGCGATGTCGTGGTGACAAGCACGGCCGGCCGGCTGACGCCGGACGCGCTGGATTCCTTCCAGCGCGCCCTGGAGAGGGGCCCAGGTATCGTCTCGGTGGCGCGCTCCAACTTCGTGCCCTTCGACAGCGGGAACGACGTGCTGCCGGTGCAAAGGCCCGGCGATGCCAGCTTCCTGTCGCCCAACCACATCGCCGTATCGCCGGAATATTTCAGCCTCTACGGCATCAAAATCCTGGCGGGCCGATCCCTGTCGGACAAGCGCGCCGACGACATATTCTACGATCTGGTGGAGAAGGACTATGCCGCGAAGGACGAGGGCCACAATGTCATGGTCAATGCGTCGCTCGCCAAGGCGCTGGGCTATGCGCCTGCCGATATCATCGGCAAGAGCTTCATCTTCGGAAAGTCGCATATGACGGTGGTGGGCGTCGTCGCCGACACGCTGGATGGGGTGCGCTCGCCGGTGCAGCCGATTGCCTATGTCTATGCGCCCAACCGGGCCCAGAATCTGATAATCCGCATCCAGGCGGATCATACCCAAGAGGCGGTGGACTACATCACCCATGTCACCCGCGCTTTTGTTCATGGCGTTGCCTTGTCGCCCACCTTCCTGGATGCCACCTATGAACGGCTATACGGAGGCGAAAAACGTGAGGGGCAGATCTTCACAATCTTTGTCGCCGTCGCAATCGTCATCGCCTGTCTGGGCCTGTTTGGCCTGGCGGCATTCGCCGCCGAACGCCGAACCAAGGAAATTGGTATGCGCAAGGTGTTTGGTGCGCATGTTCTCCAGATCGTCTGGCTGTTGCTGACGCAGTTTTCCGCCCCCGTGCTG
>JAICHV010000035.1 GCA_025924715.1 Alphaproteobacteria bacterium
AGCCAATGGCGTCCGCTATTGATGTGATTGCGGGCGGCGCGATGGCGGACCAGCATGTCCTCGCTTCGGAACTGCGCCGTCAGATTGCCGGCGGCCGCCCAGCTTTTCGCCCGCGCCGATTCCTGCCCGCGCTTGTGCAAAGTCTCGCCGATGATCAAGACTTCGCCCTTTTCGAGCACCAGGGCGGCGCAATCGCCGAACCAGAGAAATTCCACCCCCGCATCGGTTTCCGCCGCCAGCATCATGGAGGCGCAGGGCGTTTGCCATTTTTCCTGGGTCGCATGCCGGCTCAGCGCCGCGAAGCTTTTCTGCGCATCGGCAAGGGCATGGTCCAGGGCGTCACGCGGCGCATCGCCGTCCTGCAAATGCGCCAGCAGGCGGCGGCCTCCGAATTGCGCGATCCAGGCCGCATCGCTGGGCCCCGGCATCAAGGGATCGCCCAGCGGCGTGGCGCCATCCAGCACCATGGCGCAGCGATCCCCCTGAGCATGGAAATCTTCATTGGGCTTGGCCGGATCGCCCGGCAAACTCAGCGCGGCACGAACTTTCAGCATCACAAACCGGCTACCACCAGGGCGTTCAATTTTTCCGTCACCGCCTGGTCACCCGGAAAATCCTGTTCCATCCACCACGCTTCCACCGCTTCCAAAACCTGCCCCACCGCCGGCCCTTCGGGCACGCCCGCCGCCATCACATCGCGCCCGCTCAAGGGAAATTTCGGCCGTTCCCAGTTTTTCGCCATGGCCAGCAGCATGCGCCAGGCAAGGGCACTGACCTGAGGCGGCGCCGCCGCCCAGCTCAGCCGCACCCGGTCCTCGAACCGCGCAGCGCCAAGCTTGTACAGCGCCCGGTGAATCTCAGGAGCCGGCGCGGGCGCCATGTCAGCGGCGCCGGCCAGGTCTTCCAGCCGCGCGGCGTTGGCATTGGACAATTTCAGCCGCTCGCCAACCCGGCGGGCCGTTTGCGCATCGGGCAGCAGCGCCCCCAATCGCAGCACGGCATCGGCGGCAAAGTGGTTTTCGGCATCGGCCAGGATCATATGTTCCAGCCGCGCCAAATTGAGCTCGCCCGGCAGCAATTGCGGCAAGATCGCCGATGCCGCCATTACCCGCAGCACGGCCGTTGGATTGGGCGCTTCCAGCAGCTTGAGCAATTCCTTGGCGATGCGCTCGCCGGACAGTTTTGCGATCCTGCCTCGGGCATCGGCCGCGGCCCGCAACGCCTCGCCATCGACTTCGCCCTTGCCATACCAGGCATGGAAACGAAACAGCCTCAGAATGCGCAGATAATCTTCCGCGATGCGCGCCCTCGCATCGCCGACAAAGCGCACCCGGCCGGCGGCCAGGTCTTGAACCCCGCCGTGATAATCGAAAATCTCGCCATCGCTTGTCGCGTAAAGCGCATTGATGGTGAAATCGCGCCGCGCCGCATCCTGGGCCCAGTCCGCGGTATAGGCGACGAGGGCATGACGGCCATCGGTCTCGACATCGCGGCGCAGGCTGGTGATCTCGAACACTTTGCCGTTCTTGATCGCGGTGATGGTGCCGTGGTCGATCCCGGTCGGAACCACTTTTATGCCGGCCTGCTCCAGCCGCGCCTGGGCGTCCTCAGGGGGCAGCGGCACCGCAATGTCGATGTCATTGACCGCCAGTCCCAGCAGCGCATTGCGGACCGCGCCGCCGACGAAACGTGCTTCGCCCAAGGCGGTCAATATGCCGGCCGTTTCGGGCGCGCACATCCAATCCTGCTTGGCGGGGTCGATTCTCATAACTCGATTCTCAAGCTGTCGATTCTTAAGAGGGGGGCATGCTAGCGCCGAGAAGCCGCGAGACGAAATCATCCAGGATGGCGGCCGTGGCCCCCCAAATGTAATGGCTGCCGGGATGATAGGCATAGAAATAGCGCCGTTTTCCGCCCATCTCGCGGCTTTCCTCGCGGCGATTGCCGGGCTCGAGGAAAAACCCCAGCGGCACCTCGAAGATTTCCGCCACTTCATGCGGGTCGGGCCGGAGCGCAAAGCCCGGCGCCAGCACCCCGATCACCGGCTGGATGTCGAAGCCGGAGCCGGTGCGATAACGCGGCAGAAAACCCGCCACGGTGATGAAAGCCGGATCGATTCCGGTCTCTTCCTGGGTCTCGCGCAGCGCCGTTTCGATGGGCGACAGATCGGCCGGATCGCGCCTTCCGCCGGGGAAACTGACCTGGCCGGAATGGCGCGAGAGGGTTTCGGTGCGGCGGGTGAAGAGCAGCACGGGTCCGCCTTGCTCTTGCGGGCGCAGGATCACGGGGATCAGCACGGCCGCTTGCACCGCCTCGCCTTGCGCATCGGCACGCATTTCGGGATGCAGATCGAAATCGTCATGACCGATATCGCATGGCGGGGCGGCGAGAAGCACCCCGCGCAAAGTCCCAATCGGATCTTGCGCCAGACGGACAAGAACAGACGTCATCCCCCCTCCAGGGCAAAGAAAACGCCGCCGCTCCAAACGCCCATAACGCCGTTCTCGCTTTGCGCCAGGTCCATCAACTCGTAATAAAGCGCGCGGCTCAATTTCGCGTCCAGACCGCCCCGGACATGCAGATAAGGGATCGGCGCCCCCTCCTGGACGGCAAAGCGCAGCGGATGATCGCTGCCGGCGACGACCTCATCCCCGACATTGGTGCAAAAGCGCAAATCCTGCGCCGCGCCCTCGCCTTGCGCCGCCATCAGCACGGCGATGAAAGGCGCGTCCTCGACCTGGATGGACAATTTCTCCGCCGGGGTCACCAGCATGAAACCATCGTCATCCTTGCGCAGCAGGGTGGCGAACAACCGCACCAATTCGCGCCGCCCGATGGGGGCGCCTTGATGGAACCAGGTGCCGTCGCGGGCGATCCGCATCTGGCTGTCGCCGCAATGGCGGGGGTGCCAGGTTTCGACCGGGGCGGGCCTTAAGGGCGTCAGGTCGAAGGGAAATCCGGCTGCCGTCATCTCGCCCAATTCTGCGTTAATATAAGTCAATTCGCCCGGGTTTTGGCTGTTGCAGAGGCGATGAGAGGGTGCAACATAACCCCTGCCCCCAGCAAGCACGGACACCGATGCAAGACCAAGCTGAAACCATCGACGAGCATGAGGCCCCGGCGCGGCTTGAGAAAACCGCGCAGACCTTTGCAGAGGTGCGCTCCCATTTGGCGGAAGTGATCTTCGGCCAAGACACGGTGATTGAACAGACCCTGGTGACGCTTCTGGCCGGCGGCCATGGGCTCTTGATCGGAGTCCCCGGCCTGGCCAAGACCAAGCTGGTGGAAAGCCTGGGCATCGTGCTGGGACTGGACACCAACCGCATTCAATTCACCCCCGATCTGATGCCCACCGACATCACCGGATCGGAAGTGATGGAGGAAAGCGCCAGCGGCGCGCGCGCCTTTCGCTTCATCAACGGGCCGGTGTTCACCCAATTGCTGATGGCGGACGAAATCAACCGCGCCAGCCCGCGCACCCAATCGGCGCTGCTGCAGGCGATGCAGGAAAAACATGTGACGGTGGCGGGCGCGCGCTACGATCTTCCCAAGCTGTTTCATGTCCTGGCGACGCAAAATCCGCTGGAGCAGGAAGGCACCTATCCGTTGCCCGAAGCCCAGCTCGACCGCTTCCTGCTGCAGATCGATGTCGGTTATCCGGACCTGGAGGCGGAGCGGCGCATGCTGCTGGCCACCACCATGGGCGAGGAACAACGCGCCACCAAAGTCTGCAGCCCCGACGATCTCTTCGCCGCCCAGCATCTGGTCCGCCGCATGCCGGTGGGCGAAAAAGTGATGGAGTCCATCTTGCGGCTGGTGCGCGCGGCGCGTCCCGACAGCGAGCATGAAGATGCCGGCGGATTGATCGCCTGGGGACCGGGACCGCGCGCCAGTCAGGCCTTCATGCTGGCGGCCCGCGCCCGCGCCCTGCTCGACGGCAGGCTGGCGCCCTCCAGCGACGACATCGTGGCGCTGGCCGGCCCGGTGCTGCGCCATCGCATGGCCCTGACCTTCACCGCCCGCGCCGAGGGCGCCACCACGGCCGGGGTGATCGAGAAGCTGTGCAACAGCTTGATCTGAACACCGTCTTCCACCGCGCCGCGGAGTCCCTGTGACCGGATTTGCGCCCTTGCAGCATGAAGCCGACGGCCTGGGCGCCGGATTGCCGCCGCTGATGGTGGCGGCCGATCATCTCGCCGCCTCGGTCAGCCTGGGCGTGCATGGACGGCGCAAGGTCGGCATGGGCGAAAGCTTCTGGCAATTCCGCCGCTATGGCGCCACCGATGCGGTGTCGCGGATCGATTGGCGCCAATCCGCCAAGTCGCCGCATCTGTTCGTGCGCGAGCGCGAATGGGAAGCGGCGCAGACGGTGTGGTTCTGGCGCGATCCCGGCCCGGGAATGGATTTCAAATCGGCCCGTGTCACCAAGCGCGAGCGCGCCGAATTGCTGCTGCTGGCGCTGGCCGCGCTTTTGGTGCGCGGCGGCGAACGGGTGGGCCTGATGGGAGCGCCGTTCCGTCCCGCCGCCTCGCGCCTCACCCTCACCCGCATCGGACACAGTTTGCTGGACGCGCCCTCGCAAAGCCCCAAAGATGGACCGCCCGACACGCCCATCGCGCGCGGCGCCCAAGTGGTATGGCTGGGCGATTTCCTGGACCCGCAGGCGGGCGAGCAGCTCCGCCGATTGTCGCGGGCCGGCGCGTATGGCCATGTGGTGCGCATCGTCGATCCCGCGGAAGAAGATTTTCCCTATGCCGGCCGGGCCCGTTTTGAATCCGCCTCGGGCCGCGAAGACATTTTGTTCGGACGGGCGGAAAGCGTCGGCGCCGCCTATCGCGCCCGCTTCAAGGCGCATGGCGAGGCCATCGCCGGCCTTGCCGCCTCGCTGGGCTGGACTTGCACCACCCACCGCACGGATCATGCGCCGCTGCGAGCGCTGATGGCGCTTTATGCCGCTATCGGCACGCCCAAATGATGGACATGCTGGCGCAACTCAGTTTCGGCGCGCCCTGGATTCTGGCGGCGCTGGCGGGATTGCCGGTGCTGTGGTGGCTGCTGCGGGTGACCCCGCCCAAGCCGCGGCGCATTTTCTTTCCGCCGCTGCGCCTGCTGCTGGGCCTGCAAGACGAACAGCAAACCCCGGCGCATACGCCCTGGTGGCTGCTGCTGCTGCGCCTGATCGCGGCCGGATTGCTGATCGCGGCGCTGGCCGATCCGCTGCTGGGACGCGCGCCCAAGCTGGCGGGCAATGGGCCGGTGGTGCTGGTGATCGACAATGGCTGGAGCGCGGCCAAAGGCTGGGACCAGCGCCAGAGCGTGATCGCCGATCTGCTGCGCGGCGCCGGCGACCGGCCGGTGGCGCTGATGCCGACGGCCACGCCGCCAAACCAGAACAATGCATCGGTGACGCTGCTGGATGCCGGGGAAGCGGCGCGCCGAGCGGGTGATCTGGCGCCCCAGCCTTGGCCGGGCGACCGCATGGCCGTGGCGGCGGCGCTGGCCCGGGCGCATTTCACCACCGCGCCGCAGATCTTCTGGCTCAGCGATGGTCTGGAAGACGGCCATGCCCGCGCCCTGCATGACGCGCTGGAAAAATTGGGGCCCCTGACGGTGCTGGCGCCGGAGGGCGTCAATCTGCCGGCGGGCCTGCTGCCGCCGCTGCGCGACGGCAGCGGATTTACCGTCACCGCTTTGCGCGCCGACAATCATGGCCTCAAAGAAGCGCGCGTCGCCGCCATCGGCAGCCATGGCGAAACCCTGAGCGACGCGCTGGTGGCGTTCAAGCCGGGCGAGAACCGCGCCAAGGCCCATATCACCATGCCGCTGGAGGTGCGCAACCAGACCGCGCGGCTGGAGATCGTGGGCGAAGACAGTGCCGGCGCGGTGCAATTGCTGGATTCGGGCGGGCTGGAGCGGCGGGTCGGCATCGTCTCGGCGCGCGCGGCGGAGAACGAACAGCCGCTGCTCTCCGATGTCTATTATCTGGAACGCGCGCTAGCGCCTTTCGCCGAAGCGCAGAAAGGCACCATCGGCGCCTTGATCGCACGCCATGTCTCGGTGCTGTTCCTGGCCGATGTCGGCAAGATCGGCGGCACCGATGCCGACCAGGTGGAAAAATTCGTCAAGAATGGCGGATTGCTGGTGCGTTTTGCCGGACCGCGCATGAGCAATGGCGCCGATGCGCTGGTGCCGGTGGCGCTGCGCAGCGGCGGGCGTTATCTCGACAGCGCCATGGCCTGGGGCCAACCCCAGCATCTGGCGCCCTTCGGCGCCACCTCGCCCTTTAACGGCCTGGCCATTCCCGAAGAAGTGACGGTGGCGCGCCAGATTCTGGCCGAGCCCAGCGCCGAGCTTTCCAATCGCGCCTGGGCCCGGCTCACCGACGGCACCCCGCTGGTGACCGCACGGCAAGAGGGACAGGGCTGGATCGTGTTGTTCCACATCACCGCCAGCCCCAATTGGTCGACCCTGCCGCTGTCGGGTCTTTATGTCGATATGCTCAAGCGGCTCTTGGCGCTGTCCGCCGGCACGCCCGCGGGCCAGCTTGCCAGCCTGTCCAGCCTGGCGCCGATCAGCCTGCTCGATGGCTATGGCCATTTGCGTCCCCCTGCGGCTGACATTCTTCCCATCGGCGTCAAGGATTTCGCCAAGACCGAAATCTCCGCCAAACATCCGCCCGGTCTTTACGGCGCGCGAGGCGTGGAAAACGCGCTCAACGAACTTGGCCCCAATGACTTGCTGCTGCCTTTGGGCGGCGCGGGGGGTGATGCGCAGAACTATGGCGCGGCCAAGGTGCTGGCGTTGCAACCTTATCTGTTGGCGGCCGGCGCGGTGCTGCTGCTGCTGGATGCACTGCTGGCGCTGTTGATGCGCGGCTATCTGGGATTTGGCCGCCGGGCGGCGGCCGCGGGACTGATCGGCCTGCTCTTGATCCCGCCAGGGGCCCATGCCGCCGATGAGAGCTTGGCGATGAAGGCGGCGCTGGATACGCGCCTGGCTTATGTCATCACCGGCATCCCGGACGTCGATGCCACCAGCAAGGCGGGACTGACCGGGCTTGGCTATGTCCTCAAATCGCGCACCTCTTATGAACCGGAGGATCCTATCGGGGTCGATCCCGAACGCGACGACCTGTCGTTCTTTCCGCTGCTCTATTGGCCGATGGACCCGCGCGAGAAAAAACCCTCGCCCGCCGCGATGACGCGGATCAACGACTATATGCGTCTGGGCGGCACGATTTTGTTCGACACCCGCGACCTCACTTTGGGGCCGGTCACCGGCGCCAATTCGCCCGGCAACCAAACCTTGCGCCGTCTGACCCAGGGCCTGGATCTGCCGCCGCTGCAGCAGGTGCCGGCCGATCATGTGCTGCGCAAGGCGTTTTATATCTTGCGCGATTTTCCGGGCCGCTGGCAGGGCTCCGAGGTCTGGGTCGAAGCGCTGCCACCGCCGCAGCCCGGCGATCCGGCGCCGGCGCGCGGCGGTGATGGCGTCTCGCCGGTGATCATCGGCGGCAACGATTGGGCCGCGGCCTGGGCGGTGGATGCGCAGGGCCATCCTTTGTTCGAACCGGTGCCGGGCGGCGAAAACCAGCGCGAGATGGCCTATCGTTTCGGGGTCAATCTGGTGATCTATGCCCTGACCGGCAATTACAAAACCGACCAGGTTCATGCCCCCGCCTTGCTGCAGCGGATGGGCCGATGACCCGGCTGGCCTTTGCCCCGCATATTCCCTTGGAGCTGCTCGCCGCTTTGGCGGCCCTGGCGCTGGCCATCACCATCCTGGCATTCGCACGCGGGGCGCGCGGCGCCTGGGCGCGGGGGCTGGCTTTCGCCATCCTGCTATTCGCCTTGGCCGGTCCGATCCTGGTCAATGAAGTTCATGCGCCGCTGCCCGATGTGGCGGCGGTGATTGTCGATCGTTCGCAAAGCATGGGGCTGGGCCACCGGGCGCAAGATGCGGACGCAGCGCTGGCGCAGTTGCGCCGGGAATTGGCGGCGCAGCCCAATCTGATTGTCCGCGAAGCCTCGGTCACCACCACTGCCACGGGCGAGAACAACGGCACTCAGGCCTTTGCCGCACTGAACGCGGTGTTGGGCGATGTGCCGCCGCAGCGCGTCGCCGGCGCCTTCATGATCACCGATGGCGAGATTCACGACGCGCCCGACCCCGCCCAGATGACGCTGCGGGCGCCGCTACACGCATTGATCGCGGGCGAGCGGGGCGAGCGCGACCGCAAGCTCACCGTCGTCAATGCGGCCCGCTTCGCCATTGTCGGGCAGGTGGCGCAGATGATGGTCCGGGTGGACGATTTCGGCGGCGATGGCAGCGGCAATGCCGATGTCACCATCGCGGTCGACGGCAAGAAAATGGCGACCCGCACGATTCCGGTGGGGAAGGACACCACCATCAAGGTGCCGGTCGACCATGAAGGCGAGAATGTGGTGGAGCTGGCGGCAGCCCCCGGTCCCGCCGAACTGACCCTGCAGAACAACCGGGCGGTGGTGACCGTGTCCGGGGTGCGCGACCGGCTGCGTGTGTTGCTGGTCTCGGGTCAGCCCCATGCCGGCGAGCGGGTCTGGCGCAATCTGCTCAAAGCCGATCCCTCGGTGGACCTGATCCATTTCACCATCCTGCGCCCGCCGGAAAAACAGGACGCGACCCCGATCGATGAATTGTCGCTGATCTCTTTTCCCTATCGCGAATTGTTCTCCGAAAAGCTGCACAGTTTCGACCTGATCATCTTCGACCGCTATTACGAACAAGGCATCCTGCCGATGGGCTATTTCGAGAACATCGTCAATTACGTTCAAGATGGCGGCGCCTTGTTGATTTCCGCCGGACCCGAATTCGCCGGACCCATGAGCATCTTCCGCACGCCGCTGGCCAGTGTGTTGCCGGCCCAGCCCACCGGCGAAGTGATCACCGGCCCCTTCAAGCCCCTGGTGACGCCCACGGGCCTGGCCCATCCCGTCACCCGCGATCTTCCCGGCAGCAATAGCGAGACCACGGCGCCGACATGGGGCGGCTGGTTTCGCGCCATCGGAGTGAACCAGGTCTCAGGCCAGGCGGTGATGAGCGGGCCGGACAAACGTCCACTGCTGGTGCTGGATCAGGTGAACAAGGGCCGGGTAGCGGAACTGCTGTCCGATCAGATCTGGCTTTGGGCGCGCGGCTATGAGGGGGGCGGGCCGCAGGCGGAATTGCTGCGCCGCCTGGCCCATTGGCTGATGAAGGAGCCGGAGCTGGAAACGGAAAATCTTTCCGGCACGGTGGGCGACGGCAAACTGGTAATTACCCGCCGCAGCATGAGCCCGACCACGCCGCCGGTGACCCTGACCATGCCGTCCGGCAAGCAAAGCCAGATCACCCTGGACAAAGTGGAGCCCGGCGTCTGGCGCGGCAGCGCCAAAGCCGATGAGCTGGGACTTTATCGCTTAAACGACGGCAAGCTTTCGGCGGTAACCGCGGCGGGCCCGCTCAATCCCAAGGAAGTGGCGGATATGCGCGCCACCAACAGCATCCTGGCGCCCGTGGCCGAAGCCACCGGCGGCTCGGTGCGCTGGATTTCCGATGGGCTCCCGCAGATCCGGCGGGTGGAGGCGGGCGCCAGCGCCCAGGGGCGGGGCTGGATGGGCATCCGCCGCAACGGAGCCTATCGCGTGACATCGCTGACGCAGAAACCGTTGATGCCGGCCTGGCTGGCGCTGGTTCTGGTGGTCGGCTCGTTGCTGCTGGCGTGGAAGGTCGAGGGACGATAGTCCCACCTATCCAACTCCTGCCCCATCGGCACAGACCGGATCGTCGATCTGCGCCCGGCGGATTTGTCCCGACACATTGAGCAATCCGCCCGGCTGCAGCGACAGGCCCAGAACGCGCTCCGGATCCACTGGGCCCGGAAAGCGCACCCGTCCGGGCGGCATCCGCGAGAATCCCACGCGGGCGTAATAAGGCTCATCCCCCACCAGCAGAATGCAGGGCCAGGGTCCCTGCTTTGCCGCCGCGATTCCCGCCTGCATCAGGGCGATGCCGATACCGCGGCCGCGCTGGGCATTGTCCACCGCCAAAGGACCCAGCAGCAACGCCGCGGTGCCGCCGATGCTGATCGGCCAGAAGCGCACCGAACCGCGCACTGCGCCATCCTCCATGGCGACAAAGCCCAGAGAGGCCACCGGCGCCACGCCTTCGCGCAAGCGCCAAGCGGATTTGGCAAAGCGGCCGGGACCAAAGCCGGCTTCATTGAGCGCCTCGATCGCCGCCGCATCGGCGGCGGTCTCAGTGCGGATCTGCCAGGCGGGCGAGGGTTGCGACATGGGCTTGTCGCTACCGGGCCGACGGCCCAAATTCAAGTCGGGCAAATTCAAGCCTGCCATTTTTCACTTTTGGGCGTTGCGCCGGTCAATTCCTGAAGCCGGCGGACCGTTGCAGCCGTGGTGCCTTGGGGCGGAGCCAGAGGATCGGCATAACAGATGTCACGAATTTCCCAGTTCGGGCGGAAGGCGATGGTTCCCCCCGTGACGCGATACAAAGCGATGATGTTGGTGGCCCAGCCGGCCGGGCGGCTGTAAAGGCCAAAAAACTCCGCCGTGCCCCCGGTCAGCCCGACCTCCTCGGCAAGTTCCCGCAGCACCGCCGCCATGGGCGCTTCGCCCCGGTCGACGCCGCCGCCGGGAAAACGCCAGCCGCGCGTATAGCTCTGCTTGACCAGCAGGACGCGCCCATCGGGGCCGAATACCGCACCCGCCACCCCGAAAACACTGGGGGCAAGCAGCGCCCGCGCGGCCATATGCAGCCAAAACACGCTTTGCTCCTTCAGCCGTGTAACCGGCTGCTAATAAAGCTTTTGTAGGCTGAGGGCCAGTTTCGGCCGCTTGCCCGCGGCCTGGTGGGATTTGCGCATGCCGGCGGCCTCGTTTCAAAATCTCAAGCTTCTGGTGGTGGAAGACAATCACCATATGCGCCTGTTGTTGCGCGGTTTGCTGGCCTCGCTGGGGGTGCGCGACATCCTGGAAGCGGCCCATGGCGAGGGCGCCATGGCGCTGCTGCGCGACCACAAATGCGATCTGATCCTGACCGACCTGGCGATGAAGCCGATGGACGGGCTGGAATTCACCCGCGAGGTCCGCACCTCGAAACTGAGCCCCAATCCTTTTGTTCCCATCATCATGGTCACCGGCCATACCGAAATGCATCAGGTACAGGCGGCGCGCGACGCCGGCGTCACCGAATTCGTCGCCAAGCCGGTCACCGCGAAAAATCTGTTCGCCCGCATTGCCGAGATCATCGAGCGGCCGCGGCCTTTCGTGCGCTGCCAAAGCTATTTCGGCCCCGACCGCCGCCGGCGCAATGTCGACAATTATACCGGCCCCTGGCGCCGCCAGGACGATCTGCAAGACATCGCGGTGCAATAGGAGAAGATCATGCCAAAGCGCACTCAGATCATCTCGCCCGATGCCTATCCTGCGCTGCTGCCCAAGGGCGTCGGCGGCGCCGTCGCCCGCCTGCTGCGCAGTCCGGAAATGGCCGAACGCGGCGCCAAGGTGCTTGAGGAACAGGGCGACAGCCTGCGCCAGGCGGTGTTGGAATTGGTCGGCGCCTTGGAAAATGCAGGCCAGGATCATGCCGCGACCGCGGCCGCCGCCCATGAAATTCGCGGGCTGGCGGGAAGCGCGGGATTGGCCTCGGCCGGGCGCATCGCCGAAGGCCTGTGCCGCTATTACGACCAGGTCGCGGTCCTGGCGCTTCGGCCCGATGCGGCGATCGTGGAATTGCATGTCAGCGCCATCGCCCGGGCCGCCCGCCACCAGGACGAAGCCAGCCGGATGAGCGACAAAGTGGCCAAGGAATTGGCGGTCCTGGTCCAGCACAAGCTAACGGAAATTAACACTCCTTAAGTGATCCCCCCTTTCGCTGGCCCGAGGGCCAGCTACCGGTACTGCCCCTTTATGCGCTCCGCGCAAAAGGGGGAGCCGGGCCTGAGAAGGTTTCGGGAGGCGGTTCCGGCTTCACGGCTCTTTAAGCCGGCGCCGTTAATACTGATCCGCATCCACGGGCGGGTTCCATGCTTCAGATCGTCGGCATAGTGGTTCTATTCGGTTGCGTGTTCGGCGGCTACATGATGACCGGCGGCTCGCTGGACGTCGTGTTCGAAGCCTTGCCGCACGAAATCCTCACCATTCTCGGCGCCGCCATCGCCGCCATGCTGATCGCCGGCTCGGTCTATAACCTCAAGAAAATCGGCGGCTCGCTGGGCCTGGTGATTTCCGGCCCGCGCTGGAAACCGGGCGACTATCGCGACCTGCTCTGTCTGTTGTTCCTGCTTACCAAGACCATGAAGTCCAAGGGCCTGATCGCGCTGGAAGCCCATATCGAAAAACCGGCGGAGTCGTCGATCTTCAAGCGCTATCCCAAGATCACCAAGGACCATTTCGCCCTCGACTTCATTTGCGACACGCTGCGCATGATGACCATGAGCCTGGAAGACCCGCACCAGGTCGAAACCCATATGGAAAAGCAGTTGGAAAAGCACCATCACGAAGCGTTGGTGGGCGCCAATGCCCTCACCACCATGTCGGATGGTTTGCCGGCGCTGGGCATCGTGGCGGCGGTGCTGGGCGTCATTCACACCATGGGCTCGATCAGCGAACCGCCGGAAGTGTTGGGAAGGTTGATCGGCTCGGCTTTGGTCGGCACCTTCCTGGGCGTGTTCATGGCCTATGGCATTGTCGGGCCGATGGGCGCGCGGCTGAAGGCGGTGGTGGACGAGGACGCGCTATTCTATCACGTCATCCGCGACATTCTGGTGGCGCATCTGCACGGCAACGCGGCCCAGGTTTCGGTGGAAATCGGCCGCGGCAGCATCCCCAGCGAGCACCAGCCCTCCTTCATGGAAATCGAGACCGCGATCGGCTCGATCCCGCCGGATACCGCCTAATTCGCTTGGCGCTTGCTCCCGAAGCCTTCCGACATCGCGACAAAGAAGGTGGCCAACATGCCCGCCGCCACACCCAGCGGCATGGCATAGGTCAAATCCATATCGGTGCCGAAGGCGACGATGCCCGCCACGATCATTCCGGTCAGTTGCGCGACGCTTTTGGGCATGAACCACCTTCCTCCGTCCCAAAATAGGACAGAGGGCGGCTGGCGTAACGCGCAACTTCCGATAAAGGTTAACGGCAGCGAGTCCGTCTTAGACGCCGCTCCATTTGCGGACCCGGCCGACATCGACATGGACGAAGTTGGAGGTCGGGTAGAAGCCCACCCCACCCCAGCCCATCTTCAAGGCGGCGTCATGCAAATTGGTCAAGGTGCGGCCCGGCAAGCGGATATCGATTGCCATGCCCTGCATGTGCAGGCTCTTGGCGGCGACGCCGCTGCTTCTTTCGTGCAAGGCGGCATTGGTCTTGGGCGAGCGATAGCCGGAGATCACTTCAAAGGCCGTACCCTCGCTCTCCATGGTCTGGTTCAGGGTATGCAGCAGGTCTAAGAGCTTGGGCTCGATCGGGTGAATCTCGCCGGTGCGGTAGTCGCGCAGCACGCGATTGACCTGCGCCAACGCCGCCGGCTCATAGGAACCATCGGCCCAATAATTGAGTTTAAGCTTCTCACCGGTGTGCAGGTTCGATAGCGAGAGATTGCGCGGGCCCGGCGCCACGGCGGCGAAGACAGGCGCGAATTTCGCGGTGGCCGCTGTTGCAAGAACACCGCCGGCGGTGCGCATGAAAGCGCGTCGTCCAATTTCCATAGAGCAAAGGCCCTGACAGCTTCAGGGACATATATAGCAAGGCATATGCGTGATTTCAAAGTTTCCGCGCGAGAAACTTGCGTGGAAACTTTCTCACGTCTGACGGGGGGAACTTTTTTCTTGCAACGCTTTGATCAGCGTTTCGTCGCGGCCATACACATCGCCGCGGAACCCGACAGTTCCATCGCTGCCGGGAATGGCCGTCCAATAGCCCATATAAACCGGGATCGGCGAAGGCAGCGGGCGATGCAGCGTTTCGCCGCTGGCGATCCATTGTTCCAAGGCGTCCGGTTCCACATCCAGCGCGCGCGCGGCGAGCTGACGAATTTCTTCCACCCGCACGCAGCCATGACTCAGCGCGCGGTTGCGGGCGCGGAACGCCGATTTGGTGGGCGTGTCGTGGAGATAGATGTCGAGCCGGTTGGGCATTTCGAATTTGATCACACCCAGCGCATTGTCCGGCCCGGGGGCTTGTTCAATCTTGCCGTCCTTGATGGTCATGTTCTTGCGATCCAGATAGCCGCCATCTTCCTCGATCTTGTCCATCAACTCGTTCTTGATGATCGAGGCCGGCACATGCCAAACCGGGTTTATCGTCACCGCGACGGCGGAGGTCTGAAGGATCGGCGTCTGCTTGTCCGGCTGACCCACCACGACTCGCGAACTTAAGGTTGGCGCGCCGTTTTCCATCAGGTTCAAAGAGGCGCCGGCGATATTGACCATAATGTAGCGCGGCTCGAAATGCTGCGGCATCCAGCGCCAACGCTCCATATTGGCCAGGATCTGTATGACCCGCTGCGCCGCCGGGACCGCCAGCATCTGCCGGGTCGTGGCGTCGAGCTTGCCGCTGGGCTCCAGCCCATTGCGCTCCTGATAGGCCATCAAGGCGCGCCGTATCTGGACGGGATCCGTCGCATTGGCGTCGAGATAGCCTTCGCGGCGAAGCCTGGCGCCCAGCATAGCGGTGTCACTGCCGTTCACCTGGGGCCAATCGCCTGAGGCGGCGATGGCACGGTAATGCGCCAAAGCAAGCTTGAGCTGGCTGTAATCGGGCGCCGACGGCTCAAGACTGGCGAGATAAGCCGCGGCGTCGCCATTGGCGACAAAATTGGCGATTGCCGGAGCGGGATCGAAATGCCGCACCGGAAGGCTGACGTCCTTGGCGCCATAAACCGTCGTCGGATCGGTCTGACCCAGACGCAGATCGGATGAGAATTTCAACATCGCTTCGGTGAGCGCCATATCGAAAGCGATACGCGTCTGCGCGTCGCTTTGCGCCGGCGGCGCCGCGACGGCATAAATCGCCGGCAAGCCTTCCACCGGAGCCTGTTGCAAAAGCTTGAGCGCCGCCTGGCCCGAAGGCAGCACGCCATCATCGTCGGTCCAAGCGGGCGCAAAGCCGCGCTGTTCATAGAAACGGCGCACCGCCGGCGAGGCATTTTGCGCTGCTGCTTGCATCAAGGACTGCGCCGAAGGCCTGTGGCCCATATCCACCGACACGGACGGCGTCACGCGTCCCGACGGCGTGCGCATCTCATAGGCCGCGCCGCCGGCCAGCAGAGCCGCCACCGAACCAAATGCCAATAGCTTATTGATACGCATATCGAATCCTCTGTCTGTTAGAGAACGGTGCAGCGACAGGGGGGTTGCTGGAAAAGTCTTTGGCGCGGGAGGTCCGCAGGCGGAACATTCTGCCCCTTGGCGTGTTTTCGCGCCTTTCGCCGCCCAAGCAGCGCGGCTCATTTCCTAGGCAACCCCTTGGAACGGTTTTGAACCGACAAGGGTCCGACGCGTTGCTCATGCATGCAAGATTGGCAGGACAGAGCTGCGGAGAAAGTGCGCGTTCTCAAGCGCTTCGGCGATCGGCATATCCGCAATATCGCGCGCGGGCTTGCCGTTATCGCGGTTCCGTTCAGCGTGCTGATGCTGATTCCGGTGGCGCTGGGCCTGGTCACGCCGCCTTTGGAAATCACCGATCTTTATCGATCGCACAGCCCGCTGACTTTCACCTTTTTGGATTCGCAAGGCCATGTCATCGGCCATCGCGGCACCGATCCGGGAGAGCGGCTGACGCTGGAGCAGATGCCGCCTTATCTTCCCGCCGCCTTCATCGCCATGGAGGACCGGCGCTTCTATTCCCATAACGGTATCGATCCGATCGGATTGTCGCGCGCCATCTATCTGGATCTGAGCGCCGGGCATTATGTGGCGGGCGGCTCGACCATCAGCCAACAGACCGCCAAAATCGTCACCGGCGATCGCCGCCGTTCGCTACGCCGCAAAGCGGCGGAACTGGTCAATGCGGTGCGCCTGGAGCATGCGCTGAGCAAGCGCGAGATTCTCACGCTTTATCTGAACCGGCTTTATCTGGGCGACGGCGCCTATGGCGTCGATGCGGCGGCGCGCAGCTATTTCGGAATCTCCGCCCGCCAGGTGAGCCTGCCGCAGGCCGCGATGCTGGCCGCCCTGACGCGTGCGCCCTCGATCTTCTCGCCGCGCCGCGATCTTCCCGCCGCCCGCGAGCGCGCCGTCCTGGTGTTGGCGGCCATGGTGCAGACCGGCGCCATCACCCAGGCGCAAGCGGACGCGGCCAAAACGCAGTTGCCGGAAACGATCGCGCCGCGCCCCGGCGACAGCCATAGCTATTTCCTGGATGCCGCAGCCGACCAGGCGCATGATTTGGCAGTGCAAAGCGGCGGCGCCGGCAAAGTCGTCGTCCACACCACCTTCGAGCCGAATGTGCAAAGCGCCGCCGATGCCGCGGTCCAGGACGTGATCGGCAAAGCGGGCGCCAAGTCGAATGTCCACCAGGCGGCCGTGGCGGTGCTGAAACCGGATGGCGCGCTGAGTGCCATGGTGGGCGGCGCCGATTATGACCGCTCGGTGTTCAATCGCGCGCTGCAGGCACATCGCCAGCCGGGCTCGGCTTTCAAGCCTTTCGTCTATCTCGCGGCCCTGCGCGCCGGCATCTCGCCTTGGGATTATCGTGACGATCAGCCGGTGAATATCGACGGCTATCAGCCGTCCAACTACAAAAAGGAATCCTTTGGGCGGCTGCGCCTGACCGATGCCCTGGCCCGCTCGGTCAACACCATCACGGTCAATCTGGCGCAGGAAGTGGGCATCGCCAATGTCTCGGCCACCGCAAGGGCGATGGGGATCACGTCACCGCTGCAGGACAATGCCTCGCTGGCGCTGGGGACCAATGAAGTGACGCCCCTGGAATTGACCGCCGCCTATGCCGCTTTCGCCAATGGCGGCGCGGTGGTCAAGCCCTACATGATCACGGAGATCGACGCTGCTGACGGGGCCGTGCTGTACCGCCATCAGGCGGCACCTGCCACCCCAGTGATCACCGATCAGCAGCGCCGCGACATGGTGGCGATGCTTTACAATGTTGTGAGCACCGGCACCGGCACCGCCGCCCGGCTTGGCACCCGGGACGCCGCGGGCAAGACCGGCACCACCCAGGATTATCGCGATGCCTGGTTTGTCGGCTTCACCACCGATTACGTCACCGGCGTTTGGGTCGGCAATGACAATGACGCCCCCATGCGCCATATTACCGGCGGATCGCTCCCGGCTTTGATCTGGAAATCGGTGATGCTGGCCGCCGAGCAGGGCCATCCGCCCCAACCGCTGGACCGCAGCCAACCGCCGGCGGATGAGCCCCCGCCGCTTGATGTCTCGCAGGGCTTTATCGACGAAGCGCCTGTCGCCGACCTGCCGGAGCCCAAACTCAGCGACCAGGGAGAGGTGACGGCCGGAAGCGGTGTTGCCCTGCGCGACCAACCCGCAGGCCCCAGCCCGCCACTTCCGGAAGGGCTGCGCCCGGCGCCCCCGCGCCCCTTGCCGCAATTGGCCAACAGCGCACCCAAGCCGCCGGTCCAGGTTTATGATTCCTCCGCGGCCCGTGTCGCCCCAGCCGCCCAGATGAGTCCTGCGCGGGAAAATCCGTTTGACGTCCAGGACGACCCACCGCCGCCACCGCCTCCTCCGCCGCGCCCGGCCTATCGGCCCGTGCCCGCCTATGACGATCGTCCTTATGCGAGCGCCGAACCGCCGCCGGTGTACAGCCGGGCCTATCCGCGCGATGTGCCCGCCTACAACCCGTATGAGCGGGGCAATTCGTATCAGTCAGATGCGCCGTATCAGAATCCTTATCGCCGCCCCGCGCCTTATCCGGGCGACGAGGCCCGCAATCCCTATCCGGATCGCGGGGCCCCGCCGGAGCGGGATTCCTACCCCGATCGTTTTGCGCCGGATTGGTAGCAGCGACGGCGCTATTGTCCGCCAGATTTCTGAGGTGCTGACGCGGCTTGCGGCGCGGGATCCCCGTCCTTCGGCGTCAGGTAGAGTTTCTTCTGGTTATAAGCGACATACATGTGGAACCGGCTAAGGACGTTCATTCCCAACAACATGTCCTCGTCCTCGTCCACCGTGCCTCCGACATCGACGATGTCGATATCCGGATTGGAAATGGTGATGCCGCCGAGCGTCAAGCTTTTGAACGGAAAGCTATAGGTGTCGTCGCTATTGGGGCGCTTTTGCAATTCCGCCGGGGAGCCCAGCCAACCCATGAGGAACCGCGCCTGGTTGAGGGTCATGGTGCTATGGGTGGCGCCGGTATCGACCAGCAGCTTCACATTTTTGCCGTCCAGCTTCCCGTCGATATGGATATGGTGACCTTCCAGCCTTTCACCCTTGGGATCGATATAACTGTCGTCGAACTGGATGGGCAGGGCGATGTAAGCATTGGCCCAATAGACGACGCCGTCACCGCATTCGCTTGGCGCGAGCAAATTGAATTTCATATGTCCGAAATCGAAATCCGCATCCAGGCGGCTCATCAGGTCCGCCCCTAGAAGGCCGTCCACGTCATCCGGCGCACGGCCATCGGGCAAAACCATGAAAAGATAATTGGGTAGGGGAACCTGACCCAGCGCGAAGCCTGGCGCATAGGTGCTGCTGCGGATCGGATAGCCGCCAAAGCCTTTCACGATCTGCGGGTTCGGCAGGGTTCTCAAAGCCAGGCCCATCCTAGCCACGCCCTCGCTCGTTACGGCCGTGAATTCGCCGCCGGTATCGATCGCGAAAGGATGGGCTTGCCCGGCCAAAGGCAGGGAAATCACAGGAATGGCGGCCTTGCTGAAATGCATGTCGAGTCTGGCAATTGGGTGCAGCAGGCAGGGTTTGGCATCGGCCGCATGCGATGGCTGGGCTTGAACCCCAACCAGAAACCCAACCACAATCAACCCCTGAAGCCACCGCGCCATGACCAACCCCCGATCTTCTGCCCAGGGTTTCATAGCCGGTTTTCGACGGCGGTTGAAGATTGGAAATCGGCCCGGAATTAACCTAGTGGGGCGGCCCGGTGAAAGACCGGGGTCCGGAAGTAGAGACACCGGTCGGCCAATGCTCCGGCCCGTAATGCGGCGCCGGCTTGCCCAATTCCAGCGCACCAAGATCGGGCGCGCGGCCGGTGAAGCCGTCGGTAATGGTGGGCAGCTCCATGCCGCGGTCGATCGCGGCGGAATCCGGCTTCAGGGTGAAATCATAATCTTCCGGATTATACAGATGCGGCGGATCGGATTGGTCGGTCGGCCCGACTTTGCGGAAGGTGTCGAGACCCACTTGAATGCTATTGCGATCCTGTCCGCTGCCCGCCTGGTAATCGGTCAGCGTCGCATAGCGCCGCGTCACGGGCCTGCCCTCATAGTCGGCAAGCGTGCCGGGCGCTGGCGAGGACCAGCCGAAATTCATCGCCACACCGGCATTGGGTCCGAAACCGTTGTAATCCGAAGTGGAATAATTGGTGCTGGTTTTCATGTCGAAGACCGGCACTTTCCAGCTATCGCCGACAAACAGATTGTTGCGGAAATGCACATTGGCCAGCGGCCCCAGCATGGCGCCCTGGCCGATAAAGGTATTCTGATAGATCAGCACGCCGGCCGGCGTGTCGAGCAGCTTCAGCCCGCCCCCGGTGGTGGTGTTGTAGGCGATGTTGCGGAAGATATAGGCGGGTCCGCCGAAAATCGGCTGGGTGCTGAAGGCGCCGCCGGTGGCGTTGGTGCAACGATTGTCGAAGGCGCGGACATTGTGCTCCCCGCCATCCAGTTCGATGCAGTTATCCGACATGTTGAACATGTCGTTGCCGAAGATGTCGATCGAGGATGCCTGTTCGCCGGGTTTGTCGCTGGGATCGCCATAGGTGGCGATATCGACGGCATCGTGGAAGTTGGCGACGTAATTATGGGCCACCACGATACCCTGGCCATACACCTTGACGGCATATTCCGAAGTGGTCGGCGCCGGAAAGCCGGGATAGCGCGCGAAGGCTTCCGGATGGTTCCAGCTTGTAACATGCAAGGGATCGTGCCGCCCGATCATCACATTGTCGGCGATATAGATGTCTTTCGATCCGGCCCAATCTTCCTGCACCACCCGTCCGACATCTTCAAAGCGCGACCGCAGCAAGGTAAAGCCGCTGGAGCCGGTGATGTCCTTGATGCCCAAGAGGAAGGCGACATTGGTGTTGCGCACCGTGATGCCCTCGAAATAATTGTAATTGGCCGCCATCAGATTGAAGAGATTATGGGCGCCGTCGCCGTCGAAAATCACTTCGCCGTCGCCGGCTGCTTTGATGACGATGGGCTTGTCGGGTGTTCCGCTCTTGGTCAGGTAATAGGTGCCGTCGAACGGCGTGCCATAGGCCGGCACGCTGGCGTCGAAACCGCCATAGACAAAACGCTGGTCCTTATAGGTCCCGGCATGAATCAGAATGGTGTCGCCGGGCTCGACCCGGGGCGGCATCACATTGGAGTGATCGGATTCATCCGATCCCAGATAATAGGCGGTCATCAACCCGATAAAGCCCGGCTGCTCCATCTTGCCTTTAAAGCCGAAGGGATAGACGTGATAGACATGGCCGCCGGGTGCCGGCGTGGGAACGGAGCGCGTGCGCAGCGTAACGCGCTGTTCTTTCTTTCCGCGCACGCCGTCCGGATCGCTCAGCACGAAACGCGCTTCGTAGTTTGTCCCCGGCTCCAGGTTCAGGATGCTGCCGGCGAACATATTGGGCGCGACAAAAGTATAATAGTTGCGTTCGCCGAAATGGGGCTTGGGTCCGGTGACTTTTTCGCCGTCCAGCCGGAACAGCGGCAGGGCCTTGCGCCAGGCGGTCTCACCCTTGGCGCGATAGCTGACTTCGACCTGCGCATTGCGGTTGGCATCGCCGGCGATCCGCCATTCAAACCCCAGCGAATTGAGTGTCGGCCGTTCGGCCAGGAAGGCGCCCGCGGTGACCGCTTTGGTCGGCGCCTGCGCGGCGGCGGGCGCGATCAGGGCAAGCAGGAGCGGCAGGGCCATCAAGCGGGACAACATGGGCTTCCTCAGCGTTTTTGGCCCGGACCGGCCGGACCAGTTTTATGCCGGGACTGTAGGGGAACAATGCCATGCCACAAAGGCCGGCCTGAAAGGCGCGCCAGACAGTGATTTCGACCAGGGGTTGACGGAATTGGTAGCACCGGACGGATTTGAACCGCCGACCAAGGGATTATGATTCCCCTGCTCTACCGCTGAGCTACGGTGCCATCCTCGCCCGCAGGGCGTGGGCGGGGGATGTAGGGTCGCCCACCCCGGACTGTCAAGATTGCCGGCAAAAAGTGGTCCGTGTGTTTGAATTTGCAGGACTTTTGGGCTGGGGCGCTAAAGCGCCTCGTAAATCTGGATCGCAAGATCGACGTCCCGAAAGACCTTGCCCCGCCCCTCCTTCAGCACCAAGGCGTGGGTGCAAAATTCCCGCACAAACCCCATGGCATGGGAGGCCATGATCAGGGTGCGGTCTGCGCGGCCATGGAACAGCGCCTCCTGGCATTTGCGGTGAAAGCGCTGGTCGCCGGCCAGGATGACTTCATCGATCAGATAGCAATCGAAATCGATCGCCAGCGACAGGCCGAAGGCCAGGCGCGCCCGCATGCCGGTGGAATAGGTCTCCACCGGCATATGCATATAGGTGCCGAGCTCGGCGAAATCCTCGGTGAAGGCCAGAACGTCCGGCAGCGGCCGGTCATAAAGCCGCGCGATGAACTTCACATTGTCGTAGCCGGTCAGATGATGGTGAAAAGCGCCTTCGAAACCGATCGGCCAGGACAAGCACATGCCGCGTTCGACCGTTCCGCCGCTGGGCTGCTCGACCCCTCCAATCAGTTTGATCAGAGTGGATTTCCCCGCGCCATTTCGCCCCAAAATCGCCAGCCGCTCACCCAGCCGCACCTGGGCGCTGATGCCGTCCAAGATGCGGCGGCGGCCGCCGCGCACCGGATAGTCCTTGACGACATTGTCGATGGCGATCATCGGATAGAGAACCGCTTGCGCGTCACCCGCAACATGGCCAGCCCGCCAAAGGTGAGCGCCAGACAGACAATGGTGAGATAGAGGGCATCGTAATGCACCTCGATCGCGCCACCGAAAAAGCCGCCGCGGATCATCTCGAAATAATTGACCATCGGAACCCACAGCGCCAGATGGCCATAGGAGGATGGCAGCCAGTCCACCAGATAAAAGGCGCCGCTCACAGGCAGGCTGAGATAGGAGAGCGGATTGTAGAGCTTCTCCACCAAGCTGCTGAGGGGGCTGAGCGCGCCAAGCAGCAGCGCCAGACCGGCGCTGAACCAGATCGCATATAACCAGCCCGCCAGCAGCAAGCCGGGATCTTTCGGCAGGGAAAGCGCCCCGGCCGCGATGAAAATGGCGCAGCCGAAGACAAACGCCAAAATAATACCGGCGGTTTCGAGAATGTAATTTCCCAGGAACAGATCGAGGAATTTGACCTGGCGATGATAGAGCACATTTTGGTTCTGTTCGATGCAATGCAGCGAATGGCCCACCATGTGCCGGTAAAGCAGGAACGGTGTGTATCCGGTCATCAGAAAGCCGACCAGCGGCACGCCGCGGCTTTCCATGCCGGTCGGCAGCAGCGAGCGGATGGCGATGACGCCGAAGGTGAATAGGAACGGCTCCGCCACGATCCAGAGAAAACCGATATTCTTGCGGCCGTAGCGGACATGCACCTCGCGCATGGTGAGCGCGCCGATGATCGCGGCCTGGCGCGCCAGCAAGGCGGCAAACCCAGGGCCCGGCATGGTCGCGCCGCTCCGCTCCATGGCTCAGCGTCCGGAATGTTCGCGGACGCTGGCCCCCACCAGCCATCCGATGCCATAGACCAGAAGCGATACCAGCAGGACCAGCGCGATGGTCAGCAGCCGGCGCGGATAGATCGCATAATCGGGCCGTTGCGGCGTGACGATCTCTTCCAGGTAAAGCTGCTGGCGCGCGGCGTTCTGGCGCGCGGTTTCCAGGCTGGCGGTGGCGCTGGCCAGCGCCTTGGTGGCGAAGTCCTGCTCCAGTTGCAGGCGTTCGAATTGCGACAATTGCATCGTGGTCGAATTGTTGTTGCCGGTGAGCTCGGCATTGGCGCGGGCCAACTGAGTCTGGAGCGCCGCGACGCCCGCGCGCAGCGGCGGCAATTGCGGACTGCTAGGGGATGCGGTCTCAAGTTGATGCAATTGGGCGCGCGCATTGGCAAGCTGCAGCGACAATTGTCCGGCCAGCGTATAAGAGGCCGTCGCCTGGGCGCGCGGATCAAGGTCGCGCGTGCGCAGCCGGTAAGCGGTGATCGCCAGTTGCGCATCCGCCACCCGCTTTTCGGCTCGCCTGACATCGGCTTCTCCCGTCTCCACCAGATCCCGGCGGGCGCGGTCGTTCATCCGGTTGATCAGGCTCTCACTGCTGGCAAGGACCGCCCGGGCAAGACGGACGCTGTCGTCGGGACGGAAGGCCTGGACCTGGAGGGTGGAAATCCCCGTCGAGGTATCGAACTCGACATTGACGAAATTGTTGTAGCTTTCATAAAGCTGCTCGAAATTGCGCCGTCCCCAGATCGGCGGATAGCGCCGCAAAAAATCCCCCTCGGGGCGGCTGAGCAGCGTCACCAGATCGTTCTTACGCGACAGTTCGGCGACGATATCGCGTGACTGGATGAAATCATGCACGGAAAAGGTGTCGTCGGTGGAGCGGGAGAAGCCGGCATTTTGCAACAAGGCGCCCAGCGATGTGGGCCCGGCGGTCTGTGAGGGCGTGCGCACGACGAAGCGGGCTTCGGCGACATAAAGATCCGAGGCGATCAAGCCATAATAAAGAATCGCCGCAAGGGTGGGGATCACCACCACCACAAAAAACCAGGGGCGCGTCCGGATGGCGGCGGCAAAACGATCCCACAGCCGCGTGCTCCGCACCGCTTGCCCCGGCAAGGGGCCAAGCTTGTGCAGGCGAACGGCCTCTTCGGGAAGCTCGTGCTTCAGTTGGGACCCCCGGCTGCGATAGAAAGCCAGAGTATACAATAGCCGGCGTAAACGATAGGGTTTCGAGGTCACCGCACCAGACGCCACGGACGATGATTCTGCCCGCGACGCGCCCTTTGCGTTCCTATCCGTCACGGCATCCGGTTGCGATGCACAAGTCGTTGCGTTAACGCCATGCTGCCGGCGCACCAGCTTGGCCTGCGAGTGCCGCGATGATCCTTGTGGCCGCGGGTCTGCCTGGGCGCTTTGCCGAAAACTGCGAACAACTGCTGGCATCCCTGGGGGCTAGCGGCGCAGAGCCCGTCACGTCGTTCAATGCCGATTCCCTCTCGGCTCTGGGCGCCGCCCTGCTGGAGCGCGATACGGGCGCGGGCATGGTGGTGACCCGGCAACCCACGGCGGACTTGGCCGCGCTATTGAAGGCAAAATCGCGCCCCTTCCTGATCGCATTGGAACCGCCGCAAGACTGTGTTGCCGCACTGATGGCAGACCATGGCCTCAGTTTCCTGGAGGCGGTGCGCTCGACGGCAAATTCCTGCGCCGCGCTTTTCGCAGTGCTGGGCCATCCCGGCGCGCTGGTGCTGAGGCAGGGACAGACATGGCGCGACATCGCGCAGGCCCTGGCGGCCCATTATCATCTGACACTGCCCTTGGACGAAATCACCCGGCTCGCCGATCGGATTGCCCAGCGCGATTCGCCTGCAGTGTCCTTGCACTATGAAAGTCCGGCGGATGGCCTTGGCGGGCTGGGTGCCGACGCTCTTCTGCCCTCGCTGCTGGAGAGCGCGCTGGGGCCGGCCGAGGCTTGGCTGGATGACGGCGAATTGCGCGAAGTGGTCTGGCACCGCGACCTGTTTCTGTCGGGCGACAATCCCGCCGGCCCGCCGCCGCCGACAATCGACGTTACCGGCCATGGCCGCTGCCTTTTTTATGGACCTTATATTCGCCTGCCGCCGGGCAATTGGTCTTGCGCCTTGCTGCTGGGCTGCGCGGCGGACACGGTCGGTCTGGAATTTGCGGCCGAGATTTTCGCCGGCGCCGTGCTGTCGCGCGCAGCGTTCACCGTCACCGAGGCGGGCTTTTTCGAGATCGAATTTTCCTGCAGCTTGGCGGGCGACCGGCCGGTGGAAATCCGGCTCTTCAATACCAAGGCGGCCTTCGAAGGCCATATCGCCTTGGTCAGGGCCAGCCTGAGGCCGCACCCGGCCCTGCGCATTCCCGTCAAACTCGGTTGAGGCATATGGCCAAGCGGATTTTCCTGGATGGCATGAATCTCAGCCTGAAACAGGGCACCGGCATCGCCACCTATACGCGGGTGCTGGCGGGACGATTGCGGGAGCTGGGCTTCGAGACGGGACTGCTTTACAGCCGCCGCAGCACCCTGCCGCGCCAGGCGTTGGCGCGCGAAGTGATGTTCTTCGATGAGGAAGAGCCGCTGGAAATGCCGCGTGCCGTCGCCCTGGCCGCAAAAGCGGTCGACCATGTCATCGGCTTTGCCGGCGCACCCACCCGGCGGGTCACCCTGCAAAGCGCCGTCCTGACGGAGCCGCTGGGCAGCAAATGGGTCCCGGCGGACCATTTCTATGCCGCGCCCAATGTGTTCGACCGGGCCAATGCGTTCTTCGCCGTGTTCAACCGGCGCTATGCGGTGTCCTTCGACCTTAAGCCCGATCTGTTTCATTGGACCGCGCCGATGCCGATCCGGGCCCGCCGCGCCGCCAATATCTACACCATCCACGACCTGGTGCCGCTGCGCTTGCCCTACACCACCTTGGAGCATAAGCGTATCTATCTTCGCGCCATGGCCACCATCGCGGCGCAGGCGGACCATATCGTCACGGTGTCCGAACATTCGCGCCGTGACATCATCCGCTATCTGGGTGTCCCCGAACACCGCGTCACCAACACCTATGAGGCGGTGGACATACCCGCCCATTACCGCGAGCGGCCGATGGAAGCGGTGACGGAGGAACTGGCCGGCACCTTCCGGCTGGAGCCGGGCCGCTATTTCCTTTTCTACGGAGCGCTGGAGCCCAAAAAGAATATCGGGCGATTGATCCAGGCCTATCTCGCCGCCAATGTCGACATGCCCCTGGTCATGGTGCTGTCGCGCTCCTGGCTGTCGCAAAACGAGGAAAAGATTCTGGGCCAAATCGACCGCCAGGACCGCGAGCGCGAGCCGGGAACGGCGCGGCGCATTCTGCGGCTGGACTATCTGCCGTTTCCCATGCTGATGACCCTGATCCGCGGCGCCCGCGGCGTGTTGTTTCCCTCTCTGTATGAAG
This sequence comes from Alphaproteobacteria bacterium, assembly GCA_025924715.1. Lineage (GTDB taxonomy): Bacteria > Pseudomonadota > Alphaproteobacteria > Micropepsales > Micropepsaceae > Rhizomicrobium. The sequence goes on from JAICHV010000035.1 coordinate 26,391, forward strand.
GATTCGGTTTGCCCGTGCTGGAGGCCATGACCATGGGCACGCCGGTGGTGACGGCCCGGACATCCTCGCTGCCGGAAGTGGCGGGCGAGGCCGGCCTGATGGTCGAGCCTTACGACACCGAGGGCCTGCGCGACGCGATCATCGCCCTGGCCGAGGACGGCGACCTGGCGGCGGAATTGTCGCGGCGAGGCTTGGCGCAAGCCGAGCTTTACTCCCTTGCCGCCTATCGGAGCCGGCTCGCGCGCCTCTATGCTTCACTGACGTGACCGGAGCTGGACTTCAGCTCACCGGACCCAGCATGGAAGCGGGATCGGCCATGCCGATCAGGAACGGCATCACGCAAGCCGCATAGTTGTTCCAGTCCCAGGGACTGTAAGCCTTGAGCTTTTCGCGCTCCAGATGCCGGCTTTGCGCCGCGATCGCATTTTCCCAGGCAGCGGCATCGCGCGGATCCAGATAGGTGACGAAAGCGCCGCCGGCCTCCCGGTGGGCGGGCAGATCGGACGCGATGACCGGCGTGCCCAGCGCCAGCGCCTCCACGATGGGAAGGCCAAAGCCTTCGATGAAGGACGGCACCAGCACCGCTTCGGCGCCCCGGATCAAGCGGCGCAGAGCCGGCGAGGTCAGGCCGGTGACGCAGACCACCGACCGCCGCAATCCTTCCGACATCGCGATGGTGCCCAGAACCTCCTGGGCTTGGCGCCATGGCGTTCCCACGATCACCAATTTGGGAACCGGCGCCTGCTTTTCCACCAGGCGCCGCCAAACTTCGATCAGCAGCGCATGGTTCTTGCGCGGCTCGATCGAGCCGATGATGACGAAATAATGCTTGCCCGCCAGTTCGGCATCCAAAGGCTCGGGCTCGAGAAAGACCGGCGCCACCGGCAAAGGCGCCGCCAAAGTGGGAATCTCGTGCCGGCTGCATTTGCCCAGTTCCCGCCGCACTGAGACGCGCACCGCCTCGGTGGTGACGATCAAGCCGTCCGCCCGGCGCGCGGTGTTGGCGATCATGCGGGCATGCAGCTTGATGCCCCAGGGCGTCACCAGTTCCGGATATTCCAGGGGAATGGCATCATGCAGCATGAAGACGCGCCGGATGTCGGGGCGGCCATCCAGCCAGGCCGTGAGCCACGGAAATGCCAAGCCGAACTGGCCGGTATTGACATAAATCGCGCCCCGCGGAACGGAGCTGCGTAATCCGATCCCCTTGAGGCCCAGATGCAGCAGGGCTTTGAAAAGAAGGCCGGCAGCGCGGTGGGGGCGGAAATGCGATGGCGGTTTGGGTTGGACGAGTTCGGAATGCGGGTCGGCCAGCCGCGCCTTGACATGGACAAGCGCCGGATCGCCGTCGGCGGCGTTGCTCTCTCCCCAAGCGGTGGAAATCCACTCGAAGAGCTTGAGCGATGCCTGGCGGTCGAGGACCAGGGCGCCGCCTGCCAGGCCCCAAGGCAGCGGCAGAATGCCGACACAATCCCCCGGCCAGGATTCCAGGAAATAACGCGCATAGCCCAAATCGACGCGATCGATTCCGCGCGGTACCGGCAGGGTGGGCCCCACCAACAGACGCGTCAGGTCATAGGCAATGGGCGGCGCTGTCATTTGCTCAAAGTCTCCGCCGCTGCGCCCACACCCACCGCATTGGCCGCGGGCGCCAATAGCGAGCCGATCACGCCGAACATTTTCTGCCAATCATTGAGCGGCGCCCCGGCGACATAAAGCACATCCTTGTCCTGGACCGCGAATTGACGGGCGAGGAAATACTGCGTCGCGTCGCTGAGATCCAGATGATAGATCACCGGCACCTCGCCGGCCCCTTCCGGCATATTTACCTCGCCGAAATCTTTGGCGAGGTCCGCGCTTTCATAGCGGAACAGGAAAATACCGGCCGGATCGGCCCGGCTGTCGCTGAGCCCGGCGGCCTTGGCCACCGCCTCCGCCAGATTGATAGTGCGCGCATCGAACGGAATCTGGCCATTGCGCTGAACCGCGCCGAAGGCCAGGAACGATGGCGGACGCGCCGTCACCGTGATCAGATCGCCGCCCTTGAGAAAAATATTCTGCGCCGGATCGTCGAGAATGGCGTCATAAGCGATTGCGGCGGTGCGGCCGCCGCGGGTCAGGTAAACCACCGCATCGTCGGCGGGAATATGCAGCCCGCCCGCCGCCGCGACCACATCCAGAACGCGTTCACCGCGCACACTCAGAGGCACACGCGCCGCGCCGGAGGCGCCGCCGCCGATGGTGACGCTGTTGGCGACGCTGCTCACCACACTGGCCAGCACTTGCGGATCGGTCGCTTTGCCTGCCAGTCGCGCGGCGATGGCGCGTTCCGCGTCGGCCGGCTCCAGCCCCGCGACCGCAATCCGCCCTGCGAAGGGAATGGATATCATGCCGTCGGGCTGAACCGTCTGATTGGGCAGCACCGCGCCGCGCGACGGCGGCAAAGCCTGACCCGCCACCACGGGGGCGGAAAACAGCGATCCGGTTCCCGCTTCCCAAATGGAAATGGACAGAACGTCTCCGACGCCGATAGGACCGGGCGCGGGCGCACCTTCCCCGAAGACATTGCGAAACGAGGCGGGACGGCGCCGGCTGAGACTGCTGAGCACCTCGGGCGTGAGATTCACCAGCACGATTCCCATGCGGCGCGCTTCTCCGCTTGCCGCCTGATCCATCACCTGGGATGCGCGGGGGCCGGCGCTGGGCAAGCCCGCGCAGCCGGACAAGGCCAGCACAAAGAGTGATGCAAGATAATTTCGTGTCATCAACCGCCCGCCGCCCGCCGTCAGAAAAGCAAATTTTTTCTCACCGCGCAATCCAAGCGGTTTCCTTAAGGCTCGCGCAGGCTTTCTTCGCCGGTCTTCAGGATCGGATCCGTCAGATAGGAGATGATCGATCGCCGTCCCGACTGGATATCTGCGCTGGCGACCAGTCCCGGCCTGAGACGGATTGTTCGCGCCGCCAAAGCCGCGGGACTTTCGTTGATACGCACCCTGGTGTGAAATACCAGAGCGCTCTCGCCTTCCTTGACGGCCACCGAATCCGGACTGATCACGTCGACCATCCCATCCAGCGTGCCGAAACGCTGGAACGGATAAGCTTCCAGCTTGACCCGGACGGGATCTCCGACTTTCACATAACCGATATCCCGAGAGGAAATCGAGCCTTCCAAGATCAGCCCGGCATTGGCGGGCACCAGCGTCAGCAAGGTCTCACCCTCTCGCAACACCGAGCCTTCGGAGCGGTCCGCCACTTCCAGGATCACGCCATCGACGGGCGCCCGCAGTTCCGCCAAATCCCTCATCTTCTGCGCTTTGTTCAAATTTTCCGATGCCGCAGCCAGTTCTTGCCGGCCGGCGGCAAGCTTCTGATTGAGGTCGCCGCGCCATTGGTCGAGCCAGGACTGACGCTCGGCGGCGATTTCGGCGCGTTGCTGCTCCAGCCGGGTGATCTCGGCATTGGCGGATTTCAGCTTCATGTCGACGTCGATCTGGTCTTTTTCCGCCTGCATCGTTTCCAGCGCCGCGCCGGCCTTCTGTGCCTCCAAGTCGCGGCGGATCTTCACCACATTCTGCGCCATCGCCAGTTCGCGCTCCAGCGCGGCCACGTTGCGGCGTGCGGCCTCGAGCTGCGCATTCACCTGCTCGCGCCGGCGGTCGCGGATATCCATTTCGGCGGCGAATTGCGCTTTGCGCTGGGCGAAAAGCTGGCCCTGCACCCGGCGCTCGGGATCGTTGTCCGCTGCGAAACCCTTTTCGCCGGAGAGTTCGGCTTCCATCCGGCCGGTATCGGCGGCCAAGGCCGCGCGCTTCTGCGCCAGCGAATATTCGTCGGCCTGGGCGAAAGCGGGATCGAAGGTGACCAGAACCTGTCCCTTGCGCACGCGGTCGCCGGCTTTGACATGTATCTTCAAAATCCGGGAGGTGGTGAAGGACTGCATGACGATCACCGGAGCGGAGGTGGCGATGCGCCCCTGCGCCACCACGATGCGGTCGACGGTGCCAAAAACCGCCCATCCCAGAGCGATGATCAGCAAGGCCAGAAGAACATACAGAACGGTATAGGCGGGCAACGGAACGGGACGTTCCTCCAGCAGACGGGCCTGGGATTGAAAACGGGCCGCCGCCGCCGCATTGGGATCGGCGGTAAACCGGCGGTCGAGCCAGCGCTGCAGGGCGCCCCAACTGCTCGCGAAAGCAAAACCGGTGCGCCCGTTCATGCCGGCCGTCCCATCTGCTGATGCCAGAGCGAGCGATACAGCAAATTGCGCCCCAGCAATTCGCCATGCGTTCCGGCGTCCGACAATGCGCCTTCGTCGAGGACCAGAATGGTTCCGGCATCGCGGATGGTCTGCAAACGGTGCGAAATCACGATGGTGGTCCGCCCCTCGGCGATCCGGCTCAAATTGCGCACCACCACCGCTTCGCTGTCGGGATCGAGCGCGCTGGTCGCCTCGTCGAAGATGATGATGCGCGGCATGCGCAGCAAGGCCCGGGCGATGCACAACCGCTGTTTCTGCCCGCCCGACAGATTGACGCCGCTTTCCTCCAGTTCGGTATCGTAACGTTTGGGCATCTCGCCGATGAATTCATCCGCCCCGGCGGCGCGCGCCGCCTCGACGATTTCCTCGAAGCTCGCATTGGGCCGCCCCAGCCGGATATTTTCCTTCACCGTGCCGCGGAACAGGAACGGCTCCTGCGGCACGATGCCGATCTGCCCGCGCAGAAAAGCCAGATCGATGTCCTGGATGTTGTGACCATCGATGCGCACCGCGCCTTCGCTGGGCGTGTAGAGGCCTTGCAACAGGGCCGACAGGGTGGTCTTGCCCGATCCGCTGCGCCCGACCACGCCGACAAAGGCGCCGTCGGCAATGCGCGCCGAAAAGGCGCGAATGGCGGGCCTTTCGGTACCCGGATAGCGAAACGTCACGCGGTCGAAATCGATGGCGCCCGCCAGGTTGGGCGTCAGCCCGCGCGCGGCGCTTTCGCCGGGCCGGTTCATGATCTCTCCCAACATCTCCACCGACATCAGGGTTTCCTGGTAATTGTTCAGCAGCTTGATGAATTGCAGGACCGGATTGATCACCCGGCTGGAGAGCATGTTGAAGGCCACCAGTTCGCCGACGGTCATTTTGTGGGCGAAGACGGCGAAAGCGCCGGCCACCACCACCGCAATGGTGAGGCCGCGCTCGACGAATTGCGATACGGTATTGGCGAAGAGGCTCACTTTGCCCACTTCGACATAGGTGCCGATACCTTCGGCGGCGGCGCTTTCCCATCCGTCTTGCCGCCGCTGCTCCAGATTGAGCGACTTGACGGTGCGCATTCCGTGCACCGTTTCGACCAGCAGCGATTGGCGCGCCGCCTCGGCCCGATAAAGGCGCCGCAGGCGGCGTCGATAGGGACCGATCAGGGCGGCGATGACAAGCCCAAGGACCAGCGTGAAGCCCAGCACCACCAAGGTGAGCCACACGCTGTAGAACAGCAGGATGGGCAGAAAGATCACCAGCGCGGGCAGATCCAGCACTGTCATCAGCAACCGGCCCGTCAGAAATTCGCGGATCTGCGAGGCCTGCTGCATGTGCTTGGCGATCACCCCCGCCGGGAGATGCTCAAAAAAGCCGATCGGCAGCGCCATCAGCTTGCCGAACGTCAGCCGCGCCAGCCGCATGTCGATACGGCTGGAAGCGAAAAGCAGGAAATATCCGCGCAACCAGCTGAAGGTGGCGTCGAACAGAATTGCCGCCAGCACGCCAAGGCTGAGCACCACCAGGGTGGAGAGGCTGTAATAGACCAGCACCCGGTCGATCACCAATTGGAAGAACAACGGCACCGCCAAGGCCAGGACATGCATGGCAAGGGCCGCGACGATGACGTTGGTGAAGAGCGGCCGCTGGCGCAGAAATTCGGGAACGAACCAGCCCAGTCCGAACCGCTGCCCTTCCGCGTTGCCGCTCTGGGAGAGTTTGAACAGCAGGATTTCGCCCGTCCAATGTTCTTCGAACGCCGCGCGCGCCAAGGTGAAGACGCCGGCTTGCGGCGCACGGGGATTGAAGACGGCAATCTCTTCCGTCTGCTCCGGCACCGACAGCAGAACCACAAAGGCGCCGTTATCCAGTCTGGCAATGAGAGGCAGCACCGCCGCAAATCGGGCCAGGTCGTTCCAGCGGATGCGCCGCACTTCGCTTTGCGCCCCTTCCTGAGCTGCGATGGCGGCGAGGCGTTCGGCGCTGGGCTCCTGCGCGGTGCCATGAAGATGAAGCAGGCGGACCAAGCTCCAATCCAGGCCGGCGCGCTGGGCGACGGCAACCAGAGCCATCAATCCTGTATTGCATGTAATGTTCGGCGCAGGGGCGGCCAAGCCGGTCGCGCTTTGCGGGGTGGCGGGACCAACGGGGTCCAGTTTGGATGCGGCGGCCTCTTCCTTCACGGAAAGGGAACTTTGGCGTCATGGGCGCGCGGGGCTTGCGGCGCCTGTGGTGACGGCGCTTTTTCGGCCTCGCCCGGCTGCGGCTTGGACATTGCCTGGACCGCCTCCTGGATTTTTACCGCCGCGCGCAGAAACGCCTCGACCGGCATGATCACGCGCTGCCCAAGTTCCAACTTGGCTTGGCCGTCGGTGGCCAATGGGGAAATTGTCACAAAATCGAGCCGCACGGTTCCCGCCGTGACCAGGATCCCCCCAAGGGCGTCCGCGAAAATCTGATTGCTCATGGGCTGGCTCATCGATTCGTTAACCCCCGCTCTGCAAAGTCGAGTTTAGCCGAATTCCAGATCACGACAAAGGCGGCGGGTTTGGCGTGATTGCGACGCCGGAACTGCCTGCTTATACTGACGCACAAATCGGGGCTGTCACATGCAATTTTCCGTCGCGCTCTCGAGCGATTCCACGGCTTCGCCGGATTACGGCCAGCTGACCGATGCCGAACGGCAGGAGGTGCTGGACACCATGAAGGCCGCGACGACGATCTGGAGTTGGTATCTGACGGCGTCAGATGTCACGCTCGACCTCGCCATCGATATCGATAACAGCGCCTATACGGGCAAAATCTTGGCCACTGGCGGCCCCGCCAGCTACTACACCAATGGGACCACATTCCAGGGCGCCAAGGAGGACTATGCGGGCAGCGACATCAAATTGGCATCCGGAAACGATCTCAACGGCGCCAGTTCTGATTTGCACATGACTCTCACCGTCAATGCCATAGAAAATCTTTTGTATTTTCGCCCCGATCCCATCGCGACCGTCGCGCCCTACACGGTTCCCGCCCGCCTGGCAGATGCGCTTTCCGTATTCCTGCACGAAGTCGGACATGGATTGGGAATAGTGTCGGCGTCGAAGACGGTCACAGATTCCACCTTCACCACCAACAAAACCGTCTATGACACCTTCATCGATTCCAGCAGTGATTTCACCGGCAGCCATGCGCTGGCCGCGGTCGGCGGCGGGCCGATCCAGCTGGACCCGGCCAGCATTTCGCATCTGTCGGAGAGCGGAAGTTTTGCCTCGGACCTGATGTCCACCAGTATCACCAGCGGCACTCAGACTCCCGTCTCGGCCCTCGATTTTGGCATCCTTCAGGATATTGGCGTTCCCCTGCGCACGCCCACTTCTGGGGACGACGTTATTCACGCGCTCGGCTCGGATGCCATCAGCTTGGGCGACGGCAACGATTTCGCTTATGTGGATTACGACAGCGTTTCCATCGATGGCGGCGCCGGTGTCGATACAGTGGTATTTTCCGACAACCGGTCCGGCTACACGATCAACCAGACCAGCAATGGAAATTTTTCCATTACCGGTCCTGACGGCAGTGAAACGCTCTCTAATATCGAATACGCCCAATTCGCCGATTCGACCATGCGGCTTCTGCCCGGCAGCGGCACGACAGTGAATTTCTCCGCGGCGCCATCAACCTATATGTCGGCGATCCGCGATTTCGACGGTAACGACCTGGGCGCGGCCGGCAGCTGGGTGTTGATCGGCAGCACCGATGTCAACAACAGCGGCAGCCAGTCGCACATCTATACCAACAGCGCCATCGGGCGCTGGGCGGAAGTCGGCACCGCCGCGGACGGCATGGTCTATTTCGACGACCATGGTTGGGCCGGCGCCACGCGTGTCGTCGGCATTTATGTCGATCCCCTGGTGCAGTCCGGCGCGGTTCAGCAAGGCAGTGCCAGCGACAGCCAGCGCCGCTTCCAGAATGACCTGCAGATCGGCAATGTCGCCGCCGTCCTGGGCAGCGGCGATTACGACCATGACGGATTTCAGGAAATCTATTTCCGGCTGACCGACGGCACCGCTTATCTGCACGCCTATATGTGGGGCGACGGCAATATCCGCTACGCCAATTATCAGAGCGCCCAGCAGGTGAAGGATTATCTGAACGCGAACGGCTTTGGGCCATCCACCTGGGGAAACTGGTTTCCCTCCGCCGATACGCTGGCGAGCGCACAAGGCGACACAATGGCATTTGTACCCAGCCCTGCGGATTCCAATATGCCGTGGACGGTGCAACCGATGCTGGCCGGCATCTCGGTATAAAGCCTCAGTCTTAAGCCAGGGCGCCGATGGCCTCGGCTTTGGAGGCCGCCGCGACGGCCGGCTGCGCGCTGGCGATCCAGCCGCCGCCCAGGACCCGGCTGCCCTGGTAGAAGACGCAGGCCTGGCCGGGCGCGATGGCCTCTTCGGGGCTGGCCAGTTCCACCCGCGCGCCGCCGTCTTCCAGCGGGATCACCCGCGCCGCCACGGGCGGGCGCATCGAGCGCACCTTCACCGAACAGTCGAAGGCTTTGTCCGTGGCGGCCAGCCAATTGACATTGCGCAGCATCATGCTTTGCGCCCCCAGCGCGGCGCGGGGGCCGACCACGACACGGGCCCTGGCCGCATCCAGCTTGAGCACGAACAAGGGTTCTTCGTTTCCGGATAACCCCAGGCCTTTGCGCTGGCCGACAGTGAAATGAATAATGCCGTCATGGCGCCCGAGCACGGTGCCCGCAGAATCGACGATCTCGCCCGGCCGCGCCGCATCGGGGCGCAGTTTTTCCACCAGCGCCGAATAGCGCCCCTGGGGCACGAAACAAATATCCTGGCTATCGGGCTTGGCGGCGGTGCCCAAGCCCAGTTCCGCCGCCAGGGCGCGGACATCGGTCTTTTCCATCTCGCCCAAGGGAAAGCGCAGATAATCGAGCTGCGCCTGGGTGGTGGCGAACAAAAAATAACTTTGGTCGCGCGTGGCGTCGGCCGCGGCATGGAGTTCGGCGCCGCCGGCGCCGAGGGTGCGGCGTACATAATGTCCGGTCGCCAGGGCCTCTGCCCCCAGCTCGCGCGCGGTGTCCAGCAGATCGGCGAATTTCACTTTCTCATTGCAGCGCACGCAGGGGATCGGGGTTTCGCCCTTGGCATAGGAGGCGGCGAAGTCCTCGATCACCGCCTTGCGGAAGCGGCTTTCATAATCCAGCACATAATGGGGAATGCCGATTTGCTCGGCGACGCGCTTGGCATCGTAAATGTCCTGGCCGGCGCAGCAGGCGCCTTTCTTCTGCACCGTGCCGGAATAAAGCTGCAAGGTGACGCCGACCACGTCGTAACCCTGGCGCTTGAGCAGCGCCGCGGTGACGGAGGAATCCACTCCGCCCGACATCGCCGCCACGATCCTGGGTTTGCCGTTCATCGCGGTCCTATAGAACCAGGCCGGGGGAACCGCAAGAATTAAGGGGCAGAGCCCGCAGCCCTTACCCGCCGATCGGCAGATAATTCAGCAGCGACAGCTTGTTGAGCGTGGCGGTGACCTGCAGCGCCGCCTGCAGCGCGGTCTGGTTCAGCGACAATTGCGTGGCCGCGGTCGCCATATTGGTGTCCTGGATGTTGGAGACGAACCCCTTATAGAGCGTGTCCATCGAGGTCTGCTGGCCGACCGCGTCCTGCAGCCGGTTATAGACATTGCCGTTGGCCGCCGTGATGTTGTTGATCGAGGTGGCCACCGTGGTGGCGGTGCCAATGGCGCCGGTGAGGAAATTGTTCTGGGCCGACGTCAAAGTCGTGGCGGCGGTGAAATTGCCGGTGGGACCGGCGTCGAAATTGGCGACATTCTGGATCGCCTGCAGCAATCCGGTCGCCACATCGGACGCGGTGACGCCATAGGACACAGTCAAGCCATCGGCCACCTGGACCGATTTCTTGTTGTCGCCATTGGCGAAGGCACCGGCGACCGAAGGCAGCGCCGCCAATTGCGCCAGCGAATTGACCGTCACCGGCGGCGTATCGGTCTTACCGCCGGCATAAAGATAATCGCCATTGGCATCCTTGGAATTGAGAATGGTCACCGCCTGATCGAAAATGCCCTGCACCGAGGTCATCAAAGCCGAAGCGTCGTTGTTGGCCACCGCGTCGCCCACCGCTTTTTTCAACTGCCCGGCGAGATCGGCCAGGCTGGTGAGCTGGGTGTCCTGCATGTCGGTCTGGGTCACCGCCAGCTGCGTCGCGGTCTGATAAGCCTTGTTGCGGGCGGTGGCGGAAATCGTGGCCTGCAGCACCTGGGTCTGGTCGCCGAAGCCGGCATAAGTGGTGGCGACCTTGCCGCTGGCGATCTGCTGCTGAGTCTTGTCCAGGGTGGCGCCCGCCTGGGTCAACTGGCCCAGGAAGAACTGCATCTGCTGGTTGGTCGCGACGCGGTCGATGCTCATCGCCCTTGGTCCTTCTTAAAGGTCATATTACCGGAACCGCCAAAAGGGTGTTGTAAAGCTGGTCGACGACCGACAGAAGGCGGGCGCCGGCGCTATAGGCCTGCTGATAAGAAGACAGATTGGTCAGTTCCTCGTCCAGATTGACGCCCGCACTGGAGGAAAGCCGGCTCTTGGCTTCGGTGAGGCGGTCGTCCTGGGTGGTCTGATTGGCGGTGACGCCGGTCGAGAGCGTCGCCAGGTTCTGATAAAAGGACGCGGAATAATCCGACAGCGACGAGCTCTGTGCCGCCAGATTGCCGGCCTTGGCGAAGCTGCGATTGGTGGTGATCACATTCTGCAGCGCGATGGCGCCGGAGGAATCCCCGCCCAGAACCACCGTGTCGCCCGCCACGGTCGAAGGGGTGATAGAAGGCGTGGCGAAACCGATGCGCTGCGGCGCATTGGCGACCGCGGGTACCACCTGAAAGCCGTTGGACTGGTTGGCAAGCTGAAAGCCGCCGATCCCGAAGATCTGACTGAAGCTGACGCCGGTGGCGCCGCGCTGGGTGGTGTCATTGGTGACGTTGAGCTGATAGCCGGGATAAAGGCCTGTGGTGGCCGTGGTGACCGCGCCATCGGCGCCCAAAGTGAAGGTCGCCGCTCCGCTCATGGCGCTGTTCAGGGCACTCAGCACATTGGCGATGGTCATGCCGGGCGTGGTGGCGATGCTGGCCTGGCGGACGATGTCGCCGTCCGGACCTTTAAGCGACAGGGTGATGTTGGCGTTGGTGGTGAAGCCGGCATCGTCGGAGCCGGAAAGGCCGGTCGCCAGGACCGAGGGGGCGCCGCCCTGGAACAAATCGTTGAGGCCGAAAAATTGCGAGAAGCCGCTGCCGCCGCGCGAGGACGGCGTGGTAGCATCGTCCTGGACGATGATGCCATTGCCGCCATTGGCCGCGATGGAAAGCTTGCCATTGACGAAACTGGCGCTGCCCAGGCCCCCCAGCGCGGTGTTGAGCGCGGTGGTGAAACTGTCAACAGTGCTGCCGATGCCGGCGGCAGCGCCGCCATCGACCGACAAACTGCCGGCGCCGAAATCGACATCGATCCGCGACACCAGATTGCCGCTGGAATCGGTGACCGCCACGGTGGTCTTGCCGCTGAAATTGAGCGCGTCGGTTCCCATCAAACCGGTCTGGCGTCCCGTCAACGAGGCCGGCGGCGGATAAGCGGCATTGGCGTTGGATTGAGCGTTGAAAGCCTGGGCGACATTCTGGGCCAGATTGCCCAACGACTGGGCGAGGCCGCCCAGGGTGCGATCGCGCATGTCGATCATGCCTTTGAGCGAACCGCTGCTCAGATGCGGATCGAACGGCACGGGCAGGCCGATC
>JAICHV010000036.1 GCA_025924715.1 Alphaproteobacteria bacterium
CTATCGGGTGAAGTGTGCAGCGGTTCGCCCGTAAACTGCGCGGCAATCAAAGACTCTACGGCGCCGGCTTGTTCAGATTGCGCGAGACGATTGCCGAGACCACCATCAAGCCCAGAAAAATCTCGAAGGCCAAACGATAGTGCAGCGATGCCGCGATGGTGCCGCCGAACCCTTGAAGGCTGACCACGATCGGGCCCATCAGGCCCATGACCTTGGGCAGGGAATGGCGGCCGAAGCGAAAGGCCACCAGGCCGGGCCAGACCGGCAGCAGGCCGCCGGCGGCGCCGCCGACACAGGCGCTGGCGATCGCCAGGCCGGTAAAATCGGTCATCGTCAGCAGGGCAATCAATGACGCGGCGTTCAGCGCCAGGGCGATCCACAGCGTATTGCGCAGGCCCATCTGGTCGGTGAAGGTCGCGAAGAAGAATTTGCCCGCGATGGCGGCAATGCCGGATATCGCCACCAGCGTCAGGGCATCCGCCGGCGCGATGCCAAGGCCCCGCGCATAAGGGACCATAGAGGCCAGCAATCCCAGATAGACGAATACGCCCAGGATATAGCTGATGGCGATAGACCAGAAATCGCCGCGGCCCAGCACCTGGCCGGTGGTCGGCACGGGCGCCGAGAGGGTACCGGCGCCGGCCAGTCCCGCTTCGTCGGCGCCATGCGCCTTCATCCCCTTGTCTTCCGGGTGGTCGGTGACCAGGAGGAAAATGATCGGAATGCCGATCACCACCATGAGGGCGGCAAAGCCTTGATAGGCGGCTTGCCAGCCATAGGCGGCCATGATCGGACCGGCGATATATTTGGGGATCACCAATTGCCCGAACGAGGTGCCCAGGGTGGCGAAGGTCAGGGCCCGGCCGCGGTTTTTGATGAACCAGTTGTTGACGATGGCCGAGGCGCCCATCGGCGCGGCCAGCGATGCGCCGAAGGCAACGGCAACGCCATAAAGCGCGATGAACTGCCACAACTGCGTCGCCAGCGACAACCCATAGAAGGAGGCTGCCAGGATGGCGAGGCCGACCACGATGCAAAGCCGCTTGGAATAGCGCGATAACAGCATGCCGCCAAAGATGCCCAGGATGCCGGTGCCGACATTGGTGGCGGCAAAGGCCAGTTGGACTTGCGCCACCGTGGCACCGAAGGTCTTGGCCACCGGATTGACAAAGGCGGTGAAGGAATAAAGCACCGTGCCATAGACCAGGGAGAAAGCGACAAAGGCGGCGAAGACCACCATCCAGCCATGGATGAAGCCTGTTTTTGCCGGTTGCATGGTGACAGCCATGACGTCCTCCCCGTTTTTGTTATCCGCCCTAATCGGCCAAGTGCCGCATGGCATAGCAGTCCTGTCAAGCCTGGCGCTTGCCCGGCAGGCGGCAAGCTCTCATAAGGTGACATGGTTCTGACGATCCTGTTTTTGGCGGCCCTTTGGGCGGGCGTGCAGAATGCGCTGGCGGGGGGCGGGTCTTTCCTCACCCTGCCGGCGCTGATCCTGAGCGGGATGGACGCGCGCGCGGCCAATATCACCTCCACCGTGGCGCTGTTCCCGGGCCAGCTGGTTACAGGCGTCGCCAATCGCAGCCATGTCTCCGGCGCCGGCGGCTTGTCGTTCAAGACGCTTGCTGTGATCAGTCTGGTGGGAGGGGCGATCGGCGCGCTTTTGCTGCTGCTGACGCCGTCCAGTTTTTTCGCCAGGCTGGTGCCCTGGCTGGTGCTATTTGCCACCACGCTGTTCGCCTGGGGCAGCTTCGGCCCCAAGCGCAAACAGGGCCCGCGCTTTGGCAGCTTAAGCGCTGCGGGATCCCAATTCGCCATTTCCATCTATGGCGGTTATTTCGGCGGCGGCATGGGCTTTATGATGCTGGCGGCCTTGACGGCGGCGGGGCTGGCGATCCGGCCCGCCCAGGCGACCAAGAATATGCTGGCGGGGATCTTGAACGCCTCGGCGGTGCTTATTTTCGTGTTTTCACCGCAAGTGCATTGGCCGCAGGCAGGGATCGCCTGCGCCGGCGCCATGCTGGGCGGCATGGTCGGCGCCCGGCTGGTCCACAAGGTCAATGAGCGGCTGCTGCGGGTGCTGGTGGTGGCGATCGGGCTGGCACTCACCATCGGCCTGTTCCTGCGGGCCCCCTAGGCCCCTATCCAAACGACAGCGCTTATGGCCGGAATGCTGCGCCGCAGCATTCTGAAATGGCCCGTGAAACAAGTTTATTTGGGCTGCTGCGTCGTCCGCAGATAAGGCTTGTGCGTCTTGTAGCCGGGAAAGAGGGTCTTGGCCTCTTCGTCGCTCACCGCGCCGGTGATAATGACGTCCTCGCCCTGCTTCCAATCTGACGGCGTCGCCACTTTGTGTTTGGCGGTGAGCTGCATGGAATCGATCACTCGGATGATCTCATCGAAATTGCGCCCAGTGGTCATGGGATAAACCAGCACCAGCTTGATGCGCTTGTCGGGCCCGATGATGAAGACATTGCGCACCGTGGCGTTGTTCGCCGGGGTGCGGCCTTCCGAGCCGCCCGCGGTATCCGCCGGCAGCATGCCGTAAAGTTTGGACACCTTAAGATCGGTGTCGCCGATCATGGGATAATTGGGCGCCATGCCCTGGGTCTCCTGGATGTCCCGCGACCATTTGCTGTGGTTCTCGACCGGATCGACCGACAGCCCGATCACCTTGACCCCGCGCTTGTCGAATTCCGGCTTGAGCTTGGCGACGGCGCCCAGTTCTGTGGTGCAGACCGGGGTGAAATCCTTGGGGTGGGAGAACAGCACCACCCAATGATCGCCCGCCCATTGATAGAAATCGATTTTCCCCTCGGTGGTGTCGGCGGTGAAATTGGGGGCGACGTCGTTGAGCTGCAGCGGCATGGCAATATTTCCCTGTCAATAAGGTGCGGACTTTAGCCCAAATGCGCCGCGGCCGGTAGCGTTCCCCCTTCGCGCATCTGCCATGGGAAAAACGGCGATTGACGCGGGTGCCGGCTTGGCGCAAACCTCGCCCCCAGGTGCATGGTCTAGGGAACGCGGTAAAGGCCGCGGCTGCCCCCGCAACTGTAACCGGCGAGCGATCGTCCATTACGCCACTGAATTTCCAACTGGAAATCTGGGAAGGCGGGCGAGAGCAACAACCCGGGAGCCAGGAAACCTGCCTTGCGCCGTCGTCTTGTTTTCCGTCCGGGGTGCGGCGGGGGCAGCGGGGTAAACCGCAGCGGCGACAAAGTTGGAGTCGTCGCGGGGCTTTGCGTGAGCTTTTCAGACATCGAACCGTGCCGGCTCCTGAACCTAAGTCAGGAGAACCCATGTTGAAGTGCATTCTACTTACATCCGTTTGCGTGATCTTGCCCGGCGCGGCCGTCGCGCAAAATGTCGAAACCATCATCGACAGCGCCACGCGCATCCCCACGCCGGCGGTCCAGGTCGCCAGTTCGGTGACGGTGATCGATGCCGCGCAAATCGAAGCGCGTCAGCAGCGCAGCCTTCCCGATGTGCTGCGCGATGTGCCCGGCCTGGCCGTGGTGCAGACCGGCGGGCCCGGAGGCCTGACCTCGGTCTTTATCCGGGGCAGCAATTCCAATCACACCAAGATCCTGGTCGACGGCATCGATATCGGCGATCCCGCCAATCCCAATGGCTCGCCCGATCCCGGCAAGCTGCTCACGGGCGCCATTTCCCGTGTCGAAGTGCTGCGCGGACCGCAGTCGGGGCTTTACGGCTCGGACGCCATTGGCGGGGTGATCGCCATCACCACCAAAGCGGGCGAGGGGCCTCTGGCGCTGAGCGGCACGCTGGAAGGCGGCTCTTTCGACACCTTCAACCAGAGTGCCACGATCAGCGGGGCGCAAGACAGGTTTCATTTCGCCGCCACCATCGATCATCTTCACGCCGGCGCCACACCGGTGACGCCGCTGGACCTGCTGCGGCCGGGCGAAAAGCGCAACGACGATTATTTTGACTCCCTCAATGTTTCTACGAAGCTGGGCTGGGACGTGAGCGGCAATTTCGATCTTGGCCTGGTGGCGCGCTATAGCGATGGCCTCTCGCGCATCACCGGCGACTCCTTCGATCTGGCCACCTTCACCTCTTATCCCTCGCCCAGTCAGATCCGCATCAACACCCAGCAATATCAGTCGCGCGGCACGGCGCATCTGGTCACCGGCTGGCTCGACCAGACCATCGGGCTTTCCTATAGCAGCACCGTTACTTCGGACTTCGATCCCGATAATGGGCCACTGCCCAGCTCCGGCAGCCGTACGAAAATCGATTGGCAAGCCCATGGCGAGATCGCCGCCGGTCAAACCCTGGTGCTGGGCGCCGAAAGTCAGCGCGATGCCATGCGTGTTCCGATCAAAGCCGGCATCACCACCAATGCCGGTTATGCGGAATTGCAATCCTCATGGAGGCAGGTCTTCAACAGCGCCAGCCTGCGTGTGGACGATAACAGCCGCTTCGGCAGCCATATCACTTGGCGGCTGGCGCCGGTCTGGGTGCTGGGCGATACCAAGCTCAAGGCCAGTATCGGCAGCGGCTTCAAGGCGCCCTCCCTGGAGCAATTGTTCCAGAGCTTTCCCGCTTTCGGCTTTTTCGCCAATCCGAACCTGAAACCGGAAACTAGCCTTGGCTATGACGCCGGCGTCGAACAGGGTTTCGGTAATGTCAGTGCCGGGGCAACGTATTTTCGCAACGACATCAAGAACCTGATCACCAACAATGCCAGCTTTTCCACGGACGTCAATGTCGGCAAGGCCCTGACCCAAGGCGTGGAAGCCTTTGCCGCCTGGAAAGCCAGCGACGCTTTCACGCTGCGCGCCGATTACACCTATACCGACGCACAGGATGAGATCACCCATCTGCAATTGATCCGCCGCCCGCGGCACAAGGCCAGCCTGTCGGCGGATTGGCAGGCGCTGGATCCGCTGGGCCTGCACGCCAATCTGGTCTTTGTCGGCCCGCAGATCGACGGCAATCGGGACTTCTCGATTTCGCGCCTGAAGATGCCGGGCTATACGCTGGTCAATCTGGCCGCGGATTGGCGCATCGATCCGCGGTTCACGCTATTCGGCCGAGTCGAGAACGCTCTCGATACCCATTATCAATCGCCAGACGGTTTCCTGCGGCCCGGGATCGGGTTCTATGCCGGCATCAAGGCCAATCTCTAGATGAAGCTGAGGATCGCAGCCGCCGTTTTGCTATGCCTAAACGGGCTGCTCTGCCTGACCGGGCAGGCGGCGGCTGCGCCGGTCCCGGCCAGGCGCATCATGTCGCTCAAGCTTTGTACCGATGAGCTGCTGATGGACCTGGTGCCGGTGCAGCGCATCGCTTCGATCAGTTACCTGTCGCGCGAGCCGGCGGCCTTGCGCATCTGGCCGCAGGCGGCGCGCATACCGGTCAATCACAACAGCATCGAGGAAGTTCTCGTCACCCGTCCCGATGCCATCCTGATTGACGAATTCCAAAGCCCGGCGATGCGCGCCCTGCTGGCCAAGTCCGGGGCGCGCCTGATCGAAGTGCCGGAGGCGGAAAATTTTGATCAAATCCGCCAGGTGACGCGCCAGGTCGGGAGGGTGCTGGGTGTCAGCGCCAAGGCTGAAACCCTGATCGCGCAAATGGACGCGACCCTGGCACAGCTTGCGGCGGACAAACCGGCTCAGCCCATCCGCATAGCCGGCTGGGGCGGCGGCGGTTATGTTCCGGGCCGCATGACCTTGTTCAATGCGCTGGTGGAAGCGGCGGGCGGCGAGAACATCGCCGGCGCTTATGGGGGCTATTACGATGTCGAGGCGCTGATTGCCGCGAGGCCCCAGGTGCTGGCTTTTGGCGACGATTATTACGGGTTGCCGTCGCTGCGCCGCGACCAAGACGATCATCCCGCCTTGGCGAAATTCATCGGGCGCCGGGTGATCTATCCTTCCGCGCCTTTCGCCTGCGGCTTGCCGCGCAGCGCCGGTGCGGCGCGCGATTTCCGCGCCGCCCTGCAAAGGGCGATGCGATGAAAGTTCTGATCGCCATTCTCACCCTGCTGCTCGCGCTGGCCTTCGCGTTGTCGCTGCTGGCGGGACGGGTCTGGCTGCCGCCGCACGACATTCTGGCCGGCGATCCGCTGGCCAGGCTGATCGTCCAGGATATTCGCCTGCCGCGCACATTATTGGCGCTGCTGATCGGCGGCACGCTGGGCCTAGCCGGCGCGGTGCTGCAGGGTCTGACGCGCAATCCGCTGGCCGAGCCCGGCCTGCTCGGCGTCTCGCCCGGCGCGGCGCTGGGCGCCATTCTGGCGATCTATTTCGGCGTCACCACCGTGTCGGCGGTGGCCGGTCCGCTGCTGGGCCTGCTGGGCGCCTTGGCGGCCTGCAGCCTGACTTTCGCGCTGGGGCGCGGCAGCAATGTCGCGCTCATTCTGGCGGGCGCGGCCGTCTCCAGTCTCACTGCGGCCGGGATCGCGCTGGCGCTCAACTTCGCGCCCAATCCCTATGCCGCCTATGAAATCATGAATTGGCTGCTGGGCTCGCTGGCCGACAAAAGCTGGACGCATCTGGGTTTGATCGCGCCTTTTGTCATCGCGGGCTGCGCCGCGCTAGCCACCACCGGCCGCGCGCTGGATGCGCTGTCGCTGGGCGAGGCGCAGGCGCAAAGTCTGGGCGTCGATCTGGGGCGGCTGCGCCTGATCGTGATCTGCGGCACCGCTCTGGCGGTGGGAGCGGCGACCTCGGTGGCCGGCGCGATCGGCTTTATCGGATTGGTGGCGCCGCATCTGGCGCGCCCCTTTGCCGGTTTTTCGCCCAGCCGCTTGCTGCTGCCGTCGGCGCTGGGCGGGGCGCTGTTGTTGCTGGCCGCCGACATCGCGGCGCGGCTGATCCATCTGGGACCGGAATTGAAGCTGGGCGTCTTCACCAGCCTGATCGGCACGCCGTTCTTTTTCTGGCTGGTGGTGCGGCTCAAAAGGACCGCGCCATGAGCCGGCTTGATGCCTCAAATATCAGCGTGCGCCGGGGTGGCCGCACCATCCTGGATGATGTCTCCTTCACCGCACAGGCCGGCGAGTTCGTGGCCGTGATCGGCCCCAATGGCGCGGGCAAATCCACACTGCTGTCGGCGCTGGCCGGATTGATCACGCCCGACCTGGGCAGCGTCACTTTGGACGGCATCTGGTTGCGCGATATTCCCCGCAAGGCACTGGCGCGCCGCCGTGCCTATCTGCCGCAAAATCCGCATCTGGAATGGCCGCTGCCGCTGGAGCGGGTGGTGGCGCTGGGCCTCAGTCCGCATTTGCCCGCGTTCGGTGCGCTGCCCCCCCCGTTGCACAGCGCGGTGGACCGGGCGCTGGCGGATTTCGACTTGACCGCCCGGCGCGCCCAGGCCGCCACCACGCTGTCGGGCGGCGAGTTCGCCCGCGCCATGCTGGCCCGCGCCCTGGTGGGACGTCCGGACATCCTGATCGTGGATGAGCCGGTCACGGGCCTTGATCCCAAACATGCCATGGAGTCGATGGCGCGGTTATCCGCTTATGCCGGAGCGGGGCGGCTGGTGATCGCCTCGCTGCATGATCTCACCCTGGCGGCGCGTCACGCCACGCGCATTGTCGCGCTCAAATCCGGACGGCTGGTAGGCGAAGGGCCGCTGAACCCGGCGCTGATCCGAGACGTGTTCGAGATCGAGTCCGAATTGCGCGGGCAGGGGGCCACTGCCACGGTGGATTTTCTGAGCTAGGAAAGCCTAAGCCGGCGTCACCCGGCGCGCTGTTCCTCACAGGACGCAGGCCCGCTCGGGATGAAGGCACGCGCCAGCCGTTCCATTTCGCTGGCGATGGCATGCCAGCTCGAGGCCATGCTGAAATATTCGGCCCGGCGGCCCGGGTCGGAGGTTTTCTGCGCCTTGCGCAAGGCGTCCTTGGCGAATTTGCGGTAGCGCTGGGCCCGCTGTTCGGGGGGCAGTTTTTCCAGCGCCTGGTCCACGGGAAGTTCCTGTTCCATCTATCCTTTCCTTCGGCGGCCCAGCGAAAGTTCAACACGTTTGGGTGCATAGCGTTCCTTCCCGTACCGTGAAAACTTGTCGCTCCCGCAAGAGGAGGTGAGCCGGGCGGGCGGGGCGAAAAAATTCTTGGCTTGACACTTATCCACACCCCAATCCGCCTTGACGGAACCCCAAAATGGGACACTAGATATGGCGGCTGGGTTCTCTGATTTGTCATAATTTTGGGGGTCACAAGGCATCTGGTGGGTCGAGTCTTCGATCCGGCCACTGCCTTTTCGTCCCCCGGCGGAGAACCCGGGTTTGAGGTGAATTGCTGCCTTTGGGCGGCGGGGCTTTAGAGGGGGATGAGGATGTCGGCGGTCGGTAAGCTCGATTATCACGGCGATTTCGACGAACAGGGACAACTGGTCGATGTCCCCTTGCGTCCTTCCATGGCCCAGCGCGCCGCGGCCTCGGCCCGAAAGCCGGCACCCCCGCCCCTGGAGACCTTGGCGCGTCCACGGCCGGCGCCGCCGATCCCGGCGCCCCTGACGCAAAAGCCGCGTCCCGCCGATCTCACCCTGGACCGTTCCCGCGACGCGCTGCTCACCGCCTTCGGCAAGGCCACCCTGACCGACCGCTATCTGCTGGCCGGCGAATCCTTCCAGGACATGTTCGCCCGGGTCTCCTGCGCCTATGCCGATGACGTGGCCCATGCCCAGCGGCTCTACGATGCCATGAGCCAGCTCTGGTTCATGCCGGCGACGCCGGTGCTGTCCATTGGCGGCACCACCCGCGGATTGCCGATCTCCTGCTTCCTCAATGACGTGTCCGACTCGCTGGACGGCATCGTCGGCACCTGGAACGAAAATGTCGCTTTGGCCTCCAATGGCGGCGGCATCGGCACCTATTGGGGCAAAGTGCGGTCCATCGGCGAGAAAGTGAAAACCGGCCAGACCAGCGGCATCATCCCCTTCATCCATGTCATGGACGGGCTGACGCTGGCCATCAGCCAAGGCTCCCTGCGGCGCGGCTCGGCGGCGGTCTATCTGGACATCACCCATCCCGAGATCGAGGAATTCCTCGAGATCCGAAAGGCCACCGGCGATTTCAACCGCAAAAGCCTGAACCTGCATCACGGCATCAACATCACCGACGAATTCATGCATGCGGTGCGCGACGGCAAGATGTTCGGCCTCAAAAGCCCCAAAACGGGGGAGGTGATGCGCGAGGTCAATGCCCGCCAGCTCTGGCAGCGCATCCTGGAAACCCGGCTTCAGACCGGCGAGCCCTATATCCTGAACATCGACCATGTGAACAAGGCGCTGCCCAAGCACCAGCGCGAGCTGGGCCTCAAGGTCAACACCTCGAACCTGTGCAGCGAGATCACCCTTCCCACCGGGATCGACCATCTGGGCAATGACCGCACCGCGGTGTGCTGCCTGTCCTCCCTCAATATCGAGACCTGGGACCAGTGGGCCGAGGCGCCGGGCTTTGTCGAAGACGTGCTGCGCATGCTGGACAATGTCCTGACCAGCTTCATCGAGACCGCGCCCGACAGCATGGCGCGCGCCAAATACAGCGCCCTGCGCGAACGCTCGGTGGGTCTCGGAGTCATGGGCTTTCACTCCTTCCTTCAGTCCAAATCCATTCCGCTGGAAAGCGCCATGGCGAAGTCGTGGAACTTACGCATCTTCAAGAAGATACGCCGGGAAGCTGATGCGGCGTCTTATATCCTGGCGGAAGAACGCGGCGCCTGCCCCGACGCCGCCGAGAAAGGCATGAAGGCCCGTTTCAGCCATAAAATGGCGATCGCGCCCACCGCCAGTATTTCCATCATTTGCGGCGGCACCAGCGCCTGTGTCGAGCCGATCCCGGCCAATGTTTATACCCACAAGACGCTGTCCGGCGCCTTCTCGGTGCGCAATCCCTATTTGCAGCAATTGCTGGCGTCCAAGGGCCAGGACACCCCGGAGACCTGGGCCTCGATCGTGGAACAGGAAGGTTCGGTCCAGCATCTGGATTGCCTCAGCGATGACGAGAAATTCGTCTATCGCACCGCCTTCGAGATCGACCAGCGCTGGGTGATCGAGCTGGCGGCCGACCGCACCCCTTTCATCTGCCAGAGCCAGTCGCTGAACCTCTATCTTCCGGCCGATATCGAAAAATGGGACCTGCATATGCTGCATTGGACGGCGTGGGAGCGGGGGATCAAGAGCCTGTATTATTGCCGCTCCAAATCCATCAGCCGGGCCGGTTTTGCCGGGCAGTTGGAAAAAAAGGCGGATAAAGTCGCCGCCGTTCAAAAGACCGACTATGAAGAGTGCCTGGCATGCCAATAGACTTCGGAAAAGCAGACCCGCGCGCCCTGATCGGCACCGGCAAGGTCGGATTGCTCACCTCCAGCGGCACTTATGACGTCGAACGCTACCCTTGGGCCTATGATTGCTGGAAGCGCCAGCAGCAGACCCATTGGATGGGCGAGGAAGTCCCGCTGGGCGCCGATATCAAGGATTGGCAATCGGGCCGGCTGACCGACTCCGAAAAGAATCTGCTGACCCAGATCTTCCGCTTCTTCACCCAATCCGACGTCGAAGTGGGCGACAATTATCTCAAGCGCTACATCCCCATCTTCCAGCCCCTGGAAGTGCAGATGATGATGGCCGCCTTCACCAATATGGAGACGGTGCATATCGACGCCTATGCCTTGCTGCTGAAGACGCTGGGCATGCCCAAGACCGAATTCGCCGCCTTCCGCGATTATGACGCGATGCGGGCCAAGGCCGATTACATGCACAGCTTCGGCGTCGGCACCGTCAGCGACGTGGCCCGCACCCTGGCCATGTTCGGCGCCTTCACCGAAGGCATGGCGCTGTTCGCCAGCTTTGCCATGCTTTTGAACTTCCCCCGCCACAACAAGATGAACGGCATGGGCCAGATCGTGAGCTGGTCGGTGCGCGACGAAAGCCTGCACTGCGAAGGCATCACCAAGCTCTATCATACCTGGAACGAGGAAACCGGCGCCGTCACCAAAGCGGTGCGCGACGACATCACCGATGTCGCCAAGACCATGGTCGGCCTGGAAGAGCGCTTCATCGACCTGGCCTTCGGCCTGGGCGAGATCCAGGGCATGAGGTGCGAGGATATCAAGGCCTATATCCGCTACATCGCCGATTGGCGGCTGACGCAGTTGAAGCTGGTACCGGTGTTCGGCAATTTCGAGGAAAGCGAAAGCGGTTATCGCCAGTTGAAACCGCACCCGCTGCCCTGGCTGGTCGAAATCCTCAACGGCGTCGAACACGCCAATTTCTTCGAACAACGCGCCACCGAATATTCCAAAGGCGCCACCAGCGGAAGCTGGGACGGCGACGAGGGCGTGTGGGCCAATTTCGACAAGCGAAATCAAATCGCGGCGGAGTAGGCGTTCCCAACTTCCGTCATAGCCGGCATGACGGGTTAGGTCAGATGCGTAACGTCGCCCTCAGTGGCCGACCCTCCCCTTGAGGGAGGGTCGAAATTTGCAACGCAAATTTCGGGGAGGGGGCCTGGTGGTGAGACTTGCCCCTCCCCGAAAATTCTTCGCTCTGCTCAGAATTTATCGACCCTTCCTCAAGGGGAGGGTGGAATTCGTTAATTGTGCCTCGCCTTTTCCTGTGCGAGCCGTTTGGCAAGCCCCTCGCGCGAAGATTGCGCATAAGCGCGGCAGGCGCCCCGATCGACAAAGGCGTCGGGTTTGCCCTTTTCCCGCGCGGCAAGGCGACCGAGAACATTCGAAAAGCCAGGATGCGGGGTCAGCAAGATGTCGCAAGGTAGGGCATTCAGCACGGCGAAACTTTTGTCAAAACCGTGCAGCAAATCGCGATGATCGATAAAGCGATAGCCGTCATCCGAGACGGCTGTCAGACTGTCGGCATAGACGATATGCAGGCAGCGCGTTTTTTCGCAGGCCAGCCAGGTCCAGCTCGTGCCGCCCGGCGTATGGCCCGGCGTGAAATGCGCCGTCAGCGCCAGCGGTCCCACATGGACGGTCTGGCCGTCGGAAATTGTTTCAATATGCGAGACAGCGGCGATCGGCAGCGCGGAGCGGATCTGGGGATCGTCCGGCAGGTCATGGCCCCGCTCCAAGAGCCGAGCGCTCCAGGGGCTGAGGGCCACTGTCGCATGGCTGAGGCGTTGCAGCCCTGCGATGCCGCCCGCATGGTCATGATGGGCGTGGGAATTCAAAATCAACTTGATATCTTCCGGGCGAAAACCCAAACCGCGAATATGCTCGGCGATCTGAGGCGCGGATTCCGCCAAATCGCCATCGATCAGCACCAATCCTTGATCGGTAGCGATCAGGATCGAACTGAGCTGCGCGGTACCGACATAATAGGTATTGCCGTAAATCCGGAACGGCTTTTGCGGCGCGTTCATGGCGGCACAAGAGGCGCAAGCCGCTGGCGGGGCGGGCGCCTGCGCGCGTGCGGGCAGGACACTCAAAAGCAGGGCTATGGCGTAGGGCCATTTCATGGCGCCAAGCTGACATGCCGGCTGGCCGCCCGTCTATCCCCGCAAAGCGTTGCGCAGGGATCGACCCTCCCCTTGAGGGAGGGTGGAAGAAATTGCTACCGCGCTTCTCCCCGCAACGCCGCTCTGAAATTTTTGTCCCGCTTCAAGACAAACTCCCGCCGCATCGCGCCTTTGCGGGTGCGGTGCTTCTCGGCATAGAGCAGGGCCCATGTCCGCCCCCGCGTCGTTTTGGCGCCGCGCACCGCGCCATTGTGTTCGTCCAGGCGCCGCTCCAGATCCAGGGTCCAGCCGACATAAGTGATTGTGCGGCCTGAGGGATTGGTGGCGGCGAGGACATAGACAAAAGACGGCATGCGAGTTTGTCCCGCGATTTGCGCAGAGCTGGCAAGACAAAAAATCCGGCTTGCCCCTCGGCGCCCCCCGGCGTATATGCTTGCTCAAGCAAGTATTGTCCCGGCAATTAATTCCCTGCACGGATCATGGTTTTGGCGCGGCCCTATTACCGCAAGGCGAATTATTCGATGGCCAATTCGGTCGGCTATCTGATGCGCATGTCGATCAACCGCGTGCTGCCGCAGATGGAAGCCCTGTTCCAGGACCAGGAACTGACTTTCTCGCAATGGACCACCCTGGTGGCGCTGCATGACGGGCGCATCACCACGGCGGGGGACCTGGCGCATAATATCTGCCATGACGCCGGCTCGCTGACGCGGCTGATCGACCAGATGGAAAAGCGCGGCTTGGTGACCCGGCGCCGCAGCCAGACCGACCGGCGGGTGGTCACGCTCGGCCTCACCGCGCGCGGTGCCGCTTTGGTGGAGCAGTTGGCGCCGCGGGTGATGGGACTCTGGAACGGGCTTTTGTCGGATTTCAGCCATGCCGAAATCGACACCTTGATTGCATTGCTCACCCGCCTTGCCATCGCCGCCGAAGGCAAAGGCAGCAAACCGGCGACGCTGCTGATCTCCGGAGCACCGATCGGCAAAAGCGTCGCCCGAAAGGCCAAAGCATGAAAAAGCCCCTGGCTCTTTTGGCGCTGCTGCTGCTGGGCGCCTGCGTTCCCAAAGATGCGCCGCAGGTGACGCCGCTCGAACCCGCACAGCTCGGCCTCGGCGCCGCGGCGGCGCCCCGCGTCCAGGGCGAATGGTGGAAAGCTTTTGGCGATCCGCAAGCCGACCGGCTGGCCGCCCAGGTCGTGGCGGGCAATCCGACGCTGCAGGCGGCGCTAGCGCGCATCCGCGGGGCGCGGGCTGAGCTGCAAAGCGCCAATGCCGCCGACCAGCCGCAGATCGAGCTGCAAGGCTCCGAACAGCGCGAATTGCTCAGCAAAGACTTCATCATCCCGCCGCCTTATGCCGGCACCTGGCGCTGGATGGGAAATGTTCAGGCCAACCTGACCTGGAGCCTGGATTTCTGGGGCAAGCAGGCGGCCTTGATCGCCAAGGCGCAGGATCAGGCCCAGGCGGCGGCGCTTGACGCCCAGGCGGCGCGGCTGGCGCTGTCAGGCGCTTTTGCCCAGGCTTATATCGATCTGTATCTGGCCTATGTCAGCGCCGACATCGCCGACCAGGCGGTGGCCGAGCGCGAGGAGATTCTGCGCCTGACGCAAAACCGCTTCAATGCCGGGCTGGAAAATCCGCAAAGCCTGGAACAGGCCAAATCCGCCCTGTCGGCGAGCAAAAGCTATCGCCTGCGCCTGTCCGCCCAGCGCGACCTGGATGTTCACGCCATCGCCGCCTTGGCGGGGCAGGGGGCGGCGGACTATGGGGCGATCACTCGCCCGACGCCCAAGCTGGACGTGGCGCTGCCGATGCCGGCCAGCCTGCCCGCCGATCTGCTATCGCGCCGCCCCGACATCTTGGCGGCGCGGGCGCGTATCGATGCGGCGATGCAAGGACGCGCCGCCGCAAAAGCCGATTTCTATCCCAATATCGACATCACGGCTTTCGCAGGGTTTCAGGCGATCGGGCTTTCCAATCTCGCTTCCGGCGATGCCTTCACCACGGGCCTGGGCCCCGCTGTTCATCTGCCGATCTTCGACGCCGGCAAATTGCGGGCCGACTATCGCGGCGCCACGGCGAAGCTCGATGAAGCAGTGGCCGATTACAATGGCGCGGTGGTCAATGCCATCAAGCAAAGCGCCGATGCCATGACGCAAGTCTCCAGCCTGGCACAGCAGCGCGCCGAGCTGGAAAATTCCCTGGCCAGCGCCGAGAAAAGTTTCGCCTTTGCCCAGACCCGCTACAAAACCGGCCTGTCCGATCAGGTCACGCTGCTGGGTGCGGAAAACAATGTCCTGCTGCTGCGCCAGCAATATGCCGCTTTGATGACCCAGCAGGTCGGCCAGCGCATTCTGTTGATGCTGTCGGTCGGCGGCGGCTTCAACCCAACCGATATTACCGTTGCCTATAAGGATAAGACGCCATGAGCAGTTCCGGCAAACGCCAGCGCGGTTTTTTGATTCTGGGCGCCCTGCTTTTGGTGGGGGCGGTCGCCTGGGGCCTATATTGGTTCCTGCATGCCCGCTTTTTCGAAAGCACCGATGACGCCTATGTCGCCGGCAATGTGGTGGCGGTGACCAGCCGCGAAAACGCCACCGTGCTGGCGCTGCATGCCGACAACACCCAAAGCGTCAAACAGGGCCAGCTCCTGATCGAGATGGATCCCGCCGTGGCGCAAGTGAATTTGCTGGCGGCTGAGGCCAATCTCGCCCGGGCGGTACGCCAGGTGCGCGGCGAATTCTCCGGCGCCGACACCTTCGGCGCCCAGCTCCGCCAGGCGCAAGTGCAATTGACCCAGGCCCGCGCCGATTATCAGCGCCGGCTGGAAGCCTCCAAAGGCGGGGCGGTTTCCGGCGAGGAATTGGCCCATGCCAAGGATGCGCTGAGCGCGGCCGAGGCCGCCGTCGCCGCGGCGCAAAGCGGGCATGCGCGCGCCTTGACCCAGATTTCGGGCGCCTCCGTCGCCGGCAATCCCGATGTCCTGGCGGCGGAAGCGGCGCTGCGCAATGCGGTGATCTCCCTGGGGCATATGCGGGTGGTGGCGCCGCTGGACGGCGTCATCGCCCAGCGCAGCGTCCAAGTCGGGCAGCAAGTCGCGGCCGGAACCCCGCTGATGGCGGTGGTGCCGCTGAACAATGTCTGGGTCGACGCCAATTTCAAGGAAGTGCAGCTTTCCAATATGCGCATCGGCCAGCCCGTCACCGTCACCGCCGACATCTATGGCGGCAGCGTCACCTATCACGGCCATATCGAAGGCCTGGGCGCCGGTTCGGGCAGCGCCTTCGCGCTGCTGCCGCCGCAGAACGCATCGGGCAACTGGATCAAGATCGTGCAGCGGGTGCCGGTGCGCATCGCCCTCGACCCCGCAGAACTGCGCGACCATCCCTTGCGCGTGGGCCTCAGTGTGAGCGCGCAGGTCGATATCCGCGACAGTTCGGGTCCGCTGGCGACCTCGCGGGTCGGCGCCGGTTCTATGCGGGCGGTGACCGGCGAGGATAGCGAGCCTGAGGCGAATGCGTTGATCGCCCGGATCCTGCGGCAGAACGGCGCCCGGTGAGTCAGCAAGGCGAACAGCAACCGATGACGGGGGCGCCGCTGGCGATCACGGCGCTGGCCCTGGCGCTCGCCACCTTCATGCAGGTGCTGGACTCCACCATCGCCAATGTCTCGCTGCCCACCATTGCCGGCAATCTGGGGGTCAGCGCCAACCAGGGCACCTGGGTGATCACCTCCTTTGCGGTGGCCAATGGCATCGGCGTGCCGCTGACCGGCTGGCTGATGGGCCGTTATGGCGTGGTGCGGACCTTCGTCGCTTCGGTGCTGCTGTTCACCCTGGCCTCGTTTCTTTGCGGCATTGCCTGGAGCCTTTCCTCGCTGATCGTGTTCCGGGTGCTGCAGGGGGGCGTGTCGGGACCGATGATCCCGGGCTCCCAGGCGCTGCTGATCTCGATCTTTCCGCCGCAGAAACGCGCCACCGCGCTCGGCATCTGGTCGATCACCACCTTGGTTGCGCCCGTCTGCGGTCCCATCCTGGGCGGCTTCATCTCGGACAATTATCATTGGAGCTGGATATTCCTGATCAATGTGCCGGTCGGATTGCTGGTCTCGGTGTTGTGCTGGCGCAATCTCAAAAGTCGCGAAACGCCGACCCGCCGCATCCCCATCGACACCGTGGGGCTGGGACTTTTGATCATTTGGGTGGGGGCGCTGCAGGTGATGCTCGACAGCGGCAAGGATGCCGGCTGGTTCGAATCCACTCAGATCATCGTGCTGGCGATGATCACCGCCATCGCCTTTTTGTCCTGGCTGATCTGGGAGCTGACCGACGCCCATCCCATCGTCGATCTGTCGCTGTTCAAGAACCGCAATTTTGCTTTCGGCACTTTGGCGTTCTGCATGGGGTATGGCGTGTTCTTCGCCAATACCTTGCTAATGCCGCTCTGGCTCCAGACCCAGGTGGGCTATACTGCCACCTGGGCCGGCTTGGTGGCGGCGCCGCCCGGGGTCATCGCAATTTTGCTGACCCCCATCAGCGCCAAATTGATGTCGCGGATCGATTCCCGCTTGATCGCCACCGCCGCCTTCATCGCCTTCGCGGTGTCGTTCTGGATGCGCGCCGGGTTGACCGACCAAGCCTCCTTCTTCGATTTCATGCTGCCTTTCGCCGTCCAGGGCATCGCCATGGCGACCTTCTTCCTGGCGATGATCACCATCCTGCTCGATGGCGTGCCGCCGCCGCGCATTCCGCTGGCTTCGGGCCTGTCGAATTTTGCCCGTATCACCGCCGGCGGCTTCGCCGCCTCGCTCGTCACCACCATATGGGACCGGCGCGAGGCGCTGCATCAAAGCCGGCTGGCGGATGGCCTGAGCGCATTCAATCCGATCTTCAACGCGGCGATCGCGGGGATGCACCGGCTGGGATTGCCCGACCTCTCGGCCAAGGCGGCCCTGGCCCGCATCTTGACCGGCCAGTCTTATATGCTGGCGGCGGACGACATCTTCTATGCCTCGGCTTGGCTGACCGTGATCCTGATCGCCTTGGTGTGGCTGTGCCGTCCGGCCAAATCCGGCGGCGGCGCGCCGGTCGCCGCCGACTGATCCTTTTCTTGGCCGGTTGACAGAAATCCGTACCCGGACCCAAGTGGATCATGCCCCGGGGCACCCTGATTCGCCGGCTAGAACTGCTCGTCCGCCGTCACGGCGGCGACGGGGCTTTCGTCTGCCTGCTGATCCTGGGCCTAGCCGTCGGCGGCGCACCGGCGCTGACGGGCCTGGGATATTTCGCGCAAAGCTTGACGCCGGGCATGGCGGCCCAGGCATCGGGTGAGCCGATGCAGCGCGACACCGCCCGCCTGGCGGTCCCCGGCTTTCCGGGCGCCCATTATTCGCCGCAGGTTTTGTTCCCGGTGCAGAGCCGCGGCATTCCCGCTTGGCTGCATCCGGTCAGCGAAACCCCGGTTACAACGCCGTCCCTCGCGCGCCCCGTCATCGCCATCTGTATCGACGATCTGGGCGAGGACATTGCCGGCACCGACAAGGCGATGGCGCTGCCCAAACAGGTGGCGCTCTCCTTCCTGCCCTATGCGCAGACCACGGCTTTCCTGGCGGCGGAAGCGGCGCGCAAAGGCCATGAGATTCTCGCCCATGTCCCCATGCAGGCGATTGGCGCCATCGATCCAGGCCCGATGAGTCTGAAAACCGGCGCGCCCGATATCGCCCAGCGCCTGGACTGGAATCTGGCGCGGGTGCCCGGGCTGATCGGCATCAACAATCACGAAGGCAGCAAATTCACCGCCGATGCCGCTTCGCTGACGCCGGTTGCCCAAGCCCTGGCGGCGCGCCATCTGTTCTTTTTCGACTCGCGCACCGGTGCCGATTCCAAGGTGGTGGCGGTGGCGCATCGCTTCGGCGTCGCCAGCGCCGGACGTGACATCTTTCTCGACGATACCGCCAGCGAGAGCGAGATCCGCAAGCAATTGGCGGCCCTTGTGGCCACCGCCCGCAGCCAAGGCGTCGCCATCGCCATCGGCCACCCGCACGACCTGACATTGCAAGTGCTGGCCGGATGGCTGGCCCAGGATCATGGCGTGACCCTGATTCCGCTCAGCGAGGCGATCCGCCTGAAAACCGGGGATCAGGCGCTGGCCGCGCGCTGATTGTGGCAAAAGCGGGAGAGCAATTGTGGCGCAAAAAAGAGTTGCATAAGGGGCGAAGAAAAACCGCGCTTTGTTCGTTTCCACTGGGAACACAATGCGAGGGCCCCAATGTCTCAATCGCTCAAGCTTCTGACGGGCGCTGCTTTTTGCGCCGTGTTTTTCACCACCGCCGCGCCTGCCCAGCAAGTGGCCGCGATCGCGCCCGCCGCTCCGGCCGAGCGCACTTATATGGTGTTCTTCGAGACCGGAAAATCCGCTCTGGCGCCCGAGGGGCGTGAGATTCTTCGCGATGCCGCGGTGGCGGCGCGCGGCATGCCGGTGGCACAGGTCCGCGTCATGGTGCCGGGTGAGGGCAGCAATCCCGCCGCCTTGGCGCAAAGCCGGGCCCGGTCGGTAAAGACGGAACTGGTTCAGGCAGGGCTGAAGCCCGACGCCATCCAGATTGGGGGACAGCCCGCGCCCGTCGCGGCGCCGGTCGATCCCAGCCTGCAGCAATGGCTGGACCGGCGCGCAGTGATCGTGCTGTCGAACAACCAGACGTCCTAGAGCGGTTCCAGGAAAAGTGTGCAGCGCTTGTCGTCCGGAACCGCGACAAACAAATACTCTAGAAATTACTGGCCGCGCTTCGCCCGGCTGGCGAAGCGCGCCGCTTCTTCCGCCGCGGCCATCAGCGCGCGCGCCTTGTTGACGGTCTCTTGATATTCGGCCTCCGGGTCGCTGTCCGCCACCACCCCGCCCCCGGCCTGCACATACATCACCCCGTCCTTGACGACGGCAGTGCGCAGGATGATCGCAGTATCCATCGAGCCGTCGGCGGCGAAATAGCCCACTGCGCCACCATAGGGCCCGCGCTTTTCGGGCTCGAACTCATCGATGATTTCCATGGCGCGGATTTTGGGCGCGCCCGACAGCGTGCCGGCCGGCAGTCCCGCCGCCAGCGCATCGACCGCATCCAAGCCGGGGCGGATATCGCCTTCGACATTGGACACCAGATGCATCACATGGCTGTAGCGTTCGATGAAAAAGGAATCGGTGACTTTCACGCTGCCAGTTTGCGCCACCCGCCCCACATCGTTGCGGCCCAGATCGACCAGCATCAAATGCTCGGCGCGCTCCTTGGCGTCGTTCATCAATTCCGCGGCCAGGGCGCCATCCTGCTGCGGTGAGGCGCCGCGCGGCCTGGTGCCGGCGATGGGCCGGATGGTGACTTTGCCGCCCCGCAGGGCGACCAGGATTTCGGGACTGGAGCCGACAATGGCAAAGCCCGGCAGCGCGAGATAATAAAGATAGGGCGAGGGATTGAGCCGGCGCAGGGCGCGATAGAGCGAAAAGGAGGGAAGGGTGAAGCGGCGGCGGAACCGCTGGCTTGGCACCACCTGAAAAATATCGCCCGCCTTGATATATTCCTTAGCCCGCGCCACCACGTCCAAATATTCGGCCTTGGTCAGGTTGGATTCCACCGCGCCCGCCTCGATAGAATCCGTCGGACCTTCGCCGTCATGCGGCAGCGCCAAAGGTCGTTCCAGCAGATCGACGATTTCCTGCAAACGTTCCTCGGCCTGGACATAAGCGGCGCGGGCAGAGATTTGCGCATCGGGCCAGACGGGCGTGACGATGGTGACTTCATCGCGCACCGAATCGAAGATCGCGGTGATGGTCGGCCGGGTCAGGATCGCGTCCGGCAGGCCAAGCCGGTCCGGCGGCGGCGCCGGCAATTCCTCGACCAGCCGCACCATGTCATAGCCCAGATAACCGAACAGCCCCACCGCCATGGGCGGCAATCCGGCCGGCAGGGTCATGCGGATTTGCGCATGCAGGGCGCGCAGCGATTGCAGCGGCCGATCGGCATGTTCGGCGGGCACGAAGCGATGGGGATCGTGCCGCGCCCCGCGATTGATCTCGCATTTGCCGTCCTTGCAGCGCCAGATCAGATCGGGGTTCAGAGCGATGATCGAATAGCGGCCGCGGCTTTCGCCGCCCTGAACGCTTTCAAACAGGAAAGCGTTGTCGCGCGATCCCTTGGCGGCATCGAAAGCCAGCTTCAGATAGGCCGAGACGGGCGTCTCCAGATCGGCGACCAGCTTGCGATAAACCGCAGCTGCCCGCCCTTCACCATAGGCGCGCGAAAACGCCTCGAAATCCGGCGCCGCCGTCACTGAGCGCCGCCGGTAACCGATTGCAGATTGCGCTGATCGATCTTCACGCCTTGCTGAAGCCGCACGGCATTCTCGAAGCCGGTGGCGAGATCGCCGGCGGCATTGTGCGAAAGCTGCGCCCGGGCGGCGGCAAGCTGGGCCTGCAAGGGCGGCGTGAGCTCATGGCTGATGCCGGTGAGCTGGGCGATGATGACGTTGTTGCCCTGCGGCGCCATGGAGATGCCGCCGGGAGCGGTGCTGAACAGGCGCTGCACCAGTTCCGCCGAGAAGGTGGTGTCGGCGGTCTGGCGGGTGAGGCCGGGGCTGTGCTGCACCGGCACCTTCAGGCTTTTGGCGATGCCGGCGAGGCTCTTCTCGCGTTGCGCCTGGTTTGCCAATTCACCGACCTTCTTGATCAACAACTGATGCTGCTGGTCGGCCAGCCAGGCGGCGCTCGCCTCGGCGCGCACCTGGTCCAAGGTCTTCGGCTTGGGCGGGGTGTGGCCGGTGACCTTGAGGGCATAATATTCGCCGCTCTTGGCCTGGAAGGGATCGACATCGTCGCCTTCCTGGGCGGCGAAAGCCTGGGTGAGGAATTCCGGATCCGCGGGCAGGCCCGCGATCTTAGCCCCATCCGGGCCGGCGCCGGTCTGGTCGACGGCGGCAAGATGGCCGCTCTTCATGCCTGCCTTTTTTGCCGCCTCGGCGATATCGGCGCCGCTGCTGCGGGCATCCGAATAGGCGTTGATCACGTCGATCAGCTTGGCCGAGGCCAATTGCACCGCCAGA
Organism: Alphaproteobacteria bacterium; assembly: GCA_025924715.1. Lineage (GTDB taxonomy): Bacteria > Pseudomonadota > Alphaproteobacteria > Micropepsales > Micropepsaceae > Rhizomicrobium. Next base: position 21,538 of record JAICHV010000036.1, read on the forward strand.
TTCTTCTTGATGGTGTCATGCACCTCGGCCAGCGGATGGTTCACCGCCGGCACGATCTTGGTGACCCGCATCAGGACAAAGCCGCCGATCGCGCCTTTCACCGGCTGACTGACTTCGCCTTCCTTCAGCGAGAAAGCGGCATCGGCGCGGGCGCTGTCGCCCAGATCGCTCTTGGCCAACGCCCCGATGGCCAGATCCGCGGGCTTGACTTTGCGCTCGGCGGCCAATTGCTCAAAGCTTTCGCCTTTGTCCAGCTTGGCGCGCGCGGCTTTGGCCTCGGCCTCGGTGGGAAATTCCAGTTGCTGGATCTCGCGCCTTTCGGGGACCTGGTAGGTCGCCTTATGGGCTTCGTAATCCTGGGCGATCATCTTCTCGCTGACATTGACCTGGCCGGCAAGATCGTCGGGACCGATCATGGCGTAATCCACGGTGCGATATTCCGGCGTCGAGAAGCGTTCGGGATGATCTTTGACATAAGCCGCCAGCACGCTGTCGGAAGGCGGCGGAACGGGGCCGACCGCATCGGGCATGACGACCACATAATCGGCCGCCCGCCTTTCGGTGAGATAGAGGAACAGGGCCTTGGCATAGCCTTCCGGCAGGACGAAACCATGCTGGACCGCGTTGATCACCTGGTCGCCCAGCATGTCCTTGCGGGTTTCGTCCAGATATTCGTCTTCGGTATAGCCGGCGCCCTGCAGCAGGCGCAGGAATTCATTATGGTCGAACTGACCATTGGCGCCCTGGAAACTTGGCACGGCGCGCACATTGGCGGCGACAAGCGAATCCGGCACCGTCAGATGCATGCGTTTGGCGGCGTTGATCAGCGCGGTACGGCTGATCATCTGCTGCAAGGCCGACATGCCCAGGCCCATGCGCTGCGCCATCTCGGGGGTGATTTCGGTTCCCATCTGCTGGCTCTGGTTGCGGACGAAATTGCGGTAATTGCGCTGGAAGCTGGCGCTGTCGATCTCAGTCGAACCCACCGTGGCGACGGCCGAAGACGATGAGCCGGTGAACACATCGGCAATGCCCCAGAAGATGAATCCCACCGCCAGGGCGCCCATCAAAATCGTGGCGACCCAGGACTTGGAAAGCTGGTGCATCCATTGAATCATCGTTTTTCGTCCGTATCCGTGCGCTTAAGCGGTTTTGTGAAAATGGCGGCGGATGATAGGGAGGGGGCGGGGTAAGGGCAAGCCGGCAAAGGCAGGCCAAAACCTCAAACATTCGAGGGACTTGTGCGACAACTGGTGGCCGGAAACTGGAAGATGAATGGGCTGGGCGCGGACCTGGCCGAACTGGAAGCGCTCAAACCCGCCATGCCCGGTGCGGCTTGCGAGGTGGCGGTCTGCCCACCCGCCACGTTATTGGCGCGCGCCGCCTGGATCGCCAAGGGCGCCGTGGCGCTGGGCGGCCAGGATTGTCATGCTGAGGCGGCCGGGGCCTTCACCGGCGATGTCTCGGCGGAAATGCTCAAGGACGCGGGCGCCGCTTACGTCATTGTCGGCCATTCCGAGCGCCGCCAATATCACGGCGAAACCGATGCGCAGGTGGCGGCCAAGGCCCAAGCCGCCTGGCGGGCGGGACTCCATGCCATCATCTGCATCGGCGAAAGCGAGGCTCAGCGCGACAGCGGCCAAGCATCTGAGATCTGTCATCGCCAGATCGAAGGCAGCGTCCCCCTCGAAGCCGATGGCGCCAACACCGCCATCGCCTATGAGCCGATCTGGGCGATCGGCACCGGCAAAACCGCAACCTGTGACGACATCGCCGCCATGCATCGCCATATCCGCGGGTGCCTGGTCGAACGACTGGGACCCAAATCCGCCGGCATCCGTATCCTTTATGGCGGCTCGGTTAAGCCTGCCAATGCCGCGGAAATCCTGGCCCTGGACGATGTCGGGGGGGCGCTGGTGGGCGGCGCAAGCCTGAAAGCGCAGGACTTTTTGGCCATCATCGCGGCAGCAAGAAAGACTTAACTAAATCTCTCGACCTTTCCTTAACGCGAGGACGGCATCCTTGCGTTCAAATAGAGAAGGGTGGGGTATGGCACGTCTGTCGTATGACAGCGTGGAAGCGCTGATCTACGATCCGGTGTCGGCAAACCGCACCGCGACGCGGGCTGCGCTTTACGCTATCGGATTTCGCCGAACCGAGACCGTGTCGACTCTGGAAGCGATGATCGAGTCGATCCAGAAAGGCGCGCCCGACATCGTGCTGTGCGAAGCCCAGGGCGCGGTCGAGGAACTGTGCAGCGCCGTGCAGCAGCTCCGCCAGGGTTCCGCCGGTTACAATCCTTTCATCGTCATCATCGTCACCGCCTGGGAAAAAAGCTCCAGCCTGATCACCCGGGTGGTTAATTCGGGGGCAGACGATCTGTTGCTGCGGCCCTTTTCGACCGCGCTGCTCGGCAGCCGCATCGAAGCCCATATCGACCGCCGCAAGGGTTTCGTCATCACCACCGATTATGTCGGCCCCGACCGCGGCCGCGGCCAGTCGCAGGGCACATCGGCGCCGCTGTTCGATCCCCCCAATTCGCTGAAGATGAAGGCGAAGGAAAAACTCACCTCCGACATTATCGCCAAGCGCCTGGACGGCGAGCTCAAAGTGGCGCGCGACAAGCTGACGGCGGAAAAATTGCGGCGCGATTCCTTCCAGATCTGCGTGCTGTGGCGGCTGATGCAGGAACAACCCGCAGGCGCCCTGCAGATTTCGGTCGACCTGGCCAAACTGACCAATCTGGCGCGTTCGATCGATCGGCGCTGCCGCGATACCGAGTTCGACTCCGCGGTGAGCTGGTGCGATTCGGTCCTGGCGGCCTGCGAAGGCCTGCATCTGGGCGTCGACCGCAATGCCTCGATGCATCTGCTGGGTCACGCTGCCCTCAACCTGCACCAGATTTTCTTCCCGGAAAAATCGCCCGCGGAACAGCTCAGCGAAATCGACGCCACCGTCGCCATCATCCGGACGCGAAACCAGCCGGCCATCGCCTCTTAACGCCGTCCACTGCTCCCCCGGGCATCCGAAAAAGGAGGGATCGGTCGAATGCGCAATTGTGAAATCGATCTCACCCTGGGACGATGGCTGCGCATCTGGTGGCTGTTTCATTGGCGCATCGCCGCGGGGGCTTTCGTCATCGGCGTGCTGCTGCTTCAGATCGGCCTGGAAGAGGCCGCCGCCCAAAAGGCGTGCTTATGGGCCGCGCCCTGGCTGTTCCTGCTGTGGAGCCTGGCCGTCATGCACATGCTTCTGCACAAACGCTATCAGGGTTTCCGCCTTGCTTTGGTGTCGGAGGGCAGCCCGGTGCCGGCGGCGCCGGGGCGGGTGCTGTCGGTGTGGTGGCTTTACGCCTGGCGCAATGCCGTCGGCCTGTTGCTGCTGTCGCTGCCGCAAGGGATCGCGATCGCCTCGGACGGGCGATACACCAATCACAATTCGGCTTGGCGCGTCCTGGATGTGTTCTGGACCTTTGCCGTCATGTATGTCGCGCTGCGCAAACGCTATCGCAATTTCCGCATCATGCTGATGCCGGCCTAAAAGTCAGATCAGAGCCAGATCCTGCGGTAGGGCCGCGGGAAACACGCCCTCGATCTGGGCCGGGCTGAGGCCATAGGCCTTTTTCACCACGCCCCCGATCAAGCCGCGATAATCGTTGAGCACCGGCCAATCGCGGTCCTGGAACAGGTTTTCCTTGGTGACCGCGACTTGCCGTCCGGCCAGGCGGCCGCCTTTGACGCCGCCGCCCAGCACCCAATAGGTGCTGCCATGGCCATGATCGGTCCCCCGATCGCCGTTCTCGCGGAAGGTGCGGCCGAATTCGCTGACCACGATGACGATGGTGTCGTCCCAGGCCGGTCCCAGGCTGTCGGCCAGCAGCGCCAAGCCGCGCCCCAATTCGCCGATGCGCGCGGCCAGATAGCCTTCGCCGGCGCCTTGATTGACATGAGTGTCCCAGCCGCCGATATCGACAAAGCCCAGGTTGAACTTGTCCCGCATCAGAATGCCGATGCGCTGGGCCGAAAGCTCGAACCCCTTGGGGCTGACGGCATTGCGGTTGGCGGCCTGCATTTCGGCGCTGATCGCCTGATAGACTTCGTTCTGCACCCGAAAACCTTCGGCCACCGCCGGCGCCAGGTCCTGGCCCTGATACATCGCTTCGATCAGTTCGGCATTCTTGCCGGTGACGCCCGGCTTGGCCGTGAAATTGAGCGCGATATTGGGCACGGGCTTGGGGCCGCGAAAACTCAGCGGCAATTGCGCGGTGAAGGAGATCGGCGTCGTGCCCGCCAGGGTGGCGGCGATGCGGCTCATGAAGCCCGAGCCATAGTCGCGCGCCGCCCCGCCGCTTTCGGACGATGAAGGTTGGCCCAATTCGATGTTGTCCTGAGTCTCGAAATGCGAGCGCGAGGTGTCGTCGGTGCCGGCGAAGGGCACGAAAGCGATCTGCTGCTTCTGCCATAGCGGATAGATGGTGTCCTTCAGCGCCGGATGCAGGCCCCAATCGGCGTTCAAGGGCAGGGCGGTGGATTTGGCAATCGCCAGATTGGGCCGCGACGCATAATAAAAATCGCTCGACACCGGCACCACGATATTGGCGGCGTCATAGGCCCCGCGCAGGAACACCACCAGCAGGCGCGGGCCGGAGGCGGGCAGGGCGTAAAGACGTCCGGCGCTGAAGGTGAAGGGGATTGCGGCGGCGGCGGTTTTCAACAATGCGCGGCGGTGCATGACGAGCTCCTAGCGATGCATGAATTCCGGCGATGACAGGAACAGCAGATTGCGGTCTGCCGGCGCCCGCACTTGCGCGATCGCGTTCAAGGTCGCCGGCGAAAGGCTCGGCGCCAGGGCCTGGTAGTATCGGGTTTGCTGGATCAGGGGCGGCGGCGCCGGCTCCGGCGCGGTGTCGCCTGCCGGTTTGTAGAGGCCGGAATGGCCCAGCCCGATCTGACGGGCGATTTCAAAGCGGGTTTCCATTTCCCCCGGCCCCGACCAGGCGCTTTGCGTCAGGGCATAGCCGTCGGGGGTCTCATGACCATACAGCGGCTCGCCCATACGGGTCAGCCAGTTCAGCAGCGGTTGGGGGTTGAGGATGACCTGCTGGCCATAGGCGGCCCGCAAGGCGCTGACCGCGTAATGGATGGGGTCCTTGAATTTGCCCCCCAGCGACGCCTTGAACTCCGGCGAGGCGAACAAGGTGCGCAGCACCTGGGCGATATCGCCATCGCTGCGCTGAAACGTCGCCGCCATCGCATTGACCAGGGAATCCGGCGGCGCATCGCAGCAGAAATATTGCGCCAGCTCCTTGGAAATATAATGGGCGGTTGGCGGCTGCAGGCTCAGGATGACGATCGCCTCTTCGGCTTCTTTCAGCCCATCGCCGGAGATCTGCGTGCCCAGGAAGGTCTTGCTGCCGAAATCGTGACGATTGGGATTGAACTCGAACAAATCCTTGCCGCGATGATAACGGGCCAAGGCCGGCCCCACCTTGGCGGGTTCGCCGGAGAGGTTCACCCCCACGCCGGTGAGCATGCGCGCCAGCTCCTGCACATCTTTCTGTGTATAGCCGCTGCCCACGCCCAGGGTATGCAGCTCCATAATCTCGCGCGCATAATTCTCGTTGATATGGCCTTTGGCGTTCTGCGAGTTGTCCAGATAGATCAGCATGGCCGGATGGATCAGGGTGGCGGCCAGCAGGTCGCGGAATTTTCCCAGCACATGGGGACGGATCGCGGTCTCTTCGTAATCGCCGATCAGGGCGCGGATATCGTTCTTGTTCTGGTGGACATTGAAATGGTTCATCCAGAACCAGGTAAGCTGTTCCTTGAGCTGGCTCTGCGAATACAGATCGCGCAGCAGCGAACGGGTCGCCGCTTCCCGCGCCAGATCGTTCAGTTTCTGCTGATAGGCCTTCTGGTTGGCGTCGTAATCGGGCGTGCCTTTGGATTTCTGCGCCTCCTGCTGAAGGCTGCGCACCTCGGCGGCGATCTGCACCACCGATTTTTGCGTTATTTCCATACCTGCGATCTGGGCCGCGGCATCCGGCGGCAGTCCGTCATCGGCGGGCGGAGACAACTGCTTGTCCAGCCAGCTCCGGACCCCTTCGCCGGCCAGCATTTGGGCATCGGCCGTCTCGGTCCCCCAGCTCACCCGATTGAGAATGGCGATATCCCCGGGCATGGTGTCCAGCGGCGCGGCCGTCTCCGCCACGAGATGGAATTGGGGTTTGGGGGGCGGTCCGGCAGGGGCGCAGCCGCACAGGCCCAAAAGCAGGGCGGTCATTCCCCATGGCAGGCTGCGGCGCATGCAACTATTATAACGTAGCAGGCCCCTTAAACCCGTATCGGAATTGAGGTTTTTGGGGTTTTGGCGGATGAAATCGCGGCAATATTGTCACAAAGCTTTCCCTGGGGGCGGCTTTGCTCTAAACAGCCCGCCTTCAGCCCCTCGCGAGTATCCATGCAAACTGTTCTGATTGTCGCCGAATTGCTGATCGCCATCGGGCTGATCATCTTCATCCTGCTGCAGCGCTCCGAAGGCGGCGGTTTGGGCATGGGATCGAGCAGCGGCGGCGGCATGGGCGGGCTGTTCTCGCCGCGCGGCGCGGCCGATACCTTGACCCGCACCACCGCGGTGCTGGCGACCCTGTTCTTCCTGGTCTGCATCGGCCTCAATCTGCTGGCGCGTCACGGCGCCCAGCCCAAGTCGATTCTCGAAACCGCGCCGCTGACCACTGGGGCGCCCGCCAAGCCGGCGCCGCTGCCGGTCGTCCCGGCCGGTCCCGCGGTTCCGAAACCCCAGTAATTGCAGGTAATTCGACGCGCATTCGATTCACAAAATAAGTTTTATTTTGTGCTTGAGCGGCTTCATCTGTTTCGTCATGGTGGCCTCCCATGGCCCGGTTAATCTTCATCACCGGCGGCGTGGTCTCTTCCCTCGGAAAAGGTCTTGCGTCTGCCGCCCTTGGCGCGCTGCTTCAGGCACGCGGCTACAAGGTTCGTCTGCGCAAGCTCGATCCCTATCTCAATGTCGATCCCGGCACGATGTCGCCGTTTCAGCATGGCGAAGTCTATGTCACCGATGACGGCGCGGAGACCGATCTCGACCTCGGCCATTATGAGCGCTTCACCGGCGTCTCGGCGCTGAAATCCGACAACATCACTTCGGGGCGCATTTACAGCCAGGTGATCGAAAAGGAGCGCAAGGGCGGCTATCTCGGCCGTACCGTGCAGGTCATCCCGCATGTCACCGACATGATCAAGGAATTCGTCATGGCCGATACCGGCGGACTGGATTTCCTGCTGGTCGAAATCGGCGGCACCGTCGGCGATATCGAGGGATTGCCTTTCTTCGAAGCCATCCGCCAATTGCACAATGATCTGGGACGCGGCCAGACCGCCTTCATTCATCTGACCTTGGTGCCCTATATCGAGGCCGCCGGCGAACTGAAGACCAAGCCCACCCAGCACAGCGTCAAGGAACTGCGCGCCATCGGCATCCAGCCCGATATCCTGCTATGCCGCGCCAGCCACCCCATTCCGGACGAAGAGCGCCGCAAGATCGGGCTGTTCTGCAATCTGTCGGCAGAGCGGGTGATCCCCGCCCTGGACCTCGACACCATTTACCGCGTGCCCATCGCCTATCACGAAGTGGGGCTGGACACGCAGTTGCTCAAGGTCTTCGGCCTCGACAATGCCCCGCCGCCCGATCTCGCCCGCTGGAGCCAGGTGGTGGAACGGGTGAAGAATCCCGAAGGCGACGTGCGCATCGCCGTGGTCGGCAAATATATGCAGGTCAAGGATTCCTACAAATCCCTCAGCGAAGCGCTGGCGCATGGCGGGCTGGCCAACAATGTGCGGGTGCATCTGGACTGGATCGACAGCGAAGTGTTCGAGCGCGACGATGCCGCCGCCTTCCTGGAGAATGTCAACGGCATCCTGGTGCCCGGCGGCTTCGGCGAGCGCGGCACCGAAGGCAAGATCGAGGCGGTCAAATTCGCCCGCGAAAAGAAAGTGCCGTTTTTCGGCATCTGCTATGGCCTGCATATGGCAGTCATCGAAGCCGCCCGCGACCTTGCCGGCCTGGAAGGGGCGGGGACCACCGAGATCGGCCGTCCCAAACATCCCGTCATCGGCTTGATGACCGAATGGACCAAGGGCAACGAAAAAGAGACCCGCGCCGCCGATGGCGATCTGGGCGGCACCATGCGGCTGGGCGCCTATCCGGCAACCCTGAAGCCCGGCTCAAAAGTCGCCGAGGTCTATGGCGCCACCCAGATTTCCGAGCGCCACCGCCACCGCTATGAAGTGAATGTCGATTACGCCAAGCGCCTGGCCGAGCATGGCATGGAAGTCTCCGGCTGGTCGCCCGATGGCCGATTGCCGGAAATCATGGAAATCCCCGACCATCCCTGGTTCATCGGCGTGCAATTCCATCCCGAACTGAAATCCCGCCCGCTGGAGCCGCATCCACTGTTCACCAGCTTCGTCGCGGCGGCGGTGCAGAAGAGTAGGCTGGTGTGACGGGCTCCAAGAATGTTTAAGAACAAAGTTGTTCTTATCGTGGGGGCCGGGGCAAGTAAGGAGTTGGGATTTCCGCTTGGCCAAGAGCTGAAGCAAGGTCTTGCCAAAGCTCTCGATATCAAATTCAAAGATTTTCAGCAAACATCGGGCGATAAGCTAATCGTCGAAACTCTTCGAGATATTGTTCGTGCGGATAGCTCGCCGGACATAAATCCATATTTGGTTGAAGGTTGGGCAATTCGAGATGGAATGCCCACTACGACCTCGATCGATAGCTTTTTGCACACGCATAACAGCAATAAAAAGCTTGTTCTTATGGGCAAATTGGCGATTGCCCGTTGCTTATTGGTAGCGGAACGAAAAAGCCCGCTTTATAGAAAAGATGTCCACGTCCCCCTTGATCTTACGCCAGTCGAGGGCACTTGGTATGCGGAGTTTTTCAAGTTGCTTTCGGATCAGGTTGCAGAACCGGAATGCATTTTCCGTAATCTCGCGATCATTTCGTTCAATTACGACAGGTCGCTTGAATACTACCTTCTCCACGCACTGATGCGGCGTTTTCTTATCGCCAAAGAAAAGGCTGAGCAGATAATGAAAAGTCTTTCCATTTATCATCCCTATGGTGCGGTGGGCCCGCTTCCTTGGGAAGTTACGGGTAGTGCTATTCATTACGGAGGTGAGGAATATCATGGAGAATTGTTGAGATCTTCGGAAGGGTTACGGACTTTCAGTGAGGGTGTGGAGGAAGGGTTTGCCGGGAAAATAAGAGAAGAGATAAAGGCCGCGACCACGATCCTTCTGATCGGATTTGGATATGCGCCCATCAATATGGATTTACTCAGGGTGACCGGTGATTTGGTACCGAAGCCCGTTTACGCGACGGCCTTTGACATACATCCTACGGAAAAGGATACCTTGAGGCGAAGTTTGGGGGCCGCCTTGGGTGTGATGACGAGCTCGATCGGATTGCATTTTGGCACAACTGGTGCGGACTTGTTCCGATCGTGTCGGATATCGTTCGCGGCCCTGTGAATGTCTAAAATACCCGCTTGATCCCGATCCCGACCAGACTGCCTTCATCGGCGCTGACGGCGTAAAGGCCGAAGGCGCCGGAGCGGTGATAGGACCGCACCTCGATTGGTTGTCGCCGAGGGAAATGGCTTCCCAATCTGACGTTCAGCGATAATACGCGAAGCCGGCTTATGGCTGCGTGCGGCGCGCCTGATAGGCGGCGATCACCGCTTTGGGAATGACATGATAGCCGTTGGTCGGGCGGGCCCCTGATGTCTCGCCGGTGCGGCTTAGCGAGACGCGCAGCCCCGCCACGTCCTCCACCGCCAGACAATCGTCGATGGCATGCAGATCGTCTTTGTGAAGCGTCTTGCCGCCTTGCAGAAGCTGCGCTTTGGCGCGGGCCTTGGCTTCACCCCCATCGGCGGCGACATAAAAGCCATTGGCATGGAGCTCGGTGAAATTGTCGTCATAAGCGCCCAGATTGACGAAGAACAATTTCTGCGGCCCGGGCGAGGGCTCGCGCGTCAGCGTCACCCGCCAGCCATCGACCACGTCCAATTCCAGCCAGGAATCCAGATGCAGGCCTTCGGGCTGGCCGAACCACTTGTCCAGAAGCTGTTCATAGGTGTCTTCGATCCGCGCGCCGGCGACAAAGACCACGTCATGCAATTCGGTATTGGCCTTGGGCATGCGGCCGCCCAGATAGACCGCGAACAATTTCATGGACCGATTTCGCGCAGAGCACGCCGGGACGTCAAGCCGATGTCAGGGCTTTGGCGGCGGGGGCGCAGGAGGGGGCGGCACGAGCAGCGGCGGGATCACATAATCGCCCGGCTGCAGGGGGACGACGTAAGGGTCCGGGGCATACAGGGTGCGATTGGGATCCCTGGCGAACAATTGCTGACGGCGCTGCTGCTGCTCGATCTCGCCGATCTGTTGCTGGGTCATGCCCCGTTCCAGCGACTGGGCTGAATTCTGGATGGTCGATTGGTTCTGCTGCTGCAATTCCTGGGTTGTCAGCGGCTCGAGCTGCGCTGCCGCCGGCGCGACACCGGCCAGCAACGCCAATCCGAACCAGGATATTCCTCTCATTCCATAGATATGGGTGCAGTGGCGGGTCCTGACAAGCCTTTGGGGTCGGATCCGGGGGCCAGGGCGGACTCGTGATCGCGCTCGCCTTTGAGCGCCAAGGCCCGCGCCCGCAGCAATTCGCGTCGGGCGACCAGACCCAGCAAGGTTCCGTCGCGTGCGATCACCGGCACCCGGCTGGCGCCGGTTTCTGCCATGCGGTCGGCCAGGGTTCCCACCAGTTCCTCCGGGTAGGCGCTGACCACGCCGCCCTCCCAATCCCCCAGCCTGTCCTCGGGGGCCCAGCCGTCACGAATCCAGCGCAGCACATCGGCGCGGCTGACCATGGTGACCACGCGTCCGGCGTTGTCCACCACCGGATAACTTTTGTGCCGCTCACCCGAATTGAAAAACGCCATCGCCGCCTCCACCGTCATGGCGGCGGGCAGGCTCTCGGCCGGCTGCACCATGACATCGCGCACCCGCGCCACGTCGAAAGGATCGACGCTGTATTCGCGCGTCAGATGCAAACCCCGCCGCGCGATGCGTTCGGTCAGGATGGAGCGGCGCATCGCCAGCACCGTGAAGGCGAAGCCGCAGACCGAGGCGGTGAACAATTCCGGCAACAGCCTGGGATTGCCGGTCAGCTCCACCGCGAACAAAGTCGCGGTAAGCGGTGCGCGCATGGTGCCGCCCAGGATCGCGGTCATCCCGATCAGCGCCCAGAAGCCGCCATCGCCGAACGGCATCCAATGCGCCTCGACCGCGCCCATCGCGCCGCCCAGGATCAGCAGCGGCGCCAGCACGCCGCCGGATGTGCCGGACGACAGCGCCACGATCCACACCATCGCCTTGTCGGCCAACAGCAGCAGCACGGCGGATAGTCCCAGGCTCCCCGCCAGCAGCAGACGGATATTGTCATAGCCGACGCCCAGCACCGCCGGATCGATCAGACCGCCAATCCCCACCGCCAACCCGCCCAATGCCGGCCACCACATCCAATGCAGCGGCAATTTGCGAAACAGGTCCTCCACGCCATACAGCAGCAGCGTCAGCAGCGCCGATTGCGCGCCCGCCGCCAGGCCTGCCAGCCCGCAAAGCGCCAGGCCCCACCACGGCAGCAGCGGCGCGCCGGTATAGGCGAAGAGCGGCCCGCTGCCGATCAGCAGCGGCCGCCAGCAGAAGGCGACCACGGCGGCGACCGTCACCGGAATGAAGCTGCGCGGTTTCCATTCGAACAGCAGCAATTCCACCGCCAGCAACACGGCGGCGATGGGGGTGCCGAACACCGCGGTCATGCCGGCGGCGGCGCCCGCCACCAAAAGGCTTTTGCGCTCCGCCGAGCTGAGATGAAAAAGCTGGGCGAACAGAGAACCCAGCGCGCCGCCGGTCATGATGATGGGTCCTTCGGCGCCGAACGGTCCGCCGGTGCCGATGGCGATGGCGGAGGACAAGGGCTTGAGCAGCGCCACCTTGGGCTGGATGCGGCTTTTGCCGATCAGGATCGCCTCGATGGCTTCGGGAATGCCGTGGCCGCGGATTTTTTCCGAGCCAAAGCGCGCCATCAAACCCACAACCAACCCGCCGATAACCGGGATGAGGATGCTGGCAGGCGCCATATGCGCGGGCATCGTCACCGCCGCGCTGCTGAAGCGGCCGAAATAGGCGAGGTTGGTGAAAAGATTGATCAGCCGCAGCAGCATCCAGGCGGCGCAGGCTCCCAGCGTTCCGGTCACCGCCGCCATCGCGGCCAATTTGAGCATGCGCGGCGTGGCGGTGAAATCGCGCAACTGCTCCGCGGGGACGTGATTTTCGGCTTGCATGAAGAAGACCTTGGAAAGGGAAGGGCCGGCGTTTATATCGTGTCACGATACAAATCAACCTGTGCGTCCTTGGAAAAATTGCAACGTTCGGACTATCAAGCGCTGGCCTCGATTCGCCAGGCGCTGCGCCGGTTTCTCGCCTTCAGCGAGGAAGCGGCGCTGCAATGCGGATTGTCGCCGGGACAGCACCAGGCGCTGCTGGCGATCGCCGGCATGGCCCCGCCGGTCACCATGGGCGCCCTGGCGCAGTGGCTGGACATCAGGCCGCACAGCGCCGGCGAAATGGCGGACCGGCTGGAGGCGCTTGGATTGCTGCGCCGCTGCCCCGATGCGGCCGACCGCCGCCGCGTTTTCTTGAGCCTGACGCCGCGGGCGCATGCCAAGCTGGCGGGACTCTCGACGGTGCACCGCCAGGAACTGCGCCGGCTTTCCCGCGTTTTGAAGCCCTTGCTGGCGACGCTGGGTTAGGGCCGTCCCGACGATCTTTCTGGACGGAACAGGGGCTCAGGTTTAGGAAAGCGCCATGACCGTCCACGCCCCCACCCATCCCAATGCCGTCATTCGCGCCGGCAATGTTGAAATCGGCAATGCGAAAAAATTGGCGATCATCGCCGGACCCTGCCAATTGGAAAGCCGCCAACATGCTTTCGACATGGCGGGCGCACTGAAAGAGGCCTGCGAGGCCTCAGGCGTCGGCCTGATCTACAAAACCAGTTTCGACAAGGCCAATCGCACCAGCGCCGCCGCGGCGCGCGGCATGGGCCTGGAAAACGCCTTGCCGATTTTCGCCGAGCTGCGCAAAAGTTTCGGCCTGCCGGTGCTGACCGATGTGCATGAGCGCGACCAATGCGCCGCGGTGGCCCAGGCGGTGGACATCCTGCAGATCCCCGCCTTCCTCAGCCGCCAGACCGATCTTCTGGTCGCCGCCGCCCATACCGGCAAAATCGTCAATGTGAAGAAAGGGCAGTTCCTCGCCCCCCATGACATGAAAAACGTGATCGCCAAGATCACCGGCGCGGGCAATCCCAATGTGTTGGTGACGGAGCGGGGCGTCTCCTTCGGCTACAACACTCTGGTCAGCGACATGCGGGCGCTGCCGATCATGGCCGGCTTCGGCGCCCCGGTGGTGTTCGACGCCACCCATTCGGTGCAGTCGCCGGGCGGGCAGGGCGACAGCACCGGCGGCGACCGCCGCATGGTGCCTTATCTCGCCCGCGCCGCCGTGGCGGTGGGCGTGGCCGCGGTGTTCATGGAAGTGCACCAGGATCCCGACCATGCGCCTTCCGACGGACCCAATATGGTCAAGCTCAAGGATTTCCCCGCCCTGCTCGCCCAGCTGGTCGAGATCGACGCCATCGTCAAACGCTGAGGCAGCGATCCGCGCTTAGCTCGCGATCCAGGCCTGCACCAGTCCGATCACACCCAGGATGGCGAGGGCGATCGACGAAAAGACGGTGATGTTGAAGCCGATATGGCGCTTGTCGGCACCGGCCATATAGCCTAGGGCGAATATCACCCGTCCGATGCACCAAACCAGCCCGATGATCGACACCAGCCAGCCGACCATGTGGAAATACAGTGCCGCGACCCAAAGCAAGGGCAGGAACACCACCACCTGCTCGACGGTATTGCCCTGCACCCGCAAAGCGCGCTCGACCTCCGCCGCGCCGCTCATCGCCGGCGGCGGCAGCTTGTTTCGCCGCCGCGCCCGCGCCACCAAAATCGCGGTCCAAAGACAGATCAGGGCCGCAAGAAGCGTCACCGCGGCGGTCAGGATAATGGCAGGCGCAGACAGAAGCATTCGACCCCCCGAAAAACAGCCGCGGCATCTGCGCCGCGCGCCATCCTAGCCCGGGCTCGCGACAGGGCCAATCGGCCGGCGGCCGGGCCTGTAAAATGCTTCCCCTCCGCGCCCACTTCCCGTAAAGACGGGGCCGATCCGAGGGGGCAGATCATGACGGCCATTATCGACATCACGGGGCGCGAAATCCTGGACAGCCGCGGCAATCCCACCGTGGAAGTGGATGTGCGCCTGGAGGACGGCTCCTTTGGCCGCGCCGCGGTGCCCTCGGGCGCCTCGACCGGGGCGCATGAGGCGGTGGAGCTGCGCGATGGCGGCAAACGCTATGGCGGCAAGGGCGTGGAAAAAGCGGTCGGCGCGGTCAATGGCGAATTGTTCGACGCGCTTTGCGGCATGGAAGCGCAGGAACAGGTGCGCATCGATGCCGCCATGATCGCGCTGGACGGCACGCCCAACAAGGCGCGGCTGGGCGCCAATGCCATTCTGGGCGTGTCGCTGGCGGTGGCCAAGGCGGCGGCGGTGTCGGCCAATCTGCCGCTCTATCGTTATGTCGGCGGCGCCAAGGCGCAGATCCTTCCGGTGCCGATGATGAACATCGTCAATGGCGGCGTCCATGCCGACAATCCCATCGATTTTCAGGAATTCATGATCATGCCGGTGGGCGCGGCCTCGTTTCGCGAAGGCCTGCGCATGGGCGCGGAAATCTTCCACACCCTGAAGAAAGCCTTGCACGATGCCGGTCACAACACCAATGTCGGCGACGAAGGCGGTTTCGCCCCCAATCTGAAAAGCCCGGATGAAGCGCTGGGCTTCATTTCCAAGGCGGTGGAGAAAGCCGGCTACAAATTGGGCGAGGAGATCTATTTCGCCCTCGATCCGGCTTCGACCGAATTCTTCAGACACGGAAAATATGAATTGGAAGGCGAGGGCAAGTCGCTCAGCCCCGACCAAATGGTCCAGGTCTATGCCGATTTGTGCAAACGCTATCCCATCATCTCGATCGAAGACGGCATGGCGGAAGACGATTGGGCCGGATGGAAAGCGCTCACCGACGCCGTCGGCAAAAAAGTGCAACTGGTGGGCGATGATCTCTTCGTCACCAATTCCAAGCGCCTGAAGATGGGCATCGACAAAGGCGTCGCCAACGCCATCCTGGTCAAAGTCAACCAGATCGGTTCGCTGACCGAGACCCTGGATGCGGTCGAGATGGCCCATCGCGCCGGCTATCGCGCGGTGATGAGCCACCGCTCGGGCGAGACCGAGGATTCCACCATCGCCGACCTGGCGGTGGCGACCAATTGCGGGCAGATCAAAACCGGCTCCCTGGCCCGCTCGGACCGCCTGGCCAAATACAACCAGTTGCTGCGAATCGAGGAGCAATTGGGCGATAGCGCCCTTTATGCCGGGCGCTCGATCCTGCGCACCTGACGCGGCTTGCGAGCGGCCACAAGTTCCTCAAGTTCCCGGAATCCTTAGAGAATCTGTCCTTGACGGACCGAATCACACTGTGATTCGGTAGGAGCATGCGAATCAGGCGTTCCGTCAGCCGTTTTTTCACCGCCCTTATCCTTCCGGCCATCGCCTTGTCGGTGGTCGGCTATTTCGGCGGCTATGCGATCTGGGGCAGCCGGGGCCTGCTGGCGCTGGAGGAAACCCAGGCCAAGCTGGGTATCCGCCAAGAGCAATTGAGCGATGTCAGGGCCGAGCGCGCCCGCCTGGCCCGCCGCATAAGCCTGATGGAAGATAGCCATGCCGACCCCGATCTGGTGGAAGAACTGGCCCGGGGCCAGTTGATGGACGGCGCCCCCGGCCAGGTCGCTATCCCCCGCAACGCCCACTAATTTTTTTCGGGAAGCGAACGGTTTTCGCGGCCGCGAACACTGTTCGGCTGTTTGCAGCGCAATAAAATAATAAGCGCTTGCCAAGCTTCTTAGCCCTTGTCAAAACGCCGGGCCGGCCCTCTGCAAAGATAATCATGAGCGACCAAGCCGCCCTCTCCAATTCCCAGACCCTCAAAAAACTCTATGCCGACATGCTGTTGATCCGCCGCTTCGAGGAGCGGGCGGGGCAGCTCTATGGCATGGGGCTGATCGGGGGGTTTTGCCATCTCTATATCGGCCAGGAAGCGGTGGTGGTGGGGATGCAGGCCCATACCAGCCCCCATGACCAGGTAATCACCGCCTACCGGGATCACGGCCATATGCTGGCCGCCGGAATGGACCCCAAAGGGGTGATGGCGGAACTCACCGGGCGCAGCACCGGCTATTCGCGCGGCAAGGGCGGCTCGATGCACATGTTCAGCCGCGAGAAGAAATTCTATGGCGGCCACGGCATTGTCGGCGCCCAGGTGCC
>JAICHV010000037.1 GCA_025924715.1 Alphaproteobacteria bacterium
AATTCCTTCCAGCCCAGCACCGATTCCTCGATCAGCACTTCGCGGGTGGGGGAGGCTTCCAGGCCGGATTCGACGATGGCGAAGAATTCCTCGCGGTTATAGGCGATGCCGCCGCCGGTGCCGCCCATGGTGAAGCTGGGCCGGATCACCGTGGGAAGCCCCACCTGGTCCAGCGCCGCCAGCGCCTTGGTGAAGCTTTCCGGCGAAAGCTCGGTCACCGCATTGCCGCTGCTGTCGAACAACAGATTGCCGGCGGAATCCTTTTTCTGGCGGAGCTGGCCTTTGAGGGTGATGCCCTTGGGCACCTCCAGCCCGATCTTGACCATGGCCTGTTTAAAGCGCTCGCGGTCCTCGGCCTTGTCGATGGCGTCAGCGGTGGCGCCGATCAGCTCGATATTGTGGCGCTCCAAGGCGCCGATCTTGCGCAAGGAAAGGGCGGTGTTGAGGGCGGTCTGGCCGCCCATGGTGGGGAGGAGGGCAAAGACCTTGCCCGCCGGCACATTGGGCCGCTCGCGGGCGATGATCTTTTCCACGAATTCCGGGGTGATGGGTTCGATATAGGTGGCGTCGGCCAAGCCCGGATCGGTCATGATGGTGGCCGGGTTGGAATTGACCAGCACCACCCGATAGCCTTCTTCGCGCAGCGCCTTGCAGGCCTGGGCCCCGGAATAATCGAACTCGCAGGCCTGGCCGATCACGATGGGGCCCGCGCCGATGATCAGGACGGTATGAATGTCGGTTCTTTTCGGCATCGGAACTCGCGCGCGAACGGACGGCGCGCCGGGTGGCGCGTTTGGCCCGCAAATCTGTAGGTTAAGGGGACCGTTTAGACGCGAGTCGCCCCGAGAGCAAGCCTTTCGAACGCATATCTCCAATTGCCAACAAAAGTTCGGCTATATTGGCTGCTTCTACTGGGGCTATGCGCCGTGGATAAGTCCTTCGAGACCTATTTTCCCTACGTTTTCCCTTTCTTTTTTGTGGGGATGTGGCTGGCAATTACCACCATCCTGGCGGTCAAGGCGAAGTGGTTTGACCTGGCCCAGCGATATCCCAATCGGGACGAAAGGCCCAATCTGACGCTCCGCTTCCTGTCCGGAAATATGAGCGGCGTGGACATGAGTGGCGTTTTGCGGTTGGAAGCCTGTCCGTCAGGATTGCGCGTTGGAATAAACCGGCTATTTGGGCCTTTCAGCCGGGACTTCTTCGTTCCTTGGGATGCCATTCGGGTACAACGGAAAAACAGGCTTTTTTGGAAAGTCGCCGATTTGCGATTTGGCGAAGCGGGAAATTTGCAGATTCCAGATTATTCGGCGGACAGGCTTTGGCGTGCGCTGCCACAGCAATGGCCGGAGGCCGGCCAAGTTTCAGTAGAGGAAGCGTCGCGGTCTATCTGGCGAGTTTTCAGGGCCTGGGCTCTGCGGACGATATTGGCGGGGCTGTTCTTTACGATTGCCCCCCGCGTATTTTTTCCCGCTGGCAGTGAATATCCCCCTTTGGGAATGACATTCGGCTTTCCAGCCATTGTTTTTGGAATCGGTGCTATTCTCGAATTTTTGAGGCGAAGAGCGCCCTGATTTTTAACTGCGCCAGCGCAACACCCGTTCCTTCACAGGATTGACGAATTCCGTGCCGTTTTCGACCGAGTCCGCCCAGGCTTTCTTGATCCGGCTGTACCAGATCGCCGGCTGATCGCCGTCCTGGATCAGCATCAGATTCGGATTGAACTTGAGGCCCTCGCGCTGCAATTCGACCATCTTGCGGTCGTCGGCCATGAAGGTGGGCCCCAGGGCCATGAAGATGGGCCACAAGAAAAACGCCCAGGCCGGCCAATACATCACATGGATGGTGTCGGTGTGCTCGGCGTCCCGGGGGGTGCAGACCGTCAGCCCGATCACTTTGAAGCGCTTGCCGAATAGCTTGCCTTCCACGATTTCAAAACGGGTCGAGGGCAGCTCAAAGGTGATCTCGGTGGTGACATCGCCCAGCAGGCTATAGGCGGGCTTCGACGGCTTGTGCGGGCTCATGGTGAAGCCCATCGGCAGAGGCCCGTAATGTTTTTCCTTCAGCCGCATGGGGCGCTTCCACCACCAATGGTCGTGGACGAAGGCGGCATGCACCGGGTCCATCAGGCCGATCACGGCATGATCGACGCTGCAGCCAAAGGTTTGAATCTCCACCCAGCGCGGCACCGGATGGTCCATCGGGATTCTCGGCGGCGCGCCTTTGACGGCGCCGCCGGGCTTTTCGGCGACATAGACCCAGATCAGGCCATCCTGTTCGCGGATCGGATAACTCCGTACCCGGATTTTCTCCGGGTCCAGATCCTGGTCCTCGGTCAGCGAGGGGATGGCGCTGCAGACTCCGTCGCGGCGAAAACGCCAGCCGTGATAAGCGCATTGCACGGTATCCTCGGCCAGGATTTTTCCCGCCGACAGCGGCACCCCGCGATGGGGGCAGATATCGCGCATGGCGAAAGCCTGGCCGTCCCGCATGCGGCCCAGCAAGACCGGCTCGCCGAGCAGCATCTCGCGCCGCATCTGGCCCGGCTTCAGGGACGCCGACAGCGCCGGCATATACCAAAGGTCGCGCAGCGGCGCTTCGCTCATGGCGTGCCCAGCTTTGCTTGCGGCGTCAGCAGCGCCGCGGCCTTGTCGGGCGCCAGCTTGAACGCCCAGGCGCCGGCGCGCGCGTTGATCGCTTGCGCTTGCGCCGAGGCGGCCGGCTGCGCGCCGGTCGCGTTGATCCGCGCCCAGCTATCGGAGCCGATGGTCGCAAGCTCCAGATTGATCGTGAGCCCGTCAAAGCCATGCACCGTCACGCGGGTGGGCTTGCTGAAATCCACTTCCGATGCGGGTTTGGCATCGGTTGCGGCAAATCCACTGATGGCATCGGCAATCGCGTCCATCAGCGTATTGTCGGGGTTCTTGACCGGCGGCGATAGGGTGTAATGCAAGTCGGACGGGCGCTGGTGCGAGAGCGTGAAGGGCTTACCGGACGCCGGCGCGATAGCGATGTCCTTGATCCGGGCCGGCTCGATCTCCAGGACTTTCAGCGCCATCCAGGCCGCCGGGTCACCATGGGGCACAAACACCGCCCGCGCCAGCCATGTCTGGTTCTCGCCCGGCCGGCGCACGAACAATCCGGCGCTGCCATTGGCATCGCCGGTGTTTTCCATATTGCCCATGATGACAGATGCGATGGTCTGGCCGTGCCCGTCTTTGACTTCGATCAAGACGCCATTGCCCTTTGGCGGAGTCTCCAAACCGATATCCTTGAACCAATCGGGGCGCGCGGTTTTGGGGGCGATGGTCTCCAGCGCCGCCAGACCGATCAGGGTGTGGCGCACTTCATCGAAATCGGCCGGGTAATTGCCCCGCTGCGGCAGCACCCAGCCTTTGTCGCCCCTATTGGTGATGTCGAAGACGCCCTCATGGCTCACGATGTGAATGCGGGCGGCGTTTTTCACTTGTTCCGCGAAGCCGGGCAAAAACGGGCTGGGGGCGAAATGCGGCGCGCCTTCCTGGGCGCGTTCATGCAGCGCGAAACCGGCGAGCCCCAGGCTGAACAGCGCCGCCAGGCCAAGGCCGATCAGCGACCGGCGCGCCTTCATCTTGTCACCCGCGAAGGGGCGGCGGCACGGCGGCGCCGGATGATGGCCAGCACGATGGCGAAACCCATCACCAGCAGCGGCATGGCGGCGATATTGAGGAAAGCCAGTTCACTGCCCAGGGCATCGATATCGGCGCGCAGATTGCGCTGCACCTCGCGGAGCTGGCTGCGAGTTTGCGCCATTTCCTGCCGCAGCCGGGTTATATCGGCCTGTTGCGCCGCCGTCAGGCTGACGGCATTCCCGCCCTTATTGTTTGGCGAAGAGGGCCCGCCCTGGCTCAATTGCTGAACCTGTTGCTGGGCCGCGGTCAGCCGCGCTTGCAGCGCCTCGGCGGTCTCGCGGAATTTGGCTTCGGCATCGGCCTGCATGGCGCGGACCACGGTAAAGGGCCGGTCGGTGTTGGTGCGGGTGCGCAGCGCGATCAAATCGCCCGAGCCCGTGAGGTTCTCCACCGCGTTCAGCACCAGGCCCCCATTGTCGGCAAAGGGCTGGGCGATGCTTTGGCCCAGTTGATTGGAAATCCGCACCCAGAAGCGGTCGTCCAGCAGATCGCTATCGGCGATCACCACCACGGCGCCCACCCGCGCGGCGATGGTATATTTGTGGCCCTTGGGCGGCACCATGGCGATCAGCTTGGCCGGATCAGGGTTAGCCTGGATGCGCGCGCGGGGCACCAGCGCGGCCGCGTCGGAGCTCGTGATCAAAGGCTCGAATTTTCCGCCCGCCGCGGGGGTGGGCGACAAAGCGCCGACGCTGGCCAGGTTCAGCGATTGCAGATTGGCGGTGATGGGATCGCGGCGGTCGAAATTCGCCCCCGTCAGATGCACCCAAAGCGGATAAGCCATGCTGGGCATGCGTGGATCGTTGCCGGCGGCGACCCGCTGGGCGAGATCGTGGTCCAGCACCAACTCACCGGCATCGAAGCCAAAGCCCCAGCGCGCCAGGAGGCCGCCCAGGTCCGAGGTCGCCGGCCCACCGGAGGCTTGCGCGATTTCCGACATGGGATCGACCAGGACCAGCGCCCGCCCGCCCTTGGCCATGAAATCTCCAACGGCGGAGAGCTGCGCCGGATTGAGGGCGGGCGGATGGGCGATGAAGAGCAGATTGGTGCCGGCGGGAATGGCGGTGAAATCCGCAGCCAGATTGTTCACCTGATACTCCTCGCGCAAGGCGGAGAGGATCGCGGGCGGCTGTCCCTGGGTTAGCGGCAGGGCGGTGATCAGCGCCACCACCGGCTTCTTGGGATTGGACAGCCGGTAGAGCAGGCTGGAGAGATCATATTCCAGATAGGGTTCACGCTCGGCGGTGAAATAGGGGATCAGCTCCTTGGCATCGATGCTGTTGCTCCCGACTAGGCCGAAATAGACTTGTTCTCCGCTTTGGGTGGGGGCGGCGGTGAGGCCGGCGGCGCTGGCTTCGTCTTCCTCGGGCGTGAAAGGCTCGGGGTCGATCTCTTGCAGGATGATCTTGCCATGGCTCAGCGAGACATATTCGCCCAGCAGGTCGCGCACCCGTTTGGCATAGGCTGCGGTCGCGGCGAATTCGGCCGCGGCATGTTTGGAATAATAGAATTTCAGGGTCACCGGCTCGGGCAGTTTGGCGATGATCGCCTTGGTGCCCTGGCTGACGGTGAAGGAGCCGTTTTCCGTCAGATCGAGCCGCGCAGCGGTCAGCAGGTTGTCGGCAAAGATGTTGATACCGACAAAGATCAGCACCGCCAGGGCCAGCGAGATCAGGGTTTGCCCGCGCCTTCCCATCAGCCGCTTTTCCGCAAATTGACGATGAGGACATTGGCATAGAGGAAGAGCGCGATCAGCGAACCGAAATAGATCACATCGCGCAGATCGACCACGCCGGCGGCGATAGCGACGAAATGGCTGAGGAAGCTGAAGGAGGAGATGGTTTGCACCAAGGTCAGCGGCGCCCAGGCCTGGAAGACGTCAAGCACCAAAGGCGCGCCTGAGACCGTGAATAGGAAACACACCACAACGGTGACGATGAAGGCGATCACCTGGTTGGAAGTGGCCGCCGAGATCGCGGACCCGATGGCAAGGTAAGCGCCGGCCATCAGAAAACTGCCGATATAGGAGGCGAGGATCACGCCATTGTCCGGCGAACCCAGATAATTGACGGTCAGCCAAATCGGAAAAGTGAGAACCAGCGCCAATCCGGCAAAGGTCCAGGCGGCCAGGAATTTGCCCAGCACGGCCTTCCAGGGCGCCACTGGCAGGGTCAGCAGCAATTCCAAGGTGCCGCCCCGCCGCTCTTCCGCCCAAAGCCGCATCGCCAAAGCCGGCATCAGGAACAAATACAGCCAGGGATGATAGCCGAAGAACACCGTCAGATCGGCGATGCCATTGTCATAGAAATGGCCCAGGTAAAATGTGAAGGCACCCATGGCGAAGAGAAAGATCACCAGAAAGACGAAGGCCAGGGGCGTGGCGAAATAGGCGGCCCATTCGCGTTTGAAGATCGCGATCATGCCGCGGTCTCGGTGGTGGTGAGTTGGCGGAAGATATCGTCCAGCCTGCCGCTCTTGCTGCGTGACGCCAGCGCGGCCGGCGTCGCATCCGCGACCAAGACGCCACGATCGATGATGACGGCGCGGCTGCAGACCGCTTCCACTTCCTCCAGCACATGGGTGGAGATGATGATGGCTTTGGCGGGCGCCATCTCGCGGATCAGTTCGCGCATGGCATGTTTCTGGTTGGGATCCAGGCCATCGGTCGGTTCGTCCAAAATGAGCACCGGGGGATCGTGCAGGATGGCCTGGGCCAATCCGACCCGGCGGCGAAAGCCTTTGGACAGGGTCTCGATGGGGCGGTTCAGCACCGCGCCCAGCTCGGTGCGGGCGATGGCGCGGGCCTGCGCCTGGCGCGACGCCTCGCCTCTCAACCCGCGCACCTGCGCGATGAAGGCCAGGAACTGCCGCGGGGTCATCTCGCCATAGGCGGGGGCGCCTTCGGGCAGATAGCCCAGGGCGCGCTGGGCGGCGATGGTATCGGTCTGGATGTCATGGCCGGCGATGCGGGCGGTGCCGGCATCGGGCACGAGGAAGCCGGCCACCATTTTCATGCTGGTGGATTTTCCCGCCCCATTGGGACCCAGAAGGCCCAGCACCTCCCCCTGGCCCACCCGCAGCGAAAGGCCCGAGACCGCCTTGATCGGGCCAAAATGCTTGGTCAGATTTTCGATATCGATCATAGTCGGACCGCCCGGTGCCGGACGGATCGTCTAAAGAATAAGCGCGGATGCCGCAAGCTGGACGGAACCATGAGAGGAATGATCAATCTCAAGATCTTGCAGCGCGCCATGCTGGTGGGGGCGGTGTTCGAATTCCTGCTGGTGATGGCCGGCCATATCCAGCCTTGGCTGAAGCCGCATTTCTTCCTGTTCGGCTGCATGCTGATCGCCGGCGTGATGGGACTGCTTTATGCCCGCGACCTGGCGCGCGGCTTCCGCCTGGGTTCCCTGGGTGGGGCGGCGGCGGGGGCGGCCTGCGGGGTGGTGGCGGTGTCGGCCTCCAGCCTGATGGGCGACCGGCCCGATCTTTATATCCCTTATGGCGTGATGGTCTCGACCCTGACCGGCGCTGTCGGCGGCGTATTCGGCCAGATCGACGCCATGCTTCAGGCGTTTCTGCGCAAACTCAAATGAAGGCCAGCTGAAGGGGAGGAAGAGTCGGTTGGCCTGCCAAGGCTAATCCCGGAAAGGGCTGGGGGGCTTGAAGTTCCGAAACCAGCTCAGGACTCACGGCCAACCGACAGTCAGACAATGGGTAGCGAAAGCGGCGTTGCAATGGTTCAATCGTGACCATTTGGAGGCAGGCATGACGAGCCTGTCATCTGAAAACAAAAAAGCCCGGTGCGAAACCGGGCTTTTTGCATTTTGTGGTGTGAACAGCGCTTACCGCCGGCTGCTGCCCATGAAGCGCAGCATGAACAGGAACAGGTTGATGAAGCTGATATAGAGCACCAACGCGCCCAATATCGCCTTGCGTCCGGCCACCGTGCCGTCATCGCCCACATAATACATGTTCTTGATCGCCTGGTTGTAATAGGCGGTCAGCCCCGTAAAGATCAGCACGCCCAGCACGCTGACGGCGAAATCGACCGCCGGGGACTGGAAAAACATGTTGGCGAGCATGGCGATGAAAAGGCCCCAAACGCCCATGATCAGGAAAGAGCCGATGCCGGTGAGGTCGCGCTTGGTGGTATAGCCGTAAAGGCTCATGCCGCCGAAGGTCGCCGCGGTGACAAAGAAGGTCAGGGCCACGCTGGCGCCGGTATAAGCCAGCAGGATCCAGGAGAGCGAGACGCCCATCAATCCGGCATAGACCCAGAAAGTGGCCTGGGCCGCGCTGAAGCTCATCTTCTGGATGCGGAACTGCATGTAAAGCGCCAGGGCGAACGGCGCGAACAGCGCGACATAGCCCGGGATGGTGGGCTGCAGACCGCGATCGGTCTGCTGATAAAACAAGGTGATCAACGACGTATTGGCCGTGACCCAGGCCAGCGCCCCGGTGAGCACCAAAGCGCCCGTCATGTAGTTGTAAACCCGCAGCATGTAACTGCGCAGGCCGGCATCCACTGTATAGGCGCCGGTCGTTGCGCCCCGCATCAGCCGATTGTCATAGTCCGCCATGTGAAACTCCCTTTGCTGACCTAGTATATCGTGATTTGGCCCCGCCGTATCAAGGATCGGCAACTTATTGATTTGCTGGGTTAAACCGCGGTTAGGCGCCGCTTCTGAGGCGGGCGGCTGGGCGGGCGGTCAGGGCAGCCAGGGCGCCGGCGAGGCCGAACAGCAGGGTCGCCGCGCCGCCGCCGGCCACCGTCAGCAGCACCGCCTGGGTGCTGAAATGGAAGGGCACGTTCAGGATCTGGCCGGCGATCAGATAGGCGGCCAGGCTGCCGGCGCCCAGGGCCACGATGCCGGTGGCGATGCCCAGCAGGCCATATTCGCAGACATAGACCAGCGCGATTTGCGGCCGGGTCGCGCCCACCACTTTCAGCACGGTGGCATCGTAAAGCCGGGTGCGCGCGCCGGCGGCGATGGTGCCGGCCAGCACCAAAAGTCCCGCCAGAATGGTGATCAGGCTGGCGGCGCGCACGCCCTGGCTCAACTGCTGCAGCAACTGATCGACCTGGGCGATGGTGTCCTTGACCCGAACCGTCGAGACATTGGGGAAGCGGTCGGTGACGGCGCGGTACATGGCGTTTTCTTGGGACGGGTCGACGCGGACGGTGGCGAGAAAGGAATGCGGTGCCTTGTCGATAAGGCCAGGGGAGAACACCAGAACGAAATTCTGCCCGCCGGTGGTGAAATCCACTTTGCGCAGGCTGGCGATACGGGCGGTGAGTTCGCGCCCCAGCACATTGACAGTGATCGTGTCGCCCAGCTTGAGGCCCGCGCCCTCGGCAACGCTTTGGTCGAGCGAGACCAAAGTGGGGCCGGTGTAATCCGGCGCCCACCATTGGCCGCGGGTGATATGGGTGCCGGGCGGGGGCGTCGCCGCATACGTGATGCCGCGATCGCCGTTCAGCACCCATTTGGCGTCGGTGGCCATGTGAACTTGTGAAGCCGGGATCCCGTTCAGGGCGGTGATCCGTCCACGGATCATTGGGGTGCGCTTGTAATCCTGCTGGGTCTTGAAACCGGCGATGGTCTGGTCGAAGGCCTGCACCTCATCGGGTTGGATATCGACAAAGAAAAACGACGGCGCGCGGGCGGGCAGGGCGTCATTCACTTCCGCGCCGATGATGTGGTCCAGCAAGGTGATGGTGGCCAGCAGCGTCAGCCCAAGTCCGAGCGCGGTGATGACGCCGCCCGCGGTGGCACCGGGGCGGGTCAAATCGCCCAGCGCAAGGCGCAGCAGCGGCGAATGCGGCCGCGGCGCCGCGCGTGCCGCGCGCGTCATGCCGGCGGCAATCAGCCGAAGCAGCCCCAACAAAAGAATGGCGCCGCCCAGAAATTCCCCGGCGTAAAGCGGCGAAGGCGCCAGCGCCAAGGTCAAAGCGGTGATAGCCAGGCCCGCAGCCCCGGCGGTGAGCCAGGCCGAAAGCTGCAATTTGGGGCGGGCAGGCGCGATGTTGTCGCGCAGGAGACTGGCCGGCGGGATGGCGCGGGCGCGTGCCAGCGGCGGCACCGCAAAGGCGATGGCGGAGAGCAGGCCGAACGCGGCGGCGAGCAGCAGCGGCGTGGGATAAATCCCCAGGGCCGGCGGCAGCGGCAGACTGTCCCGGTACAGCCATGCGATCAGGAACGGCGCGCTGACGCCGATGGCCGCTCCCAGCAGCAGCGCGGTGGCGGCAATCGCCATTACTTGAAGAAAGAAAGCCAGGAACACCAATCGGCCATCGGCGCCCAGGGATTTGAGGATGGCGATATCGAAGCGCTTGCGATCCAGAAAGGCCGAGACCGCTTCGCTGGCGCCGACGCCGCCCACACCCAGTGCGGTCAGGCCCACCAGGGTCAGGAACATGGTCACTTGTTCGACAAAGCGGCGGATGCCCGGCGCCGCGTCGGTGCGGTCGCGGATCTGCCAACCGGCATCGGGGAAGGCGGCAGCCGCATCGGCTTTGAAACCGGGAATCGTGATGCCGGGGCGAAGCTGCAGGCGATAGCCATAATCCACCAGGCTGCCGGGCTGGATTAGGCCGGTCTTGGGCAAGACCTGGTCGGACACCAGCAAATGGGGCCCCAGCGAAAATCCGCCGGCGATGCGATCGGGCTCGCTGTCCACCACCGCGATGATGCGCAGGACGGCATTGCCCAGCCGGATCAGATCGCCGCGCCGGATTTTCAGCCGGTCCAGCATGGTCTGTTCGGCCGCGGCGCCGCAGATGCCGTCATCCTCGCAGGCCAGCACATCGGAAAGTTTTTGATTGGGGGTGAAGACCGGCGCGCCGAACAGCGGCCAGTGGCTATCCACCGCTTTCAGCTCGACCAGTTCGCGCTCGTCCGGCTTGCCGTCCTTGAGGGCATAGGCCATGGCGCGCATGGAAATGATGCGGGCGACGCGGCCATGGTTGTCCAAGAAACGCTGCTCCGCCTCGGTCGCCGGACGATGCACCAGATTGACCGCGACATCGCCGCCCAGAAAAACCTGGCCTTGATCGCGCAGGCCCGTCAGAAAGGCGTCGCTGACGGATTCCACCGCGGCGATGGCGGCGGTGCCCAGCACGATGCATAAAAAGAAAATGCGAAAGCCTTTCAGCCCGCCGCGCAATTCGCGCCGCGCCAGGGTCCAGGCGAGACCAAGTGTGCTCATGCCGCGCCCTGGGCGCTGTCCTGTGCCACCCTCCCATTGTCCAGGCGCACGATCCGGCGACAGCGGGCCGCCAAACTCTCTTCATGGGTGACCAGGAACAGGGTGGTGCCGCGCTCTTCATTCAGCCGGAACATCAGATCGCTGATCGCCGCGCCATTGATGCTGTCGAGATTGCCGGTCGGCTCGTCCGCGAACAGGATTTGCGGCCGCGGCGCCAGCGCCCGGGCCAGGGCGACGCGCTGCTGCTCGCCGCCGGACAATTGTGCCGGATAATGGCCGGCGCGTTCGGCCAGCCCTACGCTCTGAAGCTCGCGCCCCGCCGCCGCCCAGGCATCGGCTTGGCCGCTCAGCTCCAGCGGCACCGCGACATTTTCCAGCGCGGTCATGGTGGGGATCAGATGAAAAGATTGAAAGACGATGCCGATGCGGCCGCGCCGGAAGCGTGCCGCGGCGTCCTCGCCCATCTCGGTAATGTCGGTGCCGGTGACATGCACGCGCCCGGCGCTGGGCCGCTCCAGCCCCGCCGCCACCATCAGCAGCGAGGATTTGCCCGAGCCCGAGGGGCCGGTCAGGGCGATGCTCTGCCCCATGGGAACGTCCAGGCTGATGGATCGCAGAATCGAGACCGGGCCGGCCGCGCTTTTCAGCGTCAGGCTGACATCTTTGAGTTGAAGTGCTGGCAAATTGGACGCGGGCAGGGGATGGTTCATGGTTGATTCAACTGTCTCGATCTGGTCCCGATGACCCGTCCATTCAAGACGTTCCTTAGCATGATCTTCGCCCTTTTGCTGGCGGGCCCGGCGATGGCCGCGCCGGTGAAGATTCTCGCCTTCGGCACCAGCTTGACCCAGGGCTATGGCCTGCCGCCCGGCACCGAATTCACCGTGCAATTGCAAGCGGCGCTGAAACGGGCCGGGATCGACGCGGCGATCGACAATGCCGGGGTTTCCGGCGATACCAGCGCCGGCGGGCTGTCACGGCTGGAATGGTCGCTGGCCGGCCCTCCCGATGCGGTGATTCTGGAGCTGGGCTCCAACGACATGCTGCGCGGCACGCCGCCGCAAGAGACCGAAAAAAATATTCGCGCCATTCTGGACCGGCTGAAGAAAGCGCATATTCCCGTGCTGCTGGTGGGGATGAAGGCGCAGCGCAATCTGGGCGCCGAATATGTCGCGGCTTTCGATTCGATCTATCCGCGCCTGGCCAAGGCCTATGGCGTGCTGTTCTATCCCTTCCTGCTGGACGGCGTGGCGCTGAACCCCAAGCTCAACCAGGGCGACGGCATGCATCCCAATCCAGCGGGGGTGAAAATCATCGTGGCGCGCATGTTGCCTGTGGTGAAAAAACTGGTGGCTCAGGTGAAGCACTGATGTTCAAGCGCCTTCTTTCGGTGGGCGGCTTCACGCTGCTGTCGCGGATCATGGGATTTCTGCGCAGCATCGTCACTGCGGCCGTGTTGGGGGATGGCGTTCTGTCGGATGCCTTCTTTGTCGCGCTGCGGTTGCCCAATTCTTTCCGCAACATATTTGCCGAAGGTGCGTTCAACGCGGCTTTTGTGCCGCGTTATGCCGCCAAGCGCGCCACGGACGGCGAGGCTGCTGCCGCCCGCTTCGCTGATGAAATTTTTTCCTGGCAGATGAGCGCGCAAATCGTGCTGCTGATCGCCGCTATGATCGGCATGCCTTGGATCGTGGCCGTGATGGCGCCGGGCTTTGCCGACCATCCCGGCCAGGCGCAATTGGCGACGGCGCTTTCCCGCATCACTTTTCCTTACCTCATCCTGACGGTGGTGGCGGTCCAGCTTTCAGCGATGCTGAACAGTCGCGAACGTTTTTGGGCTGCCGCGGCGTGGCCGATTTTTCTGAACTTGGGGATCATCGGCGCGCTGTTGCTGGTGCACTGGTTCCCCAATGCCGGCTATGCCGCGTCCTTTGGCGTGCTGGCGGCTGGGTTTTTGCAGTTGTTTTTCATCGTATGGGCGGGTGCCCGCGAGCATGTGAAATTGCGTCCCGGCCGGCCGCGATGGACGCCGGAGATGAAGGGTTTTCTGCTCGCTTTGGGCGCCGGCACCGTGGGATCGGCCGGTGTGCAGATTGGCCTGTTCGTCGACACGCTGATTGCCAGCTTCCTGCCGGCCGGTGTACTGACCGCCATCACTTATGCCGACAATATCAATCAGCTCCCGCTGGGCACCATCGCGATCGCTCTTTACACGGTGCTGTTGCCTGAAATGTCTGCCCGGCTCGCGCGCGGCGATAGAGCGGGGGCGCAGAAGTCGCAAAACGAAGCGGCGGCTTTGGCATTATATCTCACTCTCCCGTTTGCGGCGGCCTTCCTGTTGGTGCCCAAAACCATCATGCGCGGGATATTCGCGCATGGGAAATTCAGCATCGCCGCCGCCGATATTTCCGCTACCGCGCTCACTGCCTATGGACTTGGTCTTCCGGCTTTTGTGTTGGTGCGAGTGCTGGCCGCGACTTTCTATGCGCGCCATGACACCGCCACGCCGGTGCGCGGGACCTTGTTGGCAGTGGCCGTCAACATCGCAATGAAGTTCCTGCTGGTGTGGGGATTCCATCTCGGCGCGGTCGGTGTTGCCCTGGGGACTTCGCTGGGGACCTGGGCAAATGTCGCATTATTGCTCTGGCTCGGCAGACGGCGGGACTTGCTGCACATAGACCGGAATTTCACCCAGGCTTTGCCTGGAATCGGCTTGGCGGCTGTTGCCACGGGCGTGGCGGCACTGGGGAGCGCCTGGCTGGGCATAGCGGCTCATCTGCAAAAAGAACTCGTACTCGGCCTGGCAATCGCGGGAGGCGGAATTATTTATGGCGCGGTTACGCTGCTGTTTCGCAAAAATCTCCCGCTCGGTAAATTCGCCAGATGAGACTGTTCGTCGCCTTGTCCATACCGGGCGCGGTTGCTCAGTCCCTGATGCTGATCCAGGGCGGGGTGCCGGGGGCGCGCTGGCAGGGGCGCGAACAATTGCACATGACCTTGCGCTTTATCGGCGAGGTTGATGGCCGCGAGGCCGCGATGCTGGACGATGCGCTGGCCGGCATCGTCGCCCCCACCTTCAGCCTACAGCTGCATGGCGTCGGCCAATTCGGCAACAAACAGCCCCATACGCTTTGGGTCTCGGCGCGCAAGAACGAAGCGCTCGATCATTTGCAGCGCAAGGTCGACAGCGCCATCCGCCGCGTCGGCCAACCGCAGGACGCCCACAAATTCACCCCGCATGTCACCTTGGCGCGGCTGCGCCACGGGGATGCGGGCAAGGTGATGGAATGGCTCACGCACCACGCGCTTTATACCAGCACCGAATTCGAGGTTGGGGCGTTTCACCTTTATTCCAGCAAGCTGACCAGCGACGGCAGCATCTATCGCATCGAGCAAAGCTATCCCTTGGAGGGCGCCTATGGCGAAGCTGACGATTGACGAACTCAAATCCGCCCTGAAGCGGCTGCCCGATTGGCGCCTGGCGGGGGAGCGTGAAGCCATCACCCGTAAGTTTCAGTTCGTGGATTTCGACGCCGCCTTCGCCTTCATGACGCGCGCGGCGCTGCTGGCGGCCAAGATGGATCACCATCCCGAGTGGTTCAATGTCTACAACAAGGTCGAGGTCACGCTGGCGACTCACGACGCCGGCGGGGTGACGCAAAAGGATATCGATCTGGCGACTGCCATGGACGGCTATGCCGCGCTCATGGCCGGCGGGCGCTAGGGGCCAAGTTCCCGGAACCCGAATCCAGCGCCACACGTTTGCTGCCAGGAACCTTTTGAGGAGAGCGTCATGGCAGTGGAAGTTCATAACGACGGCAGTGGCAGCGGCGGTAACACCATGCTGGCCTTCATTCTCGGCATCGTCCTGGTGATCGTGGCCGTGGTCGGCTTCTTCATGTGGGACAATTACAAGAGCCATACCGGCGGCGGCGCCCCGACCTCGTCGATCAACCTGACGGTCAAGAAGCCCGGATAGCGTCTTACAAAATATTGGCCAGCCGCACGCCATAGCGGTTGGCCAATATCAACAACACGCTGGCGCCCAAAGGTGTCAGCGGAAATGACAGCGCGAACCAGCCGACCGGATTGCGTCGGCTGGTTTTCGCGCCATAAGCCACCCCCAGCGCGAACAATATCCACCAGAAGACTAACATTATTTCTTCGCGTTCCTGACCAGGTCCTCGACCACCGCCGGATCGGCCAGGGTGGTGATATCGCCAAGATTTGAGGTATCGCCTTCGGCGATCTTGCGCAATATCCGGCGCATGATCTTGCCCGAACGGGTCTTGGGCAGGCCCGGGGCGAACTGGATCACGTCGGGCCTGGCGATGGCGCCGATTTCCTTGGTGACGAATTGCTTGAGCTCGGCCTCCAGTGCCGCGTCGGCGCTGACCCCGGCCTTAAGGGTGACAAAGGCATAGATGCCCTGGCCCTTGATCTCATGCGGGAAGCCCACCACCGCGGCCTCCGCCACTTTGGTATCGGCCACCAGGGCGCTTTCCACTTCCGCCGTGCCCAGGCGATGGCCGGAGACGTTGAGCACGTCATCGACGCGGCCGGTGATCCAGTAATAGCCGTCTTCGTCGCGGCGGCAGCCGTCGCCGGTGAAATATTTGCCCTTATAGGTTTTGAAATAGGTGTCGATGAAGCGCTGGTGATCGCCATAGACGCTGCGCATCTGGCCGGGCCAAGAGCGGGTGAGGCAGAGATTGCCGCTGGCCGCGCCTTCCAGAACCTTGCCGTCCGCATCCACCAGCTGCGGCACGATGCCGGGCAGGGGGCGGGTGGCCGAGCCGGGCTTCAGATCGGTGGCGCCCGGCAGAGGCGAAATCAAAATGCCGCCGGTTTCGGTCTGCCACCAGGTATCGACGATCGGGCAGCGGCTGTCGCCGACCACGCGGTGATACCACAGCCAGGCTTCCGGATTGATCGGCTCGCCCACGCTGCCCAGCAGGCGCAGCGAGGCGCGGCTGGTTTTCTTCACCGGCGCTTCGCCGTCGCGCATCAGGGCGCGGATGGCGGTGGGGGCAGTGTAGAAGATGTTGACCTTATGCTTGTCGATGACCTCCCAGAAACGCGAGGCGCTGGGCCAGGTGGGGATGCCTTCGAACATCAAAGTGGTGGCGCCATTGGCCAGCGGGCCATAGACGATATAGCTGTGCCCCGTCACCCATCCGACATCGGCGGTGCACCAGTAAATATCGCCGGCGTGATAGTCGAAAACATAGTGATGGGTATAGGCGGCATAGAGCAGATAGCCGGCGCTGGTATGAAGCACGCCTTTGGGTTTTCCGGTCGAGCCCGAGGTGTAGAGGATGAACAGCGGGTCTTCCGCCCCCATCGCTTCGGCCGGACAATCGTCGCTCACCTTGGCGGCTTCCTCGTGGTACCAGACATCGCGCCCCGCTTTCATGGCGACCGCGCCGCCGGTTCGGCGCACCACGATCACGTCGGTCACACCGGGCGCCTTGGCGAGCGCATCGTCGGTGTTCTGTTTGAGCGGAACGGTCTTGCCGCCCCGTACCCCTTCATCGGCGGTGATCACAATGCGGCTGTCGCAATCGGTAATGCGTCCCGCCAGGCTGTCGGGCGAAAAGCCGCCGAACACCACCGAATGCACCGCGCCGATGCGGGCTGAGGCCAGCATGGCATAGGCGGTTTCCGGGATCATCGGCATATAGATCGTGACCCGGTCGCCTTTCTTGACGCCATGGGCTTTGAGCACATTGGCGAAGCGGCAGACCTCGCGGTGAAGCTCGGCATAGCTGATATGCCGGCTGTCCTTGGGGTCATCGCCCTCCCAGATGATGGCGGTCTGGCCGCCCCGCGCCTTCAAATGACGGTCGATACAATTGGCGGCGACGTTGAGCGCCCCGTCCTCGAACCATTTGATGTGCAGATCGGCGGCGTCATAGGACACATCGCTGACCTTGGTGAAAGGCGCCATCCAGTCCAGCCGCCCCGCCTGCGCTCGCCAATAGGCATCGGGGTCGGCGAGTGCGGCCTCATAGGCGGCGCGATATTGCTCCGCCGTCATCAGCGTGCGCGCGTGCCACTCGGCCGGCACGGGGAACAGGGCTTCGGACATGGCGCATTTTCCCGGGGAGATTTTCGCGACCCGATGGTGCTATGCTGGCTTCCCGCGATCAAGGCGCTTTCATGCAATTACAGCTTTCCACCTGGCCGGAGGTTGAGGCCTATCTGGCCCGCTCCAAGGCGATTCTCATTCCCATCGGCTCGACCGAGCAGCATGGCCCCAATGGCCTTTTGGGCACCGACGCATTGTGTCCGGAAATCATTTCCCGTCGCGTCGGCGATGAAGCGGGCATCCTGATCGGCCCCACCTTCAATGTGGGCCAGGCCCAGCATCATATGGGGTTTGCCGGCACCATCACCTTGCGGCCCTCGACCATGATCGCGGCCATGCTGGATTGGACCCAAAGCCTGGCGCGGCACGGCTTCGAGCGGATTTACTGGCTGAACGGCCATGGCGGCAATATCGCCACCATCAACGCGGCTTTCAGCGAAATCTATCACGGCATTACTTTTTCCGGCACCGGCGGCAACCGCGCAGGCCTGCGCTGTCATTTGCGCAATTGGTGGGAATTGCCCGGGGTGATGGATCTGTGCCGGCAGTTGTTTCCGGTGGGCGAGGGCAGCCATGCCACCCCCAGCGAAGTGTCAGTGACCTGGTTCGGCTATCCCCAGGCGCAGAAGAACGTCCCCATGTCGCCGCGCATCGCCCCCAATGGCCCCATCCTGGACGCCGAGGATTACCGCCGCCGCTTTCCCGACGGACGCATCGGCTCCGACCCTTCCCAGGCCAGCGTGGCGGCGGGCGAACGTATCGTCGAGGCAGCCGTCCGGAGCCTGATCGCCGAATTCCGGCAATTTGCGCAGAGTACCTGACGGGGATTTGGACGGTATCGGACCGCAGAACGCCACGATTGCGTGACGGGGCGCCGGAGCTTAGATTGCCGGCCATCCCAGGGGTGTCCTTCGAAGCGTTGCGCGGAGAAGGACTGAGATCGGCATGGTGCCGAGTCCCTTTGAACCTGATCCGGCTGACACCGGCGTAGGGAGAGGCGCAATGAACAAACCCATTCTGAACCCCAAATCCGTCACCATCACCCGCGGCGCGTTGCCCGGCTCGCGCAAACTTGTCGAAAACGGCGTGCCGTTCCGCGAAGTGCCGCTGTCGGGCGGCGAAGCGCCGGTGCGCCTTTACGACACATCCGGTCCGTATACGGACGAAATCGCCGCCATCGACATCGAAAAGGGTCTCGCCGCCCGCCGCCGCGATTGGATCCTGGCGCGCGGCGATGTCGAGGAATATGTCGGCCGCGACCGCAGGCCCGAAGATGACGGGTTGAAGGCCGGCGAGCGGCTCAGCGTGCCGCAATTCCAGCGCGCCGGCGTCACCCTCTTGCGTGCCAAGCCGGGCCGCAATGTCACCCAGCTTCATTATGCCCGGCAAGGCCTGATCACCGAGGAAATGAAATTCATCGCGGCGCGCGAAAATCTGGGCCGCAGCGCGCTGGCGGACGGCAATTCCTTTGGCGCGGCGATTCCGGGTTTCATCACCCCGGAATTCGTGCGGGAGGAAGTGGCGCGGGGCCGGGCGATCATTCCGTCCAACATCAATCATCCCGAAACCGAGCCGATGATCATCGGCCGCAACTTCCTCACCAAGGTCAACGCCAATATCGGCAACAGCGCGGTCACCTCTGGCGTGGCGGAAGAAGTGGAAAAACTGGTCTGGTCGATCCGCTGGGGCGCCGACACGGTGATGGACCTCAGCACCGGCCGCCACATCCACACCATCCGCGAATGGATCATCCGCAATTCCCCGGTGCCGATCGGCACCGTGCCGATCTATCAGGCGCTGGAAAAAGTCGGCGGCGTCGCCGAGGAACTGACCTGGGAGCTTTATCGCGACACTCTGATCGAGCAGTGCGAGCAGGGGGTGGATTATTTCACCGTCCATGCAGGCGTGCGGCTGGCCCATATCCCGCTCACCGCCGAGCGCGTCACCGGCATCGTCAGCCGCGGCGGCTCGATCCTGGCGAAGTGGTGCCTGGCGCATCACCGCGAAAATTTCCTCTACACGCATTTCGAAGAGATTTGCGAATTGCTGAAGCAATATGACGTGGCCTTCAGCCTGGGCGATGGCTTGCGCCCCGGTTCGACCGCCGACGCCAATGACGCGGCCCAGTTTGCCGAACTCGACACTTTGGGCGAGCTCAACAAGATTGCGCAGAAGCATGATGTCCAGGTGATGATCGAAGGCCCCGGCCATGTGCCGATGCACAAGATCAAGGAAAACATGGATCGTCAGCTTAAGGTCTGCGACGAGGCGCCGTTCTATACCCTGGGGCCGCTGACCACCGATGTGGCGCCCGGCTATGACCACATCACCTCGGCCATCGGCGCGGCGATGATCGGCTGGTTCGGCACCGCCATGCTTTGCTATGTCACGCCCAAGGAACATCTGGGTCTGCCCGACCGCGACGACGTCAAGGCGGGCGTGATCGCCTATCGCATCGCCGCCCATGCCGCCGATCTCGCCAAGGGTCATCCCGCGGCGCGGATCTGGGATGACGCCATGAGCAAGGCGCGGTTTGAATTTCGCTGGCGCGACCAGTTCGCCCTGGCGCTGGATCCGGAAACCGCGCAGCTCTATCACGACGAGACCCTGCCGGCCGACGGCGCCAAGGTGGCGCATTTCTGCTCCATGTGCGGGCCGAAATTCTGCTCGATGAAGATTTCGCAGGAAGTGCGCGACGCCGCCAAGGGCAACAACGACACGCTGAGCACCGCCGAAATCCGCGCCGCCATGGCGAAGAAATCGGAAGAGTTCAAACAAGCGGGCGGGGAGATCTATCTGCAACAACCCGCCGCGGAGTAACCGTCGCGTTCAAGCGGCGTATAAAGGCAGAGGGAATCAGTTGCGTGCCTTCACAACACCATAATTGCGCAGCGACGGAACACGCGAGTTCCCGGAACGATTGCGCACGCTTCATGTTTCCTGGGGTGGAAACGAACGGAGATGTTCCCATGAAACTGGCAACCCTTGCAGTC
The DNA here is from genome assembly GCA_025924715.1 of Alphaproteobacteria bacterium. GTDB lineage: Bacteria > Pseudomonadota > Alphaproteobacteria > Micropepsales > Micropepsaceae > Rhizomicrobium. The sequence goes on from JAICHV010000037.1 coordinate 19,968, forward strand.
TTGGGCGGCGCGGCGATTTTTCTGGCCGGCTGCGGAACCGATCCCGGTGAACGGGCTTTGACCGGCGGCCTGATCGGCGCCGGCGCCGGCGCGGCCATCGGAGCCGCGGCTGGCAACCCGGCCGCTGGTGCCTTGGTCGGCGGCGCGGCGGGCGCCATCGGTGGCGCGGCCACCAGCCCCTGCGACGTCGATCTGAACGCCCCTGGCGGACGTCAGGACTGCCGCCGCTAAAAGGATCGAAAGGGCGCCGGACTCCGGCGCCCTTTGTCTTGCGCGCAGCGTTACGCCCGCGACGGGCAACGCCGGTGCCATCGTGTTGCCACCCAAGCCGACTAAGGAGTGTAAGACGCGGTCTCTTTAAGGAGGCAGCATGAAGCTCATCCTGGCTAGCGGCGCCCTTCTCCTGCTCTTGAGCGACAACGTCTTCGCCCAAGTCGCCTTTGCACCAGTCATAGCGCTCCCCACACCTCTGCAAAGCGTCAGCGGACGTTTCAGTTCGCTCAATCCGCCAAATCGCAAGAACTGCCCCTTCACCCAGGTCACCGGCCGCGTCGTCTCGGCCGGTTTGATCCTGGCGGATGAAGCGGGCTGCGGCCAGAAAGAGACCGGCAATGTCCTGGTCAATGTACAGCTCGCCAATCCCGCCGACGCGGCGCAAATGGTGGTGGGGCGGCGCGTCACCCTGAGTGGCAAATTCATCAGCGCCGAGGAGCGCCGCGACGGCCCCTTCACCGCTTTTTTTGTAATCGCGCAGAATGCCGAATTGGTGTCCGCGGATCGCTCTGTACCCTCTGCATCCGCATTCACCAGCATCATGCTGTGCCAGCCGCCGGAGCTGGACGCGCTGGCCGCCAAGCTTGGCAGCGACCTGTGCGTGCAGAATACGCTGTTGGACAATCTTGCTGCAGCAGGTCGGGCCCTTGAGGCAGCTGCCCGCGCGCCGGCCAATGTCTCGCCGGCGGCGGCGGTGACTGGCGATCCCAATGCGATCAGCTGCCGGCTGGACCGGGAGCATTCGGCGCTTCATCTGAAGGCCATCGCCTGTGCCCGCAACAGCTATTGGGCCTGGTATAATGAGAAGTGGCGCGACCGCGATTTCCTGAACCCGGCGCCCCCATGAGTTATAGGCGATGAGCACGCTGGCGGAATTTTCCCACCACGATCCGCCGCCGCGGGCGGTGTCCAGCCGTGCGGCAGCGGCACTGCTCACGGTCGTGCTCTATGCGCTTTTCGTCGTCCTGGCTTGGCGGGCTTTTCTCTGGGCGCCGGCGCGGCCTGCCAAGCCCGAAATCATCACCACCCTGCTGCCGGATATCCGCAAACCGCGCCCCGAGACGCCGGTGCCGCCCGTGCTGGCCCATATGATCCGGCCGCACATGGAAAGCCCGGCGCCGCCGGTCATCACCATCGCCCCGCCCCAAACGCCCGCACCGCTTACGGCCTTGTCGGCCACACCCTCGCCCTTGCAAGGGGGCGGCGGCGGTAACGGCATCGCGGGCCAAGGCGGCAACGGCAATGGCGCCGGATCGGCCGGCTGCCTCGATCCGGTCTGGATGCGCGCGGTGACCGACCGGGTGCGCCAGGCCTTTTATTATCCGGACGCAGCGCTGGCCTCGCGCATCACCGGCGTGGTGACGGTGCATTTCGCGGTGCGCCGCGACGGCAAGCTGGACAAGTTGGAGATCGGAAAATCATCCGGTGATGCCGGGCTCGACAAAGCCGCCATCGACATCATGCAAAGGGCCCAGCCGCTGCCGCCGATACCGGAGCGCATGCATACCGACCGGGTGGACGGCGAGCTGCCGATAAATTTCGGCGTGCGCGGCTTCCAGGCCAGCGCCACGGCGGGTCATTGCTGATCAGCGCAGGCCGCCCCGCCCGGTGAATGCGTTCCAGATCAGCAGCACGATCACCGCCCCCAGCACGGCGACGAAAGTGGAGACGATGAATCCGTGCATTTCATAATCGAAGGGTCCAAAAAAGCGGAACAGGGAGCCGCCCACCACCGCCCCAACCAATCCCAGCGCGGTGTTGACGACACAGCCTTCGCCGCGCCGATTGACGATCTTGCTGGCAAGCCAGCCGGCGAGGGCGCCGAAGAAAATCCAGCCAAGAATATACAATGGGCGCCCGCCGTTATGTCACTTCACGCTCACATATATCATGGTCGCCGTCGCCGCCGCCATGATCGCGGTGGAGAGCCAGCCCAGGCCCCCCAGCATCGGGCCGACGCGGAATTTTCCCATTTTGGTTTTGCTGCTGGCCACCACCATCATCGCCGCCATCATGGGGACGGCGATGACGCCATTGAGCACGGCGCTCCAGAACAGCGCCCGGATCGGATCGATGGGCGAATAATCGATCCCCAGGCCCAGCACCACGGCGGCGCCGATCACCCCATAAAAACCGCGTGCCTGCCAGGGCATATTGTCCAAGCCGGTCTTCCAGCCGCGGGCCTCGCCCACGGCATAGGCGGCCGATCCGGCCAGCACCGGGATCGCCAGCAAGCCCGTGCCGATAATGCCGATGGCGAAAAGCAGAAAGGCGAAATGGCCGGCCAGCGGCTCCAGCGCCTTGGCGGCATCGGCGGCGGTGTCGATCTGGGTGATGCCCGCCTTGTTGAGCGTGGCGGCGGTGGAAATCATGATTGCCAAGGCGATGGCATTGGAAATGAACATGCCGGCAATGGTGTCGATGCGGATGCGGGCATAGGCCTCGCGCGCCTCGCGCGGCGCTTCGACCAGCGGATGTTCATCCGCAACGTGATCGACCTCTTCGACTTCCTGCGCGCTTTGCCAGAAGAACAGATAGGGGCTGATGGTGGTGCCCAGAATGGCCACGATGATGGTGGCGGCGTTTTCCGTCAGGCCGGCATGAAGCCCGATCATGCCGGCGCCGATGGCCCGCCAGTCCAGATCGATCATGAACGTCACCGCGACATAGGCGAACAGCGACAGCGTCAAGATCATCAGAATGCGCGCGTAGCGGCGATAGGGGATGAACAATTGCAGCACCAGCGACAGGCCCGCGAAGAACAGGGTGAACTCGTGCTCCCCGAACCCGGCCACCAGCTTGGCGGCTTCCCCCATGGCGGCGAGGTCGGCGCCCACATTGATGGTGTTGGCCGCGAAGAGCAGCGCCACCAGGGTGGTGACCACGCTCGAAGGCAGCACCTCGCGCATGTTGCGGGCCAGGCCATGGCCGGTCACCCGGCCGATCAGGGCGCTGACCATCTGGATCGCCGCCATCAGCGGAAAGGTGAGGACCATGGTCCAGAGCAGGCCGAACCCCGCCTGGGCGCCCGCCTGGCTATAGGTGGCGATGCCGCTGGGGTCGTCGTCGGCCGCCCCGGTGATAAGCCCCGGTCCCAACTGGCTGAGCAGGGCGACCGAATGAACCCGCGCCTTGAGTTTCTTACGCCGGGTGGGGGCAGGGGAGGCCATGGCGTCGCCGCGTGATGTCATCTATTGGACAATCGTTCTAGGGCGTTCCTGGTGCCCGGGAAACCCTGTTCAGGATCGGTTCAGCTTGGAAAAGCGTATAATCGGTCAGGAATGGCAACCTGGAGGTTCATCATGAAACACTCTTTGTGCGCCGCTGCTCTTCTGGCCGGCAGCCTGGGATTGGCTACTGCCACCACTCCCGCCGCGGCACAGGCGATCGGCGATCCCAACTGCATCGCCCCCATCAATTTCTACAGTTGGAAGGCGCTGGACGACAAAACCGTCATCCTCACCAACCGCACCCGGCATGATTACAAGGTCAGCCTGGCGCCAGGCTGTTTCGACCTGGATTTCGCCATGCGCATCGGGATCAAAAGTTTCTCGACGTCCCGTTTGCAATGCATCTCGCGCGGCGACTTTTTGACCGTGCCGCGTGACGCGGGGTTCCCCGGCGAGCGCTGCATGATCACCAAGGTCGAGGCCTATACCCCGGAAATGGCGCATGCCGACGCCGTCGCCAAGGCGATGAGCAAGGCGCCCCGCTGATACGGCTCCAGGCCCGCCCCTCTTTCGGGAGGGACGGGTCTGCGCATACGGGATGACAAATCCCGCATGATCGGGTAGCAAATCCGCATGCGAGGATATTTCGGCGTCGGGGTGGACGGGATTTCCAAGCCGATGAATCTGGGCAATCTGGTGCGCATCGCCCATGCCTTCGACGCCAGTTTTTTCTTTTCCATCGCGCCGCGGCTGAAACTGTCCGATGCCCAGAGCGACACCAGCCGGGCCGAAGGCGCGCTGCCGTTTTATTCTTTCGCGCAAGCGGCCGATTTCCGCCTGCCGCTGGGCTGCCGCCTGGTGGGCGTCGAGATCACCGAGGACGCCACCGAGCTGCCGCGCTTCCGCCATCCCCAACGCGCCGCCTATGTCTTCGGGGCGGAGCGCATGTCGCTGTCGCCGGCGGTGCTGAAGGCCTGCGAGTTCGTGGTCAAGATTCCCACCCGGTTTTCCATCAATGTCGGCATGGCGGGGGCCATCGTCCTGTATGACCGGATGCTGAGTCTGGGCGGTTATGGCCAGCGTCCGGTCTCGCCGGGCGGCAAACCCGCAGACCTTCCGCCTGTGCATAAGTGGGGCGATCCCCTGGCAAAACCGCGGCGGTAGAAAAGCCGCCAGACCCGTGCTACTGCACCCTCATGACCCCCGCCCTTGAAATTTCACATCTGCGCAAAGTGTATCGCAGCGGCACCGTCGCCGTGGACGACCTGTCCATGACCATCGATGAAGGGCAGTTCTTCGGCTTTCTCGGTCCCAACGGCGCTGGCAAATCCACCACCATCCATTGCACCACCGGCATTGCCGAGCCCAGCGGCGGCACGATCAAGGTTTTCGGCATCGACGCGGTGAAGCATTACCGCGACGCCCGCCGCCTGGTTGGGCTCTGCCCCCAGGAATTCAACGTCGATCCCTTTGCCACGCCGCGCCAGATCGTCGACTGGATGGGCGGCTATTTCGGCATGCGGGCCCGGGCGCGCAAGGAGCGGGTGGATTATCTGATGGAGCGGTTTGAAATGCTGCCGCATCAGAACAAGCAGTTTCGCCAATTGTCGGGCGGTCTCAAGCGGCGCGTCGTGCTGGCCCGCGCCCTGGTCAACGATCCCAAACTGATCATCCTGGACGAGCCCACCGCCGGCGTCGACGTGGAATTGCGCCGGGTGCTGTGGCGCTATCTGACCGAGATCAACAAGGACGGCCGCACCATTCTTCTCACCTCCCATTACCTGGAAGAGGTCGAGCGGCTGTGCCGCGAGATCGCCATCGTCAACAAGGGCAAGATCGTGCAGCACGGCACCAAGGAACAGATCGCCGGCGGTCCGGGCGGGCTGGAACAGGCCTATCTGCTGGCGACGGGCGCCCAGGCCGATCATGTGGCGGCGCAATGATCAACTGGATCGGCCTTTACACCATCGTCCGCCGCGAAGTGCAGCGCATGATCCGCGTGCCCATCCAGGTCTTTATCGGACCCTGGATTTCGGCGCTGCTGTTCATTTTCATTTTCGGTTATGTCCTGGGCGGCACGATGCGTACCATCGGCGGCCATCGCTATATCCAGTTCGTGATGCCGGGCGTGTTGATGATGAACATCATCACCGCCGCTTTCCTGCAGTCTTCCTCGGCCATCTATTTTTCGCGCTTCATCAAATTCATCGAGGAAATGCTGGTGGCGCCGCTGTCCTATTGGGAGATGGTGGTGGGCAGTCTCTCCACCGTGGTGCTGCGCGCTTCCATCACCGGAATCGGCATTCTGCTGATCGGCCTGGCGTTCGGCGCCACCACCATCCAGTCCTGGCCCTTGTTCGTTTTCTGGATCGTCGCAGTTTCCACCGTGTTCGGCCTGGCCGGCATCCTGATCGGCCTCTGGTCCAAAAGCTTCGAACAGCTCAACATGCCGGTGGTGTTTTTCCTGACGCCCCTGTCCATGCTGGGCGGCAGCTTTTTCACCATGCAGATGCTGCCCGGCTGGCTGCATTGGCTGCTCTGGGCCAATCCGTTCTTTTATTTCATCAACGGCATTCGCGGCGCCATGATCGGCGTCGACGAGGCGCCGCCGGGCCTCAGCATCGCGCTGACCTTGGGCCTGATCGCCGTCCTGGGCACCACCGTCTGGCGCCTCTACGCCCGGGGCTATGGGTTGCGCGAATAGCCGGCGTTTTTTGGATTTGAGCGGGGCAGCCGAAGCCGGTACCATCACAGAAACGCCCATTTTGGTGCATAATCGAGAGCGGGCTTTGCTGGAGTCGTTCATGATACGCGCAGTTTTGTTGAGTTCCCTTTGCGGAGCGGCCCTATTTGCCGCCACCCCCGCCTTTGCCGATGCCGCCACGCTGCTGGGGGTGTTCGTAAACTGGACGGCTTTTTCGACCGGCAGCGGCTCCAGCATGACCTGCTATGCCATGTCCAAGCCCAGAGCGATGCAGCCGCGCAACGCCAAGCGCCAGGAGGTCATGTTGATGGTCTCGGATTGGCCGGGCCGCAAGATCAAAAATGAGGTCGAAATCCTGCCGGGCTATGAATACAAGACCACCATGCCCGTGAGCCTGGGGATCGGCGGCGACAAGTTCGAATTCTTCGCACGCAACGACGGCAAATCCGGCTCGGCCTGGCTGCGCCATCTCGCCGACAACGACAAGCTGCTGAGCGCCATGCAAGCTGGCGTGTCGGCGGTGGCGATGGGTACCCCGGCCAAGGGGGCCAAGACCGTCGACACCTATGGGCTGACCGGATTCAGCGACGCGATGGCCAAAGTCCACGCCGCCTGCCAAAGCTGATGGCCGCATTACCGTCCCTTATCGGTCTGGATCCGCAAGGCGTGACATCCGCTTTGGTGGAAGCCGGCACGCCGGAAAAGGCGGCGCGGATGCGGCTGCGCCAGTTGTGGAACTGGATTTATGTTCACGGCGCCCGCGATTTCGGCGCGATGAGCAATCTGGCCAAGGATTTTCGCACCCAGATGGCGGAGCAATTCACCTTGGCCCGCCCCGAAGTGGTGACCGAGCAGATATCGGGGGACGGTACCCGCAAATGGCTGCTGCGCACCGGTGCGGGCATTGAATTTGAGACCGTCTATATCCCGGAAAAGGATCGCGGCACGCTTTGCGTCTCCAGCCAGGTCGGCTGCACGCTCACCTGCAAATTCTGTCATACCGGCACGCAAAAGCTGGTGCGCAACCTGACGCCGGCGGAAATCCTGGGACAGGTGTTGATCGCCAAGGATGCGCTGGAGGATTGGCCGTCCACGGGCCCCGATAGGAAAGTCACCAATGTGGTGATGATGGGAATGGGCGAGCCGCTCTACAATTTCGATAACGTGAAAGCGGCGCTGGCGATCGTCACCGATGGCGACGGCTTGGCGCTCAGCAAGCGGCGTGTGACCTTGTCGACGGCCGGCGTGGTGCCGATGATCCCGCGCGCCGGCGCCGAAATCGGTTCCGGCCTGGCGATTTCGCTGCATGCCGTGCGCAACGAACTGCGCGATGTCATCGTGCCGATCAACAAGAAATATCCGATTTCCGAATTGCTGGAAGCCTGCCGCACCTATCCGGGCGCCTCCAATTCGCGGCGCATCACTTTTGAATATGTGATGCTGAAGGGCGTGAACGACAGCTTGGCGGACGCACGCGAGTTGGTGCGGCTCTTGGCCGGCATTCCCGCCAAGATCAACCTGATTCCGTTCAATCCCTGGCCCGGCGCGCCTTACGAATGCTCCTCTTGGAGCCAAATCGAGAAATTCGCCCAGATCGTCAACGATGCCGGCTATGCCAGCCCCGTGCGCACCCCGCGCGGCCGCGACATCATGGCGGCCTGCGGCCAGCTCAAAAGCGAAAGCGTGAAAGAACGGGCCTCGGCGCGGCTGGCGGCGGAAAAGCTGCAATCGGGGCAACTGGCCCGGATGCCCAGTTAGGCGCTGGATTTTCGGGGCTAAATCCCTATAGTCCCGGCGATTTTCGAAGGTTCGGGGCATGTCCAAGAAAGACGTCAAAAAAGTGGTTCTCGCCTATTCCGGCGGGCTGGACACGTCGGTCATCCTCAAATGGCTGCAGACCGAATATGGCGCCGAGGTGATCACCTTCACCGCCGATCTGGGGCAGGGGGCGGAGATCGAGCCGGCGCGGCAAAAGGCGCTGACCCTGGGGATCAAGCCGGAAAACATCTTCATCGAGGACCTGCGCGAGGAATTCGTCCGCGACTTCGTGTTTCCCATGTTCCGCGCCAATGCGGTTTATGAGGGCGTCTATTTGCTGGGCACGTCCATCGCCCGGCCGCTGATCGCCAAGAAACAGATCGAGATCGCCGAGAAAACCGGCGCCGACGCGGTCAGCCATGGCGCCACCGGCAAAGGCAATGACCAGGTGCGCTTCGAGCTGGGCTATTATGCGCTCAAGCCGGATATCAAGGTGATCGCGCCGTGGCGCGAATGGGATTTGACCAGCCGTACCAAACTGCTGGAATTCGCCGAAGCGCACCAGATTCCCATCGCCAAGGACAAGCGCGGCGATGCGCCGTTCTCGGTCGACGCCAATCTGCTGCATTCCTCCTCGGAAGGAAAAGTGCTGGAGGATCCCGCCAAGGAAGCCGACAGCATCGTCTATCAGCGCACCATTTCGCCGGAGGAAGCTCCCGACAAAGCGACGATCGTGGAGATCGGTTTTGAAAAGGGCGACGCCGTCAGCATCGATGGCGAAAAGTTGTCGCCCGCCGCGCTGCTGACCCGGCTGAACGAGCTGGGCCGCGCCAATGGCATCGGCCGGCTCGATCTGGTGGAGAATCGTTTCGTCGGCATGAAGTCACGCGGCATTTATGAAACCCCCGGCGGCACCATCCTGCTGGCGGCCCATCGCGGCATCGAAAGCATCACCCTGGACCGGGGCGCGGCGCATCTGAAGGACGATCTGATGCCGCGCTATGCGGCGCTGATCTATAACGGCTTCTGGTTCAGTCCGGAGCGCGAGATGCTGCAGGCGATGATCGACAAGAGCCAGGAATATGTCAGCGGCAGCGTGCGGCTGAAGCTCTACAAGGGCAATGCCAGCGTGGTGGGGCGGTCATCGCCCTATTCGCTCTACAGCGAAAGCCTGGTCACCTTCGAGGACGACAAGGGCGCCTATGACCAGAAGGACGCCGCCGGCTTTATCAAGCTCAATGCGCTGCGGCTTCGCACCCTGGCCATGCGCAAGCGCAAAGCGAAATGAACCAGCCCTTCGCCGTCTTCCCGCCGCGCGGCGCGCCGGTATCGCTGGCGAGCTGGGGCTGGGAAATGGCGGAAGTCACGCGGGTCAATTTTGCCCCGCCGCCTTTCCCGAAGGATGCGGCACGCGGGCAGGGGCAGCCGGTGATCGTGCTTCCCGGCTTCGCCACCGACGACACCGCCACAGCGCGCCTGCGTCAATTCCTGGAGCGGCAGAATTTCACCCCTTTGCGCTGGCCCTGCGGTTTCAATCTCGGCCCCATGAAAAGCGTGCTCGCCCAAGTGGAACGCCAGGTGGCCGATACCGCCGCCCGCCATGGCCAAGTGGCGCTGGTGGGTGTCAGCCTGGGCGGCACCATCGCGCGCGAGATCGCCCATCGCCAGCCCAAAGCCATTTCCCGCATTGTCACCCTGGGCAGCCCGGTGCGGCTGCCGGTGGTTTCGCCCTTGGCGCCCCTGGCGCAGCTTTTGTCGTTTCTGTGGGAAGAGGAAGCCCGCGCCGCTTTTTCCCGCATCGCCGATAGACTGCCGGTGCCGCTGACCGCCGTTCTCACCCGCCAGGACGGCATTGTGGATTGGCGCTGCTGCGTTCCCGAGCCGGGCGACGGCGAAACCGTCGAGGTCCTGGGCGCCCATTCGACCCTGGCGTCCAACCCGCAGGTGCAGCGCATCGTGGCGGAGCGGCTGGCGCGCTAGGCCGGGCGGTTTTCCGTAACGGCGTTACGATTGCGCATCTTCCTGTCAATCACGCGCGGCTATACTATAATGCCCGGGATTTTTCCTCAGGAGTGGTTCGCCATGACAGGGATATCGCGTTTTCATCTCTCGCTTTTGCTTGGCATTGTGGCGCTGGCCGCACCCGCGACGGCCCAACCGGCGGCTCGCGTCTGGAATCCGGGACCGGAGAGTGTGGTGGTCAACGGCACCGCCTTTATGTCGTTTCGGGGAATCCTGACCGGCAGCCATATCGGCCAGGCGATCGCGGTTTCGGCGCATGTGGCGGTGCCCTATGGCGATCTCAATTTGACCAGCGCACCGGGCGTGGACGAATTCGGCCGGCGCATCCATGTCGCGGCGCGGCTGGTGTGCGATCAGCTCGACCGCAAATATCCGGTCTCGCTCTATCCCGTGCTGGACGGGTCCACCGGCGAGGACTGCGTGCGCGCTTCGGCCGCCGAGGGCATGGTCGCGGCCAATCAGGTCATCGCCTCCAAGCAGCAGCGGTAGCAATTTGCGCGTTCCGCCTCCCCTGATCCTGGCGCTTGGTTGTGCCCTGCTGGCCGGATGCCAGGCGCGGATGAGCGTGGAAGAGGCGCGGGCTGTTTGCCGTCAGGAGGGGGGCATGCTCACCGTCTTCACCGAGCAGAGAGTCACCCAGTCCGGCCTTGGCCCGATCAAGGAGAGTCCCGGCGATTGCATTCACCGGGACGCTTATGGTCAGCCCTTGGCGCCGCCGGCGGGCCCTGCGCCGGAAGGCGGAACCGGCCGTTGAGGCCGCCCCGCGCGGCTGCTAAGACAAATCATGTTCTCCGCCCTCAAACGCCTTCTGGCCGAACCGCAAACCAAGACTCCCGATCTGCGCCTGTCGGTGGCGATCCTGCTGCTGGAGGCGGCCCGCCAGGACGATGTTTTCGATGTCCGCGAACGGGCCATGATCGAAAAGCTGCTCACCCAACGCTTCGCCCTTTCGCCCGAGGAATGCCATGCCTTGATGGCCGCGGCGCAGGATCATGCCGCCCAACTGGTGCAGCTTCACGGCACCACCAGCGAGATCGCCGTCCAGATGACGCCGGAAGAACGCGTCGGCCTGATCGAGATGCTGTGGGATGTGGCCTATGCCGATGGCGTGCTGGATCCGGAAGAAGACCTTTTGATCCGCCGCATCGCCGGGCTGATCTATGTCAGCGACCGCGACCGCATGCTGGCGCGGCAGCGGGTGATGCAGCGGAAAGGACTTTCGATTCTTTAAACCGCGGCTTTCGCCTCGCGGATGGATTGTTGTCATTTGTACTACAATGTAAGTATAATGGCAAGCGCGCGGACGAAAGGCGAAAGATGGGAGAAAATTTCCGGACCCTTTTGCGCGTCCTCATTTGCGGCGTGTTTTTATGGTCGCTGGAGCTTGGCAGCTACGCCGTTCCCGTCACCCTGGGGGCGGCGGTTTTGGTCGGCACCATCGTGGCGGTGCTGGTCGCCTATGAAATCGCCATCCGCGATGCGCCGTCCGGCCTCGTCATGGCCACCGCAGCGGCGCTCCTGGCCTTGTTCGTGGGCGGCTATTTTGTCTGGGCCAAGCAGCATCCCATGCCCACGGGACCGCTGCGCCCGGCGCACGAACCGACGCCGAAATTGTCATGTCCCGACAAACCCGCTTCCGGCGATCTGGTGATTGTGTTCGGTCCCGATGCCCGGATCGGCCAGGGCAAGGGGCCCTTCACCGCTTTTCGCAACGCTGACTGTTCGGGGCCGTCCTTCACCCGCGGCCCCGGCGGGCTCACGTTCAGCGATGTGGGGTATGACTATGACGGCGATGTCGCCTTCGTGATCCGGGGCGGCACCTATATCCCGCTGCTGCCGCTGCCGCTGCATGTGATGCGGCCGGATCCCAGCACCTATATCCTGCTCGACCATTACGACCAGGAAGTCCTCTATATCCGCTATCTCAATCCCAATGCCGTGCGGGTGCGCGGCCGTTTCATTTGCGGCGAGGCACCCCAGGCGGTGGTGCGGGACGACGCTATCCTGAAAGGCGGCATCCGTATCGGCGGCATCTATACCGGCCAGCACCGCGTTCCGGGCCATGTCTGCCTGAAGGCCGGGCCACAGACGCTGCCTCAGCTTTGGCGCAAGGGGCGATAGCCTGACGCCTTAAAACCGCCGGCTGATGCCGGCATAGAATTCCACATCGGGGGTCTGGCGATTGAGACCAAGATTCACCCCGGCGTCGAGCTGAGTGTTTTGATCGCTCAGGTAGGCGGCGTCGAGATCGAAGGAATATTGGCTCTGGGCGGCATGAGGATCGTCATTCTGGCCGGTCCAGATTTCGGCGCCCAGGCTGAGCCCATTGTCGAAAGCGCGGCCAAGGCCAACGACATTCACCGCGTTCAGATGATAGCCCGCCCCCGAACTGTCGCGCAGCAGATCGGCTTCCGGTGTCGCCGCCAGCGACCAGCCGCCACCCAGGTCATAGGCGAGCGGCAGCACCAGCCCGCCTTCCACCGCGCCATTGCCCATCGCGCCGGCGGTCGGCAGCTTGATGAAGGGATCGAACACCAGGGCCAAGCCGCCACCCATCTGGGGCTGGTATTTGGCATGCAGCAACAGATCGCCAATGCCGCGTGTGGTCACGGTGCCGGAGGCATCGCGGACGCGCAGGCTTTGGTAGACGGTCATCCCGGCTTCCAGATCGGCATTGGCGCTGATGCCATATTTGAGCAACAGGCTGCCGGCGCCGGCGGTGTCGATGGTGATACCGTCACGGCGCTGCAAACTGGTGTCATAGACCCCCAGCTCCGCCTGCCAATGGCCGGCATCGACGGTGCAGGCGCTGGTCCCCTTGCCGGGCCGGTCGGGGCAGATGGCGCCGTCGGCCAGAACCGGCAGGCAGAGCGCCAGGCCAACCGCCAGGACGGCGCCGCACAGCGAAAGAAACCTGGTCATTGGACCTCCCATGCGCCGGCATCGGGCGATCCCCGACGCGGCCTGGTGTGACCATGGACCGGGCGCTTGACCGGCGGTTGGCGCCGATATGTCGGTTTGTGTCGGAATTGGCCCGCCCCTGCGTCTTCTTTCCTATCGCAGGTCTATGCGGTCCGCACCAGAGAATCCGCGGGCTCGATCCGGGCCTTGATCGCCAGGGCGGCCTCCTCGATCGCTGCGTCCAGCCGGGCGATCGCCAGGCGCACCGTTTCGCGATCCTCGGTCCGGCAACCGACCTCCAGCTCCCGGGCGAGCGAACTCACGCGCGCCACGCCGATATTGCCGGCGCTGCTGACCAACTCATGCGCCGAGCGGGCGATGGCGGCCAGATCGTCCGCGGCGTAGGCGCGCAGGATTTCCGTCCGTTGGGTTTGCGCTTCGATGCCGTAGAGCTTGAGAAATTCGCGCAAACCGGCCGGCGGCAAAAGGGCTTCCAACTGGGACATCTTGCCGAGGTCCAACACCGATGGATCGCAGGGGTTTTGAGGCGTCGCTTCGGCCATAACGGGCGCGATCCCGGCGCCGCGGCCCTTGATCGCCTCCAGCTTGCCGAGGAGGAGAACCGCGTCCACCGGCTTGGAGATATAATCGTCCATTCCGGCGGTCAAATAGGTCGCTTGCGCGCCGGTCATGGCGTGGGCGGTCATGGCGATGATGGGGATCTTGCTTTTCGGACCCTCGAGCGCGCGAATCTGCTTGGTCGCCTGCACGCCGTCGAGATCCGGCATCTGGATATCCATCAGCACCACATCGAATTCGCCGCGCCGCAGCGCGTCCACCGCATAATGGCCGTTGTCGGCGACTTCGACCTGGTGGCCGGCCTTGGTCAGCAGAATGGTGGCGAATTGCTGATTGATCTTGTTGTCCTCGGCGAGAAGGATCCGCAGCGCGTTGGTGGTTTGCGGTTTCTGCGGCATCGGCGCCGGCAGGGGAGCAGGCCCCGGTTTTGCGTCGCTGTAGATGTTGACCAGCATGTCCAGCAGATCCTGCTGGCGCACCGGCTTTTCCAAGACGCCATCCAGGGTTCCCGCCGGCAGCTCGCGCAGGGTCTGACGCCCGGCCGAGGTCACCATCACGATCTTGGTCTCTCCCAGATGCGGCACCGTCCGGACACGGCGCGCCATCTCGACCCCGGACAATCCCGGCATCATCTGGTCCAGCAGAACCAGGTCATAGGGCTGGTTGCGGTGCCAGGCGCGCTCCATCTCGGCGATGCCGGCAAATCCGTCCTGCGCGCAAGCCGCTTCGATGCCGTAGACCCGCATCAGTTTCTTCATCACCAGGTTGTTGATCTCGACGTCGTCGACCAGCAGCACCCGCAAGCTCTTGAAATATTGCGGCAGAGCCTGGCGCTCGGCATGGGAGCTCACCCGCGCGAAGGGAATTTCGAACCAGAAGGTCGAGCCCTTGCCGAGTTCGCTGGTGACGCCGATTTCGCCCTGCATCAAGGTGACGAGCTGTTTGCAGATCGCCAGCCCCAGTCCGGTGCCGCCATAGCGGCGGGTCACCGAACTGTCGCCCTGGCTGAATTTCTGGAACAATTTGGCGCGCTGGCTCTCGGCCATGCCGATGCCGGTATCGGAGACCTCGAAGCGCAACGGCACCATGACGCCGCTGTCCTCGATATGGCCGAGCTTGACCAGGATCTGGACGGCGACGCCGCCGCTCTCGGTGAACTTGATGGCGTTGTTGACCAGATTGAGCAGGATCTGCCGCAGCCTGGTGGGGTCGCCGCGATAGCCGCCGCGCGCCTTGGGCTCGATGAAAAGCACCAGATCGATGCCCTTTTGCCGTGCCTTGGGGGCGAGGAGGGCCACCGCCCCTTCCACCGCGGCGACCAGGTCGAATTCGATGCATTCGATGTCCAGCTTTCCCGCTTCCAGCTTGGAAATGTCCAGGATGTCATTGAGTACGGTGAGGAGGGCCTCGCCGGATTCCGAGGCAATCTCGGCCAATTTGCGCTGTTCGGGATCCAGATCGGTATCGAGCAGAAGATTGGTCATGCCCAGGATGCCGTTCATCGGGGTGCGGATTTCGTGGCTCATATTGGCCAGGAATTCCGACTTGGCCCGCGCCCCCGCTTCGGCGTCCTCCTTGGCGTCCCGCAGGGCGAGGGCGGCATCCTTGAAGCGCGACATGATCCGGGCCAGCCGGCCGATTTCGTCGCGGCGTTCCACGGTCGGAACCGCGACGGACAAATCGCCATGCGCCAATTGCTCGATGGCATCCGTGATGGAGCCAAGCGGCAGCACGATATGGCGCACCAGGTGAACGATCACCGCCAGCGCGCTGGCGATCGCCGCCGCGATGGCCGCCCAGATCGCCAGCCTGGTGCGCGACGCGGCTTCATTGACCTGTTCGCGATTGGTGCGCGTCTTGGCCACGTTGTAATCGTAAAGTTGAGACGCGATGTCCTTGGTCCGCTGATAGGCGGCGTCGATGGAAGCGGTATCGCGCGCACGCATCGGACCGCGAGCCTTGGTGTCTTCCATGAATTGCCGATTGGCCGCCAGAAAAAGCCCGGCCTCGCGATTCAGCGCGCCCGCGATCTTGGCCGCCTGGCCGGCCCCGCTGGCGCGCGCGATGAAAGACAATCGCTTTGCCAGATCCGCGCCCGCGGCCGCGTTGGCCTTTTGCGCCTGGACCAGGCGGCGAGAATCGGCGGCTTCCAGGGCATTGGCCTGGCTGAGACGCAGATCGTCGAGATCGTCGGCCGCGGATTTGGCGGCATCGATGATCGGCAGGACATGCCCGTCCACTTCGCGGTTCGCCGTGATCTGCTGGTCGAGCTCGCCGACCGAAAAGGTGCCCAGACTCGCCAGCAGCACCACCAGGATGGAAAAGCTGATGAAGAAACTGGTCTTGATGCTGGCTTGCGGGCCGCCCGATCTGGCGCCTGGCTTCACAGCCACGCTCGGTTCTTGGGACATGCTCGGCCTTCCTCAATCGCGGCCGAAAACCGGCAAGCGAGTATGGATAATGGACCGTTTCTGGTTTCGCAGGTCTTAAGCCCTTGCGACTGATGCGGTTTTTGCCGGCCCGACGGGCCGGGTCCCGTCTAACCGGCTGATGCGCCAAAGATTTCGTGGCGGTGGAACCGCTCTAGATATCCACCGAGGCCGACAGCGCATTGTCCTGAATGAATTCCCGACGCGGTTCGACCACATCGCCCATCAGCTTGGCGAACAACTCCCCGGCCTCGTCGGCATGCTGGACTTTGACCACCAGCAGCGAGCGGGCGTTCTCGTCCAGCGTAGTCTCCCAAAGTTGTTCGGGGTTCATTTCGCCCAGGCCTTTGTAGCGCTGCAGGCCCAGGCCCTTGCGGCCCCATTCGAACACCGCGCTCAGCAGTTCCGACGGCGAGCGCACTTCGCGGGTCTCGTCCTTGCGGCGCAGGGTTCCGGAACGCAGATAACTCGCCTGCAATTCGGCCGTCATCCGGTCCAGCTTGCGGGCATCGGCGCTGGCGATCAGGGCGCCGTCGATCGCCACGGCCTCGCGCACGCCGCGCACCTCGCGCCAGAATTTGAGGCCGCCATCGGCGGTGGGCTCGCCATGCCAGCCGCGTTCGAATTCCTCGCTGAGGGAATCCAGCCGCTGGGCGATATAGCGGGCCGCCTCCGAAGCCTTGGTGGCGTCTGCCAGGATATCGGGGTTCATCGCGCCGGAGATCGCCGCCTGCTCCAGCACAAAGCGCGGATAATGACGGGGAAAACCCTCCAGCGCCGAGACCGCGGTGCGGGCGCTTTCCACCAGCATGGCGAAATCGGCTCCGGCGACGGTCTCGCCCGTGTGCAGGGCGAAAGAGGCGCCAGCCGAGCCTTCCTCGATCAGGTAATTCTGCAGTTCCTCTTCGTCCTTGAGGTACCGCTCCGACTTGCCGCGCGCCGCCTTATACAGCGGCGGCTGGGCGATAAAGATATGCCCGCGGTCGATCAGCTCGGGCATCTGGCGATAGAAGAACGTCAGCAACAGAGTGCGGATATGGGCGCCGTCGACATCGGCGTCGGTCATGATGATGATCTTGTGATAGCGCAGCTTGTCGGGATTGAATTCCTCCCGTCCGATGCCGGTGCCCAGCGCCGTGATCAGCGAGACAATACTATCCGACGACAGCATCTTGTCGACACGGGCGCGTTCGATGTTCAGGATCTTGCCGCGCAGAGGCAGCACCGCCTGGTTGGCGCGATTGCGGGCCTGTTTGGCGCTGCCGCCGGCGCTGTCGCCCTCGACGATGAAGATTTCACATTTGCTGGGATCGCGCTCCTGGCAATCGGCCAGCTTGCCGGGGAGGGAGGCGCCGTCCAGCGCGCCCTTGCGGCGGGTGAGCTCGCGGGCCTTGCGGGCGGCCTCGCGGGCGGCGGCGGCTTCGATCACCTTGCCGACA
>JAICHV010000038.1 GCA_025924715.1 Alphaproteobacteria bacterium
CGCTGGAGAACTATGCCGGCAACGGTTCCTGGCGAACCCAGGAGAACGGCATCCCGCTGGATGTCTCGGGCGAGATCAACGGGCATAAATTCACCAAGCCGGCCGAATTCCGCCAGGTGTTGCTGACCCGGGAGGACGACTTCCGCCATGCCGTGGTGCGCAAGGTGCTGTCTTATGCCTTGGGCCGGGGCATCCAGGGCGGCGACCGGCCGGCGATCGAGCAGATCGTGGCCCAGGTCAAAGCCAATGGCGACACGTTCAACAGCGTCATCATGGGCGTGGTGCAGAGCTTTCCGTTCCAGAATGCGCGGGGCGGCAAGGCCATGGACCCGGCCGCGATCGCTGCTGCCGCCAAACTGGATAAGGACGCCGCCGCTACCCGGGCCAAAAAGGCTGATAACGCGTCCGCCAAAGCCAAACCCCGCCTGCAGCCTGTCGGTCTGACAAACGGGAAGTGATTACGAAAGCATTGCGTTCTAGGCGCCGTCACCGGCTGGATTCTCCGCCAACACCACCCCCGCCTTGGCGAGTGTCGTAAGGGTCTGCCGCAGCTCGGCGGCCGCATTCGCATCGCCTAGAGCGGCCACCAATTCGGCCACGCTTATTGCTTCCACCTCCGACAAAAGCGCCAAGGCCGGTGCGACAAAGGCCTGCGCGCTATAGGTTTTGCCATAAGCCTGGAATTGCACTTTGTCGCCTCTCGGCTCAAGCCTCAGCATATCGGCTGCCGCCAAACGGATACAGGTGTCATCGCGCAAGCGGCCCAGCTGGTCGTATGGCGCCTGTAACAGCCGCATGGGAGGGCGGCCTCGGATCGGTGCGGCTTGGTTATGGCCAAATTCTGCCAGCGCATCGCCGGACAGCGCTTGTGACAGCAAGTCTTTTAAGCGGCCCACATGCGCCGCCTTAGCCTCATCCCCGTCCAGGAGCGGCAATGGCTGGCGCGCCAAACTTTCCTGCTTTAGCTGATCCACGGCCCAGTGCAGAAAATCGACCCCCGTTGCCGCGCTTAGGCTCAAGCTCAGATGCAGGCTGGGCCCATTAAGGGGATGGGCGACATGCCACCACCCGCGCGGCAAATAAAGCAGATCGCCATCCTCAAGCGTAATATCCAGCACAGGCGAACCCGAAGGTCGGGCCGGCGCCTCGCCTTCGATGGTATATGGCTCTGTCGGAGGATAGATCTGCCAGCGCTTGCGCCCAGCCAACTGAAGCGCCAAGACGCTATGCGGATGCCAATGCAGACCGAAGCCCCTGATGTGGTGCCAACTCGCATAAAGGCTAGCGCCGCCACCGCGGCATTTCAGGGCCCGGCACACCGACAGCGACAAGGCTCGCACCGGCAGGGAAAGCTCAGCCATGTTCTCCAGCAGCAGCGAAGCCCCGGCCGCCAACAAAGCGGTCAGACATCCCGATTCTATCCGCGGGATGTTGCCGGCGCCGGGTAGCGTGCGGAAGAATTTCTCGGGCGGAATGAAACTGCCTTCCCGTGCCAGCTTGAGCTGATCGGGCAGCAGCCGGTGGTTTTCCAAAAACTCATTCAGGCCGTCCCAGTTCACCAGACCCGCGAAACGGCCTGCCGAACCCTTTTGATGCAGGCAGTTCTTTTCCCAATAGCGCGCAACGAAAGCGCTGCGGTCGAGAGGGCGGATCAGCTCGTCAAACTCCATCAGACTTGCTCCACCGATACGATGCCGGCGCGCGCCATGGTTTCCAGCACGGTCGCCAGAGCGGCAGGATCGGCGATCATCGCGTTCATCTCTCCGACGCTGCGCGCGGCGCTATCCGACAGCGCCGCCAGTGCGGGTTCCAGCGCGGCGGGCACCGTGTAATCGACGTCATAGGCACGGAAGGTGGTATCCTCGCCTTGACGTCGGAAGCTGAGGACATGCGAAGAGGCGAGGCGGATGCGGCTGGCCTCGGTCAATGGCGCCCGCTGTTCGTAGGGCGCATGAGGCAGGCGGACGCGGGGGCGGCCGCGCTCATGGTCGCTGGCCTCGCGCAGGAACTCATCGAGGGTACCCTCATGGATCATCGCGCTCATCGCCGCGCGCAGTTCAGCCATATGAGCGGCTTTCTCTCCGGGTGTCTTCAGACTGGGCAGGTTCTGGCGCAGCAAAGGGGCCGATCGCATCTTCTCGAAAAGCCAGTTGAGCATGTTCAAGCCATGCAGCGGCGTAATCCCCACCGTCAGGTGGAGGCTGGGTTGATTGATGGGGTGCGCCACATGCCACCAGCCCCGCGGCAGATAAAGCGTATCGCCATCTTCCAGCACACCTTCCCAGTCCGGCTTGCCGCTGGGCTTTGGCGTGTCATGCCGATTTAAGGAATAAGGCCGGGTGGGCTGGTAGACTTGCCAGCGTTTGCGGCCGCTCACCTGCAGAATAAAAATCTCCTCGGCATCCCAATGCAGATCGAAGCCTTTCTGGGTGTGCCAGCCCGCATAGAGGTTGACATGGGCGCGCGCTTTCACGGCATCGCGGAAACATTCCGCCACCTCGCGCATGGCTGGATGAATTTCGTCGATGGTATTCAAGATGAGCGACGCGCCGCCGGCCAGCAACGCCACGAGCCGGCCGGGATCGGCCCGTGAGACGCTGCCGCGGCCTGGAGGAGCCGACAGGAAGCGTTCGGGCTCCAATGTGCGGCCGTCCTGGGACAG
The DNA here is from genome assembly GCA_025924715.1 of Alphaproteobacteria bacterium. GTDB lineage: Bacteria > Pseudomonadota > Alphaproteobacteria > Micropepsales > Micropepsaceae > Rhizomicrobium. The sequence continues at coordinate 2,663 of JAICHV010000038.1, forward strand.
CTTGATATGCGGCGAGGTGAGCCGGTGGTTGTCTATCAACCTATTCAGCGCGTCCCAACCGAAAAGCTCGGCGAAGCGGCCAGGCTCCCCCCTCTGATGCAGAAGGTTCTGTTCCCAGTAATCGCGCAAGAAGCGGTCGCGCGTGAGCGGTGCCAGAAGTTGCTCGAATTCCATGCTTCATTGTAGCTTGCGGCGGCCGGGAGCGTCCATTGCACAGCTGCCTTTTGCGTGGGGACAAGGCAGCGCCCGCCTCCGCAGAACACCGGCTAGGCTTTGTCCTAGCGGTCGACGCCCACCTTTTCCCACACCGCCGCGGCTTCCGGGCGGGTGATATATCGCAGAAAGGCGAGCCCCACATCCGATGACATGGATTTCGCCGGGACCGCGGCGGAAAAATCCAGATGCGCCTGCCAGACGGGCGGTAACGGGCCGACAATCTCCAGACCGGGCGACGATATCACTTCGCTCATGGATTGGATGGCGACTTCCGCGCCTCCCTGGGCCATCACGCGGCCGGGCCCTGCGGGCACCAGCTTGAACTTGACCCCGGCAAATTGCGGGTCCTGGAAGACGCGCGCCAGGATCATCCCGCCCGCGCTACCGGTCGAAGGATCATTGATGGCAACCGAACGCGCCGCCAGCAACGCGGCACGGAATTTCTCGGGTGTCGAAATATCGGGATGGGGCGCGCCGGCCTTGACGAGAAAAGCCATCTCCACCCGGCCCAGGCGGATTTTCGTATCCGCCTTGAGGGCACCTTTCTGCTCCACAGCGTCCATGTCCGCCGTCGGCAAAACGACCAAGTCGGCTGGCTCGTTGCTGGCCAGCGTCGCGGGAATCGTTCCCGCATTGGCGAAGGAGAGATCCACAACCGTGCCGGTTTGCTGCGTGAAGCCCTTGGCCAAGACTTCCATCCCAGCTCTGACACCGGTCGGGGATAGAACATGGATTTCGGCGGCCTTTGCGCTCGGCGCTGCGAATGACAGGCAAAACAGGGCCATGAGGGAGGCGAGAAGAGTGCGACGCATATCACCTCCTGAATATCTTAAATGCGGCGGTCGGGCACGGTTATGCAGCTAAGTCTAGAGCATGCGCGATAACCAGCAAAGTTCTTACCGGTCAAGAAATTCCAGCGTGGTTCGTTTTCCCTGCCGCGCCCGAAGCCTGGCGGGACGGCCGTGCAGCCAAAGCCGCTCGACTTCGATTTCCTTCCACCCCTCGGGTAGAATGACGTCCCGCTGTGGCCAGGTCGATGGCGGACCGTCATTCAGCTTGAGCGCTGGAAAACCCTGCAGCAGGCTCATCATAAATCCTCCCATATTGGCAAAGAACGGTCCCGCGATGGGCTGCTCGGGAAACCGGTCGGGGCGATACTCCAAGGTTTGCAGAAAGCGGCCGGCCACGAATTGGGAATAGCCTTCTTCCAGCAATTTGGCGGCCAGGTCGCGCTTGCCCCGCTCCGCCGCCCAGACCCCATAAAAGGCCGAAAGCATGGGGCTGCCGATATAGGCCTTGGCGCGGGGTAGATAATAGTCGAGCGTCCGCTCCCATACGCGCGGCGGCAACTCGCTCCATAGCGGAAACAGACCCATAAGCGGTGAGGGCGTTGCCGCTTTTTCCTCATTGGCGCGGAAATCGTCATGGGAAACCAGCACGCCGTCCCGCAGAGGCAGCACCAGGCGGTCCGCAATTTCGCGCCATTGATTGCCGGGAGTGCGGCCCAGCAAGCCGGCGACCTCCAGCGCACCCTCAAGCACGGCGCGCGCCGACAACATTGTATAGGCTTCGTTGTCGCATTCCTGTTCGCGCTCGGCGATGCCCATGCAGCGGCGAATTTCAAAGCCGCGCCGTGAGCGATGGCTGCGGCTCACAATCCAGTCGGCCACGCCCGCCAGTATGGGCCAGGTCCGATCCCGAAGGAAGTTGCGATTCCCCGTGGCGCGGGCGAAATGCAGAAAGGCCAGCGCGACATCCATCGAGACATGATCTTCATGCCAGGCGGCGCGGCCGGGGGAGGGCGCGGCTTCCTCTCCTGTGCTGGGGCCGCTTTCCCAGGGAAATTGCAAACCGCCGCGTCCCATGCATTGGGCATTGCTGCGCGCCGCGGCGAGGGAACGGGAGCGGTACTGCAACAAGGCCGCCGCGCCCTCGGGCTGCAAAAAGGTGAGCGGCGGGACGGCAAAAGTCTCGATGTCCCACATCACATGCCCATAATAATAATGATAGTCGTGCCAGGTCGCCAACCCGAACATCGAGGTGGAAGCCGGCGATCCGACATGGACCGAACTGTTCAGATAAAAAAGGGCGGCGTCCGCCAACTGCTGCCAGTTGCGGCCTGCGCCGTGCAGCAATATCCGGCCTTTCCACAATTCGTCCCATTCGGCGCGGTTGGCTGCGCGCAGTGCGGCAAAGCCGTAATGCGCGGCCAGTGCCACCATGCGCTCGGCCTGACGGTCAGGCTGGGCGTGCAAGACGCTGGGCACCATGCTGACGATCTGGCGCAAAACATAGGGCCGCCCGGCACGGGCGCGCAGGCCATACTGGGTGATGAGGTGGCTTTGTCGACCGCCGCCCGGTTTTTCGCGCTGGGCGCTATCGCCCATTTGCGTGACCAGGGCGATGCCACAATGGCTAAATCCCGCAGCGCTTTTCCAACACAGGCTGCCATCAATTTCATTTTTGTCCTCGCCCGGAGGTTTTGCGGTGTGGCATTCGAGATATCCTTCGATGCCATCGGTATCGACCAGACTTTGCAACTTCAAACCACAGGCGCGATCGACCCGCACCGTCACTTGCTGGACCGCCAAGGTCGGTTGATGGCGGCAGCAAAAGGTCAGGACTTCAATGTCTGCCGTAACCTCTCCCACGCCGAAGCGAAGATGCGTACTGAGCTCGCCAGAGGAAAAATCATAGGCCTGATCGACCACCGTCACCAGGTGTGGGACATCTCCCAGCCAGACGCCATCGATGGAAAGATTTCCGGCAAAGGGGTAAGGCGCGACAGCGGCGGCCTCGATCTTGCGCTGGGGATGAAGACCGCTATAGCCGCAGAGCAGAGCCATGCCGGCCATCAGGGGGTTCTCGCGCACGCGAAGTCCCATAAGGCCGTTGGAGAGATAGGCGGGCAATTCGCGGCGGCCGGCACCTGTGGCGCGGGGCGGGTCTAGCGGGGCACTCATGGCAAACCCAACGCCTGGATGGCAAAAAAGGCGCAACGTTTGCGCCTTCGCCGCATTTCTTCTCGCAAGCCAAGGCCGCCTTTGTTCAAAAGCGCTCATTTTCGCGCGCTGGTCCCCTTGCTGCACCCATGTTAGCCTTGCCAAAATGACGGGGAGGCTGGAATGCGTGCTCGCAAATTGTCGGTGGCTTTGCTGTTGCTGGCGGCGCCGGCCGCGGCGCAGAACCGGGCGGCAATCGCCAGCAATGATCATTATACCAATGTCGTCTCCAGCGCCCCTTCTGAAGCGGGGCAGACGGTGCGGCTGTATCTGCGCGAGCGGGTGAAGGGTGCACCCGATCCGGGCAAACTCGTCCTCTTCATCCACGGCGCCGGCACGCCCGCCGAAGTCAGTTTCGACGTGCCTTATGCCGACTACAGTTGGATGGCCTATCTCGCCGATGCGGGGTACGACGTTTTCGCCGTCGATATGGAAGGCTATGGCCGCAGCGCTCGTCCCGCTGCCATGGCGGATAAATGCAATCTCTCCGAAGCGCAGCGCGCGCAATATAAAGTGCCCGCCGATTGCAAGCCGACCATGACCGGAGGTGTTACGACGCTGGCCTCGGATTGGAACGATGTCGGCGCTGCCATCGATTATGTCCTCAAACTGCGCGGCGCGCAGAAGCTAAGTCTGATCGGCTGGTCGCAGGGCGGCCCGCGTTCGGCCGGTTGGGCGGCCCAGCATCCCGACAAAGTGAACAGACTGGTGCTGCTGGCGCCCGCCTATAACAACGGCACTCGTCCCGCCGGGCCGCCCGCAGCGTCCCGGCCGCGCAGCAACGCCGCCTTCAATGTGCAGACGCATGAAGATTTGGTGGCGCTTTGGAACCGGCAAGCGCCTTGCCCGGGCCAATATGAAGCGGCAACGCTGGATTCGGTATGGCACGAGCTGCTCGCCTCCGATCCGGTCGGCGCCCGCTGGAATCCGCCCGCGCGCCGGGCTCCCGTTACCGCGCCCGGTCCCGGCTGGACGCAAGAAATGGCGAAGAACACGAAGATTCCCACTTTAATGGTGTCCGGCGTCAATGACGGCCAGGTTAATCCGCAGAATGTCCGCAATCTTTACGCCGATATCGGCGGCGACAAGGTCTTTGTCGATCTCGCCTGCTCGTCGCATAACGCCATGTGGGAAAAGAACCACCTGCTGCTGTTCGCCGTCTCACGCGAATGGCTGGATCGGGGCACGGTGAACGGCCAGAAGAACGTGATGCTGAAATTGGGATACTGACCATCAGTTTGTCCGACGATATCGCTTGATGTCGTTGTTGACGGTGTCGGCGACATAGATCGTCTTGCCATCGGGCGACATCGTCATCGCATGGGCTTCGCCGAACTCATTGGCGCCAAAGCCCTCCTTGCCGGCCCAGCCCAGAACATTGCCGTTCTTGTCCAGATGCATGAACATGCCGTCAAAGCCGGCCGTCATCCACAATTGATCCTTGCTGTCGATGTAAAGACTGCAGATTAGGTTTTGCATATGCACGGTCTTCAGATGTTTACCGTTTGAATCATAGATCAAAAGATTCTTGGCCTCGCGGTCGCCGATAAACACCGTGCCTTCCTTGTCGACCGCAAGGGCATGGATGTTCGCCGCCGGAGGCGTATTGTCCTCATGTTTCAAAGTCCAGGTGGTGAGGAATTTCCCGTTCTTGTCGAATTTGACGACGCGCGGGTCCGGCCCGCCATGCCCGGTCGAGACAAAGACATCGCCCTTGGGGCCGACGGCCACTGCCGTCGGCTCGTTGAACAGATGGTCCCCCTTGGCTTCGTCCCAGCTGCCGGCTTTGCCATTGGTGCCCAGTCGCATCAACACCTCGCCGCGCGAGTTCAGCTTGACCACCGTGCTGCATTGCTGATCGCTCAGCCAGATATTGTCGTCCTTGTCGATGAACATGCCGTGGGGACGCGAGACGATGTCGGGATCGAAGCTGCGTACCAGCCTGTTGTCGGCATCATATTCGAGCAATTCGTACATCGGCTCGCGCTGGAAGGCGACCAGATGGCCGTTCTTGAGCAGGCCGACGCTGGCGACATTGGCAAATTGCGTGCCCGTCGGCGGATTGGGCCCCTCGACATTCTCGTAAGGCAGCATGGGCGCCGTGGGGATCACCGTGCCGCGCATCGCCATGCCGGCGGCCCCAAGCGGCACCGCACCGCCTCCGCCACCAGCCCGCGCACCACGCGCGCCGGCTGCGCCAGCGGCAGGTTGCGCGGCCCGGCCCGCACCGCGTCCGGCAGCTGGCGCGGCGGCTGCTTCCGCCCAGGGATTGGCGACCACCTGAGGCGGATTATTTCCGCCATAGGGCAGCGCCGCCTGGCCAGCCGGTTGCACCGCACCATAATTCATCACCAGATCGCAGGCGACACCCGCACCGGAATCGGTGCCGCGCGGGTTGGCCACATTGGGCGGCCGCGTCGCCATGGTGCTGCGGGCGGGGGCGGCGACATCTTGCGCGAAAACGGCTGACGACACGCCAAGACCAACTATTCCCCAGAGAATGGATCGTTTCATCTGCCTATCTCCCCAACACATGTTTTGATCAGCCTAAGCCAAACGGCGGGCAAAGCCTAGACGATCAAGTTGCGCGGTCACGCGATTGCTGGTTGACTTCGCCGGCGTCCGGCTTTCGCCCGGCATCTCTGCGTCTCGCTGTCGGCTGATGAAGTGTTGATTGGGGGTCCCATGCGTATCGCGCGATTTTTGGCGGCCGCGGCTTTCCTCTTGCCGGCGGCGGCGCAAGCTCAGCCGCCGATCATGCTCCACATTCTATCGACCGGCGTCGCGGCACCGGGATCGCGCGTGCTTGCGATGAACTACAAAAATTCTTTGAAAGGCCTGTGGGAAAGCGGGCCGGATTTCTCGGTGTCCGGCGGAACGGCGGGCCGGACCAAGCAGCAGGCCTTGGCACCGGATTCCGTGGGCGATGTCGTGATCGTCCAGAAGGACGACATGGAGGATCTGGTCAAGGCAGGTGTGATTTTGCCGGGCACCAATGTCAGCCTTGGCCGCATCGATCTGGGGGTCGCGGTGCCCAAAGGGGCGCCCCATCCGGACATTTCCACCTATCCGAAATTCCGCGACGCCCTGCTGGCGGCCAAAACCGTGGCTTATACCGATCCGGCAGGGGGAAGCGCCGGCGGTATCATGATCGCCAAAATCCTCTCCAAGCCGGAATTTGCCGGCCTCAAGATCGTGTTGTCCGGAATGGGATCGCAATCGGCGGCCCGCGGCGACGCCCCGATCGCCATTGAAACCATGGGAACGCTTCTGGGCACCTATGGCGTCGATTTCATCGGCCTGGTGCCGGCCAGCCTGAACGCCCATTTGTATTTCTCCATCGGCGTGTTGGCCAAGGCTCCCAATCTGAAAGAGGCGATTGCCTTCGAGAAATATGCCTTGCGACCCCAGGCCAAGCCGATTTGGAAAAGATGGGGGGTTGTGCGATGAGCCGCAAATTCGGAACGCTTGTTGCCGCCGCGGCGGGCTTTTCGGTCTGGAGCGCGATGGCGGTGGCACAAATCACTTTTGTCACGCCAAGCAATGACGACAGCCGTGCTCCCCGCCCGCAACGCGATCGGGGTCCGGCGCTTGCGCCGTCAATCCTTGCCGCACAAGAAGCGGTCCAGGCCTGCGAAGCCCAGGGCTATCCGGTCACGGCGGTAGTGGTCGATTCGGCCGGAACGGCTATCGTCTTGCTCTCGGGCGATGGGGCCGCGCTGATAACCCAGTCCATCGCGATGGGAAAAGCGGTTTCTGCGGCCAAAAACGGGATGTCCAGCGCCGACCTCGCCAAGGCCAGTCAGAGCGATGCGGCGCTGGCCGCCAAACTCGCGGCCGATCCCCAGCAAGGCCCTCAACGCGGTGGCGGGATACCGATCAAGGAGGGTGTCAATGTGATCGGCGCGATCGCGGTCAGCGGCACACCCAATCCGGGGATCGACGCGGACTGCGCTGAGGCGGGCCTCAACAAGGTCGCTCATCGGGCCAAACCCCGATAGCGGGAGGCTCCTTGGACTTAACAAACCGGGAGGGGATTGCCATGAAGCCTGAAGAGCGCATCGAAACCGCCACGGAAGTGAATTTGCCCCGACGCCGCCTACTGCAAGGTATCGCGGCCGGTGCGACCCTGGCGGCAGCGCCCGCCTCCGCCGCCTTGGCACAGGGAGCTACGACTGCAACACCGTCCGCCGCGCCTGCCGCAGGGCGTGGGCCGCTACCCGATGCGGATGCGAGTACGGAAGAGTTCATCCGCCTGTTTGCCGCTCTCTCCAACTGGAACCGCTGGGGCGCCGACGACCAAAAGGGAGCGGTCAATTTGATCACGCCGGCCAAGCGCAAACAGGCCTTGCGGCTGGTGCGCGAAGGCGAGTCCTTTTCGATGGCGCGGGACGCGGATTTTGTCGCATCCGCCGACAACACGGTGCCGATCGTCCGCAAAATGAAGCGCGCCGGCAAAGGCCAGGAGCCGAACAAGTTCAAGGTGGGCGGCTCTTCCGACACATTCTTCATCGACTATCACGGCTATGCCCATACCCATATGGATACGCTGTGCCATTTTCTTTACGACAAGAAAATGTATAATGGCTTTTCCCAGGACAATATCACCGAGGAAGATGGTGCGCTGAAGAACAGCATCATCAACTTCAAGCATGGCATCATCACGCGCGGCGTGCTGATGGATATCCCGCGCTACAAAGGTGTCGACTGGCTGGAGCCGGGCACCGCCATCCATCCTGAGGACCTGGATGGCTGGGAAAAGCAGGCCAAGGTGAAATTGCAACCGGGCGATGTCATGATCGTGAGAACCGGTCGCTGGGCGCGCCGGGAGGCCAAGGGCCCTTGGTCGGTCTCTACCGGACTCGCAGGCCTTCACATGGCGTGCGCCGAATGGATGCATAAACGCGGCGTGGCGATCATTGGCGGTGACGGGGCGCAGGATGTTTTGCCGTCGGGCATCACGGGAATTTCCCAGCCGATCCATACGCTCTGTATCGTATCCATGGGCATGCCGATTTTCGACAATCTGGATCTGGAGCTGATCGGCCGGGAAGCGGCAAAACGCAAACGCTGGGATTTCCTGGTGACCGCTTCACCGGCGGCCGTCCCCGGCGGCACCGGATCGGTCCTCAATCCGATCGCCACCTTTTAGGCGATGCGCCACGTTTTCTTCGAACGCATCGAATGCGCTCGCAAATGAAAAAACCGCCTGGGTAAAACGAGGAGTCGATCGTGACCGAAAGAAACAAGGGCCGTGCAGAGGGGACATCGCGCCGCCGAGCCATCGGCGTGATAGGGGCTGGCGTTTCCGCCGGCGCGGCCGCGCCGACCCTTGGCGCGGTACCGCAAACCGGGATGCTGCACGTGCCGATTCCCCCGCCGGTCCTGGTGCCGCGAACCGGCCTGGTGAACGTGCTCGCCTATGAACCACAGGCGCGTCTGGTCTTGGGGCCGGCGAAGGTTGCGCCCATCCTGGGCAGCGACCGCACGGTTACCGATCGCATCACGCTGCGCCCCCGGATAAACATCCCCACGCGGGATCTCGACTTGTCGAGCACCTTGTTTGGCGACGAACATTTCGCGCCTATCATCGTAGGGCCCATCGCCGATCAGAAACGTTTCCATCCCGAGGGCGAAGTCGCCACGGCGCGCGGCGCGTCCGCGGCAAAATCCGCCATGGTGGTGAGCAGCGACTCCAGTATGCCCCTGGCGGCGATTGCCAAGGCCGCGACCACACCTCTGTGGCTGCAGGTTTATGCCGGGAGCCCCAAAACCAAGGCGATGCTTGACGGTGCCGGAGCGGCCAAGGCCCGAGCGGTCGTCGTGACGGTAAATGCCGGTAGCTCCGCCAATGGGCCTGCGACGCCGATCGCCTGGTCTGCCATGGACGCGATTGTCAAAGCTACGTCGCTGCCCGTGATCGTGAAGGGCATCACCCATCCGCAAGAGGCCAAAGAGGCCGTCGCCCGCGGCGCCAAGGGGGTGGTGGTGTCGAATTATCGCGGCGGCAATGCAGCGGCGCTCCCCGGCACGCTGCTCCTGATCGCGCCGGTCGTTCAAGTGGTCGGCAGCCAGATCCCTGTGCTGGTCGACGGTAGTTTCCGCCGCGGCACCGACATTCTCAAAGCCCTGGCGTTTGGAGCCAAGGCGGTGTTGATCGGCCGGCCGGTGATGTGGGGCCTGGCGGCCTATGGCGACGACGGCGTGCAGGGCGTTATCGAAATGCTGCAGACCGAGCTTGCCAGATATATGGCGATGTCCGGCCGGGTATCGCTGGCGACGATCAATCCCGACATCGTGTGCGTTCACGCAGCCCTTCCCAAAGTGAGCATGAATCATGAGTGATATCGAGCGGGCCTGGCTCAACAATCCTTCCCGGCGCAACGCGATGGCCCGTGTGGCCGGGCTTATGGCGGCTTCGCCTATCGCTTCGGCGCTGGCGCAGCAGGACCCGAGACCGCTTGGCGAAGTCCGCCGCGTCCTCAGCCTGGCGGAGGTACAAACCTCCTTCGACTTCCAACCCATTTTTTTCGACAATATTCCCTTGTCGGTGTCTGACTATACCGCGCATGGCGATGGGTCGGAGTTCACGCTTGCGCGCAATCGCCGGGCGTTTGACTGGGTCGATATCGTGCCACGCGGTCCCGCGATTCCCGTATCGCAAGTCGATCTGTCGTCCAACCTGTTCGGCATGGACCTGAAATATCCGATCGTGGTGGCGCCGTCATCGGGCCAGGGCGCCTTGCATCCCGATGGAGAGGCGGGGATGTACAAGGCCGCGACGGCGGCCTCGAACACCTTGATGATCCTCAGCGCCGTCAGCACCATGCCGATCACCCAGGTTGCGCCGGCCTCGCCGGGCGGCAGGCTGTGGGCGCAGCATTATCCGGTGGAGAATCTCACCACGGCGGAGCGAACGCTGGGCACTTACCAGACCGCGGGCGCAACCGGCTTCATGGTGACCTGCGATCAGGCCGCGTCCTACTACGAACGTGATGCGTTGGAGCGCAATCTGGGCGGGCGGGTTGCCGGCGGCGCTGGTGGCGGCGGGCGAGGCGGCGGCGGAGGCGGTCGCGGCGCCACGCCGGGCGCGGCCGCATCTGCAGCGGCGGCCGCAGGCGTCGCCACGGGCGGTGAAGCCCCTACGCCGGGTGGCGGCGGCGGAGCGACGGCGCCGGCGAACAGGGCCGCGGCCCTGAGCGGCGCGGCACGCTACCGGATCGGTAACGGGCGCCTGTGGTACACCTGGCAATATCTGGAAGCGGTGCGCAAAATGGTCAAAGGCCCGCTGCTGGTCAAAGGCATCGTAGACCCAGAAGATGCGCGGCTGGCGATCGAGCATGGCGTGGACGCAATTGTCGTGTCCAATCACGGCGGGCGCTCGATGGATTACGGTCCGTCCACGATGGAGGCTTTGCCCGAGGTCGTGGCTGCGGTGAACGGCCGGATACCCATTCTGTTCGATAGCGGCATCCGTCGCGGCAGCGATATCTTCAAGGCGCTCGCCCTAGGCGCAAACGCCGTCCAGCTTGGACGGGCAGCGCGCTGGGGGCTTGGGGCATTCGGCACGGCCGGTGCACAGCGCCTGATCGAGATGATGCAGCAAGAACTTGTCCAGGTGGCAGCCGCCGCCGGATGCGCCAAACTATCCGATATCAACCGGAGCGTGATCAAGACCCATTTCGTCTAGCGCAGATGGCATATTGCGCCTCAGGACGCGGGGTATTCGTAAATCGCAATACTGTAGGGCGCCACGGTGAGCTTTTTGCGGTTCGTGTCGAAGGCGGTTTCCTTCAATGACACTTGGGGCGGCTGTCCCACCTTGTTGACGGCTTGCAGGGTGGTGCCGCCGAGCTGCCACATCCGTCCCCGCCGGCCCGGTTTGAAGCCTTGCAGATCCAGCGTCAGATCCTGGGCCTGTTCGGTGGCATTCACGACCGAAACGGTCAAGGCCTTGGAATCCGATGTCAGCGCCGCGGAGACATCGAGCGGATAGGTGGGGCTGCCCGAATTCTGCCGCGGCTGGTCGCCGCCGATAGGATATTGCGGCGCCGGCACGGGCGAATTGCCGCCGACGGCCACGGGAATGCGCCCGAAATGGCGATTGTAGAGATCGAACGCCATGCCCGTCGCGCTCAATATGGAGTGGGTGCGGTTATAATCCAGCCAGGACACGCCCATGGTATAGGCGGCCATGACGATGAAATCGGTATGGCGGAAAAATTCCTGCATGGTCATGCCGACCATCAAGGCCTGTTCCATGCCGGTGCCGCCCTGGTTCCACTCGTCCAGCGCCACCTTGACCTTGCCGTCGTTCAAGGCGGGGAAACGGCGCTTATACTCTTCCCACTCCTCGGACTTGGCGCGGATGCGGTGGGCCTGGTGGCGTGTCTGTTCCACCACGGGCTCCTTCACGGGCGCCATCTTGCCCTGGGCGCCGTCCCAGCGCTGGTCCTTGTTGGTGTAGCAATGCTCGGCCAACAGGTCGAAATTGCCATAGCATTTTGCCAGAAGGCCGCCGGTCCAATCGCGCTCGGAGCCGAATTGCACCTGCGGCTGTTTCTCGCCGGGATAATTCATCGCCCGGGTCACGGTCATCTCGTCGGGCATGGCGCCTGAGGCGATGATCGTGATGTTAGGATCGACGCTGCGCATCCCTTGCACGAACAGATTGTGTTTGATCGTGTAATGGTCCAGCGACATATGGCCGAGCTGCCAATTGCCGTACATTTCGTTGCCGACATTCCAATATTTGATCTTGAACGGCTCGGGATGACCGTTCTGGGCGCGCCAGCGGCCCATCGGCGTCGTGGCCGCACCGTTCATATATTCCAGATATTCGGCGCCGGAACGGGCCTCGCCAAATCCGGTATTGATGCAAAGATAGGGCTCCACTCCCATCAGTTCGCACATCCGCATCAATTCATGGCCGCCGATGTCGTTGGGCTGAGGCGCATTCCAGGCATAGTCCCAGGTTGTGGGCCGTTTGTCGGGATCGCCGACCGCGTTCTTCCAATCATGGTTGGAAACAAAATTGCCGCCGGGCAGGCGCCAGATGGCGCTGTTCATCCCTTTGATCAGGGCGATGGTGTCGGCGCGGAAGCCGTCCAGATTGTCGTCGGGCATCAGCGAAATCGCCCCGATGCGGAAGGATCCTGTGCCGGTGCCGGCGATTTCCATGCGGCCCTCTGTGGTGTCGGCACCGCAATTGAATTTGAGCGGCTGTGTCTTCCACGCGGCTTCCACCGGCACACCGACGCTTTGCCGCGCCCCCGGACCGTCGCCCCAGATCAGGGTAACCGTGACTCGCGCGCCCGGATCGCCCGCGATCACGATGCGGCCGGTATAGCCCTTTCTGCTCAGGGCCAGCTTTTCCTGCTTGATGCCCCGCGCTTGGCCGCCAGCCAGGGCCACCACCGGGCTGTGTTCGCCGACATAGGCATTGGCCTTGTCCATCGTCACCGTTGCGTCGGCACCGATGGGCATCCATTTGTTCGGAGAACCGCGAAACCCGCCCCGCTGGGGCTGCGGCAGGGGCTTGGAGTCGACCGCGAAATAGAATTTGCGGTCATCCAGAACTTCGGCCCACAAGCTGTAATAGATCAGATTGCCGATATGTTCGATGAAGGCACCGAAAATATGATTGCTGATCGGCGGCGCGGTCTTGGCAGCGTCGACAATCGCGGTCAAGCCCGCGGCCGGCCTTGCGGTTTGGGCTTGCGCCGCCACCGTGGAGGCAAGCAACGCCGCCGCGCCCGTGTTCTGCAAAGCCTGGCGGCGATTGAACAGGAAAGCTTCGATGGCGTCTTTCAACATGGGGTTGATTCCTCCGTGGCTTTGGCGCTGCGTTTTTATGGGCGGCGGTCGAGCGACCAGCTCACCTCGTGCGCCTCGGTAGTTTGCAGAGCGCCGCGAGGAATGTAAAGAAAAGTGCTCGTCGTAAGCTCGTCGGCATGGACGGGATATGAGGGGCTCGTCATGAAGCGAGCGGCATCGCGTTGTTGCAGAGCAACAAAGTACTATGTAGGGCAGAATACTACATAGGGCAGAATCGGGATGCAAAGAGAACGCGCAAAACGCTTCTGCTCATAAGATCTTGGCGGTCATCAAGATTGCGCCGCGAGCAGCGACCAATTAAACAAGTCCATTAAATCGCCGGCACTTCCGGGCTGCGGACAGGCCGGCATTGCGGTGGGCACAAAGGGGAGCAAGCATGAAAATATCATTCATCGTGGCTGGGGTGGTGGCTATGGCCATGGTACCCTTGGCGGTCTATTCCCAGCAGGCGCCGGCGCCGCGCGGCGGCGGAGCTCCCCGCGTGTTCAATCCGCCATCGCTCGAAGGGCGGGTGGCGTCCAGCGAGCTGATGACGGCCCATATCCCCTTGGCCGAGCGCATCGCCCATACCGACCCGTCGCGCTACAATCATCTGCCGGCAGTGCATAACGGGTCGGGCCCCATGGACTATATGCCCCTGAACGACGCGCGCCGCGGCGACAAATTCCACCTGGGTAGCAATCTGCTCTTCATCCATCGCGGCGTGCTGCCCCCGGGCGGCGGCATTGGCGAGCATTTCCACAACACCACGGAAGAGATGTTCGTCATTTTCGATGGCGAAGCCGAGTTCACCATCGACAGCCACACCTCGGTACTAAAGGGACCGGCGGGGGCACCCGCCCGGCTGGGACATTCCCACGGCATCACCAACCAGTCGAAGCAGACGGTGCAGTGGATGAACATCAACGTGTCGACCATCCCGGGTTATTACGACGCCTTCAACCTGGATGATGGCCGCGTCGGAGCCCCGAAGGACGCCATTCCCCAATTCGTTTCCATGCATCTGGATCGGGCGCTGCTTCAGCCTTGGCCCAATCTGGACGGCGGCCAGGGTACGGCGATGTACCGCCGGGCGCTGGATGCATCGGTGTTCGCCTCGGCTTGGAGCTATGTCGACCATATCCTGCTGCCGCCCGGCGCCTCGCTGGGGCCGGTCAGCCGCAAGGGCATGAGCGAAGTGTATTACGTGATGAAAGGCAAAGGCGAAGCCACCATCGGCGGCGACACGGCCCAGATCGGCGAGGGCGATGCCGTTCCCGCCGCCATAGACGAAAGCCGCGCCTTCCGGAACACGGGGACGGAGCCCTTGGAATTCATGGTCATCGGGGTTGCCAAGGATATTCCCACCAAAAAGGCCTATATGGTCACGGCCGACAATTTAAAGCGCACGGGGCCGCGGTAAGGCCCCACAATGCGGGGGAGGGCGATCGTGAAACGCCTATTGGGATTTGCACTCCTTCTTTGCGCGACGGCGGCACTGGCCCTCGTCGCTGAGCCTGCTGTGGCGCGCTCGGGCGGGTTAAAATATGCGCCCGATTATTCCGATGTGCGCGGCTTCAATTACAACACCGTCTCCAGCCGAGGCTATGCGGATGAGTGGAACCGCTACGACCATGCGGAGGTCGACCGGCATATGGGCTATGCCGAGCGCCTTCGGCTGAACATGGCGCGGGTTTTTCTGGCCTATGGCTCCTGGAAGGCGGACCCGGTCCGCTTTCGCGCCAATATCCGCGATTTCACGCGCACGGCCTATGCGCATCATATCGGCACGATGTTCGTCTTGATCGACGGGCCGCAAGGATTAATGCCCAATCCTTTCGCAGACACCGCCAAGCCGGAAATGCAAGCCTATGTGAAGGATGTGGTCGCCGCTGTCGGCAATGAGCCCGGCCTGGTCCTGTGGGATGCCGGCAACGAGCCGGACTGGGTGCGCCTGCCGGTGGCGCCGCCCAACACCAACCAGGCGCAGCGCATCCGGCTGGCCATGTTTGTCGCCACCCTGCTCAAGCAATTCGACAAGGTTACGCCGGTCACCATCGGCTGTGAGTTTCTCACCTGCGCCGAACAGACCGCGCCGGTGGTGGACGTGCTTTCCTTCCATGATTATTCCCAGACACGGGCGCAGATTGCCGCCGACATCCTTCGCGGCCAGGCGCTGGGGCGCAAGGTCGGCAAAGCCATTGTCACCACGGAAATGGCCTGTGTCGGCCGGGCCAATCCCTATGATATCGAAATCGAGGAGCACAATACGGCCCATATGGGTTGGATGATCTGGGAGCTGATGATTGCCCGCGCCTGGGGCAATGTGCATGGCATCTTCTATGATGACGGCACCATCCGCGATCCCGCCATCGTCGCGGCCGTTCTGGGCTTTTACCGCAACCGCGGTCCGGACATTGTGATGGAACAGTCCGATCGCGAAGGGATCACATCCGGAATTCTTCAGGATGCGCATAAATGGCTGGATGACCCCAAGCCTGGCTGGTCCGCGGGGCTGGTGATCGCCGAGACCATGGCCAACACTCTGGAGGCAGCGCAGTTGGTGGGAATGCGAAACCCGCCGACCCGCAAGCTGGAATTGCTGCGATCTGGGGGCGAGAACATTCCGGCGCTGAAGCTGCTGATCGATGAATTCGTCGTCGAACTGGCGCCCAATGCCATACCGGGCCAGACGCCCATGCATCGCTTCTATACACCCCAAGTGACGCACTGACCGGGACATCGGGACCTGCCGCAAGGCGTCCTGCGCCTCCGCCATGAGCCCCAACGCGGCCAGCACTTTGGCGTGGTTGAAGCTATTCTAGGCATCCGCCGTGTTTGGCGGCTGGAATTCGCCGCGCCGATGCCGCATGATGGCGCCAAGCCTTGGCTGACAGGGATGCCGCCGCGGCACCGGCTCATGGGGAGTTTGCATGCGCAAAACGCTGCTTGTCATTGCCGCCGGGATGGCCGCATCGCCGACCATGGCCGCCCCCTGGGTGCGCGGCTTTGTGGTCTCCAATTATGAGCCGGCTTTCTATTATGGCGCGAAGATCGGCACCACCGAGCCGGGCAGCGATTGCCCCTAAGGCGCCATTCCAGACAACTATTATGACATTATCCTCCAGACGCCGTTCCGCAGCGCCAAGGAAGCGCACGAGCTCAATCGCCCGGTCAGCGAGACGGGACGCGACCCCATTTCGGTGATGAACGACGCGCTGTCGCATCGCGGGTTCCGCGCCGATGTCGAAACCTATATCAATCCCTTCGCGGCGCCGGATCCGGGCTTTCAGCAGGTGACGGGCAAGATTGCCGAAGGCTTCGACCTGGACGGCAATCCCAAGACCGGCGGCTTCACCAGCCCGGACGGCAAGCGCGGTATCGACAACGCGTTTTACCGAGCCATGGGCTGCGCCATGTCCTATCGCGGCGTGCCGTATCAGGGCTATCTCAGCAATCGCGGCAACGACAAAATGCTGGATGGTATGTACACCATGGTGGTGCGGATTTCCGGCAACCAGGACCCTCTGAACGACCGCGATGCCAAGGTCGAAATCGGCTATTCGCCCGACCCGGTGGTGAAGGACGCGACCGGTAAGGTCGCGACCGATTATTCCTTCCGTCTCGCCAAATCGGCGCAGTACACGGCCCTGAAAGCGACCATCCGCAAGGGCGTGGTGGAGACCCAGACGGTCCCGGAACTGCATCTGCCCGCTTTCGCCTGGTATGAGACCAACCGCGGCGAGGTCGTCTTCTTCAAGGGGCGCATGCGGCTGACCCTGCTGCCGGATGGCAGCCTGTCGGCCTTGCTGGGCGGCTACCGCGACTATCGCGATATCTACGCGAAGGACACCTTCAACGTGCCGTCGGGCGGCCAGTCGCGTGAAAGTACCTATTACCAGAATCAGATCGGCTTTTATTACGCGCTCAAGCGCAATGCGGATGGCTTGCCGGACCCCAAAACCGGCGAAAAAACCGGCATCTCCGCGGCCTATCGCTTCCTGGCCAAACCGGCCTTCGTGGTCGACCCCCAAAAGCCGGTCGCCATCGACCAGCCGATATCAGACGACAAGGCGGAGCGCGAACGCGCCCTGTTCTGGAAAGCGGTGACGACCAAAGCGATTTCGCCCGAACCTCAGCGCCGCCGGGGCCCGCCGGCGTCCCCGCAAAATCCCGCGGGGCAGCGGCCGGCCGTGACGGCCGCGGCCGGAACCCCGGCCCCCTGATTCTTTCGCAATTGCGAAGAAGATACGCGGGAAATTTTTCATTTTTGCCATCAGGCGAAACGCATGTTCATTTTCAGTCTTGCGTGATAGCCGGCTTTGGGGGACGAACCTTGCATGCCGCGGTGGAAAGCGCATAGGGCGATCCACGCGGAACTTGATGACAGGGATGGACCATGAAGACAGATATCGACACCGCTGCCGCAAACGCCCCCCTGCGACAGGACGCGGACGGACTCCCGATCACGCGCCGCCGCTTCATGGAAAGCGCCGCTTCGGTTGGAGCATTGGGCATGGCCACCAATGCCTGGGCCCAGGGCGGAGGCTCCGGCAATATCGCGTCCGGCGACTTGCGCCTTCCCGACGGGAGTGAGTTTGTCCGCTGGGAACAGCCCCTGACTTTCTCCAAGACCTATTATGTCGATAACGGCGCCGCGAACGCCGATGACAACGGCCCCGGCGACAGGGCGCGGCCGTTCCGCACCATCAACAAGGCGGCGCAGGTTCTTCAACCCGGCGAACGGGTGGTCATTGCCAGCGGCACCTACCGCGAATGCGTCCGCCCCGCGCGCGGCGGCAGCGGCCCCGGCCAGATGATCAGCTATGAAGCCGCCCCGGGCGCCAAAGTGGTCATCAAGGGCTCGGAAGTGCTCAAAGATGGCTGGCGGCAGGAAAGCCTTGCTTCGGGAACGCGCGCCGCGCCGGGGCCGCAGATCGCGATCTGGCGGCACGATCTCACCACGGCAATGTTTCCCGATCTCTATAACCCTTTCGCCCTGCCCAGCATCATGCCGTCCTGGTCCTGGCTCGATCCGCGGACCGTCGATATGGGACCATTTTTCCGCCGGCGCGGATTGGTGTTTGTCGATGGCAAGCCGCTGGAGCCGATGGAGCAACTTCGCGAGCTGGCCACGGCGCTTCCGCCCGTTCCCGATTTCACGGTGCCGCCTGTGTCGGTGGCCGGCATGCCGCCGCGCCGGCGCGGCGGGCCGGTCATGCAGGAGGTCGGCGGCTCCCCGACCGCACGGTTCTGGGTTGATACCGATGGCACCTCCATCGCCATCCGTCTGGCCTCGGGCACGCCCGCCGATCACCAGATTGAAATCACCACCCGCGCCGCCACCTTCGTCCCCGCGCAACCGGGTGCGGGCTTCATTCGGGTGAAGGGCCTCACCTTTCAGCACGCCGGCAATGTTTATCCGTTCCCGCAATTCGGCATGGTTTCGCTGGCCGGCGGCGATCACTGGATCGTGGAAGACAACACCTTGGAATGGGCCAATGGCGTCGGTCTTGTCGTCGGCAGTGATGGCTATAGCGCCGGTGCTCGTACAGCGGGCGCCTCGCACATCATTCGCCGCAATACCATCCGCTATTGCGGCATTTCCGGCCTCAGCGGCATGGGCACCTCCAACACGCTGGTGGAAGGCAATCTGATCGAGTGGTGCGGCTGGGCGGATGCCGAACGCGGCTGGGAAGCGGCCGGCGCCAAATTCCACCGCGCCAAAAACATGCTGTTCCGCCGCAATGTGGTGCGGCACATGCGCCATTCGAACGCCCTTTGGTTCGATGTCGGCAATGCCAATTGCCGCGTCACCGGCAATGTCTTCGCCGATGTGCTCACCGTCGGCGCCGCCATCCATATCGAGATGACGCCCGGCCAGAACCAGATCGACAACAACATCATCTGGAACGTGCGCAATGCCGAGCCCGGCACGCCGGGCCAGCGCGGATGCGCCGGTTCGGGCATTTTCGACAATGCCACGGACAAGCTCATCATCGCGCAGAACCTGATCGGCCAAATCGACAATTCCGGCATCTTCGCCATCGTGCGGCCTGACCGCGAAGGCGGCGGTACCGGGACGGGCAACACGATCTCGAACAATATCTTCGCCAAATGCCGCAAATCCGCGATTGTGTTTCTCAATCCTAACAATCAGGCGGACGGCAATGTCTATGTCGATATGCCAAAGGAGTTCCAAGGCCTTTTCGAAGGCACGCCGTCGCCCACTTACGATCCCGACGCCTGGCAAAAGATAAAATATCGCGACCTGCAGGCTTGGCGCGGTCTTCATGGCTGGGACCAGCATTCGATCCTCGCCGATGCGCGAATCGACTTCGACCCGGACACGCTGCAGTTGACCATCACAGGGGCCAAGTCCTGGCCGCTGCTGCCCCCGGTCAATCGCATTCAGGGCGACATCATGGGCAAGACCACGGGCGCCAGCCGCGTGGCAGGACCCGTGGCGAATGCGGGAGCCCAGAGTTCCTGGCATGTGGATCCGCGCCTTCTGGTGGTCTAAGCGGCCTCAAAACCTTGCGGAAAGCCGATTTCCGGTGCATTTTTCGGGGGGAATATTTCCTATAACCTGTCTGCGGTTCGGTCGGGTGGCTCGTCTTATGAACATGAAGCCGGTTTTGGCAGTGCTGTGCTTGCTGGTAGCGACGGCGGGCGCCGCGGCGGCGGAGCCCGCCCCCCGGCTTGCCGGGATGCGGCGGCTGTCGGAAAGCGAATATCGCAACTCCATCGCCGATATTTTCGGCCGCGGGATTGATGTGCAGGGCCGCTTCGAACCCGACCGCCGTGTCGGTGGGTTGCTGTCGGCCTCCAGCGCCATTCTTTCCATCACGCCCGCCGGCTTCGAGGCCTATGCCAAGATGGCCGATGCCATCGCCGCTCAGGTGGTCTCGCCCAGCCATCGCGGCGCCCTGCTTCCCTGCAAGCCCGCCGATCCGAAAGCCGCCGACGACGCCTGCGCCGGGCAGGTGATCGCGCAATATGGCCTGATGCTGTTCCGCCGCCCGCTGACGCCCGCGGAAAGCGCGGCCCGCGTTACCCTGGCGCATGACATCGCTCTCAAGACCGGCGATTTCCACACCGGCCTGCGCTATGGCCTGGCGTCGCTTCTGGCGGCGCCCGATTTCCTCTTCCGCACCGAATATGCGCTGCCCGAAGCGGACGGCAAAAGCTGGAGCCTGGACGGCTATAGCCGCGCCAGCCGTCTGAGCTATCTGCTCTGGGACAGCACTCCGGATGCCGCCTTGCTCAAGGCCGCGGCGAATGGCGAATTGAACAGGCCGGACGGCGTGGCCGCGCAGGTGGACCGGCTGATGGCCAGTCCGCGCCTGGCGACGGGAATGAGCGCCTTTTATGCCGACTTTCTGGAATTGGACACCCAGGTGGTGAAGGACCCCACCTTCTATCCCAAATACAGCGATGCAGTTGCCGCCTCCGCGCGGGAAGAGACGCTGCATTCGATGATCGACCTGACGCTGACGCGCGGCGAGGATCTGCGCGATCTGCTCACCACCCGCAAGACCTATATCAATCGTCCGCTGGCGGCGGTGTATGGCGTGCCTTACAATTTCGACAGCGAGTGGGTGCCTTACGAATTCCCGCCGGAAAGCGAGCGCAGCGGTATCCTCACCCAGGTTACCTTCCTCAGCCTTTTCTCCCATCCCAATCGTTCCTCGCCGACCAAGCGGGGTGTGGCGCTGATGGATATTTTCCTGTGCCAGCCGACTCCCAATCCGCCGCCCAGCGTCGATTTTTCCATCGTCAACGACATCAACAATCCGACGCTGAAGACGGTGCGCCAGCGGCTTCTGGCGCATGCCACCAATCCCACTTGCGCCGGCTGCCACAACCGCAGCGATCCCATCGGGCTGGCGCTGGAGAAATTCGACAGCATCGGCCAATACCGCGATAGCGAGAATGGCGATCCCATCGATGTCTCTTCCAGCCTTCAGGGCAAAGCCTTTGTCGGGGCAACGGGCCTGGGGCAGGCGCTGCACGACAATCCCAATTTCCCGGCCTGCTTCGCGCGCAAGATGTTCGCCTATGGCACCGGAGCGGACGCCGCGCTGATGTCGCCCGGGGTCTATCGCGGTTTCGTCACCGCTTTCAGCGCTGCCAATTACCGCGTACCGGCGCTGATCAAGACGCTGGCGACCAGCCCCCAATTCTTCAGCGTCCCGCCGCCTGCTCCCGTCCCGGCCAAAACCGCGCTGAATGATGTGAAGAAAGGGCCATGATGAAACTGCATCGCCGAACCCTTTTGCGCGGTCTGTTCCACGGCTCAGCCGCCGTCGTCGCGCTGCCGCTGCTGGATTGTTTCCTGGATGGCCATGGCGCGGCCCTGGCGGACGGGGCGCCCATTCCCACCCGCTTCGGCACCTTCTTCTGGGGCTGCGGCCTGACCCAAAAGCTGTTCCTGCCCCAGGAAACCGCGCCCCAGGCCCAGGGCGAAACTCTGGCGGCCTATATGATCCGCCTGGCGGCTTATGAAGACACGCCCCAATTGGCTGCGCTGAAGCCGTTCCGGGCCAAATACAATCTGCTCAGCGGTTATCGCGCCTATCTGGATTCGCATACCAACATCCAGCATTGGAGCGGCAACGCCGCCATCGTCACCGGCGCGTCGCCGGCGCAGGACACCCAATTCGAAGGCAAGACCATCGACCAAACCATCGCCGATGCCAAGGCCGCCGGCACAAGGTTCCGCTCGTTGGAGATCGCCTGTTCGGGCAACAAGCGCGAAAGTTATTCCAGCCTGGGCGGTGCCAATATCAATCCCCCCGAGACTTCGCCCACCGGGCTTTATACAAGGTTGTTCGGCCCCGGCTTTGCCGATGGCAAGAATTTCAAGCCCGATCCCAACCTCATGCTGCAGCAAAGCGTGTTGTCGGTGGTGGCGGAGGACCGCCAGCGCCTGATGGCCAATGTCGGCGCCGCCGACAAGGCCCGTCTCGATCAATATTTCACCTCGGTGCGCGAGTTGGAAAATACCATGGCGGTGGAACTGAAAAAGCCGGAAATCATCGCCGATGTCGCCATCCCCGACATCCCCCCGGAAATGACCGTGAACAAATCGGTGCCGGTGCTGCTGAAGACCGTGCCGGTCTTCTCCAAGCTGCTGGCGATCGGCCTGGCCACCAACCAGACCCATATCTTCAACATGGCGCTGACCGAACCGGCCAATACCATGTTCCTGCCGGGCGACAGCCATGTCTTTCACCAGGCGACGCATGAAGAGCCGGTCGACCCGGTGCTGGGATATCAGCCGCACACCTCGCGCTTCAGCACCTATTCGATGGAGTGCTTCGCCGAATTGGTGGCGGCGCTGGATGGCATCAAAGAAGGTGATGGCACCTTGCTCGACCACAGCCTGGTGCTGGCCTATACCGATACTTCCAACGCCAAGCTGCATGCCATCGACGGCATCCCCATGTTCCTGGTCGGATCGGCCAGCGGCAAATTGAGGACCGGCTTGCACATTGCCGGCCATAGCGAGACCACCAGCCGCGTCGGCCTGACCGTGCAGCAGGCGATGGGCCTGCCGGTGGATCATTGGGGCGTGGGGGACAATCACACGACCAAGCCGATCTCCGAATTGCTGGCGTGATGCGCAAGCTTCTGCAGATCGCGTTGCTGGTCGTGTTTCCGGCTGTCGCCGCGGCGCAGACCGTGGGGCCGGCCGAGCCCGCGCCGGGAATTTTTGTCCTGAAAAAGACCGGCGCCACCTTGCATCTGTCCGTCACCGGCCGCAGCTTCACCTCGCGCACGGCGCTGGAATATTATCTCGCCTTTCGCGCCGCCCGGGCCACGATGGATCACGGATATCAGTGGTTTTCCTTTACCGAACACCGCATTCCCGGCGATACCGTGCCGGTCCCCAAAGGCGATGCCGCGGGCCCGCGTTTTTCCTTCCGCATGGACTATTTTCGTCCGCAATGGCGCTGGCGCATGGCCGGCGCAAAAACCTGGACGCGTTGGTCGCCCTTTTCCGGCACGGTTTTTCCCGATCTCAAGGGCGCCGATTATGAGGTCAGCGCCGATATTGTGATGCACAAGGGCATGGTGGACGACGTCAATCCGCTGGCTTTCGATGCCAGCGCGGTGTCGGATTATCTCATCAACCAGGTCGCCCCACCGGCCTGAAACACCGGTCGGAACAAACAGGCGCGCCCTTGGCCCGCCGACAGAACGGGAGGCAGCAGTTGGAACAGATTACGCGGCGCAAATGCATGGCGGTGACAGCGCTGGGCGGGGCGGCGGTCCTGCTCGGAGGTCAGGCCCCGGCGGTGGTTGCCGGCTCCGACCCTCAGTCTCTGGCCGGCCTGGCACGGGCCAAGGGCCTCACCGGCTTTGGCAGCGCCATCGGCGGCGTGGACGGCGTCGGCAGCGCCTTCAACGATCTTGGCGCGCGCCAGATCATGCTGCGGGAATGCAACATCCTGGTGCCCGAGAATGAGCTCAAATGGACATCGGTCCGGCCGACCCCCAAGGATTTCAATTTTCATGGCGCCGATGTGCTGGTGGGTTGGGCCGAACAAAACGCCATGAAAGTCCGCGGTCACAATCTTCTGTGGCTTCGCCCCGATCGGAACCCCGACTGGCTCAACAAATATGATTTCGGGCCCCGTCCCGGCACCGAGGCGGAGCGGCTGCTGCGCGAGCATGTCACCACGGTATGCCGGCACTACGGCAATCGCATCTTCACCTGGGATGTGGTCAACGAAGCGATCGATCCCGTGACCGGCGGGATGCGCGACATGGTGTTCAGCCGGCATCTGGGGGACGATTGCATGGGCATCGTCTTCGATGCCGCCCGCAAGGCCGCGCCCCAGGCAGCCCTGGTCTATAATGATTTCATGACCTGGGGTGACAACAGCGCACGCCACCGCGAGGGGGTGATCAAGCTTCTGGACCGGATGAAAAGTCAAAAAGTGCCCGTGGATGTCCTGGGGGTGCAGAGCCATATCGGCGCCGGCGAGATTGGCGACGTCAAAGGCACTATGACGTTCGACGCGCGCGAAGAAGCCGACTGGAAGAGCTTCATGGATGCGGCCACCGCGCTTTATCCGCGCCTGCAGATCACCGAATTCGACGTCAGCGAACTGGGCACGCCCCCTGAGGTCGCGGCGCGTGACCGGATCATCGCCGATCTGGCGCGGCGCTATCTGGATATGATGCTGCGTTACCGCGGATTGGACCATGTGATGTGCTGGGGCATGCTGGACCATCACTCCTGGCTACAGTCCCGCACCCGCCGGCCCGACGGAATGCTGAAGCGGGGCTGTCCTTATGATCCCAATTACGCGCCCAAGCCGCTGCGCCAGGCCATCGCCGACGCCTTCCGCGGCGCCCCGGCGCGCTGACTGGGAACGGCCGCAAACGTTAATGCGCTGCCGCTTTGGATAAGGTGGGCGCATCGACGTCCTTGCCCAGCTCCGGAAGCGCCACGCGGATGGTCGTACCGCGGCCCAGCGTGCTTTCCAGCTCCAAGGTGCCGCCATGGAGCTCGGCGAACTGCTTGGTCAGGGGCAGGCCCAGCCCGGTGCCGGCATTGCCGCCCTGGTTGTTCAGTTGTCCGAACGGCTCCAAGGCCGTGGGAATATCGGCTTCGCGCATGCCGACCCCCGTGTCGGAGACCTCGATGACGATGTCGCTGCCGCGCCGATAGATATCGATGTCGATCTCGCCGCGCTCCGGAGTGAATTTTATGGCGTTGGACAGCATGTTCAGCATCATCTGATGCAGCCGCTTATCGTCGGCCACCAAGGTTGAAACCCCGTCGAACACATGCATGACGATGCAGATATGCGATTTGGCGGCCAGGGTCTCGACCTCGCGAACGCTTTCCATGATCACGCGCAACACTTCGAATTGGCGGACGTGGAGATCCATTTTGCCCGCGTCAAGCTTGGACAGGTCCATAAGATCGTTGACCAGGCCAAGAAGGCGGCCGCCGCTTTCGTGGATGATCTGCGCATAGCGTTTGTAGCGGTCATCGCCCAGCGGGCCGAAAAGCTCCTGCTTCAGGATATCCGAGAAACCGAGTATCGCGTTCAGCGGGGTGCGCAGCTCGTGGATCAAGTGGCGGCGATTTTCCTCACAATAGTCTTTTTCCGCCTTTGCGGCAGGGGGACGAAGGACAACCAGGGCGCCGCCTTCCGCAAGCCAACGCACCTGCGGCTCCAGGGCATGCGGTTCCATCACGGGCAGATGGTGCGGTGTTCCGGTTTCCCGCACCGACGTCCCCAGCACTGCCTGCAAAGGCGCCACGAACAGGTCTTTGGCTGCCATGGGGAAGCGGGCACGGAATTCCTGATTGCACGCTTCGATCTTCAGATCCGGGCCCAGATAGGCAACCGGGTCGGGGAAACTCTCAAAGAGCGCGCAAAAATCGACGCCCTTATTGCGAAGCGGCCCTGCGGCCAATGGGAGAACACATGCCATGGTCACCTCAAATTGCGGTGCCCCCTATACGTCCTTCGCCAGCCCCCATGAATCTGAGGAAATAAGGTTAAAAACTGGTGAATGAATGAGTCCCGGTGCCCCCGAGTTCCATGCGTTTATGAAAGTCGCGCAGCGCCGGGACCCCAAACCATGACATTCGAGGCGAATGATGTTTGCGCCCGAAAGAAGTCATTCAGCGTCTTGCAGGCTTGACGTTGGCGGCCACGCCGATTGCGGCAAATGATAATGCGACGGCGCGGCATGGGGCGGCACCGTCAATCGGTGGTTTCGCGAAGTTTCACTTCGCCGAGCTGTTGGTCCAGCAATCGAAGGGATGGCAGATGAAAGCTTTAAAAATGGGACTTTCTTTGACGGCGTTGGTTGCCATGACGGCGCAATCCTATGCCGCGGATCTTTGCGATCCGGTCGCCTCCGCTGCGCTCAAGACCGCGGCGGTGCAGCAGGAGCTGATGGTGGCGGGGTTCACCTGCAACGACCTGCCGCGCTATAATCAATTCGTGAGCCTTCACCAGCGCGAGTTGCAGAAATCCGATGCCGATCTGATGCGCTATTTCAAGACGCGCGATCACGGCAAGGAAGCGGGCTATGATACCTATAAAACCAAGGCCGCCAATCTTTCGGCCAACCGCAGCGCCTCGGACGGCGCGCTTTACTGCCAGGCGATAGACCAGGATTTCGAAGTCGCCGCGCACAGCACGCTTGCGGACTTCATCGCCGACCAGCACCTTCTGATTTCCATGAATGACGCCTGCGCGGTCAAATATGACCATGCGGAAATGGCGGCTGCCCGCCAATAGAGACGCAAGCGCGGTTGGAACTATTTCCCGGCCCGCTTCTTTTTCTTCGCCAGCTTGGCGGCTTTTTTCGCTGCAGGTTTTTTCGCCGTCGCTTTTGCGGGCTTGGGCTTGACCGGGGTTTTGGGCTTCGGTTTGGCGGCCGGCTTTGATCTGGCCGCGGGCTTTGTGGCAGCGTGCGCCTCTTTTGCCGGCGATATTTTCGCGGGTGTGGGTTCCGGCGGTTTGACCGGGGGCGCCGGCTCGAGACGGGGAACGGGGTCTCCCTTCAACATCGAGACGATGCGCGGTGTGAGCGTTTTGGGTTTGGGCAAAGCCGCCGGTTCGCTCTTTTTGAGGAAAGCACGGACGTCGCCTGCGGTTTTGCAAATCCTGGCGCTACCCGAGATCATTAAAACCGGCCCATTGATCAGGACCGGATGCTGGACGATTGCCGTCCAGAAATCCTGGTCGGTGATGAAGCGATCGTCCAATTGGAGTCCAAGAAAAAGCGAATCGTAACGCCGCACCAGGCTCTGCCCGGAAGCGCTCACCATCTGGGACAGGCGCTTGAGCTCATCGATGCTTGGCGGCGCTGACATATAGTCCCGCATGGTGATCGCAAAACCTTGGTCACGCAGAGCGGCCACAACCTCGGCGGTGTTATCGGCAGCCGCATCGCAATATACGGTCACCTGGTGAGGCGAGGGTGCGGGCATTTTGGCGGGGGCCTCTCCCACCAATTTCAGCGAGACGATTTTGGGGCCTTTGGCGTCCGGTGCCTGCTCGAAAGTGACGCGCTGGCCCGGTTTGACCGTGGTCAGGCCGGAAACCGTGACGGCGGCGGCGGGCAGAAAGATATCGGCGCTTCCCCCATCCGGCGTGACGAAACCAAAACCCTTGGACGCGTTGAAAAACTTGACTGTGCCTGTGATCATGCCGCTTCGAAAAGATCTAAAAAGGTGGGTTCCAAAAGGCTGCTCGCCAGGGAGGTGAGGGTCTAAAGCACGCCTGCGCAAACGGCAAGGATAATGGCACCCGCCTTTTGGCCGTTTTGTGGCCCCTCAACCTGGCCTCTTTTTGCCGGACTTTTTGTGGCGGGCCTTCTTGCCCCAAAACTTCTTCTTGGCCGTTTTACCTGTGGGCCGTTCGCCCGGACTGTTCGCTTTTTTGTCCTGTGCTGCGCCGGGCCCGCCGGGGGTCCGATGCGGCCGCGCCGTCGATTCGCCGCTCTGGTCCAAGGCGGGCGAAATCCGCACCCCCCCTTTTTTGCGTTCCTGAACCAGTGCTGCGAATTTCGGTGCCGCCTCGGCCGCCACCTGGAACAGGGTTTCCATTTCGAACACCCTTATGGCGCCGATATCCTTCTTGGTCAGCTCGCCCTGCCGGCAGATTTCCGGCAGAAGCCATTTGGGATCGGCATTGCGGTCGCGCCCGACATTCAGCCGGAACCAAACGCCGCCCGGCATGCCGCCATCGCGTGGGGCGCGGGGCCCGTGCTCGCGCGGCTTGGGCTCAAATTGCCTGTTGCCGCGATGGTCGCGGCGCGACTCCTCGCGCGGTTCGCGCTTGCCGGACGGCAGGTCTTCATCAAGCTCTTCCGGCGCGGGCAATCCGGCGCGATAGATCTTCACAAAAGCGGCCGCGACGATGCGCGGATCGCGCGATTGCAGCAGCTGGTCGGCCATCGCGAGGTCTTCTTCGCTTGCGGCTTCCGTCAGCATGGCGCTGTCCAGCAGCCGCTCCTGATCCAGCTTGCGGATCGCCGCGGCGGATGGCGGTTCGCCCCAATTGGCCGTGACGCGGGCCTTGCCCAGCATCTCTTCCACCCGGCGGCGGCGTGACGGCGGTACCAAAAGCACGCTGATGCCTTTCTTGCCGGCGCGGCCGGTGCGGCCGCTGCGATGCTGCAGCACGGCCGCGTCGTTCGGCAGATCGGCATGGATCACCAGCGCCAGGTTGGGCAGGTCGATGCCGCGCGCGGCCACGTCGGTGGCGACGCAAACACGGGCGCGGCCGTCCCGCAGGGCCTGCAGCGCGTGGTTGCGCTCGCTTTGAGACAATTCGCCCGACATGGCCACGGCGGCAAAACCGCGTTCGGTCAGTTGGGCCGCCATGTGACGCACCCGTTCGCGCGTGCCGCAAAAGACCAGCGCACCGGGCGGATCCAGGAAGCGCAGCAGATTGACCACGGCGCTCTCGATCTTGTTGCCGGCGACGCGCAGGGCGCGATACTCGATATCCGCATGCCCCGCGCTTTCACCGCGCGCCGCGATGCGCAAGGCATCCTTCTGGTATTGCGCGGCCAGGGCGGCGATGCTTTTGGGCAGGGTGGCGGAAAACAGTAGGGTGCGCCGCGTTGCCGGCGTAGTTTGGAGGATGAATTCCAGGTCCTCGCGGAAGCCCATGTCGAGCATCTCGTCGGCTTCGTCCAATACCACCGCCTTCAGCGAGGCCACGTTCAAGGCCCGGCGTTCCAGGTGATCGCGCAGCCGTCCCGGCGTGCCCACCACGATATGGGCGCCGGCCGACAGCTCGCGGCGCTCACGCCCCGGGTCCATGCCGCCCACGCAGGAGACGATCCGCCCCCCGGCATAATGATAAAGCCAGCTCAGTTCACGTTGCACCTGCAGCGCCAGTTCGCGGGTAGGCGCGATGATCAGCGCCAAGGGATCGCGTGCGGGGCCAAAGGCGGCGGCACCCTCCAGAAGCGTATCGGCCAGGGCCAAGCCGAACGCGATGGTCTTGCCCGAGCCGGTTTGGGCCGACACCAGCAGATCGCGGCCCTCCGCTTGGGGTTCGACTACCGCCAATTGAACGGGGGTTGGCGTGGTATAGTTGCGCTCGGCAAGGGCCCGGGCCAGGGCGGGGTGGGTATCGGGAAAAGTCGGATCGGACACTAGGGGCTTTCGCAAAAGGTGGATTTGCGCCCCTCTTTAGTCCTATCCGGGCAAAAGGAAAGGCGAGGCCTTGTCATTCCTTTTATTCCGGCGGCGAGGCGCGATTTTTCCGGCCCATTTGCGTCATATTGACTTCGTCCTCAGCCGGGAAGCCTAATTGCCGGGAGGGAGAATAAGCGGTGTCCATGTCGCAGACCCTTGGCCCTCTGGCCCCCACCCGGCGGACTGTGATAGGCGGACTGGCTGCCTTCCCCTCCTGCGCGGGCGCGGCGTCTTCGCCAAAATCCTTCTTCGCGGCCCACAATCTGCCCATCGGCATTCAGCTCTATGTGTTGGATGGCTTGCTCGACGCCGATCTGGAAGGCTCGTTGAAGGCTCTATCGCATATCGGCTATCGCGAAGTGGAAAGCGCCGGTTTCGCCGGCCGCTCGCCGGTCGAGTTCAAAGCCGCTTTGGTGGGTGCCGGCCTCAAATGCGTCAGCGCCCATTTGCCGGCGACATCGCAGAAAAACAACGAGCTTAGCTTGTCCAGCGATCCGGCAGAACTCGCCCGTGCCATCGCGGTGCTTGGCCTGGAATCCGTCGTCTTGCCGATATTTTCGGTACCCGCACGGTTGGTGTCTTCCAGGCCGGGAGCCATGGAAAATGTGGTGCGCCGCATGACGGAAGATGATTGGAAGAAGACCGCGGAATTTCTCAATAGCCGCGGCCGCGTGGTGCGCGCGGCGGGCGCGCGGCTCGCCTATCATTGCCACAACCCCGAATATTATCCGCTTTCCGGCGGCACCGGGCTCGATCTGCTGGCGCGCAATACCGATCCCAGCCTGGTCGACTTCGAAATCGATATTGGCTGGGCCGCGGCCGCGGGGCGCGACCCTGTACAGGTCCTTTCCGCCCTTCAGAGGCGCGTGCGCATGATCCACGTCAAGGACCTTAAACCGACGCCGATCAATTATTGGCTGCAGATGCAGTCCGCCAATGTCGGGGAGGGGACCCTCGATTGGAAAAAGATCTTGCCCATCGCCTATCAGGCCGGCGTGCGGCACTTCCTGGTCGAGCAGGAGCCGCCATACCCGGACGGCCGGATGCATGCGGCTCAAGCGGATTTCGCCTATTTGGACAGGCTCACGATTTAGCGCTATTTGCCGCGTTTGGCGGCGAGGGCCGCATTCAGGGTGGTTTGGATATCGTTCCAGCTGACGCCGTTCATGTCCTTGACGCCGTCGATGATAAAACTGGGCGTGTCGACCGGGTCATATCGGGCTTGTGCATCGGCCGCCTGGCGGTTGATCGCCGCATCCAGTTTTTTGGAATTCATGCAATCATCGGCGCGCCTGGCACTCAGTCCCAAACTTTGCGCCAGGCGTATGAGCCCGGCATGCGGGTCCTTCACAGGATATTCGGCATTGTCCCATTCCGCCTGGTGGCGGAACAACAGGTCGACCGCGCTGAAGAAGCGCCCCGGCGGCACGCAGCGGTCCAGTTTATAAGCAGGGCCGTCGATGGGAAAAAGCGGGTATAGCCGCATCACGTAACGCACCTTGCCGGAATCGATATATTTGGCCTTCAGCAAGGGAAACACCGTGGTGTCGAATTCCGCGCAAGCGGTGCAAGCTTGCGAGAAATATTCGATCATGGTAACGGGGGCCTTAGGCGACCCCATCACATTTTCATTCGCGCCGATGGCGTCCGCGGCAAGGCCCGCACCGGCGCACAGCGCCAGGGCAGCGGCCAAGCTCACAAATATCGACTTCGGATACCGAGTCAATGCCGCGCCCGCCCCCTACTGGACCGAGAACGCCCATTGCGCCCGGCTATGGAAAGTCCGTCCCGGCATCAATGTGGTGCGGGGAAAATGCGGCTGGTTGGGCGCATCCGGGTAATGACCCAGCTCCATCGCCACCCCGGCGCGCAGCGGATAGGTCACACCGCCCTTCATCACCCGCGTCGTGCTGATGAAATTGGCGGTATAGAGAAACAAGGCGGGCTGATCGGTCGACACGGTCAGCTTGCGGCCGGAAGCCGGATCGTAAAGCACCGCCGCCTCGGCAAGCTGGCCCGGAATGGTGGAGCGGCGCAGCACATAATTCTGGTTGTAGCCGCGATTGGCTTTCATCTGCGGATCGTCGGCATCGATATTGCGGCCGATCGGGGTCGGCGTGGTGAAATCGAAGGGCGTGCCCTTGATCTTCAGGATCTCGCCGGTGGGTGAATTGTTGGGCAGCGCAAAAGTGTAAAAATCGGCATTGATCTGAAGCAGTTGATCCATGATGTCGCCATTGCCCGCGCCCTTGAGATTGAAATAGGAGTGCTGGGTGAGGTTGACCACCGTCGGCTTGGTGGTGACGGCATTGTAATCGGCGATCAGCCGGTCGTCGTCGGTCCAGACATAAGTGATGCTGACGGTCATCTTTCCGGGAAAACCTTCGTCACCGTCGGGGCTCACCAGCGTGAAGCGCAGTCCGTTCCCGGACGGCGTCTGCACGCGTGACGGCTTCCACACCTTGGTCCCGAAGCCGTCGGGACCGCCATGCATGGTCGATATCGAGGACAGCGGCGAGGGATTGGCCGGCGCGGGGGCTCCTGCGGGCCGGGCAGGCCTCGCCAAGGGATACGTCTTGCCGTCCAGGGTGAACTGGGCGCCGCTGATGCGATTGGCATAGCGGCCGATGGTCAGGCCGAATTCCGGCGAATTGTTGGTGTTGTAATCGGAAGGCTTGTCATAGCCCAGCACGACATCGGCGAGCTTGCCGTCGCGATCGGGCACATTCACCGACAATATGGCGGCACCAAGCTCCATCATGCTCACGCTGGCGCCATGGCTGTTGGTCATGGTGTAGCGATTGATCGGATGCCCATCCGCCAGCGTGCCCCAAGGGGCCTGGGTGACCTTGGCCGCGAAAGCCGTGCTTGGCGCCAACAGCAGTAATGCGGTGCAGATGTGCAATGGCTTCAACGGTTCCTCCCCGATTTATGCCGTGACTATACCCATAATCCTGGGGCGGACTATGCATTTTCACGAACGGGGTGGTGCGCGAAAAAAAAAGGAGCCGCAATAGAAATTGCGACTCCAGGGGGGGAAGTTGACAATTTGCTGTGCTTTTTCCCGCCTGCCTTATGGCGGGACTCTTAATCCCATCGCCATGACCGAACCAGATTGTGGAGCAAGCCGGTCGTTCCAGCCTTGGCGCGCGAATATCGGGGAGCTACGCAGGCGAATAGGACCGTTGACATCATAGTCCGCCTTCTAGGTCTGGACCGCGACGGAAAAGTTCTACTCGTCTTTGAGGCCTGTCAACCAAATGCAACCGCCGGTTTCGTATTGCGAAATCGACCGGCACGCCGAACAGGTGGTGGCTCGAAAAAAAATGGAGCCGCAACCAAAATTGCGGCTCCAGGAGGGGAAGTTTGACGTATCGGCTGTGCTTTTTTTGCGCGTGCCTTTACAGCGAGGCTTTTAATCCAATCGTGAAGTAACGGCCCATGACGTCCCCGCCATTGGCGACGGGATAGAGAAGGCCGGGAGAGCCGGAGCCATTGGGCACCAGCGGGGCGCGGGCATTGAACAGGTTCTGTATCGTCAGATAGCCCGTGTAGTCGTTGTCGTCGATGGAGAACCGCCGTTGCATGTTGAAATCGAGATAGTTGCTCGATTTGATGCGGGTCGGATTGTAGATGATGGTGGGCTGGGAGGCGAGAGGATTACCGGAAACCCAGCGATCTTCGAGCCCGAAGGCCCATTGACCGATGTCGTAATTCACGAAAGCCGTGGCATGTCCCTTCGGGGCGGTTGAATGGGTGAAGGCCGCGCCGGTGAATTGCTGGGATTCGTTGACCGGCTGAATATTGACCAGCAGCCGCAAATTCACGCTGCCGGGCCAATTTGCGCTCACGTCGGCCAAGTCGAAATGATAATCGGCCTCGATATCCGACCCTTCGATGACCTGGAAGGCGGTATTGAGGGCTCGGGAATAGATCGCGGTCGGATAATTCGCC
>JAICHV010000039.1 GCA_025924715.1 Alphaproteobacteria bacterium
CTTGCGCTCGGCTTCCGTGGGACGGTTCTTGACCGGCGCGGGCGGCATCAAATCGCCCTTCAGCATGGTCGAGACTTTGTCCCAGAACTCGTCATTGGTGGCCATGCGGCTGCGGGCATCATTCTCATCCTTGAAACTGAGCATGATGTCGCCCTTGGGCTGAGCCCCCGAATGGCAACCGGTGCAATATTTGTTGAAGACCGGCGCGATATCGCCGTCGAATTTGGGGTGGCCGGCCGGCATACTGGCGGTCTCGGACGGGGTCGCTGTCTCGGAAGGCGCTGCGAAGGCAAATGCCATCGCCCCCAACAGGAGGGCTCCGGTCACAGCCAATAAAGCAGCCTTACGATTCATCGAGTCCTGGCCAGGATTTTGTCTGAGTATATCGCAGATCCACGCGCCCAGCAATTACCGGCGCTGCAGCGCATCGTCCGCGAATCGCCAAGTTCTGCCTTATGGGTCCCCGTTAAAAAAAAGGCCACGACCTAATGCCGTGGCCAGTTGAGGGAAGTATAAGCCGGCGAAGCGCGCCGAAATTACATTTTGTATCGCAAGCCGACCGAGATCACCCGATCATATTGAGACACGCCATCCGTGAAGATATTCTCGTCATAGTTGGCATTATCACCCGGCTGGTAGGCGAAGGTGCGTGTACGGCTGTTGGAGATATTGGTGGCGTCCAGGGTCAAGACGATGTGATCGTTCCAGGTATAGTTGAAGGACGCATCCAGATTGTTGCGCGGTGCGCCAAATCTTGCGTTTGGCTGCACGCCGGTGGACGTACCGGTCTGATACCGGCTGCTCCAGGTCCAGGAGACCCGGACGGAGACCGGGCCATATTCGTAGATTCCTGTGACATTGGTGTGCCAGTGGTTGATGTTGAAGAACCGGCCGGCGACATAGGTCGCGTTGACGTCCCAGCCAAAGCCGCCCAGCCAGTCGGGACCGTCCACCATCTCTGGCAGGAAGTCGAGGAACTGGGAGTAGGCCACTTCCGCGCCCTGAACAGATTGGCTGAGGAGATTGGAAGGCAAGGTCTGGTTGTAAGGCACGCCGTCCAGAAAGACCTGTATTGTGGTGTTCTGGATGTAACCCGACACGTCCTTGTTGAACGCGGCAAGGCTGACATGGTTGGCATTGCCCCAGTAATATTCCACATCCGCATCCAGGTTGACGGATTTTTCCGGCGCCAAATCGGGATTGCCGCCGCTGATGGAGCCGGTGAGGTTTCCGGTCGCTGCTGTAATCCTCAAATTGGGATTGAGCTGGCCAAAATTCGGACGGGTTATCGTCTTGCTGGCGCCAAAGCGGAAGAACAGGTCGTCCGCGATCGTCGCTTTGAGATTGAAGCTCGGCAGAAGATCGAAGGTTTCCTTCGTTCTGTTGATCGGGGTGAAGACCAGGCACGTCAAACACGAGGCATTTTTCCCAACCGTCGAACCCACGGTGGGGTCCGCCGGCACATATTGCGAGGTAAAGGAATCGATCGTCAGCACCGTGTCGGCAATGCGGGCGCCAAAATTGCCGTCCACCGGAATACCGAAGACGGGGAAGCCATACCCGGCCATCAGATAGCCATCATTGGTATCTTCGGCGACCTTGTATTCCTGTGACTTGTTACTGGGCTGCTGGCCGGAATAGCCGAAGGCATTGCGGACAACTTCGGTCTGGTAGAAGAGGAAATCCGTGGAGGCGTCGCAGAATTTGGTCATACCAAATTCCGCACCGAACAGATCGCCATGCGTGCAATGCAGGACGGCGGTGGGAATTGGGATACCGCCGACATGCGCATTGGTCTGCGCCAAGACAGCCGTCGGGGAGAAGCTGTTGGAGTTCTGCGTCGCGGCGAAATTCGGCGTTGCCGTAGCGCGGAATGCCGTACAGGCCGGACTGTTATAGGCGGCGATATAGAACTGGTTGTAGGCCAAGGAGCCGTTGCCGGGTGTGGTAATGGCGGCACAGCCCAGACCCGCATTGGCCGGGGCATAATTATGCGCGGCGCGGCGGTTGTAACGATATCCGACCTTGATGTTGCGAATATAGCTGGATTCGCCGAAGTCATAATTGGCGTCGACCCGGCCGTCATAGGCGCTGCCCCGCGTGTCGTTCCAATTGTCGTAGAATTGGCTGTAATAGAAAGGACCGTTGACTTCCTCATTGCCCGGCATGTCGAGCAGGGTGATGCCTGTGCCTTTGTACGACGCAATGGTGTGGAAGCCGTCAGGCTCGTTGTAGTTGTAATAATCGTCCAAAACCGGAGTTCGGCTATAGGTCCGTGAGTGCGAACCGCTGAATTCGCTGGTGATCTCCAGATGACTGGTGGGATCCCAGGTGCCGCCGGCGGCCAGTTGGTAAGTATCTTCCTGGTTGTGGTTGGGCTGGTTCGACGTGATGGCAAAGCAGCCGGCATACTCTTCCTGCAAGAGATTGGTGCCAGGGAACACCTTGTCCCTGGCGGAATCGTCGCAGTTGCCGTTCTGACCGACAAAAAAGTCGGTGTTCACCCTGTTGCGCAGGCGGGTATAGAAAAGCTCGCCGAAGAATTCGAGACCGTTCACCGGCCGCCATTGGCTGGCCAAAACCATGGCGCCGCGTTCCACCTGACCGTTTCTCTGGTCCATCGAACCGCCAAAGCGCGCCGCATAACCTTGGCGGACGCCGCCGGCATGGGTCGCATTGTTGGCCGCGCAACTGGCTCCGTTCAGACAAACCGTAGCAGGACCGCTTCCGGCGCCGGCAACCGGTCCGGCAGTAATACCCGTACGACTACCCGGACCGATGTCATCCTCACCGCTCCACGTGTCCTTCCAGGAAAGGTCCAGCATCAAGCCGACCTCGCCGATGTCGGTCGTCCAGCGGTCGCTGATCAGCGCCGAGAGGGCGGGCGACATCACACCGGCCAGGCTGGGATAGCCGACCTGGGCTGTGGCCGACATGGTGAAGCCCTTGAAATCGAACGGCCGGCGCAGCCGCACATCGATCAGGCCCGCCATGCCGCCTTCGATATCGTCAGCCGAGGAGGCCTTGTGGACATCGACCCGCGCCAGCAATTCGGACGGGAAATCCGACAAGGAAACGGTTCGACCGGTACCGGTGAACAGCTGGCGGCCGTTCATCAGGGTCTGAATGTCGGGAAGACCCCGGATCAAGACGGTGTTAGGCTCGTAGCTGGTGCGTAGGATGGAAATACCGGTGACGTGCTGGAGCGATTCCACGACCGTGCTATCCGGGAGCTTGCCGATGTCTTCAGCGACGATGGAGTCCAGGATCTGACCGGCATCTCGTTTGATATCGAGCGCGCCCGCGACGGCAGCGCGAGCGCCCGTGACAACAACAGTTTCGACCGGCGGCGCGACTTGAGCGCTGGCAACACTGCTCCCCAAAGCCAGCACCACTGCCGGTACCGAACATAGCAGCAGAGCTCTTGTCTGCTTTGCGCTTGTATTTGACAGATTGGCGCGACGATCGCGCTTGCTGGCCTCGTATGACATGGATGATCTCCCCTGTAATTTGATGCTCGGTTTTTGCTTGAACGCCTTTCAACCCCGTAGCGCGGCGCCCTTTAAGCGTCGCGCGGAGGCCCCAGTGCGGACGCCCGCAAGGCGAATTTGCTTCAGGCTGGTCGGCCCCCCCGATATGGTATTTGTCTGAGTTATTCGGGAGTGCGAGATAACTCCGACAATTGCGGCGCGTCAAGCCCTCGATCGGACAATCCTCAGACAATTGTATGATTTGTAATCCGGGCGGGGCGCTCAGCAGGGTGCCGCCCCGGTCCCTGGGATGCGACTTCAGCCGCGAGCATGTGGCTGCATACCAGCGATGGAACCCTGTCTTGTTGAATGCCCCGCAAGTCCCGGGTCCATCATCGCGGCCGCATGGGGTTCATCTTCGCATCTGCGGTAATCCATCGGGACGCCCACTGAATTTGTCGCCAAGGCCGGCAGGTATAGAGTCCGGAAAGTTCAGGAGCACGCGATGGCAAAAAGATTACTTGCCGTGACCGCCGCCGCGGTTTTTCTGACCGCCGCTGCGTCCTTAGCCCAGCGCAGCGGGCGCGACCCCGCCGCCGCGCCCCAGGGCGTGAAAGTGGGAACCGGCTCGGCCTATGTCACGGCGGTGATGCTGAGGCACCAACCCGTCCCTGCCGACAATGGCCGCATCATCCTGGCGCATGCGCAAGGCGGGATGGACGGCATTCCCATCTATGAAAGCAGGGATGGAGGCGCTTCCTTTACTTTCATCCGCCAGGCCACCGATGCCCAGTTCGGCGATCTGGCGCGCTGCAATCTGCACTATCAGCCGCATCTGGCCGAGTTGCCGCGCGACGCCGGGGCGCTGAAGGCCGGCACGGTGATGCTTTCTGCCAGCACGGTCTGCAACGGTGCCGATGGCCGAATCCTCGATTTCCATTTGCAGCTTTATGCTTCCACCGATTTCGGGCGCACTTGGCGCTATGTCGGCACCTATGCCGACGGCACCGCGGCTGCGCCGGTGTGGGAGCCCCATTTGCTCGCGCTGGACGACGGAAAGCTGGTCGAATTCTATTCCGATGAGACTCATAAGGCCGACGGTTACAACCAGATGCTGGGACATAAGCTATCCACGGATGACGGTAAGAGCTGGGGCCCGGAAGTCTACGATACCGCCATCAAGGGCGGGGTCGAACGGCCCGGAATGGTCACCGTGGATCGGATGCAGGACGGGCGGTATGTCTATACCTATGAGGATGTGCAGGGGCCTGTGAACAGCCAGGTCCACATCAAATTCAGCGAGGACGGCCTACATTGGGGCAATCCGGAAAATCGCGGTACGCCGATCCACACGCAAGGCGGCCAATATCCGATCAACACGCCCAATGTGCACTGGTTTCCTATTGGCGGTCCCAAAGGAATTCTGCTGGTGAGTGCGCGCAATACCGCCGGCGGCCCCGATCTGGGCGCCAATGATCTGTTCTGGAACAACGACAATGGCGCGGGGCCGTGGTGGGAAGTGCCGGCGCCCGTGCAAAAGCTGCCGGGGAACGATCATGTCGGCTGGACACAGGCGATGTTGCTGAAGAACGACGGCAGAATCCTGCAGGTCGCCTCCTCCGCCAATCCTGCCAATCCGACTGCCACCAATTCCAACGATATCATCGCCAACGCCGAAATGCTGGACTTTCGCCGTTACGAGGCGGAAGACGCCAGGCAGCAGGGCTCGTCGATCATGCGAGACTTGTCGATGTCGAACGGTGCCAAGTCGCGCATGGGGGCGAAGGAAATAGGCAAGCTCACTTTCGATGTCTTTGTTCCCAAGACTGGGATCTACAGCGTGGCGGTGAACTATGCAGGGATTGGTTTCAATGCCGTGCCGCGCCTGGCGGTCAACGGCCGGTTCTTGTCCGGCAATACCGCCCCTGCCCCACTGGATCCCGTTCAGGCCGCCCGGCGCGCGCCAGATCTGGGCACGCGCGGTGCCGGCGAGCATTTTCTCTTCACGGCCGCGACGGCGCTGAAGGCCGGTGCAAACACCATCACCATCGCCGGCGGCGCTTATGCCTTGGATATCGATTATCTGGAGCTGACGCCCCGCTAGCACGGGACCATTTGCGCAAACCGGGCTGCCGCCATCGGCGCAGGTTGACGGGGCACGCCAAGCCTTCATATTGTCCGACAACTGCAGGCGTAGGGGCCATACAGGGACAACCCTCACTTTTCGTCAAGGATTCAGATGACTTCCAAAAAAGCGCTGTGGGAATCCATTTTTATGCGTCTTGCCGTGGCGGCCGGTTTGGCCATGACACTATCGCTCCCGGCAAGCGCCCAATCCTTGCGGATGACAATCGACGCGAGCAAGACCGGCGCGCCAATCACTCCGCTGATTTACGGGCAGTTCACCGAAAACGCCAACAGCAATTTCTATCACGGCGGCTTGTGGGCGGAGATGCTGGAGGACCGAAAGTTTTATTATCCGATTACCGATACGCCTCCGGCAGCACAGACAGCACAGGGCCGGGGAAGGCCCGCGCCTTTTTCGCCCTGGCGCCCTATCGGCGGCGACGGGGTCGTCGCAATGGATCTCCAGCGGGCCTATTCGGGCCAGCAGAGCGCGAGGATTGCGCTGGACCCGGCAGTGCCACACGGAATTGCGCAGAACGGGTTGGCCGTGCTGAGAGGCAAGCAATATACCGGACGTATCGTGCTGGCGTCCGATGTGGCGGTTGATGTCAGCCTGATCTGGGGACCCGCCCCTCAGCAACGCCAGACCCTCAAAATCGCGGGCGCCGGCAACGCGTATCGGACATTCCCCCTCGCCTTCACCAGCGCGGCTGATTCCTCGGACGCGACGATCGAAATCCTCGCCACGGGCCGGGGCAGTTTCAATATCGGCGCGATATCCCTAATGCCCGCCGACAACATTCATGGATGGCGCGCAGATTCCGTGCGTGCATTGCAAGAGATCGGGCCGACCAATATCCGCTATGGCGGCAATTTCATTTCGGATTACGACTGGAGCAAGGGCGTCGGTGATCCGGACCGCAGGCCGTCCACTTTCGATTTTGCCTGGAAGCAGATGGACACCAATGATGTCGGCACGGATGAAATTCTCGCTCTTACCAAACTGCTGAACGCCGAGCCCTATATGAACGTCAACGCCGGCTTCGGAGACGCCAAGTCCGCGGCCGAGTGGTTGGAATATGTTAATGGGGCAACGACGACCCCGATGGGCAAGCTGCGCGCCGCCAACGGACACCCCGAACCTTACAAAGTGAAGTGGTGGAACATCGGCAACGAAATGTATGGTCCCTGGCAGCTTGGGCAGATGCAGATCGAACAATATGCCATCAAGCACAACCTGTTCGCGCAAGCCATGCGAAAGGTCGACCCGTCCATCACCATCGTAGGCGTGGGTGCCACGCCGGAGGAGATGGGCACCACACGCGCCGCGGCGAGCTACGGAACCTCCATCGTGGAATTCGGCAGTGCGCAGGATTGGGATTCGGTCATGCTGAGCAAGGATGCCGCGAATTTCGACGACCTATCCGAGCATCTCTACCCCAAGGGCAATCAGGCCTTTGATGCCGCACAGGGCAAGTTCGTGGGGATCGAAGAATCACAGGCCGACCACGCGCGCCGCCTTCCCAATCGCGTAAAAATGACGGTCGAGGCCTGGCAGGAATATGAGAAGCGCTTCCCAAATCTGGACATGAAGAAAATACAGATCGCCCTGGACGAATGGAGACCGGGCGACCCGGGCGGCAGCCGATCTCCCATGTTCAGCGCGCTGAGCAGCGCGGAAGCCTTGAACGAGATTTCCCGCAATTCCGAGTGGTTCGCATTGTCCGACTTCACGCATCTGACCGGGCTGGTCTCCGGCCGCACGGAAACGACGATCCTGCCCATCGGTAGAATGTTCGAACTTTATCGCCACCATTTCGGATCCATTCCCGTGGCGGTCACGGGCAACGCACCCCAGCGCGAATTGCAGGGCACTTTGAACGTCGACAAGCCGAAGGTCTCGTCGGGCAGCGACACCTATCCTCTGGACGTGGCGGCGGCCTGGACCGCCGACCGCAAGCTGCTGACGGTCGCTGTGGTAAATC
Organism: Alphaproteobacteria bacterium; assembly: GCA_025924715.1. GTDB lineage: Bacteria > Pseudomonadota > Alphaproteobacteria > Micropepsales > Micropepsaceae > Rhizomicrobium. The sequence continues at coordinate 7,583 of JAICHV010000039.1, forward strand.
CGACCGACAGCGAGCAGCGGATCAGCATCGCGTTTAAGGGCGTGACCTTTGCGGGCGGCGGCAAACTGCTACGGCTGGTGGCGCCGCAGGGCCCGCCTCCTGCGCAGGCGTCTGGTCAGCCGCCCCGGCAGCCCGAAACGACAATCGTGCAGGCGCCCCTCAGCCAAATAGGAGGCGAGCTGGTGGTTCCGAAGCAAAGCATCAGCATTTACGAGTTGCCCGCCCATTAAGATCAGCCCCTGGGACCGGTCACCGTCACTTGAGCCTTGAGGCGGATATCGTCGGAGGCCGAACCGATCAGAACGTCGAACTGGCCCGGCTCGACAGCGAACCCTCGCTTGCCGCCCTGATAATAGGCCAGCCTGGACACCGGCAAGGTGAAGCTCAAATGCTTTGTCTCGCCCGGCGCCAGGGCCACCCGCTGGAAATCGCGCAATGTCTCGATCGGCTGATAGGTGACGCTCTTGCGCTGATGGGTGTAGAGCTGGACCACTTCCGCACCGGCGCGCTGCCCGCTATTGGTGAGGTCGAAACCGATCCGCAAGTCGCCTTTTTCCCCGATGGAGGGGGCGGACAAGGCCATATGGCTATAGGTAAACCGCGTGTAGCTTAAGCCATGTCCGAACGCATAGAGCGGCACACCCTGGTAATATTGATAGGTGTAACCATGGCTGATGTTGTAGTCATGCGGTTGCGGCACGCCATCCAGATTGGGGTAGGCGGTATAAGGCAGGTGGCCGCTGGGGTTGTCTTCGCCGAAAAGGGCGCGGGCAACAGCCGTTCCGCCGTCTTCCCCAGGATACCAGGCTTCCATGATCGCAGGGACGTGATCCTGCGCCCAGTTCACCGCCAAGGGGCCGGCATTCATCAGCACCAGCGCCACTTTGGGGTTGGCGGCATAAACCGCTTCCAGCAACTGCTCTTGAGCACCCGGAAGATCGAGGTCGCGGCGGTCCCGGCCCTCGGCTTCCACGGACAAATCCGTGCCGAGGCAAAGGATGACCACGTCCGATTGTTTGGCCAAGGCAGCCGCACGGCCAATAGCGTCTGCATCGGGCGCGTCATGGAAACCGGCACCCTTTGCGTAGGAAACGGCAACTCCCCGTCCCAGCAAAGTCCTTAGCGCGGCGGTAACGCCCACCTTTTTGACAGGGGTCCCATAATAATTTCCGGTCTCGTAATCCTGATCGCCCGCGGGACCGATGACGGCAACGGACTTTATTGTCCCGCGATCCAGGGGCAGAAAATTGCGCTGATTGCTCAGCAAAGTGAGGGACTCTTGGGCTGCTTTCAGCGCAAGGGCCTGATGTTCCGGCGAGCGCACCACACGCATCGGAATTTTGTCATAAGGCGTGGACGGATCGAACGCGCCCAGCCGGAATCCCACACGCAGCACGCGCGAAACGGCCCGGTCGACGTCCGCCATCGTCAGCAGGCCGCGGTTGACCGCCAGCGGTATATCGGTCTCGAAATCCGGATCGTCACTGTCATTGCCGGCCTTGATCGCAGCGGCCACCGAGACCACCGGATCGTCGGAATAACGCTGCCCCGGTTCGTTGGGGCGGTTCGAGCTGAGCAATTCCACGGCGCCCAGATCGTCGGTTACGAATCCGTCGAAACCCCATTGGGTGCGCAGAATGTCCGTCAGCAGCCGGTGGTTGACAGCATCCGGCACGCCATTGATCGCGTTATAGGACGACATGACCGATTGCGCGTGGCCTTCCTGGAAAGCCATTTTCCAGTGCGGCAGGAAGAATTCGAACAAATTGCGATCATCGACGACCGCATTTCCATGCTGGCGGCCACTCTCCACATTATATGCCGCAAAATGTTTCACAGTCGCGGCCAGCTTCAAGTGATTGATATCGTCTCCCTGAAGACCGCGCACATAGGCAACCGCCATCCGTCCGGTAAGATACGGGTCTTCGCTAAACACTTCCTGGATGCGGCCCCAGCGCGGATCGCGGCTGACGTTGATGACGGGCGAGCGGTAAACCAACCCATGGGGGGAGCGGGGCCCTTCGGCATGGGCATTGTAAAGAGCCCGGGCCTCATCCGACATCGCGTCCGTCATGGCATGAACGAGATCCGTATCCCAGGTGGCGCCCATCGCGATCGCCGCGGGAAAAAGCGTGGTGGGTTCTTTGGACCAGACGCCGTGCAGAGTTTGATTCCAACCGCCCCACTGAGGGATGCCCAGTCGCGCAATGCCTTTGTTGAGATGGTTCAGTTGAGACGCCTTTTCTTGCAGCGTCAGGCGGGAAACCAGGTCCTGGATGCGGGTTTCGAGGGGCTTGGAGGGATCGCGAAACAGCGGCAGTGGGACGGCATTCTGCGCCGTGGCACCGCCACATGCCGCCAACAATAGCACAACCAAAAGCTTCTTCATTCCATCCTCCCATGCCGGTTCCGCTTTAAGCTCGACGCCAGCGCGATGGCGCAATCGTCATAGCATGCATGCCGTATCATTATCCGCCAATCCCCTTTTGGGTGCTCGGCAACCGCCTTGCCGCTCCGCCGCATCTGAAGAGCCGATCGACGCGAACGATCACTTGGACTGGAACAATTGTGCCCTATGCCTAGCCGATCGTGAATTGCACCAGGCGGTTGTAGGATTTCTCGATATGCGCCCGCATCGCCGCGGCGGCCGCCTCCGCATCGCGCTGCTGCAGCGCCTGCACCAGGAGCGCATGTTCGCCGGCGGCCTCGGTGGCGATCTCGCGCTGAAAGCGCAGACGGAAAATATGCATATGCGTGTGCAGGCGGCCCAGCGCCTCGGCGATCAGGCTATTGCCGCTGGCGGCTGCCAGCCGGCTGTGAAATTCCGCGTCCTGATCGGCGAACAGGGCGGTATCGGCTCGCGTGACGCCCGGCGCCCTTGCCGCAGCGTGTTGGACCAAATCGGCCAACTCTGCATCCGTCATCCTTTGCGCGGCATAGCCGGCGCCGGCCGGTTCGATCAGCAGACGAATTTCGTAAAGCTCGTCGAACTGTTTTCGGTTCAAGGTGGGCGCCGTATAATAGCCCGCGAAATGTTTTTTGCTGACCAGGCCGACGCCTTCCAGCATGCTCAGCGCCTCGCGGATCGGCGTTTGCGAAACGCCGAGCTCCCGCACCAGATTGTCGACCAGGATGCGGCTGTCGGGGGGAATCCGCAGCGACATGATATCGGCCCGGATCAGATTATAGACTTCCTCCACCAGACCATGGCGTTTGATACGTCCCCGTGGGGCTTGGGGTTGAAGGTTGAGCCTTGGCATATGCTCTTCCGGCGCAATCGTGGATTCCAAGGGCAAGTGCGACGTCGAATGGCCAAGCCAACGGTTCATAAAGGCCTCGGGATTACGGATAACTCTTGTAAACCAAAACCATAACTGATCCGCTGACCCAATAGCTATCCGCCTATTCATTCTCGTGGATGTGCGTCCGACCCCAGTCAAACTCATTTGTCAGACAAAATCAATCTGGCTCAAAATGGGGTAGATCGGCCGTGGCAGAGGGAACGACCGCACAACGAAAACGCTCCGCAAGAGGGCTCAGTTCGCGCTGTGCTTACGACCAAGATGGCCGCCCCGTCGCATGACGACGCTCGCACGGCCCGGCCACACCAAAGGTCTATTTCGTTGGATCAGCCGACTCACGCGCATTCCAGCGAACGACATCGAACGCGCCGATGACGCCCAGAAGATGACCCGCAAAGACCACCTAACACGTTGTTTCTACAAGATTATTATTGAGGCAGAAAATGGAGCCCCCCCAAAAGGCCTCCACGGCGCGTTTAACGCCGCCAGCAAACGTCCAGGCTTGGCTGTATCGGCTCCGGTGTTTCCTATGCCTTCGGGCTTTCCGCCGGCGCGCGAAAGGATCCTGGGTTGTCATTCAGCGGCGCTCGGCGGAGGCTTCTGGAAAGGTGTGGCGCCGGTATAGGGTGGGAAATGATCAAGCCTGACTCCGCCACAACCATCCAGCGCGTGATGACGGCAGCTGCAAACGCCCTGCAGTCCGGCAACCTGATGCGTGCGGAGGTTGCGCTGGCGCCCGTTTTCAAGGGTGAACTGCTCCCCAATCCCGACATCCTGAATATCGCCGGTACCTTGCGGATGAAACAGGGCCGCCTGGACGAAGCGGCCGCCTTGTTCAACCAGGCGACAATAGCGGCGCCGGGCGAGCCAATATTCTCCTACAATCTCGGACTGGCGCTGTCGCGTCTCGGCCGGATCGGCCAAGCTGAAACGGCGCTGCGCGCGACTTTGCGAAACAGGCCCGATTTTGTGCAGGCACTTTTTGAGCTGGGTGCGCTGCTGCACCGGCTGGGGAGGCTGGAGGAAGCGGAGAAAAACATTCGCGGGGTGTTGCGGCATGCGCCGGGAACTGCTCATGCCGAACTCGCCCTCGCCGCGATACTGGTGGACGATGGGCGGCCCAGCGAGGCCGAAATGGCGGCGCGCCGTGGATTGGAGCTTGCAATGGAGCCGCGCCTGAAAGCGCAGTTGTTCCTGCAGCTGGCGCAGGCACTGCGGCGCCAGCGCAAGGACAGCGAGGCACTGGCGGCACTCGATGATGCGGCGGCAATCGATGCCTCCCTGCCCGGCCTCGCCCGCCACCGCGCCGAAACGCTTCAAAATCTCAACCGTTTTGACGAAGCGGTGACGATCCTTGAACAAGAAATTGCACGCTCACCCGCCGACGCCACATTGCATCTTGATTATAATGGGTTGCTTTACCAGCTGGGCCGCAGCGAAAAATTCCTGAAGTCCTACGATCGCGCTCCTGAAAGCCGCGAGCTTCTGCTGGGAAAGGCCTTTCTTCTTGCCAGGGAAAAGCGCCATGCAGAGGCGCTTGCCATTTATATCGGGCTGCAGGCGCACGATCCCGGCGACCGGCTCGCCGCCATTGGCGCCGCCCAGGTCACGACGAGGATGGGACGTCCCCTTGAGGCCCTCGCATTGTTCGAAGCCGTCCTGGCGCGTCATGGCCATGAAGCAAAACTGCTCAGCCTTGCCGCCGAACCAGCTCTGCTGAGCGGCGATCCGCAGAAGGCGGCGTGGCTCTGTGAACAGGGACTGGCAAACAGTCCCAATAATCCGTCCTGCCTGGCGCTGCTGAGTATCGCATCACGCATGATGGATGATGGGCGGGATGAGGCTTTCAACGGCTATGACTCCCTGGTGCGAATTTTCGACCTCGAGCCGCCGGAGGGGTTTTCAGACATGGCGAGTTTCAACGCCGCGCTGAATGCATCGCTGGACCGCCTTCATCCCAAGAGCCGGGAGTTGATCGACCAGAGCCTGCGCGGCGGCACCCAGACACCCGGCCACCTGTTCCCCGCGGGCCTGCCCCTGGTGACAAAGCTGAAGCAGCGGATCGACGAGGCCGTCGCGCGCTACATTGCCGAACTTGGCGAAGACGCGGACCACCCAATGCTTTCGCGGCGAGCCAAAAGATTCGGCTATTGCGGATCCTGGTCGTCGCGGCTTCATGACAGCGGTTTTCATGTCAATCATTTCCATCCGGAAGGCTGGATCAGCTCCTGCTATTATGTATCCTTGCCGAACGTCGTGGCGGACGGAACTGCGATGCAAGGCTGGCTCAAATTTGGCGAGCCGGCATTCGATGTTGTGCTGAAGAACCCCATCCGCCGGACCGTCCAGCCTGCCCAAGGCAGGCTTGTGCTGTTTCCCTCTTACACCTGGCACGGGACCGTGCCTTTTCACGACAGGGCGGCACGCACGACCATCGCCTTTGACGTGGTGCCGATGCCCTAGCGCGTGATCGCGATTAATTGAATCGCGATCACGCGCTAGATTCTTGAATTATCGCGCGATCTTACGGAGTTGCTAGCGACAGCATAGGGCAACGGGTGCCCACTTTTCCGGATCGCGCTCTAAAGGCCGGCCAAAAAAAGACCGGCGCCGCAAATGCGGCGCCGGTCCAGGCAACACAATCTCGTAATTCTACAGGTTGCCTCTGATACCGAGGGTGAAGTAGCGGCCCACGTCGCTCCCGCTGCCAGGATAGAACAGACCCGGCACCGATGCATTTGCGCCCTGCATCTGCGCACGGGTGTTGGCAACATTCTGGATGTTTAAATAGATGTCGGAGTGACCACCCCAAAGATCCATCTTGCGATCGATCGTCAGGTCCGTCGTGTCCATGCTGTGAAGACGCGGCACGGCATAGAATATTGTGGGGTCGGCGGTCTTCTTGCGGCCGGATAACCAGACATTTTGCACACTGAAGCCCCAATCGGCGACCTGGTAATTGAGGAAGGTGGTCATGCGGGTCTTGGACCCGCCGCCAAAGGTAAAGGCCGTGCCCGGCAGCAGCTGGGTTTCGAACACGGGCTGATAGGTCATAATGTGCCGCAAGCTCACCTCGCCCGGGGTGCCGCTCCACAGATCGTCCAGGCTGAAATTATAGTTCGTTTCGAAGTCCCAGCCTTCGGTCAGGGTCTGGCCGCTGTTCAGAGGCGAGCTTTTGATTTGAGTCGGATAGTTCTGCAATGAAGCGTAGCCAGGCTGCCCCGGAGCAATGGGCCTGACCGCGAGCAAGCAATAGGGCGAGTCATAACTCGGCGCGCTGGCGATGCAGAGTCTCTGGACGGTCGTGTTTGTATAAGCGAGGCCCGAAATCGCGTTCGACAGATGGGTCTGGAAATAGTCCAGCGAAGCGGTAAGGCCGGGAATGAAATCCGGCGTCAGCACAATGCCCGCCATCCAGGTATGGGCCTCTTCCGGCGTCAGGCTGGCATTGCCCTGGGTGACGAGCTGGGTGCTTTGGTTGCCGGTGGTCAACAGATCGGTAAACCCGGTCGAGGAAATACCCAATGGCTGGTACAGGTCGTTCAGGTTTGGCGCGCGAATATCAAATGACATGGTACCGCGCAGACGGACGGTATCGTTGATTCTGTAATTGAGACCGATCTTCCAGGTCTCCGCCACGCCGGAGACGGAATAGTCGGTATAGCGGCCGGCGATATCGGTACTGAGTTCCTGGGCCAGCGGCATGTCCTTCAGCAGCGGCACATTGAATTCAAGCGCTGCCTCCCAGACATTGTCGCTGACACTGATGGGCGCATTGACGTTCTGGGTCCAAAGCGCGGGTGCGGCGCCGCCATTGACCGTGCACATGCGCAAGCCGGTGCAATTGACAAAGTCGGTCGGCAGGGCATTGGACTTCATGTCGTAGGTGCGCCAGCGCATTTCCGCCGAAAGCGCGGTCGTGATCTCGCCGGCCGGCAAACCCAGGCCGAACAGGCCACCCGAGATGCTGCCGTTAATATTGTCCAGCTTCTGTGTCAGGGCCCAGTAGGTATTGCCCTTGATATAATCGAAGGACTCCTGGGACGGCCCAGTGGGACTGAACAGGTTCATCGGTACGCATCCCGGAAAGAGGGAGGCATAGGCCGGCTGCGTGAGATCCCAGCACGTAATCGTTCCACCAATGTCGACTCCGTTCACCTTCGTGCCGGCGGGCGCGATAACGGCGTCCTGCGCTGCCATATAGCGTTGGTTGTTGGTGTTCTGGGGATCATCGACATAGACCCGGCTTTCCTGGTGGCTGAAGGCGGCCTCCCAGTCGAAACTGCTGAGCTTGCCGGTCAGACCCGTATAGACGCCCAGATTCCGGTCAAGGCCCCTGGTTTCATAGACATTGTGTGCTTCGTATAGATGCTGGCCATCGACAATATTAACGTAACGGGCGTCAGAGAAGTATGGCGTGTTCGCGGCAACGGCCGGCGCGATACTCGTGATGTTGCCCACCAGCTGGGTGTAAGGGACCGGCGCCGGCATAAAATGTTTGGCGGCCGTGGCGGCGGCCGTCAAAGCGGCCTGTTCGTCGGGGGTCAGAAATGCGTTGTTGGTAAAGAAGGTATTGGGCCGGGAGGTGCCCGAGCTGACAACAATCGGAGTCCATCTGGAGAAGTCGTACGCCTCCGACGCGCTGGCCTGGACAAAGAAATTCAGGTCCGAGGTGATGTTATAGCTGAAACGGCTGAAGAATTCCCCTTGGCGCTGTCTCGATTGCATTGTTGTATCGAGAGGATTGGCATAACCGCCGCCGCCTCCTTGCTCGAGGCCTGCTGTCGTTGTGGGGATGCCGTGGACCAGGGGAATGAGCCCGCCCTGGGGATTGAAGGTGTAATTGGTAAGCGAACAGGTGCTTCCGCAATTGATCGTGCCGGTCAGCGACTGATTGAAAAGCCGCCCAAAGGGCACGTCGACAAAGGGAGCCGCGGCAGTGCCCCGACCGGCCTGAACCCAAGAATTGTTCGCGTAACCGTAAGGACGCGCGGCGATCGGAATCATGTCCTGGTTGAATAAGCGCAGCGACCCTTCATAATGACCGCGGCCGCCAAATAGCTCGGTGCCCCAGGCAAGGCCGAATTTCTCTTGCGCGGCATCGCCATAACCCGAGATGCCGGCGTTGACTTCGTATTTTACGCCGGTGAAATTCTTGTTGAGGACGAAATTGATCACGCCGCCCACGGCATCGGAGCCGTAAACCGCCGAGGCACCGCCGGCCACCACGTCAACCCGGGTCATCAGCATCTGGGGCAGCGTGTCCGTATCCACGGTGCCGTTCTGGTTCGAGGACGCCACACGCTGACCGTCCAGCAGTATCAATGTGCGCTGCGCGCCAAGGCTTCGCAGGCCCAAGGTGTTGCCGCCATTGTTGGTGGCGCCGTTGCCCTGGCTGCGCGGGGTGGAGCCGCTAACGTTGGGCAGCTTTTGCAAGGCGTCGGGAATGTCGGAAGGCGTGGTCGTCTGCAGCTGATCTGCGGTGATCACAGTCAGCGGCGTGGGCGAGTTGGCGATTTCGGTGATAACGCGCGAGCCGGTAACGGTGACGGTTTCCGTATTATCGGCCTGCTGTTGGGCGTTCGCGGCGGACGTAAGCGCCAGCACGCTGCATGCACACAGCAACGCGAACTTATTCGCTTTCATCGTATTCATCGCATTCCCTCCAGTTTATATCTTATAGCCGCCTGTTTTAAGGGCGTTTGCCGGCTATGCCAAGAGCCGGTAGCCCCGGTTCCAGCCGCCCTGTTCCATTTGGCGAAAACAAGATCGGATTGTCCTGCCGACAGGTCCACCCGACTGTCCGCTTTACGCCATAAACGGACAGCGACCGGATCCGTCCACGGCCTCTGAAAATACAAGGAATTCCAGATAGGATTGCAGTCCCGCTTGATTGTACTGCAGGGCCACGCGGTGCGTCTTAGCGCCCTGAATCAACATAGATGCGGCGCAATTCCGTCTTTAGGATCTTGCCCGTGGCGCCATAGGGGATACTCTGGGCGATCACGACCCGATCGGGGATAGACCAATCCGGCATCTTGCCGCGGTAGAAATCCTGCAGGGCTTGCGGCTCGAGCGTAGAGCCCGCCTTCGGCACGACCATCAACAGCGGTCTTTCGCCCCATTTTTCGTGCGGCACGGCAATGGCAGCGGCCGGGGCAACGTCCCGATGGGATAGGGTGATATTCTCGATGGCGATGGAACTGATCCATTCCCCGCCCGACTCCAACAAAAAAACGCCCTGCTTTGCGAGCGAAATGGGCGGCAGATTGGCGGCTAGCGACGGACCGAGCCCACAGTCAAAAATTATCGCAGCCAGAAGAGCTCTTTTCGCCATCGCCATGGGCACAGTTATTTGCTGGCCTTTTGGATCGGACTTTTTGGAGAAGCATCCGCTCGAACAATACTTCTCAGCCGAATGATACCCACGCCGTCTTCGATTGCGATGTTCGTTCCGAACGGTTTGGAATATTCCACGACCTCATCCAGGATTTTCTTGGCCACCGCGGCAGTGGGCTTGCGTGGAATGCCGACCTCCGAGCCGACTCGGGGCGTCTGGCCTAAGTCCAGAGGATAAATTCGCACTTCCGCCAATTTGCCATTCTCGAAATGGCTGGTGACCAGAAGGGCCTCCATATTCGGCTTTAGCTGCCAAAATCCCTGCGTTTCGTGTTCGCCGAGAATGGCACCGGCCGGTGGAGGCGGTGCGGTGTCAGGCGGACCGCTGGTCACAGAAGCGATGCCGGGGGTGCGGCCGCCGCGGCCTCCGCGGCCTCCGCGGCCACCAGCGCCCGGCTCCTGTCCCGGCACGGCACCCTTGCCTTCCGGCATGATGGCGGACTGGAAGGCGAAATTGGACACGCCGTAAAAGATCGGCTTGCCCTTGTAGATCTCCACGCCCTTTAGCGTGTGCACCCCTTGGGCGACGAAGACGTCATCGCCCTGGTCGATCGCCTCATGGGCGAACTTGATCTCGAAATCGGCCGGATAGTGATCGTAGGAGTAATGCTGGAAGTCGTAGCGGTTTTGATGCCAGTGGAAATTCGACACCATGATATCCGAGGCTTGCTTGCCGGTGCGGATCTGCCGCAGCACTTCTTTTTCCTCATCGGGATTCATCTCGAAGCTGTGCTCGCCGGGCTTGTCCATGACGCGAAATTGCGTGCCCCAGGCCGTGAAATCCGATCCCGTTCCCCTGTCACCCGCAATGGCGCGCAGCTGCGCCATCTGGTCCGCGGTGACGCCATGATAAAGCTTGAGGTGAATGGTGTTCATGACGCCATCGCCCGGCTTGGGTGCGCCGCCATCGCCGTCGCCGCCTCGACCGCGGGGGCGTCCGGCCGCTTCGTCCGCAGCGGCTTCGGGCGTTCCCGGCGCCGGCTTGGCTCCCTGTTTGAAGGTAAGGCCGAAGACAGCCACGGTGCCCGGTGCGTCCGCTCCGGGTTCGTCCACCGGCACCTCCACCTCGACACGACGGGCAAGAATTGAATCCTTGATCGCCTTGACCTGGGCAAGTTGCGGAGCCGTCACATAAATGACGGCACCGCCCGTGCAGCAGGCATCCGTGCCGCCGGCGCTGTAGACGCCTTCAAATCCCACCAGACCCTTGGGGGTCTCCCGGTAGCGCGCCATCTGCGCTTCCGGCAAGGAATGCGCCACGCCGGCGTGGACGATCCCAACCCGCTCGACCTGGCGGAAGTCTTCCCAAACGCCTGGGGCGCTCTGATCCTTGTTGTTGGCCCGGCTCACCAGATCGATCCCCATGCGAGCGAAATCGTCGGCGACCTCCTTGGTAGCCAGATTGCCGCCATAGTGGCCGAAATTGTCGAAATCGCGGATCTCATTTTCCAAATCGCCCGTGGTGACATCCGCATTGCGCATGATGTTCACGATATATTGGATGTCCGGATCGTTACGGTCGGCAAAAGGTTGAAATTCCAGCAAATCGCCGACACTGGCGACGGTGAAGGGCTTTTTGATCTTGATCGCCAATTCCAGGTTCTGATCCGGATGAAGCGGCACCGCCCGGCTACCATCGAATATCTTTCCGCCCTCCCCCACATTTTGCGCGACCTGGGCCCGTGCGCCCGCTGCCAAGGCAGCCAGCGATGTGACAAGCAACAACGACATAACGACTTGCTTTTTCATGACTGTTCTCCGTGGCGGCGTTCTTTCAGGATCAAAGCGGCGATCAGGCCGATGATTGCGGCCATCGACAGCCACAGGCCGGGTACGGCCTGGGCATGCCCATAGTTGTTCTGCTGCGCATAGCGGATCAGGCTGGTGCTGATGGCCGGGGTGAAGCCGCCAAACACGGCAGTCGCCAGGCTGTAGGCGAAGGAAAAGCCGGTGGTGCGCACCTTGGCAGGGATAACTTCGGTCAAAAACACGATCATGGCGCCGTTATAGCTTCCGTAAATCAGCGCCAGCCAAAGCTCGACGCCCAGCAACCTGGCGAAGCTCGGCGCCTGAACCAGCCATAGCAGTGCCGGATAGGGGGTCAGCAGCCCCGCCACGGCGCAAATCAGCAAAAGCGGCTTGCGCCCCACCCGATCCGACAAGGCGCCCATCGTGGGCAGCAATATAAAATTGGCCAGCCCCACGCACAGGGTGACGAGAAGACTGTCCTGCACCGACAGCTTCAAGACCGTGCTGCCATAAGTGGGCGTATAAGAGGTGATCATGTAAAAAAATACGGTGGTCATGGTCGCCAGCATCGCGCCCAGCAGCACGGTCTTGGTATTGCGGAAAAAAGAACCGAGCACGGCGTAGAATTTCGGCGGATCTTTTTGGGCCAGGAAGGCGGGCGTTTCCTCGAGCCAGCGACGGACCACGAAGAGCACGGGAATAAGGCTGCAGCCTAATAGGAACGGAATGCGCCAGCCGAAGCTGGCCATCTGCGCCTTGGTCAACGCCGCGGTCAGCACAACCCCCACAAGCGCAGCAAACATCACGGCGACCTGCTGGCTGGCGGATTGCCAGGATACATAGAAGCCCTTTTTGCCGGGCGGCGCGATCTCGGCCAGATACACCGAAGCTCCGCCCACCTGCACACCGGCCGCCAAGCCTTGCAGCATGCGTCCCACAACGATAAGCGCGGGGCCCAATACGCCGATCTGGGCATAGGTCGGCATGACCGCGATCGAGAGCGTGCCAAGCCCCATCAGTCCGATCGCGAGCATCAGGCCTTTGCGGCGGCCATGACGGTCAACATAGGCGCCGAGCAGAAGGCCGCCGATCGGACGAAACAAAAACCCGCTGCCGAACGCCATCAGCGCCGACAGCAACGACGTCAATTCATCGGCAGCCGGAAAGAACGCCGCCGCGATATATTTGGCGTAGAAGGCGAAAACCATGAAGTCATACATTTCAAGAAAGTTGCCGCAGGAAACCAGCGCAACAGACTTGATCTGTGACAGACGATTCTTCGAAGTAATCACGATGCCGGGACGCCTCTGATACGACCCCTGCGCCGCTTTCGCGGCGCAGAGTAGAAACTTACATCGCGATGCGCAGGCCAACCGTAAAGCGGCGTCCGAGCACGTCGTACGTCCCAAAATTGGTGGGATTTTCGAAGCTGCTGGAGCCCGTCACGGTAGACGGCGGGTACTGATTGAAGAGATTGGTGACGTTGAAGAACAACTGATCATGCGAATTCATGAGGGAGTCGAACTTGTAGGCCAATCCAAGATCCGTATATCCGATCAACGGAACGGAGTTCAGGTTGATCTGCTGGCCCTCGGTCCAATTGGCATTTCTCTTGCCGCCGGAAATCAGACGTTCCTGCACGTTCACACTGAACATCTCGGTGTCATAGTTGAGAGACAGGTTTCCACTCCAATAGGGATTGTTTGGCGTGCCGATCCCCACCGTGCTGCCGATAGCCCGGGAAGAATCGGTATTTCCGAGGTTGAAGCCCGCAATGGCATGCGCTGTCAGCCTGCCCTCCCAGAACGGCATGGCATAGGCAGCTTCCACATCGAGCCCGTTTGCCGTCTGCTTGTTGATGTTGGCCGATACGCTGCGGACGGTGATGCCGGTGACACCCGGTGCCAGCGACGCGACGCCCGTGGAGGAAAACACAACCAGGCTACGAGTATCGGTAATTGTCGTGCCCGCACCCGACGTGATTAAGGTGCAGTCGAACGCGACACCCTGATAGCAACCATTGATGGCGTTCTGCCCGCCGACATTGCCCAGCGCCTCGCCGATGCCGATCGACCAATAGTCGACCGAACCCTGGAAGCCTTCCAGCCAAGCGGGCTGATAGACAGTCCCCAGGGTCACCGTCTGGGCGCTTTCGGGCCTCAGCGCCGGGTTTCCGATGGAAAGACCCGCATTGGGAACCGACACGCCAACTTGCCCGGTGGGCAGAAGGTTGGTGGCGGCAGGCAGAACGGCAGTATTGGTCGCGGTGGTGCCGCTGCTGAACAAATCGTTGAGGCTGGGTGCGCGAATATCCTGCGAGTGGGTGGCGCGGAAGCGCACTTCGTCATCGACCTGCCAATCCAGGCCGACCTTGTCGGAATAGACGACGCCGGTCGTGCTGTAGTCGGTCATGCGGCCGGCGATATCGAGATTCAGCGACTCGACGAAGGGAAGGTCTTTCAGAAGCGGAATACCAACTTCCGCAAAGCCCTCCGTTGCACTCACGGTGCCATGCTGCGGCGCGGGATTGTAGGACTGATAGCCGCCGACCAGACCGTCCAGGGCGGTGGGGCAGCCCCGCAGCCCGGTACAGCTGGTGACCGTATTGGACAAGTCGTCGACCACGCGATTGACGTCATAGCGGCGGTAGGTGACGCCCAGAGCGATGCTTACGACGCCGGCACCCAAATTCCAGCGATCGCCCAGATCGCCGCGCAAATTGGCGTCGAAATTTGTCTGGTGATAGACGGAATCACCTTGATCGTAGCGCTCCACATAGGGGATCGCGTCCGGGGTGACTGCTTTGATCGCCCCCACGCCGAACGGATCGATCGGGATACAACCCACATCCAGGCCGGTCCCGCCTGGCACAAATACGCCCGCCGTTGTGAAGTAAGTTGACCGGCATACAATGGCGCCGGTGGCCGGGTTTTTGACCGCATCGGCGGCGGCGTAGAGCCGGCGATTGATGGTGTCGGTTTGATCGAAATACTGCGCCGAGCGGGTGTAATTGATGCTGGCGTCGTAGCTCCAGCGGCTGTTGATCTTACCATTCACACCTGTCGCAAAGCGCAAAGTGCGCGTGAGATCGTTGTTGATGATGGGAATCAAGTCATTCGAATAGCGCCCCAGGGTGAAGGACGCATTCGGGTTGGCAGCCAGAACCGTGGCCACCGGAGCCGGCAGATAGGGATTGCCCGGAAAAATGGTGAACTGGAATTTGGTCCCGTTCTCGAACGGATAAGCGCCATATTGGTACGTATGCGAGCTCAGGAAAGCCGCTTCCGCCCAAACATAGGTGTCGTCATCCAGATCATATTCGACATGGCCAAACGCCTGGATGCGATGCTGCGCCGGGCTAAGGCCGTTGGTGGCAAGCGGACCGTCGCCGCCGCTGGTGAAGGTGCTGCCAGGCGTGATGCCCTTGTTAAAAGGGGCCAAGACACCGCCGGCGAGGAATTGCTGACCGTTGAGCGCAGTGCAAGACGCCCCTGCCGCGCCGGATGCACAGCCTTTCACGCCGGTGATGAGACCGCCGTAAGACGCATTCACGAAGCGCACATCATGCACCACGATGTTGGTGGTGGTGGTAGGCGTCGGCGGGTTGGTGGCGGCCAAATTGGGATAGGCCCCGTCCGGCACGTTGAACCATCGGCGATCGGCCGCGATGGGGCCGATGCCAATTCCGTCCTCTTCGAAGTAATCGGTCGAGACTTCGAAGCGAAGATGGCCGCCAAGCACCGCGCTGCCATAGGTCGCAGAAGCATGGCCATTGCGGCCATCGCCATAGGTGGTCTCGCCCCCGTTGATGCTGGCTTTGAAGCCGATGTAATTGTGGTTCAGGACGAAATTGACCGCGCCGGCCACCGCGTCCGCGCCATAGGTCGCCGAAGCGCCGCCGGTAATCACGTCAACATGCGAGATCAGCGCCTGAGGGACCAGATTGACGTCCGATGTTCCGCCCGGATTGGTTTGGCCCATGCGATGGCCATCGAGCAGAACCAGGGTGCGATTGCCTCCCAGGTTGCGCAGCGCCAGGGTTGCCTGGCCGGTGCTACCGCCGCCGGCCGAGACGCCGCCTGCGTTTGTCGAGGGCTGGCTTCCCGAAAGCGCAGGAAGCTGGGACACCGCGTCCATGACACTGTCGGGCGTGAACTGCTGCAGCGTCCTCGAATCGAGAACGGTAACAGGCGTAGGCGCGGTAAAGCTGTTGTTCAGAAGGCTGCCGGTGACCACCACCGTTTCAGGCGCTCCCGCCGCCGGTGCCGGCTGAGCGGTCGCGGCCTGAAGGCCCGCCGCCATAATGGTGATCGTTGACGCCGTCGCCAGCAAAACTGGCCTCAGAGAACGCGCTTTCATAATTTTTCCTATCCCTGGATTGTTGATTGAAATTTGGCGATCGAGGCCCCCGCGCGATGGGCTTGCCGCGTGCAAGGCGGCCCCCAAAATCCTCTACGCAGGGTGGTCAACGGACAGGCCTCCCAGTTCCACCTTCGGCAGCGTTGCGCGCTCCCGGGCAGAACCTTTATAGTTCTATTGATCTAGTCAACTATATGTCTTCAGGCGGGCCGTCAATGATCCTTTTGAAGAACACCAAAAATCACTGTGGGGGGCGGCTTTTTCGGCCCAGCCGGAGCCCTGTACTTCGCCGAGGGGCGCAAGTCATATAGTCGATGAACTGACCGTGGGTCGCCGCGAGGCGTCGAAGTAAGGACATATGATCCGCTGGCTGAAGGACGCATCCCAAACCGAACGCCAGACTTTCTGGGCGTGCTTTGCCGGTTGGTGTCTGGATGCCTTCGACAGCCAAATGCTGGGGCTTGCCCTGCCCTTTCTCATCGTTTCTCTTTCGCTCTCGCGCGCTGAGGCAGGCTGGATACCCAGCTTAACGCTGGCGACTGCGGCTCTGGGGGGATGGCTCGGGGGCGCCTTGTCGGATCGCTTCGGACGGGTGCGTGTCCTGCAGGGAGCGGTTCTGTGGTTCGCGTTGTTTTCTTTGGCTTGCGCCAGCGCGCCGACCTATTTTTTCCTCATCATCTTCAAGGCGGCCCAAGGCTTGGGCTTTGGCGCGGAATGGGCAGCAGGCGCCGTCCTGATCGCAGAAACCATCAGGCCGGCAAACCGCGGCAAGGCCATGGGCGCGGTGCAAAGCGGCTGGGCGGTGGGCTGGGGCGCGGCGGTGCTCATCTCCGTTGTGGTGTTTTCCAGCTTTGCTTCGGCGGTATCCTGGCGCGTATTGTTCGCGATCGGCTTGCTGCCGGCTTTATTGGTGCTGTGGATTCAGCGGCATCTGGTTACGGTCCCCCACAAGCGACGTCAGACGGCGCCCAGCTTTGGAACTTCCCTTGTCGGAATATTCCGCCGCGACTCTTTAAGGGCCACCGCAGCCGGAGGGCTTCTGGGTATCGGCGCCCATGGCGGATATTATGGGCTCTTCACCTGGCTGCCGACCTATTTGAAATCGGATCGCGGTCTCTCGGTCATTTCGACCGGCGCATATCTGGGCGTCATCATCTTCTCCTTTGGCATTGGCTGCCTGTTTGCGGGACAGTTCCTGGATTGGCTGGGCCGCTCGAAGGCGATCACGCTGTTCGCGGTCGGCTGCATATTGACGATTGCATGCGATCTTCTGCTTTCGATCAGCAATGCCGAAATGCTTTTTCTGGGATTCCCCCTGGGCTTTTTCGCCGCCGGCATACCCGCCTCGATGGGTACCTTGTTCAGCGAGATGTTTGCGCAAAACATCCGCGGATCGGGCGTGGGATTCTGCTACAATTTTGGCCGCGTGGTGGCGGCGGGTTTTCCGGCCCTGGTGGGTATTCTGAGCGATCACTTGAGTTTGGGCCTCGCCACTGGCGCGGCAACCATCGCCGCCTATTCTCTGGTACTGATTGCTATAGCAATCTTGCCGCGCGGGATGGCGCGGCCTATGACCGCCGATGGGACGCTTCGATCAGCATGAAAAGGATGCGCTCATGCACCGCAGAGATTTTTGCCTTATGGCAGGTTCGGCCTTAGCCATGCTGCGGTCTTCTCACGCCAGTTGGTCCGCCGAACCGCCGATGTCTGTGGATTCCCATGCCCACAGCTTTCTGCAAACTTTGCCGATGGTGCCTCATCGTCGCTATACGCCCGATTACGATGCCGGCCTGCCGGACTATCTGGCGATGCTGGACCGGGACGGCAGCACCCATGGTGTCCTGATCCAGCCCAGCTTCCTCGGCTTCGACAATTCCTATCTGCTTTCGGCGCTGCAGAAGCATCCGGAGCGGCTGCGCGGGATTGCCGTGCTCCAGCCGGAAGTGACTCGCCAGGCGCTCTCCGGTCTTGCGCAAAAAGGCATTGTCGGCATTCGGTTGAATTTGATCGGCGAGGAAGATCCCGATTTTTCACAATCGCTGTGGCGAACGCATTTGAAAGATGTGGCCGAGCTGGGCTGGCAGGTGGAAGTGCAAGCCGAAGCTGGCCGGCTTTCAAAAATCATTCCTGCGGTGCTGTCGGCGGGCGCCACGATGGTTGTGGATCACTTCGGCCGCCCGGACAAACAATCCGGCATCGACGACCCGGGCTTCCGTTATCTGCTTTCCACCGCCCGCACCGGCAAGGTCTACGTCAAATTGTCCGGCCCGTATCGGCTGGGACCCGATGGCCGCGGATATCAGATCGCAGACCAAGCCGCGCCGCTGCTGCTGGGCGCCTTTGGGCCCGAGCATCTGGTATGGGGAAGCGACTGGCCGCATACGGAATTCGAAAAAACTGCGCCGGGACCCCAGCAGATGCGGGCTGAACTGGACAAATGGGTGCCCGACGCGGCACAGCGCAGGCAGATTTTGGGGGCGACGCCAGCCCAGCTGTTCAAATTCGCAAAACAGACCGCAAAAAGACGGGCCTTATAAGCGGTCCGCCCGGAGAGGACGCAGTATGAAATTTCAAAAAATCTGGGCCGCGGGCATAATCGGCTTGCTGCCGATATCGGCCAGCGGGCAAACGGCAGCGCAAGACCCGGTTGCGGCGCGGATCAACGAAGCCCAGACGGCGGCCGGCGCGCTGTATGGACCCGTGCAGCAGCATCTCTGCTTCATCCATTCGCCCGAAGACGATGCCAGGCTTGCGGCGCGCAGAAAAATTTCCGTGCTGATGCCGACAAAGGTTTTCGACAATTTCTATTATGTGGGTGCGGAAGAAGTTGCCTCCTGGGCGCTGACCACCGGCAAAGGCATCATCCTGTTCGACACGCTCGACAATCCAGCCGAAGCAAAGACGGATATCGTCGAGGGGTTGCGCAAGCTGGGTCTCGATCCGACAGCCATCAAATATATCGTGGTCACGCATGGCCATGGCGACCATTTCGGCGGGGCCAATTTTTTGAAATCCCTGGCAGGGGCCAAAATTGTCATGAGCCAGGCCGACGCGGCACTGGTAGAAAGTCAGAAAAACGGGTCTGGCGGATCTCGCGGGGGGAAAGACCTCATTCCGGAGCCCGACCTGATCGTGGCTGACGGCCAGTCTCTGACTTTGGGCGATGCCACCGTTACTTTTCATATCACGCCTGGCCACACGCCCGGCACCTTGTCGTCCATCTTCAAGGTCCGCGATCGCGGCAAGGCCCATACGCTCGCCTTCTGGGGCGGCGTCGGGGTACCCGACAAGGAAGCCCCGCTCGCGCAATATGTACAATCTGCCGATAGTTTTGCCCGATTGGCGGCGTCAGAAGGCGCCGATATTGCGATTACCAACCATCCGCATGCCGACATGACGCTGGAATGGGTGGCCCAGCTTCACGATTCACATCCCGTGTCGAATCCCCTGATCGTGGGATCGGCCGGCGTGGCGCGTTGGTTCGGGGTCATCAAGGCCTGCGCGCAGGCCCAGCAAGCCCGGTTGACCGCCGGGTTGCCCCCGGAAGGGCGGCGGCGGCGGACTTCGCCTTCGCCATGACTGGCAATGCGTTTGCAGAGCCTCCATATTCCTTTTCCCACCACGCCAAGACCTCTCGCTCATGACCGACCCCCGCCTGCCCCGTTACCAGCAGATACGCGACTTTATCGCGCGTGCGATTGCGCACCGCGAATGGGCGACGGGCGAGCCGATTCCCACCGAAGCGGAACTGGCGAAGGTTCACGGGGTCGCCATCGGTACCGTCCGAAAAGCAGTGGATTTGCTGGTCTCCGAGGGTTTGGTCGAACGGGTGCATGGCAAAGGCACTTTTGTCCGCCGCCCCAGCTTCGCAAACTCCCTGTTCCGGTTCTTTCGGTATAGCTCCGATGAAAGCGAAACGCTGATGCCAGGCGGCCACGTACAGGATCGGCGGCGCGTGATGCCTCCAGAAGACGTCCGGAAATCCCTGCAGCTTGCGCCCAACCAATATGCCATTCAGATGAAGCGCCTTCGGACCTTGGGTCAAAAAGTCGTCTTGGCGGAGGATATTTGGCTCCCGGCCGACCGGTTCAAAGGCTTGCTGGATCTAGATCCCGCCGCACTCGAGCCCCTGCTTTACCCGGCCTACGAGACGCTGTTCAAAGTGCTTATCGTGCGGGCGGAAGAAACCCTTTCTATTTCGCTGGCCAATGCTTCCATGGCAAAAATCCTAGGCGTGCATGAAGGCGCGCCTTTGATGGCGATTGAACGCTGCGCCTATGACCAGGACGGGCGCCCGGTGGAATGGCGGCGCTCTCATGGGCCAGCCGCTGGGTTCAGATACCGAGTAGAAGTTAGATAATCCGCATATAGGCCTGCGCTGAAAGACTTGGCTGCCGGCCAGAGACCGACTTCCTTGATTTCATTCGGGCAACTCCGATGCCCCAAATTCACAAACGATTCTCATCCAAAATAATCGGCCCACCACCGCAGCATTTCTCGGCGCCCGATTAGCCATTGTGCCGTATTGTATACCCCCGGCAAACTTTGGTTGAGGCGGATGTTATGGCGCCTGCAAGCAAATTAGAATTTGAGTGCATCATGTCCGCCGGAGACGTCGTTTTTCCGGCAACGTGCTCGAATTTGGCCCGCCCCATATTTTGCTGATACGTGAAGGCGTAAACCTCGTGTTTGTGCGCGTTCAAAACCGTCGCATCGCTATCTCGTCGTTTTCTGCAATTGCGATACCTTCCACCTCTACGAGCCACTGTGGCCGACACACTGCTCCTTGCACAATAATCATTGGCAAATCCGGAAAGCGCTCCGCCAGACGCTCATCGATACGAGAAAAATCCGTTGGATCACGTAAATATACAATGAGGTGCATCAAACTCGCCAAATCCGTAGCACCTGAGCGCAACAAGGCCTCTACATTATCAATCGCGTAGTTGAGCTGGCGCAATACATCACCCAAATGAACGACATTCCCCCTATTATCGATGCTCGCAGTTCCAGAAATGAAATGGTGCGCGCGGTCCGCATAGGCGATACGCGTGCCGCGCTCGAAATGGACGCCGTAATCCTTGGTTGGGCACATCCGAGAAAAATCATTTAGGTAAGACACCTGCCGCTGATCGAGATCAAGATTGGAATAAGCATCCATCGCAACGAGGTCGTAGCGATGCCCGCAGGCACCCTCTATCCCCGTACTGGCAATGAAATGCGTGTCGGCAGTCAGGCCATGATCGTTAAAAAGTTCTCCGCGACTTTCCACCATTCCTTGATAGAAGACATCAACATCTTTCAGATAAATCCAAGTGCGCATGCAATTGTCGCGCAACGTCCCGCCTAGGTCAGATAGTGTGCCTGTGAGATCGCCAAAGATAGCGCGGGTTTGCACGAGAGGCGAAGCATTGGCGCTCGTCTCTCCAGCGCATATGCCCGTCGTCCAGACATGGCGTACGCCATTCTTTTCAACCAATAGATCATGCGATGAAAGCCGCCGCTTGCGGAACACAACATCGCTGCCGAAGTGATAGGCAAGAAGAGAAAGTTTGGCAGCAGGCAGCGGCGGCTGCTGAATGATCGATACTGCAACGGGATCCTCGGCTGTGGTCCGAACAAGCGAGCTGTCGCGGATGGCCGCCCCTTGATTCAGCACGTCACTCACGAATATCCGTCGGAATATTGCCGTTTCCTCTGTAATGCCGAGCGCAAGCCGCGCCGCCGCATAATATTCTTCGACTTGCGCGATCTGGTTGACGAAACTGACGTCTCCGTGCGCCTGAACCGAAATAAAGTGCTCTGTGCCTCCGCTCGCACTGCGGAAGGTTTTAGTCCTGAATGTTCTGGGGCTGTTCCGATTTATCAATCTATTGCTCATCGTTGAGCCGCAGGTCACCAATAGCGGAGCGGAAGTTCAGCCTTTCAAGCGCGATTTCCGGTAATATCACAGCGATGCTGGCCCGCTAATGTCATCGTTTGTTGCCCAGCGAACGGGGAGCCCAGTCAATAATCTGGCGAATTCCCGGCATTGCCTTGGCAAACGCGCTGAACCTGTGGCGCACAGACTCGCGACGCGCATACCATTGCGAGTCCACGTAACAGAGCTGGAGGCTCATACGCTTACCCTTCTGTGGCAAAAATCCGTGCCAGGAGTGTTTGCAGACACGAAACATCAGCATCTTGCCCAATTCGGGGGCGAACTCGAATGCGCAATCATCGCGATTGTTGCTTCTTAAGACTCTAAGGCGCCCCTTCTCATAAGGCCATTCGGCGCTAAAGCCCACCAGAACGCTGATAATCTTGTGCCCAGAGTCAGGGTGAGCGTAGCCCTCATTGTAATGCCCCGTCGTATTGCCCATCATCGTAATACAGGGGGGATACTTTCTTAGGTCAATGTCGAATTTCTTCTCCACCAGCCGTCGGAATCTTTGGCTGAGAAGGTCTTGGACGACCGCCGAAAACGCAGGCCCATAATGCAAACCGGAAACGGCGTAACTGCCCCGGTAGGGAATTTCTGGCAAATCGCGCAATACAGTGTCTCTATGATCGCTACAGATTGCTTGATCCACGAAAGCAAAATCATACGGGCTATGCCGGAGTACCGCGCCCGCAATAGCGGCTTCATCAAGCGCGAGAAACGGCGCATCCTGTGCCATTGACACCTCCTCACAATGAGTCCGAGCGCCGAAATTGAGGGGGCATGATTTCCCGCGATCGCTACGCTCTTAATTTCGACCAGCCATCTGGCTTGCACATCGTGCCTTACCAACCCGGTCGATGACATAACGAAACGCCGTGACCTTCATTGATATAGATCAGGGCGAACAACTTACACCGGCGCAGCGCTGCGGACCGCCAATGCTATCCATGTTGTCGCAGCCTGACCTATGTCAAGGATTTCTATTCTGGAACACTGACCATGCGACATGAAAATTGATGCTCGGGTAGCGGCTTTGCCGACATGGATAGGTATTCCCGTTCGGGTTCTACCATTGCCCATTATAAACTTGGCTTTTGGGCGCCTCGTTGCCTCGATGAAATGCAGACATCCCGGACTACTCGAACGACTTGGGGCGCACGCATCGGCTCGTTTTTTGATCGATCCAACCGATCTGCCCTTGAAATTTCTCATTCAGCCAGATCGCGCGCCCTTCTTCCAAGCCTTCCACACACCATTGCCATGCGACTGGGATGCCCGCATTAGAGGACCATTGGGCGCGTTGATCGCGATGGTGAATGGTGAATTGGATGGCGATGCCCTGTTCTTCTCGCGAGAGATTACTATTGAGGGCAGCACGGAGGCCATCCTGGCGCTGCGAAACGCAATAGACGCTGCTGAGGTCGACTTGGCCTCAGAGGCGATCGCACTGTGCGGGCCATTGAAGCCGCTCGCGGAAGCAACGGCACATTTCCTGTCGCCCATCTTGAGACGTTGGTCCGGCGTAGGTCTCGCGCGCCAAAGGGTACAAACAGGATGAATGGGCGATCGAGGTTAGAGCTTGTCTGCCCTGCTGGCACGCCGGCCGCGCTGCGCACCGCGATCACAGCCGGTGCGGATGCAGTGTATTGTGGGTATCGCGATGAAACAAACGCGCGAAACTTTCCGGGCCTTAATTTCTCGCGAGAAGAAATGGAAGCATCCATTTCCCACGCACACGACCGGGAAACGAAAGTGTTCGTGGCGATAAATACGTTCCCACGCCCCGGCGACGCCAAGCCCTGGCAAAATGCGATCGACGATAGCGTGAAATTCGGGGCGGACGCCTTGATTTTGGCAGACCTAGGCCTACTGGCTTATGCGACAGATCGATACCCTCAAGCAAGAAGGCACTTGTCGGTCCAAGCGGCTGCAGCCAACCCGGATTCCATTGCATTTTATGCGCGCCACTTTGGCGTGAGGCGCGTCGTCCTACCGCGCGTCCTAACCATTCAGGAAATAGCGGCGATAAATAGAGAGGTCGACTGCGAAACGGAAGCATTCGTTTTTGGAAGCCTGTGCGTCATGGCGGAAGGAAGATGTTCGCTTTCGTCGTATGTTACTGGAAAATCGCCCAATCTGAATGGAGTTTGCTCTCCTGCCAGCCATGCGATCTATCGCCAAGAGGGAAATGAGATGGCGTCCGCCCTTGGCCCCTTCACAATACACCGTGTGGGCCTTGATGTTTCAGCTCCCTATCCAACTGTCTGCAAAGGCTATTTTACTGCAGGGGACTATAAGGGGCATGTGTTTGAAGATCCGGCAAGCCTCGATGCTTCGACTCTCATCCCGCAATTGGCCATTGCGGGAGTGACGGCCCTGAAGATTGAAGGCCGTCAACGCAGCAGAGCCTATGTCGATGCGGTGGTGCGTAAGCTGCGAAGCGTCATGGACGACTACGCCGCTGGTTCGGAAATCCAGGCTGGTTGCTTGTCGCGGTTAAGTGAAGGCCAAAGCACAACCCCTGGCGCCTATCGCAAAACCTGGCGCTAAAGCGCGCTCATTCTCGGATCTATCGTATGATGATATCACCTACAACCCAGCGAGTCGCTCTGACGATGGGGCCCGTATTGTTCAACTGGCCGGTTGAGCGGTGGACCGATTTCTACGCGCAGTTGGCGGATGAAGCTGCGATTGACCTTGTCTATCTCGGAGAGGTGGTGTGTTCAAAGCGGACGCCGTTCTATCTCAGCGCCATGGCAGATGCGATCGGCCGTCTCCAGAGAGGTGGAAAAAAAGTAGCGCTCAGCACGCTTGCACTGATTACCTTGATGCGCGAACGCAAAGAATGCGCCGAGTTGATTAGTAGCGGGGGCTGCGAGGTTGAAGTGAACGATCTGACAGCCCTGGCGAACTGGGACAAGGGCGAACCGTTTCGCATTGGCCCTTATGTGAACGTCTACAACGAAGGCACTTTGGCATTTCTGACGGGCCTCGGTGCGTCATCGGTGTGCCTTCCTCCAGAACTTCCGTTTCACGCGATTGAAAGCCTTGCCGCGAAATCTCACTTGTTGGGCATTGGGTGCGAAGTATGGTCGTTCGGACGCACCCCGCTGGCGATCTCCGGCCGCTGCTACCATGCACGCATCGACGGCCTAACCAAAGATGCCTGTCAATTTGGTTGTGCCCGTGACAGCGACGGTCTGGAGGTCTCAACCTTAAATGGCAAAGGATTCCTGGCGATAAATGGCGTCCAAACCTTGTCGTACACCTATAGCAACGCCATTACCCACGTCGACAGGCTCGAGGCTGCTGGGGTCACAGCACTAAGGCTGTCGCCGCATAGCTTCAACATGCGGGACGTCTCCAGGGTATTTCGCGATCGCCTTGATAAACGCATGGATGGTGAAGAGGCGCTGTTCCGAATCCAAGCGATCTGCGGACCCGTTTCCTTTTCAAACGAATTCCTATTTCGTGAGGCTGACATTGAAATAGTCACTTCGCCGGATTGATTGACCATCAGAAAAAGCATGGCGCATCCAACAGCCGGGAGGTAGCTGATCAGTTTCCCGATATTTTCGATAAAGAGTCGATATCGATGAGGCTCACTGACCGCGATAGGCCTATTGAGATTATATTCTCACGCACCAAATTGGCTAGCACGCGCGAAACTGTTTCAGTGGTCAAACCGAGAAAATCCGCGACTTCAGTCCGAGTCATAGGTAAGTTTACGTAACGACCGTTTCCGTTCTGATTTTGACTTGGTTCCCGGCTGTATCTCAGAAGGAAGCTTGCGACCTTTTCCCGAGCGGTCTTTCTCCCCAGGAGAAATATTTGGTCCTCAGACTGCGCAAGATGCCGGCAGCTCATCTGCAGTAGCTGCGTTTGCAGTTGGGGAAAGATATTCATCAGGCGCTTCAATCGAGATTTTGGAAATCTGCACACTTCGACATCCGTAACTGCCTCAGCCGTCGACGTATGTCGATGGATCGCCGAGATGGCGAAGAACTCGCCTGGATACCGGAATCCGATTATCTGAGTACGGCCATCGGGTAGGGATCGGTAAAGTTTTACAACGCCGGATGTGATATTAAAGAAGGACAACATCGGGTCCCCTTCACGTACGATTGTCTCACGCCGGCCAAACTGAACTTGGTGCCGGCTGCTCGCAAGAATCGAAAGATCTTGAGTAGGTATTGCACTACAAAAACTTGCGGCTCGAACAGAGCAGCTCCTGCACCCCGTTTCGCACTCCGCATCGCGGCGACCGATTTTTATCACGTGCAGCTCCATCCGCCGCATAGAAATCGCAGATTATGCGGCGATTTCGCCGCGGAACCCGCCGACATTACCGCTCCGTCGGAATAGAGCTAGTGAATAATTGTCGCGTTGCGCGAGACCAACGACGATAGCGAGAAATGCGTCAATGATCCAAATCAACAATCTGCAGATATCGGGCGGCGAACATAGCGTTCCCATCAATTATTATCTCGATCGTCGGCGCCGCGGAAATGCGGCGATCGAGCCTTAAAAAAAACTTTGCGCCTCAGCTCTTCTTCTGCTTCGGCGGGGCTTTGCCGGGACGCGGCGGCAGGGATTTGAGGTACTCGGCCATCGCAACCCGGTCCGCATCGGTAAGCCGCGAAGTGTTCTGGATCACTTCGCCCATGCTGCCGCCCACCGAATCAAATTCCGGCGTCATGCCCGATTTCAATAGCTCGGTGATGTCGGCTTTCGTCCAGTTGCCGATGCCATCGGGATGGGGCGTGATATCCGGCACCCAGCCCTTGCCTTCGACGTCCATGCCGCCGGCAAAGCGCTTGTCGGGGATGATGCCGCCCAGTGGATCGCGCGGGCTGTGACATTCCGCGCAATGGCCGGGGCCTTCCACCAGATAGCCGCCGCGATTGACCGAGGCCGATTTCGACGGATCGGGCGTGAACGGCTTCTTGTCGAGATAGAGGAGCTTCCAGCCGCCCAAGAGGCGGCGGATGTTGAAGGGAAAGCCGATCTGGTGCGGCTTGGACGGTGTGGCGTTGGCCGGCACCGTCTTCATGAAGGCGTAAAGATCGCGAACGTCTTCCACCTTCATCTTCTGGTAGGAGGTATAAGGCAGCGCCGGATAGAGATGCTGGCCGTCGCGGCCTACGCCACGCATGATGGCATTGACGAATTCCAGCTCGCCCCAGCCGCCGATGCCATGGGTGGTATCAGAGGAGATATTGGGGGCATAGAAGGTGCCGAAAGGCGAAGCCAGCGCCATGCCGCCGCCCAGCATGTGGCGGTCCTTCTGGCCGGCGCTCATATGGCAGGCGGCGCAGCCCCCGATGTTGAACATGGTCTCGCCATTGGCGAGGTTGGGCTTGTAGCCCGCGCCAAGGGCGGAAGCCGGCAAGGTGGAGGGCGTGGTGAGAAGCCAGAAGGCGGCCAGACCCAAGACCACCAGCACGGCGAGAACTTTCGCGACTTTTCCCATTGGTCCCCCATGGAATCAAACTATGGGCCGGGAAACACTCACCCCCAGCAATGGGCGAAGTTTAGCCGAGGC
>JAICHV010000040.1 GCA_025924715.1 Alphaproteobacteria bacterium
AGCAGCCGGTCGATCAAGACGATGGTCTGGCTGGTTTCGTCTTCCAGCAATTGCAATTGGCGATGATCCTCATCGACCGCGCCCGAGACATTGAAGGTGGCGCTGATCTGGTCGAGGGCGAAATGGGCGGTGGAGGAATCGGTGGTGACATTGGTGCCCAGCGCATTGAGCTGGTTGATATTGGCGGACAGCGCATCCAGCGAGGTCTGGGCCGCATTCCATTGGCTGACCAATTCGGGATTGCCCTTGGTGGTGCCCACCTGCAGGCGGGTGGTGATATAGGCCTTGGCCTGCTGATAAGAGCCCGCGGCGGTGGCGCCGGTATTGCGCAATTCCGCCAGGCGCTGGGCATTGGTGGACAGTCTCTGTTCCAGGCCGGCGACCGTGTTTCGAATGGTTTGGATGGTTTTGTTGACGGCGGTGCCGGTGTCGGGCCCGTTCTCGATCGGAACGGGCGTGATGGTGGCGACCAGGGCGTTCCCCGCCGCGGGTGCCGCGCCCGGGAATTGCGCCTGGGCCTGGGCCGTGGGGGCGGTCAGGTCGGGCACATTGGCCGGGCCGGCCGATTCGGCGGTGGGCGCCGGGGCATCGGAGGCGGACATGTCGGTCTCGTCACCGAACAGGCTGTCGATGCTGGAGCAGGCCGTCAGACTGAGCCCCGCCGCCATGGCAAATGCCAGGAACAGGCCCGATTTGAGCCTCGTCGTGACTGGAAATACCCTCATTTCTGCTCTCCGCTGCCGGCGCCGTCGCCCCTGAACAGGGGATCCGCCGCGCGCCCAAACCCCAACCCCCGCGCCTAGGATCGGCCGCGGGTCCGCGAACAGTAAGTCTTACCGGCCCCACCCGCCAGCGACAAGGGCCGCCCCCGCCGATTTTGCACAGTCCTATGGGGACTTGGCAGGTTTTGGGACTGCCTGCAGGCCAGCGGCGGTCGGTCGCGGGCTTCGGCTTGCCTTTGGCGGGCCGCTTCCATAGGTTCGCGGCCCTGCCGCCACCCGCCCCGCGGGCCCATGGCTGCGCGCCCGTAGCTCAGCTGGATAGAGCACCAGACTACGAATCTGGGGGTCAGGAGTTCGAATCTCTTCGGGCGCGCCACGACTTAACTAGTCCTGCCGTTCTAGAAAAACGGTGTTTAAGACGGGCCATCTAGGACCCCGCCTTCCATTCCATGTAGCCCGGAACGGCCGCCATCCCCTCTAGCCCATCGCAAAGGCGAATCGAAGTAGCCTTTGGCCCGTGGCCTGGAACCCTGAAGATGATCGAGACATTCGTCGCGTATGCGTCTGGCAACTCCTACCATGCCGATATAATCACCAAAGCGGCTGAAGAAGCATCGACCGGCGAACGCAAACTGGTTCCCTGGTCCACGGCTGACACTTCGGGCATTCCCATCGCAGGGTCAGTGGAAACCTGGATTCAGCGAGCGGATTCCTTTGTGGCCGACATTTCGCAAGTGAACGACAATGTGACCTACGAGGTCGGATTTGCCATCGGCCTTGGGAAGCCGGTGCGGCTTATCCGGTCGGAGCACATTGATTTCCACCCGGTGAAGAAGATCGCGCTGCTCGATACACTCGGTCATGATCCGTACACTCTGCAACACACTTTGGTCCGCGTGCTAAAAAAACGGGACGAAAGCCCAAGATGGCCGGAAGTACCAAAAAATCGAAATGCGCCGGTCTTTCTATTGAACCCACCAAAACCAAATGAACTGTCGCAGCGCGTCACAAGCGGTATCAAGAAAACGGCGCGATTAAAGTTTCGGTCCTTCAATCCCGCTGAAGTGAGCCGTCTCAATGCGAGCGAAGCATATGAGATGGCCCTGTCATCGTACGGCATCGTTTTATATTGGCTCAGTTCCAACAGCGATGAATCTCTACGCAACAATCAGCGGGCGGCGTTTGTGTTCGGGCTAGCAAAAGCTCACGCGATTCCAACGCTTTTATTAGCGCACGAAAAGGACGAATTACCCCTCGACTTAGCAGACCAAGCGACGCGCTGGTACGAGCTAAGCGACATTGACAAGCTCATCAGAACGTTTCGTGACGACGTCGCGGATCTCCAGCACGATTTCGTCGAGCAAAAGTCGAATGTTGAATCACTTATCGCCCAAATAAACTGTGGCGATCCCACAGCAGAAAATGAAGCAGCTGCGCTGTCAGACTATTTTTTGGAGACGGACGGCTACCAGCGCACGCTGGTGGGCGAAGCCAACGTTTTGGTGGGAAGGAAAGGAAGTGGCAAAACAGCCGTATTCCTCCAAGTCCGAGACCGGACACGATCTCACAAAGATAATATTGTGATTGATCTAATCCCAGATGGATATCAGCTGATAAAAATGAAAGAGTTCATTTTGGACCAGCTAAATTTTGGTGCAAAAAAGGAGGTAGTGGCTGCCTTCTGGGAATATGTTCTCTGGCTTGAAATAGCTTATAAGCTGCTGGAGAAGGACAAGTTACGCGCCGCTCGTGATCATCGGCTGTTGCCCCAATATGAGCAACTGGAACGATTTTTTTCCTCGAGAGTGGACACGGGCGCAGGCGATTTTTCTGAGCGCCTAAAGCGTCTATCTCAACAAATCGTGGAAAGATTTTCCAGCCATTCCGGCCGTGCCGCCAATCTGTCTTCCTCTGAAGTTTTGAATATCGTCTATGGGGAAGACATCCGGCAACTGCGGGACGCAGTGTCAGGGTATTTGAAAATCAAGGGCTACGTATTTTTCCTCCTGGATAACCTTGACCGTTTCTGGACACCTGGCGGTTTTAACGATGATGACGCACAGATAGTTATCGGTCTCATCGAATCAATGCAGGAAATTACCCGCAAATTGGCCAAGCAAAAGATCGGTTTCCGCTGGGCTATCTTCGTAAGAAGCGACGTTTATGAATTCCTCGTGAGGGGAATGGCTGACTATGGAAAGCTCGCTGTGCAAAGCTTGGAGTGGACAGATCGCGAGCTTCTAAAAGTGTTGTTTGAGCGGAGAGTGCAATCCGCCGTGTCCGGCCTGAGTTGGAAAGACTTATGGAATCAAGTCTCCGCCTCATCGGTGCAAGGCAAGCCAGTCCTGGATTTTCTCGTGGATGGCTCTTTAATGCGGCCGCGCTACTTGATCCGCCTGTTTGAGACCGCGCGCCGGCGAGCAATTACGTTCAATCGCAGCAAAATTGAAGAGGACGACTACAAATTTGCATTAAACGAACTAGGTTGGCAGGTCATCGAGGACCTTAGCAGAGAGGTCGCGGATCTGATTCCTGACGGAGGCGATTTGTTGTTCGAAATCCTTCAGGCTGGGTCGGATTTGACGGCTTCAAAGCTCAGGTATCTTGTTGCCAAGAAGCTGACGTCGGCCGAAGCGGTGGAGAAATTGCTGGATGTGATGATTTGGAGCGGGTGCGTCGGCGTGAACGACGGCGATTCCGTAAAATACATTTTTGATTATGGGTACAAACGGCAATATATGGCGACGCTGATCAATAAGGACAGCGAAGCAAAACTTGAGCTTCACCCCACGCTCGTTGCGGCGCTCCATTAGATCGCGCTGCCGACTAGGATAAGCCTAATGAAGGGCATTTCACTTCGGGTCGGAGACGTCATTCGGGGGATGCTTCCGAATGGTAGCGACCAAGCTCAGAAATCGCCCACATGGACCCAGGCCCCGATATGGACACCGGATCTATTCGCAATTGCGGCCACCCTAATCGAAAAGTCCTCCTGCTATGCCGAGCCCGGAATAGCTTTTTCCAAAGATGCAAAGCAACGTGCAGCTAAACAGCGACGTGCATTGCGCGCCCAGAGGATTGGGGGCGAATGGGCGAACAAATTCGGCGTCCCTGCTAGGGTCCAAGCGCTTTGGCGCAAGCTTCTGTCCGCTGAGCACGATTTGGTATGCTGCGGCACTGGGGGCGGACGAAGCTGGAAATTAGCGGCGATGGAGCTGCTGGCAATTGCCGACGAAGCTTGTGCGGGAATGGGTTATCAACCGTCTCGCTCGGACGGGCTTGCGAATTTTTTATGGCAGCAACTGATAGCGCAATACAGCGGCCGCCAATCCCCCTTGCAGCTGCCCAACAGCCTCACTCACCTAGTCCCAGCGGACGTTGCATGTGTGATGCCGAAAGCCATGACCGCCGATGTTGGTTGTACCTTGCGTTCCCTGTCCCACAATTTGGCGCTTCTGCCAGGTATCGGGTGCGTGCAAACCGAGTGGTCCGTCGATTCTGCACGAGAGTCGAGTGGTGGTCGGACGGAAGACCCCTTTAACGTTCTGCTTGTGCCATTTCCTTACGTCGTTAGAGCATCGGACTTCGCCGTTTCGCGGCCCGCAACTGCAAAGTTCGACGGGTATTTTTTCCTGAAGCAAAACTGGCTATGGCACGGTGGGAAGAAAGTTAGACCGGCCGCCTTTGCCCAGTTTTTAATTGAGCTGATCCGTGAAGCGGAGAAAGAGTGCGGCGCTGTCCACGCCCTCGTATTCCCAGAAGCTTCGCTGGATCAGAACACCGCGATAGGCATCGGAAAGCTGCTCGCGAAAAAAGCACCCCGGCTCGAACTAATGATATGTGGAACTTTGGGTTCAGATGGAAACGGCACTCGCAATGAAGCAGCTCTTTTACGGTTTGACGAGGGACAGATTGCAGATACTTATGTGCAATCGAAGCACCACCGGTGGAAGTTGGATGGTCCTCAGATCAAGCGATACCAGTTGGGAGACAAGCTCGATCCCGAGTTCAAGTGGTGGGAAGACATCGCTGTGGATGATCGAAAAATTCGGTTCGGCGTCAATAGGCATGAGGCTGTAATCGCAACGCTGGTATGCGAGGATTTAGCTAGGCATGATCCAGTCCTCGGCGTTTTAACGGCCGTTGGTCCCTCGCTGGTCGTTGCCTTACTCATGGATGGCCCTCAATTTGAAGCGAGATGGTCGGGCCGTTATGCTACTGCCTTAGCGGATGACCCTGGATGTTCCGTCTTGACCATCACTTCGGTAGGAATGATCGATCGCTTTAACCCAACCGGCCCAGGACAGCGTGTAATTGGTCTTTGGAAAGATAGAACAGGGCAAGCGGTACAACTCGTCTTGCCGCCCGCAAATCACGGGGTTATCTTGTCTCTAAAGGCTGCGACGTGCGAGCAGACCACGATGGACCACAGGAGCGATGGTGGAAGTGTTGTGGAATACCGTCTCGGCTTGGCCCGCGCGGTCGCTGTCAAAAAAATACCTCAATGGTTAGATAGGTAAGATACATGCCAAACTGGCCCAAGATATCTGGCAAGTTCCTAGAGAAAGTTAAACGGGAGGCGGAGCCGAAGCTGAAAGGGCGGGTCGTTGCCGCTTATGCGAACGCTCTTGAGCTTAGCACTGTCACCAAAGGCGAGAAGACAGGTTCAATTCAGCGCAGCAAACGAAAGCGCGCGTAGAATTCACTGTGGGGCTTCGTTCGGATATCCAACCTTTGAGTGCATCAATATGGTGTGGATGGATTTTGATTCACGGGGTCCCACTTTAAACCGGACATATCAAATTCGATTTGGCGGAATAGTTCGGCCTCAACGGTCATGGTTTGCGCTTCTTTGATTTTTGGAATTAGAGTCACGGCGACGCCGATGCTAATCCACTTGCCGCTGCCGCTACTGACATCTCCGCAGGCAACCCGTTCGACCGGGCGTCACCGATATTACTGATATCTTGCCGAGATTACGCTCTTCGGCTGCCACGCTTCGAGTCTTGTCGGTCGGGCTGCCTTTAAGACCTGATCGGTTGGCTGGTCAGTGCTGCTTTATGTGCTTCGTATTCGTGATCGGTAAGTGCGCCGGCGACTTTCAAATCCCATAGCTTTTTTATTTCGTCGCTCACGCTGATCGGCGCCGCAATAGCCGCTCCTAGTTTGCGAAGACTCGTAACCATCAATGCGTGGAATCTGTCGAGCTTGTCGAGCGGCTCCTTAAGGATTTTATGGTGCGCGTCGGTCCCGTCTTTAAAGCGCGCTTTAAAAAAGTAAACGATATAGACAGGTTTCATTCGGTCCTCCACTACGACTTTCAGGGCGAGCGAGTGGATGATGTTTTTGTTGCGTCTGGTGCCGCTAAGCCCGCCGATCAGCAATCCTATGCCGCCCAAAGCGGCACCTCCTACTAAGGCTCCGGCTGCCTGAGAGCCGCGATCGGTGGATGTGATGCTCGATCCATCCTTCAGAACCTCGACGGTAGCGATCGCAGTCATTGGGTAAGTGTTCGGCTGCGTTACGTCGCCAAGCACCACCTCCTTGCCATTGGCGGATAAAGCGATCACGCCCCGGTCGTATGGCGAGATATAGATCTCCCATCCCTTGTGCGAACCATGGAAGGCCCGGTCCTGCGCTTTCCATTTGTGCTTCTTTCCCACACGGAAAAACCCGCTGGTAATGGCAATTGCCACCAGGACTGCCAAAAGGAATTCCAACATCTGCCCCCCGGGGCTCAGCGATCTCTCGGTTCTGCCGGCGTGTCGGTGACGATGAGCCGAATAGGGACTATAATCCCTAGAGACTATAAGCCAAGTCGGCCCAGCCTCAGGGATGGACTGGCGGCGCGTCGTCGGAAGGAATGTTAGGCGGCTGAGGGAGGCGAAAGGCCTTACCCAGGAGGCGCTGGCTTACGACGCGAAGATCGACCTCACCTACGCAGGCGGCATCGAGCGCGGAAATCGAAATCCAAGCCTTTTGGTGCTGGTTCGCCTCTCCAAGGCTCTCGGCGTTGCGCCAGCCGATTTGCTGAAAAGATAGTTCGAAGCACCGAAGGAAGCGGGCACCTCCGGCCTGGGCGGGTGTCCGCGGTACTGGCTGGTATGGCCCGGTACCTGTGGATAGCCAGCACTCGGCGGGCAGGCCTCTTGCGTTGTTCTATTTATGTTCTCTACACTGCCAGCCAGGATTCGCTCCTGTCCGCAACCCCGATACTGGCATTAGTAGTATATATGGTCGAGTTAGCAACAACATTTAGCGGTCGAGCGGCCCGCCAAAGCCAGCACATCAACTACAAACCCGCCCACAACGTCTATCACGCCGTCCAGATAGCCGAGGTCCTGGGCTATCCCCTTTCTACCTTGGTGACAATCAACTTCGCCCGCACCGACTGCCCCCCAGGGCAGGAAAGCGCCCGCTGGAGCCGCTTGCGGCGGCTGTTTTTTACCCCCTGGATCAGCCGGCCTCCGCGCAAGCTCCGGCGCGAGCGCGACCCCAACGCGTACGTGTGGACGTTAGAAAACCACGGGGGCTGTGTGCATCTGCACTGGCTCGTCCATGTTCCCCCTGATCGCATGTCTGACTTCAAGACCCGACTTCGCGGCTGGATGAGGCGGGTCGAGATCGCGGTCGAGTGCCCGAACGCCGTGCAAATTAAGCTCGCGAGGAATCCGCATGGGTTTAGCTACTACATGCTAAAAGGCACCAATCCTCTCTACGCCGCGGTTCTGGGTGTGAGGGCTGAGCCGCAAGGTATAATCCATGGGCCGCGCAGCGGGTTCAGCCGCAATCTCGGGCCGACTGTAAAGGCGGAGCTTCGTAGAACAGGTAAATATCGGCAGAACCAACAACGAGTCTGGGTACACCCAAAAACTTCCGAAAGCGGAACGCCGCCGTGACAGCCCTGAACCGCCTTTCCTTGGCGCTGCTGACGGCGGCCGGATTGACTGATACCGTTCGAGCCGATGACGATCTAGGGTCGCGCCGGTCCAAGCCGGCTTGAAAGGGTCCACGCGGCTACGGGCGGCAGGGCTTCATCTGCGGTACCTTTACAGAGGTACGGGGAAGGGGTTCCGGAGGCATTGTCTCGCGGTCCCTCGCCGCCTATCTCGAGGCTATGACTAGGTTGAGCGAGAACGGCCGCGCCGTCCTCAGGGCTGCCAGCCCAAATGAGCCGAGCTTGGAAGGGCTGGCTGCGGCGGTTGAGTCCCGGCTGTCTGAATCGACGCAGGCGTTACTTGACCTGGACGGCCGGATCGTCATCGCCAAAGGCGATAAATGGTACATCGGACCCGGCGACGCCCGGACGTTACCGTTCTAAACGCCGTCTTAGGGCGGCACCGACCAATTGCCTAACCGGCTAAGTCCTTCCGATCACAGGATGAGACACCAAGCAGACCCTGAGATGCGAGGTTTCATCAGGTGATTGGCTCGTGTCCGATACCTAAATCCTCTGCTCGCTGTTCGCGATTCCCTATCGACGGCCCTAAGGAGTTCGCTAGGGGATCGAGTAAGGGCTCTTCTTCGCTATGGTGACCGTCGCGCTGCGCATTTGCGCTGGGAGCAATCGTCGTGTCTCTTTCGCTATCAACCGTGCCATTCTCAAGGCCCTCCGCAACTTAAGGGCTTCTGCGCTTGGTTTCAGTCAACGCTCCCTCAGGACCACAATTACGCGCACGTTTACATGTGGCGGCGTGGGCGTTTCAGGAGGCACGCCCTCAAGTACGCGCCAGTTAGGATTCTGGTAGAACGCATTTTTTTCCATTGTTGAAAGCACTTTGTTTTTATCTCTGGGATCTATTTGAATTGAAATGCTTTCCGACCTAGCCAAAAGCGTCAGAAAGGGCTCTATCAACTCCTTTACCGTAGTCACTGCCGACTCCTTAAGTTCAAGCGAAACGCCCAATTTTGGATCTAAACAAATCGGAACTCTGTCAGTGTGCCGCAGCGCATAAACCGCATTCCGAACCTTGGTTTCAGGCCATCCAAGCCTGCTCGCCAACACAGCGAATGTTTGCGGCTTGCTGGAAAGGAGAGCCAGCACTTTTCTTCTCGTTCTTCCCATAAGAGTGGCTTCTCCATCGGCCCTATTCGCCTCGAAGAGAGAATCTAGTCCTCATCCCCTTTGCCCTTGGCATCTGCTGCCGGCCACTTGCTGCTATCATCCTCAGCCAGGTCCTGTAACTTCACCCATTCATCCAATTCTTCGGCGAGGTAGACCTCCACACCGTGAAGATCGCGAGCACGAGGAAACGGATAATATTCGCGGATCATCCTCAAATGGTTCTCCGACATGTTCAGGTAGTCTGGTAGCTGCCCTGGGCGAATGTATTTTCGCGGAAAGCACGCGCTGATCTCGTCAACCAATTTATCTTGCTGTCGCCGAAGGGCTGCTATCATCGACTTTGAGTAGGTTTCGAAGGCGCCGTTGATAGCGACCTTAAGAACTTCCGATATTTGCTCGACCAAGTGGTCGGGGGCCTTCGGTTGGGTCATCGTGATCTCCAGGGTTATTCGACACAGGGAATGTACTTAAGCGCATTTAGAAATCCCGCGGCGAACCCGCAACCCTTTAGTTTCGCGAGTGGGCCTATGCGGGCCCTTGCGGACTGCCCGTCATAAGGCCGCGGGCCTGAACAATTGTTAGGTCGGAGGGGGGGCTGTCAGGGTCCCGGGTCAACTTTGGCCGAGATCGCACGGGTGTCGCAAAGTCCAATCAACATCCGGGTTACGGCAAAGGTTCACCTCTAAGGGGTGCAGCCGTGGCGCCACGTTCTCATAAATCAAACCACAACTCAGAACATGGCTGGAGGTTTGGCTAACTCTGGCGCTCTAAGTCTCTGGCTAGACGAGGAATTGGATTCGCTGGCTTAAAAAAACCGCGAACTCAGAGAGACCGCTTTCTTGCTAGGGCAGGGGACCTCAGGTCCCTCGGGTTTAGAGACCTTCCTTTGTTGAGATACCCCCTAAATTCTAAGAGAGAGATATAGAAATCTAAGTAATATAAGGAGTTACCGGGTCTGCGCGAACTCAGAAGTCCTTTTTAAAAACTCAAAATTTGCGAAAAATCTCAACTTTCGGGATTCTGGTCACTGAATCCTCCGCCCGTCTGGCCATACTGGGGCAAAAGAAAATAGCCCTTTCTATATCCCGCGAACCCGACTAGCTGGTCAAACATTCGAAGCGCCGCAAGGCAATTGCGAACTTGGACGGGTGTCATTCGCGTCCTAGCAACGATCACTCCTACCGGAACGGGCCTTCTCTCACTGCTTCCGGCCAAGGCGTCTAACACTCTGTCTTTCAGCAGAGGTTGCCCGCATCTGGTGCGGCGCTCTAAGTTTCCGTGCATAATCAAAATCCCATCTCCGCATCGTTTCGCGCAGCTCCCGCGAAATAAGAGCCTGCGTCAGATAGGAACTGATCGTTTCCGTAAGATTCGGCAAGCGTATATCGCAGGCGATGAGTTCGTGCGCCTCTGCGCGCCTGCACGCGGTAACGATGAATCTCTCTCGTCAAACACGGACGGTACGGCAAGATTAGTGTTGTGGTTCCCTGACGGTTCGCGCCAGCGAGAAAGGGATGAGAAATGGGCGTCGTTATGTGCGCACAACTCGCCTGAAATGACCGGCTATGAACCGCGACAGCCGCTCCTGCTCGCCTCTCAGGTGATATGCCAACTTCCCCCGCGTGATGTATCCGGCGTTGACCCCCGGCAAGCTGTGGTTCATCAGCAGGTGCGCGTCGAGGTCGGACAGGCCCGCGTTCTGGGCGAGCGTCCGATATGTCTGGCGCAGATCGTTTCCCCATTTCGATAGCACTGTTCGCTTCTCCCAGTGTTCGACGATGTGTCCCGCGGCGCTGGCCCCGGGAAATATCCACTCAGCTGCCTGTCTGGCGAGCAGCATTCGCCCGGCGGCTCGGGCTCGCCAGAGGCTTCGGAGCATGGCGCGGGAGAGCGGGATGTCGAACGCCTTGCGCTCCCCGCCCTTGGGCTTGGGAATGTGTAAAACGCGCCGCTTCACATCGAGGTGCTCCCAGCGAGCCTTCTTGAGGGCGTCCGGCCGCGATCCTGAAAAGAGGCACATGAGGTGGAATTCCCGCCGGATCGGGTTCGAGACGCCCTGGAGCTGACTCCACCAGCCGGCGAGGTCCTCAACCCCCATCCCCGTGTCGCGCCGCCTCTCCACGTTCCAGTCGATCCCGAACACCGGGTTCTCAGGCGGGAGGTCGCGGTTCGTCTTGCGGGCGTGGTTGTAGACCGCCCGGAGGCTTCGCATCGTCCCGTTCGCCATGTAGGGGCCGTTCTCGCGCGTGATCTTGTCGTGGCGCTCGGCGACCATCGCCGGGTTGCGGCCGAGGGTGGCCAGCGGGAGCTCGAGCCAGTCCCTCAGGACGCGGGTCATGTGGTCCCGAAGGTTGGCGATGGTCCCCTCGCTGCGCCCCTTTCTGAGCATATGGACCTCGAGGTATCGCTCCCAGGCGTCTCCGAGCGTCGGGCCGCCCAGCCTTTGCCGGCCTTCGATGGGGTGCTCGCCGCTGGCGATCTTCCCCAGCCACTCCTTCGCCTTCGCTCGCGCCTCTCGGGCGCTTATTTCGCCCGCGTGCCCTACCGCGAGGCGGACGGACTTTCGAAGGCCGTCGCGCCTTAGGTCGCCTTGGACGGTGTAGGTCTTCTTCTGCTTTCCGATGAGAACGAAGAAGCCCGGAAGCTCCGTGTCTCGAGCGAGATATTGGCCCGACGCGGCGAGAGGAAGTTTGGCGACGGCTTTATCGGTTAGGGGAAGGCGCGTGTCGTGCATGGCTCTGATCCAGACGGTGGACCAGACGGCGAATACCGCCGGCTGGAGATCGCAACCGCGCGACCCAGCGGAAATATAGTCCCTCGAGTCTGCGCGACAAGCAAACCGTGCGTCGAGTTATGCCATGGACGGAAGGACTTAGCCGTCTCTTTAAACCTCACAGGACCGCATTCATCCACATTGAACCGCGCTGGACCGCTTTAGGCGGCAATGAAAAAAAGACGGGTGTTACACGACGTCAGGAAAACACCCTGCGCTTGTTCGAACCGTGAGGGTTGCGAGGTGGCTGATCGGGGCGCCTCGCAAGCATGGCTGGCTTTCCGCGCCCAGCGGTGCTCTCTAATTCGTCGCCAACCCTCAGCGTGAAGGCGCCGGCCATTGAATGGCTAGAAAAGCGATGAATACGTTTAATCCCCGGAAACCTTAGGTCAAAGCGCTGCATTCTGACAGCTTTGAATCCGCTTATGATATTGCGGCCGGGATGGATCGTGGAAATCTAACGCAAGTAAAAGTAATTTTCCTAGAGCAGCAGCGTCCTATACCGGAACATTTTGCGTGGAAGGAAACAAAAATTTGCGATCTTGCGGGATAGTTTTGCTGGCAGCAGTTGCTCTGTCCGGTTGTGGCACCGCAGTAGGCGACAGAGGCCTTTCCGGGGCTGGCATCGGCGCTGGAATTGGCGTTGTGGGCGGACCACCCGGCATTGTCGTCGGCGCGGCGGTGGGCGCGGTCGCCGGCATGGTTTCTAAACCTCAACAGGTAAACCTGGGCAAACCGGCATGGCACAACTGATTTCGCTCTGGCGAAAATTCCCAAGTTCCTGCGAATAGCGGCACCGTCTACGCGCGCTCCATGGCTAGGTCGTTCCACTGTTTTGCATCGGACAGGGCCTGGGCGCGAGTGGGTCCGCGGAAGAGCGGATCGGGCGCGAGAACAAACCTTCCTTCCGCACTTTGTTACAACCGAGCGGACGTCCGATCCGGAACGCCCCCAGCCCCTTCGACAGCCCGTCTCGGGTGTCCGCTCAGCTTCCCACCGGAAGCAAGGCCGCGAAACCCTTGCTGTGGCGCCGAACCCCAAAGCAGTCAGCGCAGACTCTAGATTTAGCAAGATGAAACGCACGCACTCGACCAACGCTCACCGGTGCGCTTGTTTGGGGTAGAAGGGAGTTGGAGTAGCGGTACGCTGCCAGAGCCGAGCCTTTTCAGCGGCGGGATTCGTGTGGGATCGAAGCGGTCGAACCCCGCTCTGCTGACATGAACTAGTCCGTGGTTTTCTTGACCACAGTCTTGTCGCCGTTCGGTTCGATGTGAACCTTCTTCACATGATGCACACCGCGCTTGACTATTGTCTTCGCTCCGTTGGCATGGGCCACGACTGTCTTTGAATGCATGCCATCAGCGCTTTCCTGGTGCATAACAGTATCCTGCGCCATCGCGGCGCTTGCCATTCCGGTAATCACCGTCGCCGCAGCAAGCCCGATCAGTATGTTTTTCATATATTCTCCATGTGTGCGTTGCCATGCGTACCAACGCTGGGTTTCGGCCGTTGTTCCAGTTCGCCCCTGATCCTGTACTTTTTGTATATTGCGGAGTGGGGGTACCGCGGGCGCGCCATCTCCGCGAGGCGCAAAGCGGACATCGGTGGGACTACCGCTTTTGGCCCAAAGCGGACATGGCCCGAACGACCGCTTTTGGCGTAAAGCGGACATTCCAAGAGCCATCTTTTTCGGGGAACATGGCTCCTTGACGTTGTGGTCTATATGTCGGGGGCGCGGAGATGCCAATGATCGGCAGGCCCCATCTCCGATACAAGGCCAAGAATACGGAAGCGTCGTCACGGTCTACACGCAACGAAAGCCGTCTATAGTCCCATCATCTCGCTGGTGAATGCCACACAGGCGATGCCCATTCTCGAATTCCACATTATAGACCGAAAAAAAGTTGGAGGTCGTGTCTCCCCTGTCTGGCTCCCTTCCCAAATAACGGACAGACTGCACGGATCCTAATAACCGCAATTCTTTGGTCGCTATAAGCGGAAGGTCGCTATTGAATTGGCCGCCGTGCTGGTCGATGGCCTTTATATCGTATGGTAAGTCGAGGCGGCCTTGCTCAATCTGTTCAAGCGCTATTCTGATCTGTAAGGCCTTTCCGGCTGAGTCTGCGACGTCCTCGGGTAACGATAGTTTTTTACCCGTTACTGTTCCGGGAATTTTTTCTCCGCCAAATGCGAGGACGCTGGTAGACACCGTCCCGGAGAAATAGGAGTTCGATTGCAAATCAGCATCAATCGACCAGCCCCCCAAACTCGGCCCCCAAGAAATATGGATATGCTTATCCTTGACGCGTACATCGCCCAAAATAAAATAGAAGCAGCGGGTATAAAAATCGCTTTTTTCTTTTTCGATTCGGCAAAAAATGTCGCGCGGGCTTTGAATGCGGGCAGTTTGCTTCGTTGGGACGGAAATCTCCCATATTCCGACGAATGAATTGCTACCAACGACCTCAATCGTTTCTAACGGTTGCGCCGCTGAGCCAAGAGTTGTCGAGAGAATTGCCAGTGCCGCTAGCATTCGCATGTAAGGCTTTC
Source organism: Alphaproteobacteria bacterium (assembly GCA_025924715.1). Classification (GTDB taxonomy): domain Bacteria; phylum Pseudomonadota; class Alphaproteobacteria; order Micropepsales; family Micropepsaceae; genus Rhizomicrobium. The sequence continues at coordinate 14,111 of JAICHV010000040.1, forward strand.
CTGACTAGCTTTGTCGCATTTGGACTATTTAGGGCGAACCTCGCACGTTGCCAATGTCAACCTGACAACGGTCTGCCTCACGATAAGATGGTCCAAACTACCAATGTCCGCTTTTGGCCCAAAGCGGACATTGCCCTTGCTTTCGGTGGACGACTGCCCTGCTGGGTTGTGATAAGCTCAAGGCATCGGTGGCGCTTCACTTTTGCCATTACAATTTCGTGCGCCAGCATAAGAGCCTGCGGATTGCCCCTGCTATGGCGGCGGGGGTTTCTGATAGGCTTTGGACGCTAGAGGAATTGGTTGGCCATACCAGCCGGTAAGGGGGCGCTATGCGTAGACGCATTTTCTTAGGTATTGGAATCATGTGTGCCTCAATACTGCCAGCTGTCGCAACGGATCTATCCGGCACCTGGGCTGTTTCCGCCATTGGCAGGCCCGTGTGCACCTTCACTCAGACCGGAAATTTCTTTCGCGGAACATGTGAAGGGCCCGTTGCCAAGGGGACGGGATTTGGGGTGAGCGATCCCGATCAAATTGTTTGGACCTATTACTGGACGTTGAATACGGACGGCACCGTAGGTGCGGATACATTTGTCGGACGCGTTGGCCCCGATGGATCAATTTCGGGGTCAGAGGCCAATACGAGCGGGCAAAGAGGCCCCTTCGTCATGAAGCGGAAATCAAATTAGGACACTACCTGATTTTAGGCGTTCTGGCCCTTCCCGCGTCCGAGTATGATAGTGGAATGGTGGCAATAAAATAGGGACGAACAGGTCGAGACGGGGGCCTTGCGCTCCATCCGATAGCGGATATGGACCAGACGACGGCTTTTGGCCCAAAGCGGACATGCGGAAAGCAGGACCGCAACTCCTTTGCCCGCCAAATCTCGGATCTTGCTACCGCCGTCTGCCTATGTCTGAATTGGTATCAACGGGGCTGGGGAGCCGGGGTTGATCCAGGGTGAGCGCCCGGTCTTCAACTTCGTATCTAGGGCCCTAATTTTTCAAAAAATGTATCATGAAAACCGAATGCCTCATCGTTGGTGGTGGACCCGCCGGTCTACTGGCCGCAACATATCTTGGACGGTTCCGCCGGAGTGTGATCCTGATTGATGCCGGCGATAGCCGTGCGCTACGCATTCCGACCAGCCACAACGTCTTAGCTTTCCCCGACGGCATCTCAGGACCCCAACTGCTAGAACGCATGCGTATCCAATGCGACGAATACGGCGCCAAACGATATCGTGGCACAGTTACAAGGCTTAGTCGGGCAGACGGTGGGTTCGTCGCGGACACAGACTTGGGCATGATCGCGACCAACAAAGTCCTGCTGGCGACGGGCGGTCTCGATGTTGAGCCGGAAGTTCCCGCTTTGAGGCTGGCAGTGAAGGAAGGAGCGGTCCGGTACTGTCCCATCTGCGACGCCTTCGAAGCGTCCGGAAAGCGCATTGGGCTTATTTCCTACGGCAAATGTCGCGTGAAAGAAGCTCTGCTGTTGCACAGATACGCCAGCCAACTCACTGTTCTATCGGCAGGCCAAGAAATGCATCTCACCGAGACGGAAGCAGCGCTTCTCCGTAGCATTGGGGCCCAGATCGTTAGCGAGCCCGTCGCGCAGTTCTACCGAACGGACTTTGGCGTCTCTGCAGTTACCAAAAGCGGTGACGAGCACCGGTTTGAAATTCTTTATTGCGCATTGGGTACGCGTTTCCGCTCAAATCTAGCAGCTGGGCTAGGCGTGCCAGTCGATGAGGATGGCGCCATCCTGCCGCGTGATCATCTGCGCACAAATGTCCCGGGCCTGTTCGTAGCAGGCGACATAGTGCATGGCCTGTCTCAGGTTGCCGTGGCGTCGGCGCATGCGGCCATTGCAAGCACAGCAATCAACGCCGAACTACTGGAGGACGAACATGGCCTCTCTTAGCGCCACATGCATCGGAATGACCGCTTATGACCCAAAGCGAACATTGGGCTAGCTTTCGATGGACAATTGCCCTGCTGGGTTGGCGAAATAAGCTGGCCGTATCACAAGTCGGACAGGAATTTATGAATAACAATGCATCTGAAAGTCGATCAACCAGGTGGAGATGAAATTCGTTCCAGTTGGGACAACTTCTAGCTCATTGACGACCACCCCAAGGTCTTTACCCGGAAAGGGCCAGATGGGCTGGAACACCGCAATTTCACCAAGTCACAAGCTAAGCGGTGAGCCGGACGCTCAGGCTAAATGTCCTCTTTGGCGCAGAGCGGGCGGCGCCGTGGCCATACTGCTCGATTAGCAGGTTGCCGCGCGCCAAACGTCGGTTTCTTCCATGGCGTCGCTAGTGTCTTTCTGAACCCGGCAGCACATCGGTGGACTGGAGGCTTTTGATCGCCTCAACAACTGTTCGCCACGCGCGAAACCCTTTCGCGTCGCCTTGCTCAAACAAGTGATCGGCTCTGAGCGCTGCCATTATAGCTGCATCCAGCCCGAACATCTCGGCCATCAAGCGAGCCGCCCGCCATGGCTCGAGCTGGTCGATCTCAGGGTGTTGAAAGAAGTACAAAGGCTAGTTCGCCAATCGCAACTGGTCGGCCGACTTTAAGATTATTTCGGGCTTGCCCTGGTAAAGTTGGATAGTCCCCGAAACATCCACCTTTTTGCCGTTGTAACTGCTGATGGTGGAGAATTTGGAAGCGTCACTCTCGAATATTACAGCAGAGAAGGCAGCAGATCGGCCGGAGCCTCCAAGGTCGACGAAAGTCACCTTGCCGGTGGCCGGGGTGTAGACATTTGCTATCCCCTCTACCGTCACGGACTGCCCGACATGACCAGCAGCGTCAGCAGGAGCAAGGGCGGCCGCTCCTGCGGGGGTTGATGCCAGAGCAAGAATTATAGTCAGCCGCCGATAGCGCAAAAACATACACTTGGCTCCGCGCACACTCACGGCTTGCAGAGTTTTGCGGCGGCGAACTTGCCTTTTTCGTCGCGGCACTTGCCCTTCGCATCCATTTTATAAGTATGAGTGGTAGCGGCACACAGCTCCTGCTTGGCAAATTTCCCATTTTCGGCGTGGCACTTGCCTTTGGCATCTAGCTTGTATGTGTCCGCGCCTGCTGAACCGGCAAGGGCAACAGTGAAAGCAATAATCAAGGGTAGTGTCTTCATCATTGAACTTCTCCCTGAGTGAGCCGCTATTGATGCTGAGTTGCTTGTGGGCAAACCGTAGCGCACAGCCGAGCGGCGCTCAATCCGGCATCCTTATCGGCCAAAATTGTTGGTGGTTCTGTTGGCGTGCTTTATCCGGGTCGGGGAAAATGCCGGTTTTCGGCGAAAATTATTGAATAATTGGGGGGCTGCTCGCGCTACCATGCTGGCTCTCTGACCGGATCGCTAGGGTAAGAATGGCTGTGGCTGCGCGGGAACCCGGCACCCAGCGATCCCGTTCATGTACCCATGTGTAACGACTATGCGCGCGAGATCGAGGTGGGCAGGGTGGCCCGCTTGACAAAAGAGATGGAAGGTTTGCCCCCCTTCGAGTGGCAAGGGCACAAAATTCCGAACGACGCTGGTGCTACGCCCCATGTCAAAATCGGTGAGAAAGGTCTAGTGGCTCGTCTTGAAGGCGACTTCCTCTGCGGAGAAATGATGACCTGGGCTTGGAAATCGCCCCAGGGGCGGCCGGTCTTCAACTTCATCTCAGAAAAGCGAGACTTCTCGAACAGTGACCGCTGCCTTATCCTTGCGACGGGTTTTTACGAATACACCACCCCGGGCTTGGACAAGGTAAAGCTCAAAGATCAACACCTCTTCACGATGGAAGGTTATCCTTGGTTTTGGATCGCCGGAATCGTCAAGCAAGGCTGTTTCACCATGCTCACCACCGCGCCGGGCCCAGACATGAAGCCCTACCACGATCGGCAGATTTGCATTCTGCCACCGGAGCAGGGGGCCGCTTGGCTGAGGCTAAGCCGACCATCGGCAGAGTTATTAAAGAGCGCTCCGAAAGGGACCCTGTCGGTGAAGACCTTGCGGCGGAACGGAGTGCCTGCCGCTAGCTAAGCGAGAGCTTGTTACTTCCCCGGGATACCCGCGCTCTTAGAGCCGCCACACCTTTGGCTTTTTATCGTCGGTCGCCTTACCAATTCCCTGCGACTTCTGGTTTAGCGAAGTGGTTGGGGGCGGCCGGACCAGCCGCTGCGCAATTTGAAAAAGGCACCACAACCCCTAGCGGCTGAAATCCTCTCTCGAATCGGCTTCAATGTAGTTCTGGCTGCGAACCGATCTACATAGTGAAGTGTCGCGCCATGGGCGATCTGCGGAACAAGAGGCGAAAACAAGAAGAGCAGGACGCCGTCGAGGCCATGCAGCGAAAATTGCTGCCGCCAAAAGCCCCTGAAGCTCCCCCGCGTTGTTGCTGCGGTTTCTCTTGGTACGATACAACCTTATATGCGGTGCAGGAGGATAGATGGGCGCCTGTGCGCTTCTACTGCAGGTCATGCTTGCCGCGCTAGCTTATGCGGATCTACCTCTGCCCGTAGGAATGGTGCGATAGGACTCTTAGCCTCCGGCCCATTTCACCGTACGCGATTGCTGCTTTAGCGATCTCTGATGTGTTCAATTCGGCCATGTCGAATCGTGCCGCGAACTAAAAGTTGCAAATGAAGAACCCATTTTTTGAGGGCGAAACCTTACCTTCGCTTTTTCGAACGGTTTTCTAGACGACGCTTCCCCGTGCTCCTCCGTTGATGTTTTCGCGCCTCCAAATGAGCTTTGAACTCGACCAGGTTGAGCGCGCTGATCACCCGCTCGCGGGGCACACCGCCCTTGCGTGCGATGAGGACCCCCCATCGGATATTGTCGATTTCATTGGTCGAGTGCGCGTCGGGGTCTATGCTGAACATACAGCCCAGCTCCAGGGCCCGCCTGCACCACCTCCAATCCATGTCGAGCCGCCAAGGATGCGCATTAATTTCAATCGCCACGCCATGTTTGGCGCAGGCTTTCAGGATGCGTTCCATGTCCACCTCGTAGCCGGGCCTCCTTAAAAGCTGCCGCCCTGTGACATGACCTAAGACAGTCGTGTGCGGGTTTTCAATCGCCCTGACTATGCGATCTGTCTGTTCCTTTTTACTCATCCGAAACTTGCTATGCACGCTAGCGATGACCAGATCGAAGGTCATTAGTACGTCGTTGGAATAGTCGAGCGATCCATCAGCAAGTATGTCGCACTCTGTTCCCTTGAAGACATGGAAATCTTTGCTCGAGCTTTTGTTTAGTCGGTCAATTTCTTTTTGCTGTGCCGCTACTTCATCGACCTTAAGGCCGCCAGCATAATGCGCGCTCCGGGAATGGTCGGTGACGCAGAGGTACTCATAGTGTCGGCGCCGCGTGGCATCGGCCATCTCTTGCAGGGTGGCAGCGCCGTCCGACTCTGTGGTATGCGCGTGCAAAACGCCGCGCAGGTCTGCTTGAGTCACCAATTCGGGCAAAGTGCCACCCAGCGCCCAATCCACTTCCTCCCCGGTCTCGCGCAGTTCAGGCGGGATAAAAGGCAATCCTAACGAGGCATAAACTTCTTCTTCAGCCCCGGCAGGCAATACACGCGTCTTCTCGCGCAGACCCTGGGGGCCAAGGGTCAGGCCCTTTCTTTTCCCCAGATCGGCTAGCGCTCGGATGTGGCCGGCGGAGCCAGTTGCGAGCAACAGGGTGACGCCGTAGCGGTCGGGACTGCAAAGGTGCAGGGTTAGCTCGCCATGGCTGAGCATCTTGGTTCCGCCCCTATGCTTGGGATCCACGGCCACCAGGGCCAAGTCCCTTACTAGCTCGCACCCTCGGCGGAAGTCGCCGGCGGGCGTCAAGTTTGTCCACTTTGGATGCGCGCGAGCGATATCCTTGAGGGCATGTTGAATTGCGACGGCGGCTCGATGAAGATGGCGCCCCTGAGGGCCTTGGCTAATCTCAATTCCTTGCAGAACCTTTGCCTGAAACGCTGCTCCATAACCCTTCAGGTTTTTGAGTTTGTCTGTGCGTGCCGCTTCTTCCAACGCGGCAACGGAAGCGATGCCAAGCTCCGTGTAGAGCTTGCGAATGCGGTCGGCTTTAAGCCCCGGAATGCGCAGCATTTCTAAAACGCCCGGTGGCGCCTTTTTCCGCATCACTTCAAGGCCGGGATGCTCACCCGTTTCGTACATTCCTGTGATCACAGCCGCAATTGCATCCCCTACGCCTGGAATTTCCGTCAACCGCCCCTCGTTTATGAGGCGGTCGAGAGGTTCCGAACTGAGAGATAGATTTTCCGCAGCCCGAACATAGGCCCGCGCACGGTAAGGGTTGCCGCCTTCCAGCTCCATTCGTTTGCCCAACTCGAGCAGGAGCTTGCTGATTTGGGCAGCGTCGGGTTTAGCCATGCCGATCGTCTTTTTCGGTCTGTAATCCAACTGCGGAGGTCTGTGGCGAGTTCCCAGGGAGCGCACACCGAGCTGGCCGCTAACGGTCCGGCTGCGTTGGGACATCCGAACGAGCGCCGGTTCCGAACTATTCTCCGCAAATTATGCGGAGATTACGGGGCCTATTTTCCGCACGTGGCCCCGGAAAACCCCGAAAAACCGGCCAGTTGTGGCGAACTGCACGGAGATCAAGGGGGTTAATCTCCGCAAATTACGCGCAGATAGAGGGGCTATTCTCCGCAGATTATGCGGAGAATAGTGGAGGCATTCTCCGCACGCGGATGCCAGAGGGGCGTGTTACCCTGCGGGGAATGCAAGAAATCGACATCTGGCGGACCGCAAATCTCTTGATAGAGCAGCATGGGGCCCAAGCCATCGTGGTCGCGGCCCAGCGCCAAGTCGCGATTCTTCAAAATGGCGACGAAGATGGCGCCCGCGTATGGTTGCGGGTCATCCGGTCGATCGATCAACTCATGCGGCAGCGGCCGGAAAACGGCGGTAGGGTCTCGTGAAATCGCATTCCGTAACGAGAGCTGGCATTATCTCACGCGCTCGCAATGGTCGTTTTACATTTCATCCGCCAGCACAATTTCACAGACCCAAGTCCAATAGCTGGATTGACCCCAAAACGTTCAGTGCGGCACTCGCGCTTCACATGAAGCGGCACGGGGATGATTACGCCAGCCTATACGCCGCGCTTTCTAAACCAGGGGATCGAACAAAAGCTTCCACTATCAGATTTTGGCTTCACGGAGTTGGGAGGCCAAGATTCGGGCGAAGTTACGAATTCTTGGCTCGGATCGAGCGCCGATATTGTTTACCCCGAGGATACTTCAAATCGAAAGTCCGTCCGCCGATAACGTCCCCTCGGCAGTTGCTGATCCAAAAAGCTGTGGGGGGAGAAGCCGCCCGCGCCTTGAATTGGCACCTCCCTAGAGACTTCGATGCGCGTCCGAAATCCGAACGGAAGGAAATCCTCGAATGGATCAAGGACAACGTTCTGGCGGGGGCCACCGAATACGGAAAGTTCTACCAGGAACATTGCACCAGAGGCTATGCGCTCAGGTTTTCCACGCTTAGGCAGAAGCGCACGCGGTCAAACCGTAAGCGGCATCCCTTAACGGAGGCCCCCGGGGCGCTTACCGCGGAAATGGAGTCCTATATCAATTTCAAAATATCGCCCCTCACAGAGCGCGGATTTGGCCGGGGAACCCTTTGGACAAAACCCACCGCCAGGACCAAGCTAACAAATCTGGGATTAATGTTCGGAGCGATGGCCGCCGCAAGTGACGGTACCGACCAAGGGTTGGGGATCGCACTTCCAAAATTGTCTTTCGCTTATCTCGTGTTCCCCAGCATTCTGGACTGGTACCTCACTTGGCGGGCGAACCGCCGTGGGTTTTACACCAGGACTGAGCTGGAACAGGTTCTCGAAATTCTATCTCTGGTGCGCCCGAAAACTGGCTGGCTTTGCCAATCTCCTAGGCTCGCGAAGCGCCTGTCACCCGTTGCTGGGCTTGTTTCTGCAAAAGATATCGCACAAGTCACGAAAAATTGGAGCCGGGCCTGTGAATCCGCTGCTGGTCATGCCCGCCAGAGAGCGAAAGATTTGAGGCGAATTGCACGAAAGCACCGCGACACCTTCGAGGCCATATTGCCCATCTTAGAGGCGGGCGATCCTTTGGTTCAGTATCGAAAAATTGCAGACGAGATACTAAGGAAGATGCCCAACAAGGTGGCTCAACCCAGGGCGGCAGCAGAGGCAATACGAGATTACCTTATGCTCCGTTTGGGAATGCACCTTGGGGTGCGCCCAAGCAATCTTCGAGAGCTACATTTTTGTCCTAAAGGGGGGAAGCATAGATCTGAGCGCGAGCTGCATAGAATGAGGTGCGGAGAACTTCGCTGGCAGGCCGATCGTGGCATGTGGGAAGTTTTTATACCGTTGGCGGCATTCAAAAATCCGGGCTCATCTTTCTTCTCGAATAGGCCATTCCGTTTGGCATTGCCAAACCTAGCCGGTCTATATCCTGTTCTGAATGATTATATTCGGCACCACAGACCAGTTCTGCTCTGCGGATTTCCGGACCCCGGAACCCTATTCGTTAGAACCATGAAAGCTGGCCGAAAGCCAGGAGCATACCGTGACGCCGCATTTTACGGAGCCTGGAAGTGGGCGATTCAGCGGTACGGGGTATTTAACCCATACACAGGCTCCGGCGTGATACCTGGCTTAAAGCCACACGGTCCCAATAGTGTCAGGGATGTGCTTGCTACGCATATTCTCAAGGCGACGGGTTCCTTTGAGCTTGCGAGCTATGCCTTGCAAAATACCCCTGCCGTGGTGGCTCGATATTATGCGCGTTTTTTGCCTTACGACAAATCTGCCCTCGCTGCCAAAATCTTGAATCAAGTGTGGCAGTCAGGAGGGCGGAATAAGGTGCCTCTGTTCATCGAAGGACGCTCTCCAAAATTGCTTCCACCCCGAAAGCACTTCCTATCGAAGCGTTCCTAGAAAATCAGCCCATAGGACTTGCTGCCGTTGAGCTAGAGTTTCCGGGGCGCGACGGCCAGCTCGCGCATCTTCGACGTCTGCCATTAGTACCGAAAGATAACCATAATAGCGACCCTTGTCAGCGAGCTCGATGGTATTTGTAAAACGATCACCGGCTGCACGAACGCAGGACACTCGGGCCAACACCGCCTGCTTATCGTTCCACGGCCCGCACGCATTTATATCCGAGTCATGCCGGGCGACAGCGGTTTGAAGCGCGGTGGGATTAAAAGCTGCCCCTTTTGGCACTGGTGGGTTCTGCCTTTTGAAATCCATATAGGCAGCGTCCACTCGGCTTTCATAATTTAGCCGAGCAGCCGTGATCCGGCGCTGACCTTCTTGGCGAGTGAGCCTCCCCGCATCCACGTCTGTTGCAGTAGCCTGCGAGACTTTTGCATATTCGTCAAACCAAACCATGTTCCGCAACTTTTCCCGCACGGCGTAGGCACGGTAGGCTTTCAACGTACAGTCAACCGCCGCCCTTACGGTTTGAGGCGGAGGCGTTAGCGCCTGACACACATTCAGGAGCCTTTGACGCTCGGCCGTAGCGTCGGGAACGGCTGCTGGATCATAAGGCGGAGCCTTCGAAGCGGCGCCAAATAACGCCTGCACCAGAACGGCCGTTGCGATTAGGCAGAGGGCAACGTTCACCTTCACCTGGATATTTACCCGCGTGGTTCGCATTCAATAGATCACCAAGGTCACGGCCCATGCTGTTGCAAACGGCTCGTAGAGTCTAAAGATGCCCAAGAATCGTCAACAGAAAATGCAGTGAACCTAGTTAGCGATGGACCCTGACGCATGGCCTAAGTGCGAAAATATGATAGGATCTGCCGCGAAGCTGGGGCAAAGTCCTACAAGGGGCGCGAGTCGGGGCGTGTTCGCTGAATTAATTGGCTTTATGACGGGTCAATCCGCCGAGTGGTGGACCGCCCTCGGAACGTGGGCAATATTCATTGCAACGCTTCTTTTGGGCCTAATTGCATTAGGCCAAATCAGCAGCGCCAGAGAAGAAAATAGAATCACTCAGACGCTTATTGCGTGCGGTCAATATGATACGAGCACAGTGATTTTCGAGTCCTGCAAAAAAATCATGGCCGCAAAAGACGCAGGCACACTGGTAACCGACGCCTACGCTTTGCGGCAAGAGATACTGACAGTTTTGAACTTCTTGGATGCACTAGCGATAGGGGTGCAGCAGGGCTTGTACAAAAAAGACTTAGTCAAAGATCATATGCAACCGATCATGGCGCGACACATCAGCGAACTAATCCGGTCGCCGGTTGGCACAGCGTCCACATGCACCGAAGAATATTTCACGCGGCTGCTTGCCCTTCATGACGAATGGGCGGCGCACAGATAGGACTGCTGACATTAGCCGGTCCTAAGTCGTAAGCGTTAGACCCCAGGCTTGATCTGAGTTGAAACCGGAGCGCCGGAAGTAGGCACGGCAGCGGCTTTCGGTTCTCCAAGCGGAATGGTGAGGGGGCTGTCGTAATAGTAGTTGGCCCCACTAGCTGCATCGACAATGGCGCCTATTCCGCCGCCAAGGACGAGGTTTCCGAAGGTGGCACCGCCAAATTTAGAGATCGCAACCTGACTGCCGGGCTGGAAGCCGTCCTTCGTGCAAGTCACCGTTAAATCGTTTTTCGTCTTGTGAACTTGGACGCTGCCGGGGGTTGTGACAAACCAACTCCCTTCACTGTTTGTCAGAGTGCAAGCTGCGCCCTGAACCGGGGTTGTTGCGACAGATACCGATTGACTCGATCCATCAACGACAGTGGCACAGCCAGATACGGCAATGCCCAGCGCGGCAGTGGCCGCGAACGCTGCAATTCTCATGTTGGACTCCCCAGCCCTAATTACCTAGGCGGCAATACCGCCGCCAGGGAACTTTAAGAGGAATCGAGGGTGTGGACAACTAGTCCCCGGAACCAGTGTTAGGCGCGGGTTTGTCCGATAACACCTCAGAGCCGCGGTTGCAGCCGGATAAGGCGGATGCAGCAATGGAAGGCTCTTGCTCGCCAGAACCCTGCGGCAGCCAAGTTGGAGTACTCACCAAATGGAGCTGGCTGCCCGTCTTAAACCCTCACAGCGGGGCTAGGACGGGATTAGAACGGGGAAGAGCCTCCCGAAGGCTATTGGGTCCCTTCCGCTATTGGCCACCTGGGACCGCCTTTCAACAGGCAAGTCTCTCCGTCCACCCGTCTACAGCTGCTCTAAGTGTAATACAGCGGAAGATGTGTTGAATCTACGAATCTGGGGGTCAGGAGTTCGAATCTCTTCGGGCGCGCCATCCCTTCCCGGGTTGTTGGGCAATTTGTTGCAAAGCGCGCAATAGGTATCCTGTCGCGGATTCCGTCGCGGGCGCACACATCTTGGCCGACAGGCAGACCAGGTATCCCGGCTGGACGATAACCGCGACGATCCTCGCCTCAAGCCTGGCATTCATCGACGGTTCGGTCACCAATGTCGCCTTGCCTGCGATCGGCCGTGACCTCCATGGCAGCGCGTCAGACCTTCAATGGGTTATAAACGCCTATCTGCTGCCGCTCTCGGCGCTGCTGTTGATCGGCGGTGCCGCCGGCGATCATTTCGGCCGGCGCCGCATCCTGATCGCCGGCATCATCCTGTTTGGGCTTGCCTCGATCGGCTGCGCCTTGGCGCCAAGCCTGCCGGGGCTGCTCATGGCGCGCACCCTTCAGGGCATTGGCGCCGCCATGCTCATGCCCAACAGCCTGGGCATTCTTGGGGCTTCCTTCGCGGGCGAGGCGCAGGGCCGCGCGGTCGGAACCTGGGCGGCGGCGGGTGCAATCGCGGGCGCTATAGGCCCACCCTTGGGCGGATGGCTGGTCGGTGCGATCGGCTGGCGATCTATTTTCTACCTCAACATTCCGATTTCACTGGCGGCGGTGCTGATCGCGCACGTTTATGTCGCGGAGCGCGCCGAAGGCTGGCAGCCGCTCGACTGGCTGGGCGCGGCGCTCGCGACATTGGCGCTGGGCGCGTTGACCTGGGCGCTGACCCTCTGGTCCAGCCATCGTGTCGCGACAGATATGGTTTGGGCAGGGCTCTTCGCCGGCGCGGTGCTTCTCGCCCTCTTCGTGTTGATCGAGCGCCGCAAGCGCGAAGCGGCCATGATGCCGCTCACCTTGTTCGCCTCGCGTCCTTTCGTCGGGCTGACCGTGCTGACCTTCCTGCTCTATGCCGCGCTCGGCGGTCTGATCCTGCTGCTCCCTTATCTGCTGATCGTCGCGGGCGGTTATTCGCCGTTTGCCGCCGGGCTCGCGCTCCTTCCCTTCTCGATCGTCATCGGGACGGGATCGCGGCTGATGGGCCGGGTTGCCGGGCGGATCGGACCGCGCTGGCCGCTGACGATCGGGCCGATCGTGACGGGGTTCGGTTTTCTCCTGTTGATCCACGCCGATCCGCAGGCCGGCTACGCGACCAACATTCTCCCCGGTATCGCCGTGATCGCCTTCGGCATGGCGGGGGCGGTCGCTCCGCTTACGACCGCGGTGTTATCGTCGGTCGACGAAATGCACACTGGCACGGCCTCGGGCTTCAACAGTGCGACGGCGCGTACGGGCGGGCTGATCGCCACCGCGCTTGCCGGCGCCGTGATGGCGCAGTCGGGGGCGGGATTGATCGCGGCCTTCCAGACGGCGGCGATCGTCGCAGCCATACTGGCGATTGCCGCAGGTCTCGCTGCCTTCGTGGCGCTGCCGGCCAGCCTCGACGATGCGAAGGACAGATGATTTTACTCTGACCCTGAACTTCCGATGCCTCTTAATTGGGAAATGTAAATGTTCCAGGTACGAATTCGACCATCCAACAAGGGCTTTGTTGAACGCTTGGTTCGCATGACGGTGTTCTTCGGCGTGCCCATGAGCCTGTTTGAGCTAATAGGAGCGCCCCGTAATACATGGGTGCCCATTCTGGAGTTTGTCGGCCTCCCATAATGGCCGCAGTGTTTCTCTTGACCATTATCGAGTACTGGATAATGCGGGTCATCCCTCGGCGGCAACAGAACGTTGGGGAAACATCAGAGCAGAGCTCCGAAATACAGTAAGAAAAATACGAAAACGAAAATACGGTGACAGGAGCATCTGCCCCATTCATTCGAACCAATAATCCAACGTGCCGTTCGAGCCTTTTGCAAACTCTCCGTCGAAGCCGCCTTCGCCGCGCAGTCCCGCAAGCTCGCCGGTGCCCGATCCGGGAACCACAAACCAGTTCGCCTTGATCCTGCCGTTCTCGACGATTTGCGATCCCTGCAGAATAAAGCTGCCCTGGCGTCCCCCCAATTTTCCACAGAATCGCTGCATGCTGACGAGACAAGCCGATTTGTCGTCGCGCAGAACCTGCAAGGCGCGAACCGGCGATTGTCCTTCCATATCTCCGGTGAAGGTTTCGGCGAGGCGGATTTCCACCATGGCCGGGCCCGCGGTCTGGTCATAGGGCTCGGCGGCGGAGCTTTGAACGGTGATCCTTGCCTTGGCTCTTGTGCGCGCGGGCGGCTCGGTCATGGGCGGCCTTTTTTTGCGAATTTTGGAACCGGAGATATCCCCTTCCCGTCCTGATACGCACAGCGCGTGGCCGCGTTGCATGGCGTGAGAAAGCCCCTCCATGCAACCTCCCGCTCTGCCCCGGTGTTGTGTAGGCGTCTCGTGGCCGGATGGTGCCATTATGCCATGTCTTCGATATGCCGCCCCGGCCACGCTGGTTGCTCTTCTCCTGTTTGGGGGCCAAGTTTGCGCGCAGTCCGCCCATCCCGAGCCGGGCGCGTCCTTCGGCGATGATTATGCCCCGCGTCCCGCCTTCCCGGAGCAGACCAGGGCGCATGGTCCGGCCGCGCCATCTTCCATCAAGGTGGAGGTCTTGGCGAGCGGACTGCACCACCCCTGGTCCCTGGCGTTTCTGCCCAATCATCACATTCTGATTGCGGAGCGTCCCGGCGATCTCAGAGTGCTGGATCCGAATGGCCGCCTCTCCCCGCCTGTGACGGGCCTGCCGGCCATCAAAGCCATCGGCACCAAAGGCATGCAGGACATCGTGCTCGATCCCCGCTTTGCCCAAAACCGGATGGTCTATCTCGCCTATTTCGCGCCCAACCCGGCAAAACCGACCGCCGACAGCGAAGAGGTTTTGGAATCCTGGCTCAAACTTCCTGCCAAACAGCGCGAAGCCAGCAAGATCGGATTTGAGTCCGTCGGCCGGGGGCGGCTGTCGGAAGACGAAACCCGTCTGGAAGATTTCAAGGTGATCCTCTCAAAACCCCAGATGGGGGCGCGGCGGCTGGTCTTCGCCCGCGACGGTACGCTGTTGATCACCGCCGATACGCCGGGCGCGGGCGATCTGCCCACCGGAGGCGAGCCGCAGAAATTGAACAACCTTTATGGAAAAGTTCTGCGGATCAATGCCGATGGCTCCATCCCGCGCGACAACCCGTTTCGCAGCCGGCGCGGCGTGCAGCCGGAAATTTACGCCTATGGCTTCCGCGATCCGGAAGGCGCCACGCTTGACCCTTCCACCGGCGCATTATGGACGTCGGAAAACGGACCGCGCGGCGGCGATGAACTCAATCTCGTTCGGCCCGGACGCAATTATGGCTTTCCGGCCATCAGCTATGGGCTGGATTATCAGGGCCGTCTTCTGGGCACCGGAAAACTCCAAGCCCGCGGGATGGAGCAGCCGGTTTATTTCTGGACTCCGTCCATGGCGACCTCGGGCCTGCTGATCTATGACGGAAATCTTTTTCCGCAGTGGCGCGGCGATATATTCCTGGGCGCGCTGGCGGCGAAACGCTTAATCCGGCTTCATCTGGTGGGGGGCAAAGTCCGCGAAGAAGAACATCTTTTGATCGATCGCGGCAAACGCCTGCGCGATGTGCGGCAAGGACCGGAGGGGGCTCTTTATGTCCTGACCGACGAAGATCCAGGCGAGCTGCTGCGTATCAGTCCGGCGTCATAGACCCGTGCAGCCAACCAATCTGCTTAAAAGTGGGGGCGGCACATGCCGACCGTGCCGCCCCCGTGATTGTTACGACGTTCCCAGAGTCGGGGAGGCGCCGGTGATTCCCAACATGGCGTCCACGTTCGTGACGGCAGACGCGGTGAGTGTTTTGTCGGTCGCAGAACCAAGCTGCTGCCGGGCAGCAGCGATGGCGGTGTCACGCGCGGCAGGATCGGTCAGGGCGAGTGCCGCCTGCATTTGCCGCTTGTAGGTCGCGATGGCTCCGACGGCGGAGTTCGGCGCTGCGTGGTTCAGCGCCACGCTCGACGCATGGGCCGCATTGAGCTTACCCAGATAGGACGCCGCATTCGCTTCCGAATTGGTGTCGGCCGAGGCACCGAGCGCCGCATTTCTCGGCGCGGTGCCGGCCTGCGCGTTGGCCGTGGCGGAAGCGCTGACCCCCGCTCCAATCGTGGAGCCCGACGACGCGGCACTACCCTGTGGAATCACCGCGGGACGGCCAAGCGGGACGCCTGTGGGAATATGGCTGAGCGCTGATGCGGGAGGACCAGCCGTGACACTCGCCGGCGGACCCATGGTCACGCTGGCCGGAGGTCCGGCCGTCACCCGTGCAGGCGGTCCCATAACGACACTGGCTGGGGGCCCCATGGTCACACTGGCCGGAGGACCGGCGGTGACGCCAATAGGGGGTGCCGCGCAAGCCAAATCTGAGATGCCGAAAATTGCTGCCAGTGAAATCGTCGTGGCTAAAAATCGTGTGTGCATGTTGGCACTCCTTTGGACGCCCCCCCGCCCGTTCCTGCAAACGCGAATATCAGACCTGCCGTTCCGGCCTCTACCGCATGAAAATTACTCGAAAGCCGGCGCCTATATCGGGACTGGATTTTGTCGTCCCTACCAAACCGTAACCACTTATCCGCCAATTTTCGCTCACATCGTAAAGCAGGTATGGCGTCAGACTGAACTGTTCGCCCAACCCCGCATAATATTCCTGGCGATAGTTTGCGGTGATACCGACCGATGTCCTGCTACTTGGTTTGAAGTTGGCGCCGATCGAGCCGGTAACGCCATCTTCAAGCTTGATTGTTTTAAAATCGCTGAGCCACTGATAACCCACCGATCCGAACAACATGAATTGGTCGGAAAAGCTGTGAGAGATATTTACCAGGGCGCCATAGTCCCATTTCCCCGTCCCCAGACCCACCTCGGCTGTGGGAGCTTTGACAGAACCGGCAATCTCGATCGCAGGAAAGCTGCTGTCGTCTTGGTGGATCAACCAGGCTGCGCCCAAATTGACATCGCCCAAACCCGAACGCGTTGTGACACCGCTGCCACCCGGCACGACCACGCCGCCCGCGAAAGCGGATCCAGGGCCTTTGACGCTCAGATAGGGTATCGTGAATTCAAAGCGGAATCGGTCGGCTTGAGCCGTGAGGCCAAAGGGAACGCTGATAACCGTGGTATCCTTGGAGGCGCCATATTTGCCAGTGGAATAGTCCAGACCGACCGCCGCCATATACCGCGTCGTATCGGTCGGCGGATTTTCCTGCGACAAAGCTGGTTGCCCCGCCAAGGTGGCGATCGTTGCCCCTGCGACCACGCCAAAAACAGATTTCATATATCCTCCCTCAAAATTATCCGCACGCGAGGGAGCCGCAACCCCCTCATATCAATGCGCTCCAAGAAGCCCGGCAAAATGGCCAAAAATATGGCGGGTGATGCAGCGTGTACGGAGCAGATTGCCGGGCGCGCGCGATACTTAATTAATGCTGCTTGGCAGTGGCACGAGATTTGGGCCGGGGCGTTCTGAGCGTCTCAGGCGTTTACATATTGGGGCACTTCCAAGATGGAGTTCCGCAATGAAACATCTTTCCAAATTGATCGTGGCAGGGGCGGTTTTGTCTCTTGCCGCTGGCCCGGTCCTGGCGCAGGGACGCGGAAACAGCGGCAATATTGGCGCAAATGTGGGGGTCGGCGCCGGCGCGAACATGGGCGGACAAAGCGGCCTGAATGGCAATTTCGGCGGGAATGCCCGCGCCAATATCGGAGCTCAGGGACAGATGAACGCCAACGGTCCGGCCGCAGCGGACCGCGACTTTGGCCGAGACAGGGCCGAGGACCGTTCCTCTTCGGGCGCCAATGCCGGCACGGACGCCAATGTCTTGGGTTCGTTGAACGCGGATCATTCGTCGGAGCGGGCGCGCGCCAAAGCCTCGAGCAACTCGCGGGTGGGTGAAATCGCCACTTATCAATCGGATATGAAGGCGGCCCTATCGATCCAAAATCCCACCCAAAGGGATGCGGCCATCACCAGCGCGCGTCAGCAACTGGCGCAGGCCACCAACAAGCCGCTGACCGCTCGGGCCATCACCGACCTGGATCAGCAGCTGAATATCAAAGGGGCGTCTCCCACGCTGGGCGCATCGCAGTAATCCAAATTGGGGCGTGGAAACGCGCCCCAATTTTTTGATTTCACGACACCGCTTTTCGATAAAAGCCGCGCGGCTCGGGCAGGCCGGCGCCCATTTGCGCCCCAGGCGAACAGCGCAATAGTATCACTGGAATTTCGTGAACGCTTGACGCCGGGTTCACGGGCAAACCCTCTTGAGGCAACGGGCATGAATTTCCAGCACCGCATCCAGCAAGGCATGGCGCTGCACAAGGCCGGGCATCTGGACCAAGCGGAACCGCTCTATGAGGCGGCGCTTCGAGAGCAGCCGGGCGCCTATCCCGCTTTGCATCTGATGGGCTTGCTGCGCCAACAGCAAGGGCGGCTTCCGGAAGCTCTGGCGTTGATGGAGCGGGCCTTGACCGTTCAGCCCGGCGCGCCGGACACGCTGATCAATTACGGCATGGCGCTGAAGGACGCCGAACGCTACGACGAGGCGCTCGCGATTCTGGAACGTGCCGTCGCCGCCCGTCCTGCCAGTGAAGGGGCGTGGAATAATCAGGGCATCGTGCTGCTGCGCCTCAAGCGCCACGCGGAGGCCTTGTCCAGCCTCGACCGGGCGCTGGCGCTCAATCCCAAGAACCCCGGGACGCATTACAATCGCGGATTGGTTTTAAAAGGACTGGAGCGCGTGGACGAAGCCAAGTTGGCCTTCGAAGCCGCCCTGGCGCTTGCCCCGAACCATGCCGACGCCGAAGAACAGCGCGGCTATCTTTCGCTGGAAGCGGACCCTGCCTCGGCCCTGACCCGCTTCGATCGGGCACTTGCGCTCAAGCCCAGCGCCCGAGCCCATAACAACAGGGGCAAGGCGCTGATGAATTGCCGGCGTTACGACGATGCCGTCGCGGCCTTTGATGCTGCCCTGGGCCTTGAGGCGGATTTCGGCGATGCCATCGTTCTGCGGGGACGCTGCCTCTGCCTGATGAACCGCACCGAGGAAGGGTTTGCCGATTTCCGCCGCGCCGGCGCGTTTCCAAAGTCCGGCAAGGACGTGGAGCACAAACGCAAGCATGATGCCGAGCAGCGCGCCTATCTGAACCATGCCGCGGCCGCGGCGGGAGACCGGCTGCCCGGCTCCGCCGTCAATCCCGGCAACGACGTGGCATCGATCCAGCGACACTGGAAGGAATCGCAGCCGCAAATGGTGGTGATCGACAATCTGTTGACGCCCCAGGCGCTGGAAGCGCTGCACCGCTACTGCATGGCCGCCAAAGTCTGGGAGCTTGTTTTCGACGGCGGCTATCTGGGCGCCATGCCGCGTCATGGCTTCGCGCCGCCGCTGCTGGCGCAGATCGCCGATGAAATGCGCCAATTTTACCCCGCGCTGTTCGGCAACCATGCGCTGAACTATCACTGGGCCTTCAAATATGACAGCAGCCTTTGCGGCATCAATGTCCATGCCGATGAGGCCGCGGTGAATGTCAATTTCTGGATCACGCCGGACAGCGCCAATCTCGATCCCGATCACGGCGGACTGGTGGTTTGGGACAAGGCCGCGCCCCGGGAATGGGATTTCAACCGGATGAATGGCAATCTTTCCGCCACCCGCGAGTTCCTGGCGCAGAGCGGCGCCAAACCCGTCACCATTCCCTATCGCGCCAATCGGGCGGTGATTTTCGATTCCGACCTCTTTCACGAGACCGATGTGATCCGATTCAAGGATGGTTATGAAAACCGGCGGATCAACATCACCCTGCTCTATGGCCGCCGCCAAGACACTTAGGTTAGCTAGGCGGGGGTCAGCTAGGCGGGGGTCAGCTAAGTCGGCAGCCGCTTGATGACCAGTCTGGCCAGGCTTTCGGCCTCAGGTTGACGCGCGGCGCGGTTGCCGAATTGCGCCACCGATATGCCGACGCTCACGCCCTTCTTGCGCGCCGCCACGCCGTCGCCCCACCACAACGATTCATCGGCGCCGACTTTGACCGCCACGGGTTTGGATTTTATGTCGTGCTCCCGGAAGGCTTTCTGAAAGCCGTCCAGGAATTTATGGGCGTCGCGGGCGCCGCCGGGCCAGTTGATGACATTGACCACGACAAAGCCGCGCCCGCCCAAACGCAAGGCGGGGTTCGGCAAAACATTCCCGGGCAGGGGCGCCGCCCAGATGCAGGTGGTGGAATGGGCGCCCTGCGGCGTGATGCCGTTGTCCATCGGCGGTCCGGCTTCCACCTTTTCGCCCACCACCGCGGCGATCTCATCCGGTTTGAGCAAGGCGCAGGCATCGATCCCTGCGGGCGGGGCGGCCTGCGCCAGCCCGGGCCCGAGCATCACAGACAGCGCCAATCCGAGCGCTGCCGCCAGCCTGGCCGGGGCGCGTCGCTTCAACATCACGGGCTGGGCGGCGCCGGGCCACGTCCCGGTCCGCGTCCCCCCCGGCCCGGTTGCGCCACCGGAATGGGCGGATCGTCCGGCGGCGGCGGCGGAGCATTGACGCCCTCGGCCGGCACATCCAATCCGGCGATCCAGGCGATGGCGTTGAGCAAATATTTCCGATAGCCGGGGACGTTGTGCATGTTGTCGTGGAAGTCCGAGCCGCCCCACACGAAAGAGCGGCCGCCATCGGGACGGGCAAACACCCAGGACACCGGATCGGGACCGCCATTGCTGGCGGTGGCGGGTGTGGCCTGCAGCAGCTCGGTCCGCCTGGGATCGTGATAAAGAAAATAACGCGAGAACATTTCGTCGCGATAAGTCCAGGGCTGAATACCGTTGAGAATAGGATGACGCACCGGCAGCGGCGCAACCGTCCAGGTATCGACCGGATTGTGCGAGGAATAGGGCAGCCAATTGCCGCCGAACCATTCCATCAAAAAGCGCTTGCCGACCCAATTGTCCACCCACATGGTGTAGTGGAAGATCGCCAGGCCCAGCTTGCGCTGCTTG
>JAICHV010000041.1 GCA_025924715.1 Alphaproteobacteria bacterium
AATGGAGTTGGTATGTGCGCTCCTTCGTCCGAATAAGGCGTTGGGAAAACTATACAATATTGGACAGGGCCACGGCTGCCGGCAAGATTTTGATCGCCGTTATCGGCGGATGTCCATTGCCCGAAATGCCTGGGCTCATCGCCCGCGCTCGCGTAAATTGTTGGAAGGCGGTAGCACAGGATGGCACAGGCCCTGTCGCGCCTTGAAGCGGGGAGTCCAATGGAAAAACGGTTTTTTGCCGGCCTGACATTTGTCCTGGCCGCGGCGGCAACGACGACGGCCTTCGCCCAAGCCGACAGGTTGGCGCTGCAATCCGAGCCTGCCAGGAACGGCTCGCCGGGTTGGTCGCTGGGTCCATCCTTTCCCGATCCCACCGGCTTCACGATTGTCGAGGCGGACGGCACCGTCACCGTGATACCGCGTCAGCAGCGCGCCGCTGCCACCGCGCCCGCCGTGGATGCAGGGCCGCCTTGCAGTCACTCGCCCATTTGCGGTCGCCGGGGCGGCTTTGCGCGCGGCGCCCTGGCGCGGGTCGATTGGGACCAGACCATGGGATATCAATTCTCTTATCCCTATGCGGTGCCCAAGGGCGTGGGCGGCATTCCCTCGGTGGCGATGGATTCCAAGGGCAATCTCTGGGTGTTCAAGCGCAGCCCTGCCGGCGTCACCCAGCTGATGAAGTTCGACGCCGCCCATAAATTGGTGCTGGAAGTGCCCGAAAGCGTCATCGGCCACCAGGACAAGGCGCATGGCATGGCCGTGGACGCGCAGGACAATGTCTGGATCGCCGACAATGGCCAGGCGACGGTGATGAAGCTATCGCCCGAGGGCAAGCTGCTGATGACGCTTGGCACCAAGGGCAAGCGCGGCGACTGGGTGGAAGCCAAGGGACAGCGCCTGTTATGGCAGCCGGTGATGATGGCCTTCGCGCCGGGCGGGGATCTCTATATCGCCGAAGGCCATGCCAATGAGAGCCCCAATGACGTCGACAGCGACGATCCTGCCAACAAGGAAGGGGTGGCGCGCATCCTTCATCTGACCAAGGACGGAAAATTTGTCGGCCAATGGTTCGGCAATGAAGTGGGGCAGGGCAAGTTCGATTCCACCCACGGTCTGGCCATCGATCCCCGCAATGGCGATGTCTGGATCGGCGACCGCGAGCAATATCGCATCGTCGTCTATACCGGTGACGGACGCTTCGTGAAGACCTTGCAGATGAAGAACCTGGTCTGCGCCCTCAATTTCGACCACCAGGGCAATCCCTGGATGGCGTCGGGCCAGGACGGCCAATTCCTGAAATTGAACCGCGACGGCAAGGTGCTGGGCGCGGTCGGCAACGGCATGGGGATCGGCCGCGGCCAGTTCACCGAAGCCAGCTACTGGGCCTTCGATCCCAAGGACAATCTGATTGCCGGCGACACCAGCGTCGGCCGGGTCACGGTGATGACGAAATAGGGGCGCGGCGTCTGATTACCCGACGTTATATTTTTTCTTGAGGAAATTGCCGACCCAGCTCTGAATGCGGACATAGAGCTTGTTCTCCAGCGGCGCCGCGCCGCCGGTGAAGGAATGGGTGCGCTGGTAAGTCTGCACCACATGGGCGGGATTGCGGTTATATCCCGCGGCCAGATAGGCGGCGAATTGTTCCGTGGTGGCAGTGATCTTCTTCAAATAGGCGCCGGGCAGCTCGGTGAGTTCAAGATCCAGAAGCAAGGCCGAAGCCAGCATCGCGTTCGGCAGATTGGTCATGCCGAGCTGGAAGTCGGGGTCCAGGCGGGCGTCCGGATAATTCTTTCGCACCATGTCATAGCTGCTTGCCACGAATTGGGGCAGGCCGAGCGCGCCGGCGCTGGACTTGGCATAGGCGTAGGAGTTGCCGCCATTGGCGGCCAAGGTGACAAGCACCTCATGGATACATTGTTCCATCCCCACCGCGCGCATGTGCAGAGGATCGATATGTTCGGTGATCATCAACCGGATCAGCATGGATTTGGGGAGCTTGTCGGCCACCGTCACACGCGGCGCCACCAGCGAGCGCACGTCATAGGTCTTGATCTGGTCGAAAGCCTGCTTCTGCAGATCCTCCAGATAGGCGAGGCCCGCATCGCGCATGGTTTTGGTGTCGAGCTCCGGTGAATAGGCGGTATAGACCGCCTCCTGATAGCTCCCATCCTTGGCGTGAACGGGCCGGCGCTGCGCGAAAACGATATAGCCGTCCGGTGCGGCGACCTTGAAATGCGTGTTGATGAAGTTGTCGACCGCCCAGGTTATGGTCAATCCCTGATCGTTCTTGCCCGTTTCATCCATCCGCACCACGCTCAGCGGTCCGTTGGTCTTGCCGATGGCCAGCACCCAGACGAAATGGGTGAGATTTCCCTCCCCATCCAGCTCGACATCCCCGCCGCGGACCGGCTGCTCCGCCACCAGTTTTTGGGCGGCCTGGATTCGGGCGCGATAATCCACGTCCGGCGCGTCGTTCGGCGTTTTGGATACCAGCTTCAGCAAAGCGGGATTCGTGCTGCGGGCCGACTTTGCCTTGGCTTTGGCGGATTTGGCGCGGCTATGGGCTTTGGACACCGCGTGGTGCGTGTGCTTGGGTTTCGCCTGGGCCTGATAGCCCCAGCCGGCGACGCCAAGCAGCGCGAGTCCCAAAACAAGACAAAGCCTTGTTTTGCCCATTGGTGGAGGGCCCCCGTTTTTTTCCGCGCAAATCATAGCATTACACAAATTCCTTACAATGTGGTTCTCGAAAAAATGGGCGGGAACTCAGGTATTTACGGTGCCGGCGCCGGTGCGGTGGGAACATTCGTCCCGGGCGCTTGCGGGGGCGGGGCTGCGGGAGCGCCGCCGCCATTGCTGAATTGCTCGAACAAGGCGCGAAGTTCCGCCAGATCGATTTTGCCGTCATGATTGGTATCGGCTTGGTCGGGATAGCCGATCGGCGCGCCCATCGCCGCCCATTCGGTGGGGTCCAGAGCATTGTCGCCGTTTTTGTCGCCTTGCGCGATGATGCTTTCCGGCGAGGGCTGCGCGAGCGAAGGCGTCGCCGCCAGCAGCAGGGCGATGCCTGCCGTAACCATTGCGATTTTCATGATTTCTCCTGTGCGATCCGTGAATGGCACCGTACCAAATTCGTCGCCGGCGCCTAGCGATTGTGGTTGAGCCCGTTGATAGCCAAAGAAATAAGACGCAGGAAATTCTTGCGGTCGGCGGGGGTCATCAGCCGCAGCATCCGCTGCTCCAGCCCCTTCATCGCCTCTTTGCAAGCGGCCAGCGCCTTTTTGCCCTCCTCGGTCGGGGTGATGGCCTGCATCCGGGCATTTTCGCTGTGGCGCTCGCGCTTGAGCAGCCCGGCCTTTTCCATTCCCGCCAGCAATTCTCCCGAAGCCTGAGGCGTGATCATGAAGCGCCGCGCCAACTCGGCACTGGTGGCGCCCGGCGTTCTTTCCAATGCCGCCAGCGCGCCGAATTGCGACATCGTGAAGTTCAGGGGCCGCAGCGTTTCCTCGGCGGCGATGCGCGAGCTTTGGAAGAATTGGCGCATCAGCAGCCCGAAGATGTCGTCCTGGCTTTTTTGCCGGTCGCGCCCTTGCGCCGGGTCGCGCCTGGTCAATGGGCAAGCCTCCTTATATAAGGCGGCATTATATAGGACGGGAAAGGCTTGGCAACCGCGCGCATCCGCGAGCGGCGCCGCGCTGAGGATGCGCCGAATTTGCCGGTTTTTGCGCTCACGCAATGAGACTTGTTCCTCGCTAGGGCCAAGAATTTCCTTCGAAATCGCTCGGCCGGGGGCTATGCTTGGTGCCGAAAACAGGTCCGCAAGAACCTGCTGTCCGAGAAACCCAGGATAATCGGAGAAATTCCCGTGAACCCCAGAATCGCCCTTGGATTGGTTGGAGCGGCCGCTTTTGTCGGCTTGGCCGCCGCCGTCACCACTTTCGCTCCTCATGCCGCCGCGCAAGGCGCCGCGCCGGCGCCCAGCGCCGGACAATATGCGGAAGAAGGCGCCGGCGTGGGGCAGCAGGCCACGGTCAATGATCCGCCGGGCGCGCCGCCCGATCCGTCGCGCATCATTGTCACCTTGCCCAACCAGATCAAATGGACGGGCAACGAAGCGCTCATGTATGGCAATCCCACCAAGCCGGGCGATCCTTATGGCGTGCTGGTGAAATTGGCGCCGGGGGATTTTTCCGCCCCTCACACGCTTTCCACCGACCGCTGGGTCTATGTCCTTTCCGGCACCTTATGGGTCACCGATAAGAACGATCCCAAGACCAGTTATCCGGTGAAGCCCAGCAGCTTCGTGACCAATCTTGCCAAGACGACATTTGCCGACGGCAACCGCGCCGGCGCGAGCGAGCCTACGATGCTGTTCATCAGCGGCGTCGGATCGGCCGACAATCACGTGATGGGCGAATATTCCCGCAAGACCACGGTCAGCGTCAAAGATCCGGCCGGGTCGGCGCCCGATGTGTCCCACATCACCATCGCTGACATTCCGACCACTGGGAATGTGAACATTTATGGCGGTGGTCAGGATTCCGATACCGAAGGCGCGCCCTATGGCGTTGTCCAGGGCTGGGCGCCGGGGCGCTATTCCTCGCCACATTACCATCCGCACCCCCGCTATATTTATGTCATTCAAGGTCCGTGGTGGGTCAGCTCCAGCAGCGTGAAGAACACCATGCTGACTTATCCGGTCCCGACCGGCAGCTTCGTGCAGGATATCCCGCACGGCATTCACTGGGACGGCAACCGGCTGGGGGAAAAGACCACGACCCGGCTCTATATCACCGGCGTTTCACCGGCGACCAACCACCCCGTGGATGAGAACGGCAACGACCTGCCGATTCCGCCGCGCGGCGCGGGTCGGCGGGGCGCACCGGGCGCTGGCGGACCCGGCGCGGGCGGACGGTAGAACGCTTCTGCCGGACGGCTGAGGCAACGATATCGCCGCAAGGCGCTTTTCCTTGGGGTTGACTTCCACCCCAAGGAGAATTGCCTTGCCGCTCAAAGCCGTCTTTTTCGATATCGACGGTACGCTGGTCGATTCCAACGATTTCCATGTGACCGCCTGGCAAGAAGCCTTCCACGATCACGGCTACCAGGTCGAACAGGAGAAAATTCGCGGTCAGATCGGCAAGGGCGCCGATCAATTGATCCCATCGCTGCTGCCTGCGCTGGACGCGCGCGGGCGCCAGGCCATCGCGGACCGGCATGGCGAAATCTTCCGGACACGGTATTTGCCCCAGGTCAAAGCCTTGCCCCATGCCCGCGATCTTATCGAATTGCTTCATGCCAAGGGCAAGCGCGTGATTCTGGCCTCCTCCGCCGAGCAGGCGGAAGTGGCTCACTATGTTCACCTTCTGAAAGTGGAAGCGATGCTCAGCGGCACCGTTTCCAAAGACGATGTGCGGCAGTCCAAGCCCGCCGGCGATATCTTCGCGGCGGCGCTGGCGCAGGTCTTTCCCATAGGCGCTGGCGAGGTGCTTGCGATCGGCGACACGCCCTATGACGTGCAATCCGCGCTGCGGTCGGATATCAAGACCATCGCGGTCCGCTCGGGCGGATTTTCCGGGCAGACTTTGGCGGAGGCGGGAGCGCCCTACATCTATGCCAGCGTAAAAGAGCTGTTCGACAATTTCGACATCTCGCCGCTGCGCGACTAGCAGCGCAAAACCGTAAAGGTGCGTGCGAAGGTCTGAATTGGCACCATCAAGCCTTAACAAATACAAAGATCGCGGCCGCCGAGCGTGGCGATAGAAATTATTTGCCCTCACCGAGGTACGAAAAGCCGCCGGCTGCCGTTGTAAATGGCATGAGCACCCATACGACTTCCGCCAGAACGCGGCACTTCGAGACCCAGCTTTTGTGGGGCCGTGCATCGCGATGAAGTGGCTTAATCTGCGGTCTGCGCCATCCTGTGAGCGCGCGGCCGGGAACGCCAATCCCCAAGGCGGGTCGAGAACACGGTTTGCACAGGGACCGGGACCCGCTGAATCGCCATGAGCCAGACCAATCCTTGGACACGCAACCGAGCGACGGCGGCCGCTGCCGATTTGGCGATCGGAATTGTCGCGGGGACCGTCGCGGCGGGGGCGATGAGTCTTTTCCAGGATATCTGGTCCAAATATGTGTCGCCGCCTCCGCCGGGCGAAAGCGCGGCGGCCAAGGCGGCCGACGCGGTCTGCGAGGAAATATCCGATGCGCCGGTCAAGCCTTGCGAGCGGGAAACGGCCGATGGCGTGGTGCATTATCTGACCGGCGCGGTGATCGGCGGCCTTTACGGAGTTTTGGGGGGAAGGCGGCCCATGCTCTTCACGGGACGGGGATCGGTGTTCGGTGCGCTGGTTTGGCTGATCTGCGACGAGATCGCGGTTCCCCTGCTGCGATTGGGGCCCGCGCCGCGGAGCAAACCCGCTGCGGAACATTGGTCGGCATTGGCATCCCATATCGTATTCGGCCTTTCCCTGGATTGGATGCGCCGGCGCGTGAATGCAGCAGTTTCAAAGTGGCCCAATGCCGCGGAATGATGACCGCGGGCGCGCGCCGCTACCGGAACGTTCAACAGAGCCGAGAGTTAGCGGGTGGCAAACCAGGAAGCAAAAACTATGCGCCAAATCGTACTAACACTTGCGGCCCTGGGCCTCTGCGCCGGTATCGCCGTCGCGCAGGATCAGTCAGCACAACCGAGCTCTCCATCCACTTCCGCACAACAGGGTTCTCAGTCGGGTCAACCAGGGGTTCGGTCCGGTCGTCGTGGTCAATCGGCACAAGCCGCGCAACGTGGACCACAGAATCCGGCGATCAGGTCAACTGATCAGAACACCTCGTCGACCCCCGTGGCCGGCGCCAACAGCTTTACCGAAGCGCAGGCCAAGTCGCGCATCGAATCCAAGGGCTACACCAATGTCTCGGGATTGAAAAAGGATGACTCGGGAATCTGGCGCGGCACGGCAACGCTGAACGGCCGCACCGGCCCGGTCAGCCTGGATTATCAGGGCAACGTCAACTAATTCGCGCGCCTCACCGGTACGCTTACAAGGAAAAAACCATGACCAAGACGATCACGCATGTATATCGCGATTACGTGACCGCCGAGGCGGCCATGCGCGAAGCAAAAGCCGCCGGCCTCTCCGATAGCAATATCAGCATCCTCGCCAGCAACGCGGATGGCTGGCACAAGCCGGGCGGACACGATGTCGATCCCCGTCACGACAAAGATCGCGATGGCCGGGACGACCGCGCCGAAGGTGCCGGCGTTGGCGGCAGCTTGGGCGCCGTTGCCGGGGCAGCCGCCGGCGCGGCCGCGGGACTGGGGATGCTTGCCATCCCGGGACTCGGTCCGGTGGTCGCGGCAGGCTGGCTCGCTGTCACGGCTGCGGGCGCGGTTGCGGGTGGCGTTACGGGCGGCCTGATCGGCGCCCTGGTTGAGGTCGGCGAGAGCAAGGAAAATGCCGCGCTATATGCGGAAGCGGTGCGCCGCGGCGGCGCGATCGTGACGGCACGGGTTCCGGATGATGAGGTCGGCCGCTATAAGGCGATCCTGAGCCGGTCGGCATTTGACATTTGCGCGCAGGAAACGCGCTATCGCAGCACCGGCTGGCAAGGCTATGACCCGGCCGCCCCCACGCTGACAGCGGAGCAGATCCGCCAAGAGCGCGAATTGTACCGCTAACCAGTGCTCCCAAGGAAAGATAGCGGCAGCCCTAATCGGCGGCCGCTGTCTCGTCTATCTGCGCCATATCCCTCGCTTGCGACCTCAGCCGGCGCCTGCCTATAATTGGCAAAAATGGCGCGGCTTTCGCGCGAAGACCATCGCCAGCATCGGAGCCCGCTCATGGACACGGTCCCTTCCCTCGTCATGAACGTCGCCGAGCGCCTGGACAACGCCTGGCAGTCGAAAACCCCGATTGCGCCGATCACCGAGAGTGACGGGATTTCCGACGTTAAAACCGCCTATGCCATTCAGACTTATTGGACCCAGATGCGCCTTGCCCGGGGCGAGAAGATCGCCGGCCGCAAGATCGGCCTGACCAGCAAGGCGATCCAGGCCCAATTGGGCGTGAGCGAGCCCGATTATGGCACCTTGTGGCAATCGAGTTTTTATCAAGCCCAGGGCGGCAAGGTCATCATTCCGGCCTCCGACCATCTGCAGCCCCGGGTCGAAGGCGAAATCGCCTTTCTGATCGGCAAGCCGCTGAACGGCCCCAATATCACCGCCGAGGATGTGATCGCCGCCACCGAAGCCTGCGCTTTGGGGGTGGAGATCGTGGCCAGCCGCATCGCCAATTGGAAAATCAAGCTGATCGACACCATCGCCGACAATGCCTCTTATGGCGGCTTCACGCTCGGCCCCTGGGACAAGGCGCTGGTGCAATCGGATCTTGGCGCCCTGGTTATGACCATCGATCACAATGGGGTGCGTGCCGCCGAAGGGGTTGGATCGGCCGCGCTGGGCAATCCCGCGCTCTCCACCGCCTGGCTGGCCAACAAGCTGCTGGAATTCGGTGTCTCGCTTCAGCCGGGCGATGTGGTGATTTCGGGCGGCATCACCAAGATGCTGCCGATCGCGGCCGGCGACGAATTCAAATTTTCCCTTACCGGGCAACCCGATTTGCTGGTCTCGATCCGCTGAGGATAGCGCCATGACGGCAGGATCCGATCCGCGTCTGCCTTTCCTGGCTGCTTTGGAGAAAAAAGTCCTGTGGTTGTCCAGTTGGATGATCCACAATGCCAATCACCTGCGCGCCAACGAAGACGGGGTGAAGGTCGGCGGCCATCAGGCGTCCTCGGCTTCGCTCACCACCATCCTCACCGCGCTTTATCTGGCTGTGCTCAAGCCCGAAGACCGGGTGGCGGTCAAACCGCATGCCTCGCCGGCCTTCCACGCCATCCAATATCTTTTGGGACGCCAAACGCGCGAGAAGCTCCAGAATTTTCGCGGATATAAGGGCGCACAATCCTATCCCTCCCGCACCAAGGACGGCGCGACGGTCGATTTTTCCACCGGCTCGGTGGGCCTCGGCGTCGCGCAAACCCTGTTTGCCAGCCTGGTGCAGGATTATGTGGCCGAACATGGCTGGCTGGGGGACGGGCGAAAGGGGCGCATGATCGCGCTGCTCGGCGATGCCGAGATGGACGAGGGCAATATCTATGAAGCGCTGCTGGAAGGATGGAAGCAGGGCCTGCAGAACTGCTGGTGGATCATAGACTATAATCGCCAGTCGCTGGACGCGGTGGTGCGCGAAGGGTTGTTCACGCGGCTGGAAAGCCTGTTCCAGGCCTTTGGCTGGCGCGTCGTCACGCTGAAATATGGCTTATTGCTGGAGGAAGCTTTCGCCGAGCCCGGCGGCGACAAATTGCGGGCCTGGATCGACCGCTGCCCCAACCAGCTTTATTCCTCGCTGGTATTTCGCGGCGGCGCGGCATGGCGCAAACAATTGAATGACGAATTGGGCGATCAGGGAGCGGTGAGCGCCTTGATCGCGCGGCGCAGCGACGAGGCGCTGGGTGCGCTGATGTCCAATCTGGGCGGACACGATCTGCCCACCCTGCTCAAGACCTTTGAGCAAGCCGACCAGGACACCCCGACGGTTTTCATCGCCTATACCGTCAAAGGCTTCGGTCTGCCGCTCGCCGGTCATAAGGACAATCATGCGGGTCTGCTCACCACGGCGCAGATGGACGCCTTCCGCAGCGCCAATGGCATCGCAGCGGGCGAGGAATGGGAGAGGTTTTCCGGGCTGCAAATCGATCCCGCCACGCTGGACGATTATCTGGCGCAAGTGCCCTATGTCCAGCCGCGGGCGCCGCTGGGCCACGAAACCATCGCCATTCCAGATTCCTTGCCGCTTCCCCGGCTCGACGCCGAGGCCTCCACCCAACAAGGCTTTGGCTTGATCCTGAACGAGATCGCCAAGTCGGACAGCGCCTTCGCCGGCCGGGTGGTCACCACCTCTCCCGATGTCACGGTCTCGACCAATCTTGGCGCTTGGGTCAACCGGCGCAAATTGTTCGCCCGCGATGAGCTCAAAGACATCTTCAAGGCCCAGAAAATCCCTTCGACCTTCGTCTGGGACTTCGCCCGCGACGGTCAGCATATCGAGCTTGGCATCGCCGAGATGAATTTGTTCATCCTGCTGTCGGCGCTGGGGCTCTCTCACAGCCTGTTCGGGGCGCGGCTTTTGCCCGTCGGCACGCTTTACGATCCGTTTATTCTGCGCGGCCTCGATGCCCTGAATTATGCCTGTTATCAGGATGCGCGCTTCCTTCTGGTCGCCACCCCCTCGGGCATCACTTTGGCGGGGGAGGGTGGCGCGCACCAATCCATTTCCACACCTTTGATCGGGATGGCGCAGGACGGGCTGGCGGCCTTCGAGCCGGCTTTTGTCGATGAATTGGCGGTCATGATGCGCTTTGCCTTCGACTATATGCAGCGCAATGGCGAC
Organism: Alphaproteobacteria bacterium; assembly: GCA_025924715.1. Classification (GTDB taxonomy): domain Bacteria; phylum Pseudomonadota; class Alphaproteobacteria; order Micropepsales; family Micropepsaceae; genus Rhizomicrobium. The sequence goes on from JAICHV010000041.1 coordinate 10,452, forward strand.
GCCGAGCCGGATGCGCGGTCCTGGCTGCGCGATTGCACCGGCGGCTCGGTCTATCTGCGCTTGTCGACGCGGCCGATCGAGCAACCCCGCCGCAACATGACCCCGGAGCTGGAACGCGGCATCATCGACGGCGCCTATTGGATGCGCGAGCCGGGCCCCAATGCCGATGCGGTGATTGCCTATACCGGCGCCATCGCGCCCGAAGCGATTGAAGCCATCGGGCTGCTCGGAGAAGACCGCCGCGATATCGGCTTGCTGGCCATCACTTCGGCGGATCGTTTGAACGCGGGATGGACGGCGGCGCAGCGGGCACGCGAGCAAGGCCTGGCCCATGCCTCGAGCCATATCGAACGCCTGCTCGCCAAACTTCCCCACCATTGCGGGTTGGTGACGGTTCTCGACGGGCACCCTGCCACCTTGAGCTGGCTGGGCGCGGTGCAAGGCCATCGCACGCGATCTTTGGGTGTGGAGCATTTTGGACAGACAGGCAGTCTGCAAGAGCTTTACCGCCATCACGGCATCGACGCGGCGTCCATTCTGCGCGCCGTCGCGGCAATTTCCCCGGGCAAGCCGGTCCGCTATCTGCAGTCGGTATGATGACCTAGAGCATTTTCGCGTTTCTTTGAATCGCGGAAATGCTCTAGGTATTTGTTTTGTCGCGGTTCCGGACGGAAACCGCTGCACATTTCCTGGAACCGCTTTGGGCTAAACCGCCAAACGGTCCAGCGCCTTCAGGATCGTACTGGTCATCGCGCTGGTGCCCACCTTGTTCATCCCCGGCTGCATGATATCGCCGGTGCGATACCCTTCCTGGAGCACGGTTTCCACGGCCTTGTCCAACAGGGCCGCGTCTTCGCGCCGTTCGAACGAGTAGCGCAGGCACATGGCGAAGGACAGAATGCTGGCGATGGGATTGGCCAGGTCCTTGCCGGCGATATCGGGCGCGCTGCCGTGAATGGGTTCGTAAAGCGCGGGCAGATATTCGCCCTTTCTCGCGCCCAGCGAGGCCGATGGCAGCATGCCGATCGATCCCGTCAGTTGCGCCGCTTCGTCGGATAAGACGTCACCAAACAAATTGTCGGTGACGATGACGTCGAACTGCTTGGGATTGCGCACCAGTTGCATGGCGCAGTTATCGGCCAGGATATGGGTCAATTCCACGTCCTGAAATTCGGTCTTATGCAGGTGATTGGCGATTTCGCGCCACAGGATGCCGGTCATCATCACATTGGATTTTTCCGCCGAGGCCAGCCGCTTGTTGCGCAGCCGTGCCAGTTCAAAGGCGGCGCGGATGATGCGTTCGATCTCGCTGCTGGTATAAACCTGGGTGTCGACGGCGCGCTTCTGGCCGTCGGGCAGGACCGTCGTCCCTTTGGGTTCGCCGAAATAAACCCCGCCTGTCAGCTCGCGCACGATCAGGATGTCCAGACCCGAAACGATTTCCGGCTTCAGACTCGAGGCATCCTTCAGCGCATCGAAGCAGATCGCTGGACGCAAATTGGCGAAAGCGCCCAATTCCTTGCGGATGCGCAGCAACCCGCGTTCCGGCTTTTTGTCATAAGGCAGCGAGTCCCATTGCGGCCCGCCCACGGCGCCCAGAAAAACCGCATCGGCGGCCTTGGCATCGGCCATGGTCTGGTCGGGATCGGGGGTGCCGGTGGCCTCATAGGCGGCGCCGCCGATCGGACCTTCCTGACTGTCGAAGGCGAAATTGCGGTTCTGGGAATACCAACCCATGACGCGCCGGGTCGCGTCCATCACTTCCGGACCGATGCCGTCACCGGGGGTCATGTAAATCTTATGCATGTCGAAAAACGGCTCCGCGCCCAACAAATTTCTCCGCCGTCTATAGGCGTTGGATTTGCGCCTGACCACCGATTTTTGGGCGTCAGGCGAGGGCTATGCTGCGGATGCACAGGAGCATTGCGGCAGCCATGGCCGCAAAGCACGGCCTGCTCCGCCGATGTTTTTCGGAAAAGTCCGATGCGCGCCTCGTGGGCGCGGTATACCGTCCCTTGACAATCTGAGCCCTTTTTGGATAGGCAATATCCCGCCCGAATTGGCCCATATTATGCGTAATAATGCTGCCGGCCAAAGGCGTTAACTAGGAGATTGCAATGAGTGCGAATGCAGGGCAGCAGGCCAATGTCAGCGCCAAGTCCATGGACGGCGTCAATTTCGACAGCGACAAGTTTCCGGACGCGATGGGCTGGCGCGCCAAGTTTGGCGTTTTGACGCCGGCGCCCAATACGATCGTCGAAAACGAATTTCATGAAATGGCGCCCTATGGCGTCATCAATATCGTCAACCGCTACTATGTTCCCAATCAGAAGGTCCGTTCGGACGACGACTGGCGCCTGATCATGGGCCACACCAGGGCCAATGTCGCCAATGCCGTGGACGCGCTGGTTCAAGCCCAGATGGATCACCTGATCATGGGCATGTCGTCCGAAAGCTTCATGGGCGGCGTCGAGGGCAGCATGGCCCTGCGCAAGGAGCTGCGCGAACGTGCCGGCTGCGACGTCACGGTGGGCGCCGAGGCTGCCGAACTCGCCTTTGAAAAGGTGGGCGCCAAAAAGATCGCGCTGCTGACCCCTTACTATCCTGTCATCGACAAGAATGCCGTCCAGTACTTCACGGAAAAAGGCTATAATGTCGTGGCCGTGGAAGGCCTCAAGTGCAAGAGCATCATCCATGTCGGCTCGCAACGTCCGGACACGCTGATCCCGGCGGTGAAGAAGCTGGCCGAAGCCAAGCCCGACGCCATCATCCAGCTCGGCACCAATCTGCGCTTCGCCAAGGTTGCGGACGAGGCCGAGCGCTGGCTGGGCCTGCCGGTGTTCTCGGTCGGTACCGCGATCTATTGGACCGCCCTGCGCAAGATGGGCATCAAGGACCAGTTCCCCGGATTTGGTTCCTTGCTGGAGAAGTACTAAGCTACCTGACGTCCTGGTTTACGAGTCTGGAACATCGCAAAACGCAAGATAGGAAAGGTATGTCATGAGGTCATTTTCCAAAATCGCGGCGGTGGCACTTGCCGCATCTTTTGGCATAACTAGCTCCGCCGTTTACGCGCAGGCGCCGATGCAAAAGGCTCCCGCCATGGGGTCGATGATGAAAGCTCCCGCTGACGCGAAAGCCCCGACCAAGGCGGCGCCTTCATGCACGGTTGCCGGCATCAGCCGGACCCCGCTTCTCGATGTCCCGCTGGAAGGTCTGAAGGGAATGGATGGCGCGATGTATATTACCGACATCGGGCCCGGACTTGTCGCACCCCGGCATTCCCACCCCGGTTACGAATTCAACTACATCCTGAAGGGTTCGGTTTCATACCAGGTGGATGGTCAAAAGCCCTATACGTTGAAAGCCGGGCAGGGCGGTTACAATAAGCGCGGCAATATTCATAAGGTCTGGAACCCCAGCAAAACCGAACCGGCCCAACTGGTCGCCGTCCTGATCAAGGACGCGGACAAGGGCTTGGCAATTTGCGAGAAATAAACCTCGCGGATTGCTTTTGACATGGACGGCGGCAATCCGAAACCGGGTTGCCGCCGTTTCCTTTTTGGGCGCTGCGCGCGGCCCAGCACGCTCCTCATCGGCGCGGATGACCCTGGCGCACCCGCGCATTTCCCGTCAGGCGACCAAGGCAACAAAAAAGCCCCAGGCTTTGCCTGGGGCTTTGATGCCAATCACTCTCGCGATCCGCGAGAGCGGGGGAAGAGCGTTAGCCCTTCACCCATTCGGTGACGCGGGCATTGCTCGTGTCGCCCGTCCACAAATTGCCTTTGCTGTCCCACCGGATATAGCCGGTTTCGCTTACTTCGCCGTCGCCGCGGCCGGGGCCATTGCCGATCACGCCCAGCACCTTGCCGTCGCGGCTGATATGCAGGTACTGGCCGTCGCCGCCGGTTCCGACCCACATCTCGCCCTTGGCATCGAAGGAGATGTTGCAGATGAGGTTGCGCATCTGCACGGTCTTCTTGAACTGGCCATTGGCGGTGAAGACGACGAAGCGATATTGCTCGCGATCGGCGACATAGACATCGTTATTGCGCGGATCAACGGCGATATCATGGACCTGGTAGAACTTGCCCGGGCCTTCGTAATCGCCGTACCACTGGTTGATGAAGTTGCCGTTCTTGTCCAGGTGGATCACCCGCGACGCGCCCGACTGACTGGCCGGATCGGGCCCGTCGAAATCGTTCGGGCTCTCATTGGCATGGCCTTCGCCGATATACATGTCGCCATTGGGTGCGAAGGTCACCGCGACCGGCTGCCAGATCAGCCGCTGGCCGATCTTTTCAATCCAGTCGCCGCGATGGCCGAAGGTCCCCAGCGTCTTCAGGAGCTTGCCGTCGGGGCTGATTTCCTTGACGGTGGAACCGTATTCGTCGCAGATCCAGACATTGTCATTGGCATCGACATTGATGCCATGCGCCAGCTCATGATGACCCAGCACGCTTTCGGGCACCGTGAGGATGAGCTTGTGGTCGGGGCCGAATTTGTTGAGCTGCGCGGTGCCCAAGGGATTGCGCTGCATTACCCACAGATTGTCGTGATGATCGATGGCCAGGGACACCGCACCGCCGGTCCCGGGTGGCAGCTGGATCGGATAGGTGGGCTTGAAACCCAGATTGTTGCCGTGATCCCACTCGACGCGGATATAGCCGCCCATGCCGTCGCGGATGCCGTCGGGATTGGTGAAATTGCCGACGCCGGCGCCGGTATTGTAGGTGCAGATCGGCGAATGATCGCAGATCGGTATCGAAACGGCGGGCGTGGTGGTGCGGAACCGCTGTCCGGAGACCGCAACGCGGCAATTGTTGATGACTTCACCCGAATGGGCCTGAAGGCAACGCATGCCGTCCGTGCTGCCCGAGCACCATTTGGCGAAATCGGCAGCGCAAATTTCGGGAATCGCGGCCGCACCGCGGCCACCGCCCGCCCGTCCGCCACGGCCCGCGGGCGCCAGGGTCGACTGGCCACCAGGAGCCGGCGCCGTCGCTGCCGGCGCCGCACCCCTACCGCCTTGCGGAAGGATGAACCAAGCCGGCTCGCCATTGGCAGCCGGACCTCTTTGCGGCACTTCGGAATCCTGTGCCAAGGCCATGGCAGCGCCGAATCCCGCCGACACCACCGTCGTCAACGCGAGAACCTTCAAATTCATACGGATCATTCTTTCCAATCCCCTATTTATGCCTGGTATTTGCCTGCTAACCGAGCGCCGGCATCTTATTCGCTTGGGCAGTGGTCACACGGTCGCCTATCGATTGCGCATAGACGTAAGCCCGCATTCGCATGGATGACGCGTCATTAAACATAGCATTGCGGGCAAAACCGCGCCAGCAGGTTTTCGCTCCTGCCCTGCGCGTCATTGCACCGAGCGGCGTCGCTAGCGCTTGTTCGGGTCTGCGGGCACGAATTTTCCGACGCCGCAGATCTGCCCGGTCTGAGGTATCCTCACAATCTGCCCATCGTCGCAGACCCGGCCACCAAAGGCATTCCAGCTAAACCCATAAAATCGGATGCCGGAGCAATTTCCCTTCAGGGACGATTCCCAGACCTTGCCGTTCTTCATCTTCAAAATGAGCGTTTTTCCATCCGGGGAATCGCTATTTTGAATTTGATCGACATTGAGACAGATAGCCGCCGCCTGCGCGCTGGCAGGGGAGCAAATCAAACAAAGCGCTGCGAGTGTTTTCCAGGGTGACATCATCTGATCCTTCGATCTCGTTGCCCCACCTGACGAGCAAAAAGTCTAGCATGACCCGGCCGCGTCACACAACAAAATGCGCCGCAATATGACGATCCAATGACGGACTCGCGTTGGGCGGCCGTTCATATTGCACTGCGAAAAGCGCGAGGGAGACCTGCGCGCGCCATGCGATCCTTGCGAAATCTTTACGATGCGCATTGCCGCGGATTTTTTGACTTATTGGGCGGCCGGAATTATAGGGCGTGTCCGGCGTCAACCTCTTGGCGAACGCTGGTAAGATCAAAAAACTTGGACCACGCGATAGGGGCGGCGATACTTCCATGATGACGGGTAAAAAGCTTTTTGCGATCGTCGGCGGCGTGGCCGTCCCTCTGATGGCCTCCGTTCTTCTGGCTTTGGCCCAGCAGCAGTCCGATACCCCCAACAATCCCTTTGCCCGGGATCCCGCGGCACCTGCCGCTGGCAGGGCCCTGTTCAACGCCACCTGCGTTGCCTGTCACGGCCAGGACGCCACCGGCGGACGCGGTCCGGCGCTGAACACCGGCACCTTTACGCATGGCAACAGCGATTATGATCTTTTCCAGGTCATCAAGGGCGGCATCGCCGGAACCCAGATGCCCAATTTTTCCACTTTGCCCAGCGACGATATCTGGCGCCTGGTGACCTACATCAAAAGCCTGTCCAATGGCGCCCCCGCTGGCGGCGGCGCTGCGCCCGTGGTGGCTTCGGGCAACGCCGCGGCCGGCGAAGCCCTGTTCTTCGGCGCCGGCAATTGCACCAATTGCCATGAAATCAATGGCCGGGGCGGCATTCTCGCCCCCGATTTGTCGGCGGAAGGCCAGCGTGCGCCGAACCTGATCCGCTCGGGCATCACCCATACCCCCGTCGGTGGGCGCGGCTTCCGCGGCCCTACCGCACGCGCGTTGAACATCGTCATGAAGGATGGCCGCAAGATCAGCGGCATCACCAGGGCAGAGGACAGCTTCACCGTCGATCTGCAGCTCAAGGACGGCACCTATGCCTTGCTGGACGCCGCCAACATCGCCTCGCGCGAGAATGCCGGCCCGACCACGCCGCCCAATACGCTGACGCCCAAACAGATCGACGATATTGCGGCGTTTCTCGCCACCCAGAAACAGCGCGACTTTTCGCAAACCGCCAAGGTTACGCCGGCACCGGTCCTTCCCTATGAGCGCATCCTCAAGCCTGAGGCGAAGAACTGGCCGACCTATTGGGGCGATTACCACGGGCACCATTTCTCCGCGCTGACTCAGATCAACAAGCAGAACGTGTCCAAGGTGGCGGCGCGGTGGGCTGCCCCTCTGCTGGGCGAATCCATCCTGGAAGGCACGCCGCTGGTGGTCGACGGCATCATGTATGCCTCGGGCTCGCCGGGCGAAGTCTATGCCCTGGACGCCAAAAGCGGCATGATCCTGTGGACCTTCAAGCGCAAGCAGGACATCAAGAATCCCTACCAGATCAATCCGTTCAATCGTGGCGTGGCCGTGCTGGACGGCCGGGTCTTTGTCGGCACGCTCGATGACAATCTGATCGCGCTGGACGCGCATACGGGCCGCGAGTTGTGGGAAAAGCGCGTCGCCGACACCATGCTGGGCTACACCCTCACGGGTGCGCCGCTGGCGATCAAGGACAAGATCATTGTCGGTGTCGCCACGGGCGAGGCCGGCATCCGCGGCTGGATCCAGGCCTTCGATCCGGCCAACGGCAATTCTTTGTGGCGTTTCGACACCGTGCCGGCGCCGGGCGAAAAGGGCAATGAGACCTGGGCCGGCGACAGCTGGAAATATGGCGGCGTAGGCGTTTGGCTCACCGCCAATTACGATGCGGAGACCAACTCCATCATCGTCGGCACCGGCCAGCCTGTGCCCGACTACAACGCAGATCTGCGCAAGGGCGATAATCTCTTCAGCGATTGCGTGATCTCGCTCGACGCCGATACCGGCAAGCTGAAATGGTACTATCAGGATACCCCCAACGATCCGCATGACTGGGATTCGGTGCAGGACATCGTGCTGGCCGATCAGGTGATCGATGGCAAGATGCGCAAGCTTGTTCTGCATGCCGACCGCAACGGGTTTTTCTATGTTCTGGATCGCACCAACGGCAAATTCATTTTCGCCAAGCCGTTTGTGCGTCAAACCTGGAATTTGGGCTTCGATGCCAATGGCAAGCCGATCGTCGACCCGAAATCCTTCGCCACGCCGCAGGGTCAGGTCGTGTTCCCGGCCGTCGGCGGCACCAATTTCCAGGCGCCGTCTTATGATGCCAAAACCAAGATCTTCTATCTGGAATATGGCGACTCGCAGGGCTTCGCGGTCAGCGCGCCCGCGGTGAACGAGCCGGGCAAGGAATATCTGGGCCGGGGGACAGGCACCCCTCCGCCGGGTCCGCCCGCCCAGCAAGGCGTCGCGGCAATCGATACGACCACCGGCAAGGTGCTGTGGAAATTTCCGCTCACCCAGGGGTCTTTGCAGGCTGGTGTCGTCGCAACCGCTGGCGGCGTGGTGTTCGCATCGAGCAGCGAAGGCCGCTTCATCGCCCTGGACGGAAAAACCGGCAAGCCGCTTTGGAACTTCCGGACCGGCCAGCGTATCTCGGCCTCGCCGATCAGCTATTCGGTGGATGGCGTGCAATATGTTGCCGTGGCCTCGGCCAACACCATCTTCAGTTTTGCACTGCCCAAATAGAAGACGGCTGGCTTCTGATACGGACGGAATTTTGACCGGTTAAACAAAGATGCGGTGGTATTCGAGGCGGCGCCGTGTCGGCGCCGCCTTCCGGGTCCGCCGGTCTTATTGAGGACGCACCATGAAAAGCCACTTGATTCTCGCCGCCGTTCTGTTGGCCGGCGCAACTGCCTCGGCCTCCGCCGCCAACATCACCAGCGAAATGTGGGGAAACACCCAGAAAGGCGAAGAGGTGGATTTGTTCACCTTGCACGGCGCCGGCGGCATCGAAGCCAAGATCAGCAATTATGGCGGCGTGCTCGTCAGCCTGAATGTCCCCGACCGCGACGGGAAAAACGGCGATATCGTCCTGGGCTATGACAATTTCGCCGCCTATGAGAAGGGCGGTTTCTATGGCGCGCTGATCGGCCGTTTCGCCAATCGCATCAACAACGCTTCCTTCCCCTTGGAAGGCAAGACGGTAAAGCTGGACCACCGCGAAAACAGCCTGGTGGTCCTGCATTCGGGGGCGGCGGGCTTCAACAAGCGGGTGTGGACGGCGAAAATGCATGATGGCCCCGAGCCGAGCCTGGAGCTGACATTGCTGGATCCGGACGGCAGCGGCGGCATGCCCGGTAACGTGACCGCGACGGTCACCTATACGCTCACCAAGGACAAGGAACTCAAAATCGATTACCGCGCCACCACCGACCAGCCGACGGTGGTCAATCTCACCAACCATTCCTATTTCGCGCTTGGCGGTGAAGGCAGCGGCGCGGTGGACGACCAGATGCTGCAATTGTTCGCCGATCAATATACCCCGTCGGACGACAAGCTGATCCCGACCGGCCAGATCGCGCCGGTCAAAGGCACCAAGATCGATTTCACGTCGCCCAAGCGGGTTGGCGACGTGCTGAATTCCGATTTCCCGGAAATCGTGGCGCATCGCGGCATGGACATCAATTTCGTGGTCCGCGGCGAGCCCGGAAAGCTGCGGCCGGCGGCACGGCTCGAGGACCCCAAGTCCGGCCGGGTGATGGAGGTGCTCACCACCCAGCCCGGCGTGCAGATCTTCAGCGACAACAAGGGCGCCCAGCCCAGCATCGGCAAAGGGGGCAAGCCTTATGTCAACCACTCCGCCCTGACCTTCGAGACCCAGCATTTTCCGGATTCGCCGAACCAGCCGGGATTTCCTTCGACGGAGATAACCCCGACACGGCCCTTGCATGAGGTGGCCGTTTATCGTTTTTCTGTACGCAAATAGAAACACATCGCTTCGCCGACGCGCGGGCTTGAAAGGGAGAATGGCATGAACCGGAAGATCTTGATTGCTTTGTTGGCGGGCGCCGCCATGGCCGCGCCGGCAATGGCGCGGGCGGACGATGCCTTGCAAATGGTCTCGATCGACGTCGAAGGCGGCGGCGGCACGCTGTTCGTCACCCCGCACGGCAAATCGGTCCTGATCGACACAGGCAATCCGGAACGCGGCGATCACCCCAACTCCGAAAACATCGCCAAGGCCGCCAAACAGCTTGGCATAACCAAGATCGATTATCTGATCATCACCCATTATCACGTCGATCATCTGGGCGGGCTGGAAGGGCTGCTCAAGCGCATACCGATCGGCACCTTCATCGATCACGGCGAAAATCGCGAGGTCCCCGGCACGCAAGGCCCCGGCGGCATGATCGGTCCGGACTGGCGCACGGTCGGCGCCGATGGCAAGCCCTCGCCGGGACGCAATGGACAGATCCCGCCCGCGCCCACCGAGATTCCGCCGCCCAATTCCACCGCCGGACTCTATGCCCATTACATCAAGATGATCGCGGGCCGTCCGCACCGGGTGGTGAAACCGGGCGATCACCTGTCGGTCGATGGCATGAACATTCTGTTCGTCGCGGCCGACGCCAAAATGATTCCCAAGCCTTTGCCGGGCGCCGGCGAGAAAGTCGCCGACTGCGCCACGATGCCGGGCATGGTTTCCAATGGCGGCGAAGAAAATACGCGGTCCGTGGCCTCGCTCATTTCCTATGGCAAGGTGAAGATCGCGGCCTTTGGCGATCTGACCTGGGACCGCGAAAAGGACCTGTTCTGCCCCGTGAACAAGGTTGGAAAGGTCGATGTCTTACTCGCCAGCCATCACGGCACCCAATGGTCGGGCAGCCCCGCCATGCTGAACTCGCTGCAGCCCATCGTCACCATCATGGGCAACAGCTCCGGCAAGGGCGACGATCCGGAACGGGCCAAGACCATCCAGGCCAACCCGCGCTTCCAGGCCCTCTGGCGTCTGCATGCCGGACGCGGCAAGGCCGAGATCGACGGCGATCCCAATATGATCGCCAATGCCGATCTCGATCCGGCCAAGGACGAGCGTTACAACTTGCGCTTGCGCATCCGGCCGAATGGCGAGATTACCGTCATCAACGAGCGCAACGGCTACAACAAGACCTACCACGCCGCCCGTTAAGCGGCTGTAACGCTGTTGCAAATCTGAAACAGCGCGGCAAGTAACGCATTACAGGTTGGTAATTTATCCACGTGGTGGATAGGTTAAGTTCCGCTGTATTCGAAAAGCTTTCTAAACATCACGCCCCCACAACCAAGGGGGGTACACCAGGGGAAGTGCAAATGAAAAAATCTCTGTTTATCGGCTGCAGCTTGTCGGCACTGGCGCTGGCGATCGGAAGCGCTTCGGCCCAGACGCAAACCGCGGTCGAAACCGTGACCGTCACCGGCGTCATCGGCTCGGTCCAAGGCGCGCTGAACATCAAGCAGAATTCCGGCCAGATGGTGGACGCCATCGTCGCCGAAGATATCGGCAAGCTGCCCGACACCACCGTTGTGGAATCGCTGCAGCACGTCACCGGTATCGCCATCCTGCGCACCAACAATGAGCCCAGCACCGTTCTGATCCGCGGCTTGCCGGATATTCAGACCCTGGTGAACGGGCGTGAAATTTTCACGTCCACCGGCCGCGCCTTGTCGCTGCCCGACATTCCATCCGAACTTCTGGCGAGCGTCAGCGTCGAGAAAACCTCCACCTCGACCGACCTCGAAGGCGGCATCGCCGGCGTCATCGATGTGCGCTTGCATCGTCCCTTCGACTTCAAGGGCGAGGAAATCGCCGCCTCCGGTCAGCTCGTGACGGAATCGCTGGCCAAGCATATCGATCCCAATGTCAGCTTCCTGGCGACCGATCGCTGGAACACCGATATCGGCGAAGTCGGTCTGTTGCTGGACGTGGCCTATAAGGACACCCACACCCGTTCCGACCAGATGAACAACCAGAGCCCGTATTTCAACGCTCTGCTCGGGCCGGGCATTCCCAATGTGGGCCCGGGCCCCCTGCCGCTCTGCACGCGTACCAGCCCCCCTTGCACCGCGCCCGAACCCTCGGGCGGCGCGGTTGCCACCAACGCGGCCGGCTATAGCGGCGGCGTACTCAACGGCAACGGTCTGCCCGCGACCGGCGGCTATGCCGCGGACACGCTCAACACCACACTTTACGAGAGCCTGGGTCATATCGAGCGCGCCTCTCTGGTGCTTTCGTCCCAGTGGAAGCCGACCGCCGGCGTGCAGGTCTATGCCGAAGGTTTCTACACCCGCCAGCGCTCCGTGCAGCCGGTGATGGTCGACGTGGTTCTGAATTACGTCTGCCCCGATACGGCCAAGACCTCGGTCTATCCCGGCACCAACATCGTCTCCCAGTCGGTCTCGGGCTGCTTCAGCTTGACCTCGATGCAGGACCGGCACACCAACGAAGACACGTTCCAATTCGCCTCCGGCGTGGACTGGGCCGTCAACAGCAATTTCGAGGTCACCAGCGAAATCGACGTGACGGCCTCCAAGGCGATCACCCAGGCCATCATCCTGGACGACACCTACAATCTGCCGGCGGATGGTTTGACCATCACCAACAATTATCAGGGCACCGGCGCGCATTATGTCACGCAGGCAGGCAGTCCGCAGTTCGGGGCCTCCGGCCAGTTCGTCGATCAGCTCTTCGACAACAGGACGACCTCGAAAGGCTCGGAATGGGATTGGCGGGTCGACGGCACCTATAACTTCTCCCCGGACTCTTTCATCAAGGACTTCGTCCTCGGCTACCGCATGACCTCTCGCGGCGCCAACAACCAGGGTTGGAACATCGGCTCGCTGAACTGCGTCACCAACAGCACCCCGACTTCGTTCTACAACGCCTTCATTCTGGCGGCGCAGAACAGCCCGGCTTGCGGTGCACCCAACGGCTATGATTATGCCGGCAGCGGTCAAGCCGTTCTGAACCCTGGCGCCAAGGTACCCGTATCGGTCCAGGACAAGGCGCTCCTGTTCACGCATATCGGCGGCCTTTCCCTGGCCGCGCTGGCCCCCAACAATGTGGCTGCCCAAGACACCAGCGGTTTGTGGTTCGGCGGCAAGTTCGGCATGACCGGCTGGACCAACATGTCTCCGGATTGGGGCTGGCAGAATATGCCGGCGCTGCGGACCGCGTTCGGCTATGCCAATGTTCCGGCCTTCGGCCAGATCGCCGCCGGCAATTACACGGTCAGCGGTCCGCCCAACAATCCGGGCGTATTGTTCATCGTGCTGGAAACCAGCAAGTCGGCCTATTTCAAGACCGACTACGGCTTCAATGTGCTGGGCTTCCCGGTGGACGGCAATCTGGGCGCCCGTTTTACCGACTACACGCTGACCGAGCAGTCCAACAACACGGTCATCCAGAACAATGCCGTGACGTTCAATCCGACGGTGGCGACGCATGAAACCTCGGTCTTCCTGCCGAGCTGGAATGCCAAGGTCACCTTGGATGATGGTCTGTTCGTGCGCTTCGCCGCCAGCGAGACGGCGACAAGGCCGACCTTCTCGCAGTTGAACCCCGCCACCAATTACAATGTCGGCGGTACCACGCTGCAGAACTCGGCCAACAGCGGCAACCCGAACCTGGCGGCCGTAAAGTCGATCAATCTCGACACCGACGTGGAATATTACTGGGGTAAGGCCAACCACATTTCGGTTGCCGGCTTCCACCGTTACGTCGAGGGTTACATCCAGAACCAGACCTCGCAAGTCACTCTCAGCGGTCTTGTTTATAACTTCACCCAGCCGGTGAACTTCCAGAACGCCTATATTGACGGCGCGGAAGCCGGGTACTCGCAGTTCCTCGATTTCCTGCCGGATTTCTGGAGCGGCTTCGGCTGGGACGTCAACGCCACCTATATCAGCGGCATATTCAACAACATCTCCAAATGGCACTACAACATTGCCGGGATCTACGAATATGAAGGCTTCTCGGCCCGCGTCTCTTATACCTGGAGCAGCTCCTACAAGATCAATCCGCAGTTGACCTCCGGTCTGCAGCCCAACACCGAATGGGGTGCGCCGCGCGGCAATCTGGATGCGTCCATCAATTACAAATGGAACGATCAGCTGACATTGACCTTGGATGCCACCAACCTGAATGACGGCAAGTACAAGGCCTATGACGGTGCCAATGGCGCGATCGGGCTCCAGTACTACAACATGAACTATCAGCGGTTCGACAAGACCATCTCGCTGGGCCTGCGCTACAGAATGTAATCGGGTTTCCCAAAACCCACTTGGAAGTGGCGGCCAATCCGCAAGGATTGGCCGCCATTTTTTTGGTCCCGCAGGAAGGGCGGTAGGGCATTTAGGCCTCAATATCCGGTGCGCCTGTGATACGCTGCTTGATAAGACGCAATGCATTCCCCCGGCGGCGACCATAAAAAGGGGAATGGTGGCCAGGGAACGACAAATGCATTCCAGCAATCGCTCGGTATTGCGCGCGGTTTCGATCCTGAAAGCGTTTCACGGCGAGGGCGAGTTCGTCTCCGTCAGCGAAGTCAGCCGGCGCGCCGACCTGCCTTTCGCCTCCACCTATCGTCTCCTCCAGGCCTTGGAGAAAACCGGCGTGGTCGAGAAAGGCGAGGGTGCCTACCGGCTGGGTTTTCTGATCGCCTCGCTGGCCCGCAACGTCAATGTCGACGGCTGCCTCTATGACATGTCGCAAGCCGGCATGGCCGACCTGTCCCAAAGATTGGGCGTGACGGTCTCGCTGGGCCGTCTGGATAACGGCATGATCACCATTCTGGGCCGGGTCCTCAGTCCCGTCAGCAAGCAACGCTTCGCCACCATCGGGTCGCGGCTCGCCGCCTATGGCCTGGCGCTGGGGCGCGTCATCCTGGCGGATCTGGATGAAAGAAGGCTCGACGAATTCCTGTCCCGCATTTCCTTCGAGCCGTTTACGCCCCACACGGTGACCAACAAATCCAGGCTGATTGCGGAGATCGCGGGGGTACGCAAGCTCGGATTTGCCGTTGTGCGGGAAGAGTTCTATCCCGGGCTTGGCTGTGTGGCGGTCCCCATCCATGACAATGAGCAGCGGGTCATTGCCGCGCTTTCCGCCAGCGACAGCATCGAGGATCTGACGGCCGAGCGCCTTGCCCTGCTCCGCGAAGAGCTGACGAAACTTGCCGCGTTCATCCGGATAAAAGCGCTTCCCGATTTCGCTATGGCCGATGGCAAGGAGGCAGCGGACGGCGAGTCCCGCCATCCCGCCACGCGCGGCGATAAGAAACTCAAACCCAGCGCCACGGTCGTCTGACCGGGCGCGCCCGATGCGATGCCCGCACGGCTGGCATCGATCCCGTCACGCCGATGGCCAGGTCCGCTAGGCTTTGGCCTCGTGCAGGGGGCGAGAGAGGTCGATCCGGGAAAACAGAATGGCCCCGAGAATGGCGAAAGCCGCCAAACCGTACATGGCAACATTATAGCCCGCCGCGGCCACGATATAGCCCATCGCCGCCTGGTAGATGGCGCCGCCGATATTGCCGGTCATGCTCATCACCGCCGAGACGGAGCCGGCAAAGGGGCCGCCGATGTCCAGCGTCACGGCCCAGGAATTTCCCACCGTCAATTCAATCCCGAACAGTGCCAAGGCAAAGAACAGCACGCTGGTGAAGGGGTCTGACACCATAACCGCGACGGGAATGCAGATGCCGGCCATGATGAAGCCGGTAACGGCGACGGAACGACGGGCAAAGGTGATCCGGCCGGTCTTCTTCAGGATGTAATCCGAAAGGACGCCGCCCGTGATATCGCCCAGCATGGCCGCACCAAAGGAAAAGGCGGCGAAATAACCCATATGCTTGAGATCCAAATGCCGCGCGGCGGTCAAATATTTGGGAAACCAGGCCAGGAAGGTCAGGAGCACGACGCCGTAGCAGAAATACATGGCGCAAAGCAGCCACACGCGGCGGCTGCCGAAAATCAGGCCCCAAGGGATGACACGCGAACGCTTGCCCGTTCCCAACGCGCTTTCAATCATGCCGCGTTCGGCCGGATTGACGCCGGTGTGCTCGGCGGGCGAGTCCCGGTAATACCAGAACCAGATCGCGGCCAACAAAGCGCCGGGGATGGCGAAGATCAGGAACGGCGCGCGCCAGCCATAACCAAGGATCAGCGCGACAACGAGAGGCGGCGCGATGGTGCCGCCCAATCGCGATCCGGCATGGGTGAGTCCTTGGGCAAAACCACGCTCGGACGGAAGGATCCAGCCCGACAGCGAACGGGTGGAGATGGGGAAAGCACCCGCCTCGCCCATGCCGAAGAGGAACAGGACCGCCATCAGCGATGGCACCGACCAGGTCAGCGTCGTCAGGGCGGTGAACGCCGACCACCAGATGACCACAGCGGCCAGAGCGATGCGCGGTCCAAAGCGGTCGCCCAGCCAGCCGCCCGGAATTTGAAACATCGCATAGGCGATTTGATAGGAGAACAGGACCCAACCCAGCGTCTCCACCGAAAAGCCGAGTTCTTTCTGAATGGACGGCGCCGCCGACGACAACAGCGTGCGGTCAAGATAGGTGATGAGATAGACGATGACCGTCAGCGCCAGCACGATATGGCGGACATGGGTCGGAGTCTGCCGGCCGCTTTGAGTCACCATTTTTCCATCCCCCGCATTTTGTGTTTCCCGCGGCGCGCGCGCCTCGTGGGTCAAATATTTGTAAGGGATGGCGCCAGGCCCTGCAACCTGCGTTTAGCCATTCCCCATGCCCGCGGCTGCGCGTGATCTGTGTCCACAACCGTTGCTCGCCGCACGGATTGTACCAACTGGTTACGTCCGAGCATGGCGCGTTCCAGTATTGCCGAATCGAAATCTGCGCTGCCTGGACAAGCCGAACGGCGCGGGAATAAAATCCGCGCAAATAACGCGCAGGAGAAGAGCCATGAGGCATTTGGTCAAAACAGGTGCCGCGGGCGCCGGCTTGGCGCTTTCGATCATGGGCGCCGCCCTGGCGCAGCAGCCCCAAGGCGCACCCCCCGCCGCCGCGGCGGCTCCAGCAACCCCCGCCAAACCGTCGACGCCGCCGCAGCCCGACTGGACCACCTGGGGCTATGACCAGGAACGCACGGCCTGGAACAGGGGCGAAACCACCCTCAACAAAGACAATGTCTCCAAGCTGAAACTGCTATGGAGTACCCAGACCACCACCCCGGTTTCGGACGTGGCGCTTGCCACGCTGACGACGCCGCTGGTGGCGATGGATGTCCGCACCCCATCGGGGCGCAAGAATTTGGTCTATGTCCTCGACGCCTTCGATACCCTGTTCGCGCTGGATGCGGATAGCGGGAAAATTGTCTGGCACAAAAACTTTCCCAACACTCTGAAACCTTTGCGCGCCGGCACCTGGCTGTGTCCCAACACCGCAAACGCCACGCCCGTGATCGATAAGCAGCGCGGCTTGGTGTTCGTGCTGACCAGCGACGGCCGATTGCGCGCGGTCTCCGCCGGTGACGGGTCGCAGCGCATGGCCGCCACCGATTTTGTCGCGCCCTTCTCGCGTTCCTGGAGCCTCAATCTGATCGACGATGTGGTCTACACCACCAGCGGGCGGGGCTGCGCCAGTCTGCTCAACCCCAGATCGCCGATATCGGCGGCCAGCACCGTGACGTCGGGCGGGCGGGGCGGCGCGCCGGTCACGCAGGCAGAGCCGGGAAGTGTTTCGGCCGTCGATGTGAGCGATCTGAAACATCCCACGGTCACGCATTTTTTCACCAGCGGCGGTCGCACCGCCGGACCTTGGGGACGGGGCGGGGTCGCCAAGACGCCCAAGGGCATCGTCGTGCAAACCGCCGATGGTCCCAATGACCCGGCGATGGGCGATTTCGGTGAATCGCTGCTGGAGCTGACTCCCAAGGCGACGCGGTTGATGGATTCCTTCACGCCATCGACCTGGCCCGACATGAACCAGCACGATTTGGATTTTGGCTCTGCCAGTCCGCTGGTGTTCCCCTTCCAGGGACGCATGATCGTGGCGGCGAGCTCCAAGCAGGCGATTATATATCTGCTGGACGCCGCGGCGCTGGGCGGAAAGTCGCCCGATCATTCCACGCCGCTTTATACCTCGCCGCTGCTTGCCAATGAGAACAAGCAAGGCGTCGAACCCGGCCAGGGCGTTTGGGGCGCCATGGCGACCTATGAGACACCGGATGGCCGCCGCTTTCTGTATGTTCCGATCTGGGGACCGCCTGCCAGCTCGGCCCCTGTGTTCAAGAACAGCGCCGGTCCCATTCCGAACGGCAGCATCATGGCGTTCGAGGTGACCATGAATGGCGCCAATCCCACCCTGGTGCCGCAATGGACCTCTCCCAACATGACCGTCGCCGACCCGCCCTCGGTGGCCAATGGGGTGGTCTATGCCCTGCAGTCCGGCGAACAGACTTTGCAGATCCGCCCCCGGCCACCAGGCAGCCCACCGGCCCCGGGCAGAGGTGGCGCCGGCGCGCCTCCCGGGGGAGGCAGAGGCCCGGCGGACGCGCCGCCGGCACAAGGGGGACGCGGCGGCAATCCGAACGACTTTAATGCCTTCCGCGCCACGCCGGTCAGCAACCTGATCCTTTATGCCTTTGATGCGGAAACCGGCAAGCAGCTCTATTCCAGCGACAAGATCATCACAAACTGGACGCATTTCAGCGAGCCGGTGGTGGCGCTGGGCAAAGTGTTTGTCGTCACCCATGACGCCCATGTCTATGCCTTTGGGCTGGGCAAGTAAGGGTACGGGCTCGCCGCGCCAGACAGGGAATGATCGCGCCGATAATGGGCTCGCCCCGGGCTATCTCTGAAAGCCCCAGGGGGCTATGCAGCAGGGCGCAGAACAGCAAGGACGGGAAATGACAAGTGGAGGCAAGACGCCGAAGGCGGAGACAGACGGCGCGCGGATCGCCGCGGCGCTGGAACGGCTGGCGCCGGTGCGGATCGAAGAGCTGCCCCCGGTCGGCGGCAGCGCCTTTATGTGGGAACCGGCGCATGGCGGGCTGATCGCGGTGGCCCAGGTCAGCGGCGTGGCGCTGGCGCTGCTCAAAGGCATCGATCCGCAGAGCGACACTTTGCTGAGCAACACAAAGCGCTTCGCCGATGGCTTGCCCGCCAACAATGCACTGTTATGGGGCGCGCGGGGCATGGGCAAAAGCTCGCTGGTCAAGGCTGCCCATGCTGAAGTCAATCGCGGCCGCCAGGACAAATTGGTGCTGATCGAAGTGCACCGCGAAGACATCGCCACCTTGCCCCAATTGCTGCGGCTGCTGCGCGGCGATGCGCGCCGTTTTCTGTTGTTCTGCGATGATCTGTCTTTCGACAAGGACGATACCAGCTACAAATCGCTCAAGGCGGCGCTGGAAGGGGGGATCGAGGGACGCCCCACCAATGTTCTGTTCTATGCTACCTCCAACCGCCGCCATCTGATGCCGCGCGACCTGGTCGATAACGAGCGCGCCACCGCCATCAATCCGGGCGAGGCGATCGAGGAAAAAGTTTCGCTGTCGGACCGTTTCGGGTTGTGGCTGGGTTTCCACAATTGCAGCCAGGACGATTATCTGGCGATGATCGAAGGCTATGCCCAGGCTTACAAACTGAAGATCGGCAAGGACGAGTTGCGCAAGCGCGGCTTGGCCTGGGCGATGGGCCGCGGCAGCCGGTCCGGCCGGGTTGCCTGGCAGTTCATCCAGGATCTGGCGGGTGAACTGGGGCAGGCGATCTAGTTTTTGCCCAGTCTTGATCCGATTCCAAAAGCCGCTTGACAGGCTTGCGAAAAATTCCGATGGCACTTGCGGGCGGGCTTGCGCAAGGAGATGAAAAACATGTTATCCGCCCGTCTGCGTCAGCGGCTGCTTGCGCATCATCTGCCGCTCGGGCTTGCCACCATCGCGGGCGTGATCCTGTTCTATGCCTTGCGGCCGATTTCGGACCTGATCTCCCGGCTCAGTTTCGCCACCGCCTATCCGGCCCTGATCCTGATGACCGCGGCGCTTGCGATCGGTCCGCTCAAGATTTTGTCCGGCTGGCGTCCGGCTGTTTCCCTGGACCTGCGGCGCGATGTCGGGATTTGGGCGGGCATCGCCGGGGTGATCCATGCCGGCATCGGCCAATGCGTGCATCTGCGCTGGCGCCCCTGGCTTTATTATGTGTACGACCCCGCAGACAAGACCAAGCACATCCTGCCCATCCGCCACGACCTGTTCGGCCTGGCCAATTATACCGGGCTGGCGGGCGCCCTGATTCTGCTGGCGCTCCTGGCGACCTCCAATGACATGTCGCTGCGCTGGCTGGGCACGCCAGGGTGGAAATCCCTGCAGCGCTGGAACTATGGCTGTTTCGGCCTGACCGCGGTGCACACATTCGTCTACCAGGAAGGGATTGAGAGCCAGACGCTGCCCTTTCTGGGCACGGCGGTGGTGGCGGTTGGGGTCGCCCTGGTCCTGCAATGGATCGGCTACCGGCGGCGTTTGGCCTCGCGGCAGGCCTGAGCCGGCCGCCCTCGGACGGACATGGCCTGGGCGGCCCGGGCGTGCTATCTCTCACCTGGTGAGAGATCGGGGCCGGGGTCGGTTGAGTTTCACCGTCCCCCGGCCCAGCGTCCCATCTCCAATTGAGGACCGTAAAATGGCGCCGGAAGCCCCCCGCAAGGTCAAAGTGGCGATCATCGGCTCGGGCAATATCGGCACCGATCTGATGATCAAGGTGATGCGGACCTCCGACGTGCTGGAGATGGGCGCCTTTGTCGGCATCGATCCGGAAAGCGACGGCCTGAAGCGCGCCGCCCGATTGGGGGTGGCGATCACCCATGAGGGCATCGACGGACTGACCAGGCTGCCGGTCTGGCCGGAAATCGAGATCGTCTTCGACGCCACCAGCGCCGCCGCGCACAAGAAGAACAGCGAGATCTGCATTGCCGCCGGCAAGGTGATGGTCGACCTCACCCCCGCCGCGATCGGCCCCTATGTCATTCCGGTGGTGAACGGCGACGATCACCTCGATGCCAGCAACGTCAATATGGTGACCTGCGGCGGTCAGGCCACCATTCCCATCGTGGCCGCCGTCGCCCAAGTGGCGCGCGTGCATTATGGCGAGATCGTCGCCTCCATCGCCTCCAAATCCGCAGGCCCCGGCACCCGCGCCAATATCGACGAATTCACCGAGACCACCTCGAAAGGCATCGAGATCGTGGGCGGCGCCGAAAAGGGCAAGGCCATCATCATCCTCAACCCCGCCGAACCGCCGATGATCATGCGCGACACCGTGTTCACGCTTTCGTCCGGCGCCACCGAAGAGCAAATCGAAGCGTCTGTGGAAGCGATGGTGAAAAAGGTCCAGGCCTATGTCCCCGGCTATCGCCTCAAGCAGAAAGTGCAGTTCGAGCGGTTCGGCTCCAACAACCCGGTGGCGATTCCGGGCGTGGGGACCTTCCAAGGCATCAAGACCAGCGTTTTCCTGGAAGTGGAGGGCGCGGCGCATTATCTGCCCGCCTATGCCGGTAATCTCGACATCATGACCTCGGCCGCCTTGAAGACGGCGGAAAAAGTCGCCCAGCGCAAATTGCTGAAAAAGGCCGCCTGATGTTTAACCCTGAGATCGACCGGCTCTATATCCAGGACGTCACCTTGCGCGACGGCATGCATGCCATCCGCCACAAATACAGCGTCGAGCATGTGAGGCAGATCGCCCGCGCCCTCGACGAAGCCGGCGTCGATGCCATCGAGGTCGCCCATGGCGATGGCCTCAAAGGCTCATCCTTCAATTACGGCTTTGGCGCCCATACCGACTGGGATTGGATCGAGGCGGTGGGCAAGACCGTCAAAAACGCCCGGCTCACCACCTTGCTGCTGCCCGGCATCGGCACGGTGGAGGATCTCCACCGCGCCCATGATCTTGGCGTCACTTCGGTGCGGATCGCCACCCATTGCACCGAGGCGGATATCGCCAAGCAGCATATCGGCTTCGCCAAGAAGATCGGCATGGATGTCTCCGGCTTTTTGATGATGAGCCATATGAGCGAGCCCGAACCTTTGGCCGCCCAGGCCAAGCTGATGGAGGATTACGGCGCCGATTGCGTCTATGTCACCGACAGCGGCGGCGCCTTGGACATGGACGGCTATCGCGCCCGGCTGGAAGCCTATGACCGGGTGCTGCGTCCCACCACCCAGCGCGGCATTCATGCCCATCACAATCTGTCTCTCGGGGTCGCCAACTCCATCGTCGGGGCGCAATGCGGCGCGGTGCGGATCGACGCGTCGCTGGCGGGCATGGGGGCAGGGGCTGGCAACGCGCCGCTGGAAGTCTTCATCGCCGCGGTCAACCGCAAGAACTGGCACCATGGCTGCGACTTGTTCAAATTGATGGATGCCGCCGAAGATCTGGTGCGGCCCCTGCAGGATCGTCCGGTGCGCGTCGATCGCGAGACGCTCAGCCTCGGTTATGCCGGGGTCTATTCGTCATTCCTGCGTCATGCCGAACGGGCGAGCCAGGATTACGGCGTCGATACCAGAACCATTCTGGTCGAGCTCGGCCGCCGGCGGATGGTGGGCGGGCAAGAGGACATGATCACCGATGTCGCGCTCGATCTCCTCAAAAGCCAGACGAAAGCAGGCTAAGCGATGGCGACCCCCAAGAACCGGTCGGTGCTCAAGGCTTTCGCGATGCTGAAGTCCTTTCATGGGCCGGACGAATGGGTCACGAGCTGCGAACTCAGCCGCCGCGCCGGTCTTCCCCAAGCCTCCGGCTATCGGCTGATCCAGACCATGGAACAGATCGGGGCGGTGGTGCGGGGCCCGCGCGGGCGTTATCGGCCCGGCATGCTGCTGGTTTCACTGTCCCGCAATGTGGCGATCGGGGAGTTGCTACAGGACGCCAGCCACGACATCATTTTGGCCCTGGCGGAACGGTTCAATGTCACGGTCCATATCGGCGTGCTCGAAGGCAGCATGGTCACCTATGTCGCCAAGGTGTCGACGCCCACCTCCTTCCCCACGCATACGCGCGTGGGGGCGCAGCTTGAGCCTTATTGCTCGGCCTTGGGCAAAGTGCTGCTGGCGGCCCTGCCGCGCGAGCAGTTGGAGGGCTTTATGATGGAGGGCGAATTGATCGCTCTCACCCCCTACACCATCGCCGATCCCGTTCTGCTCGGCGCCGAGATCGAGCGCGTGCGCGCGCAGGGCTTCGCGCTGGATCAGCGCGAACACAAAGCCGATATGTCCTGCGTCGCCGTGGCGATCCGCGATGCGGAGGGACGGGTGGTGGCGGCGATTTCCATCACCGATCAGGCCGACAGGATGACCTCGGCGCGCCAGGGGCAATTGCACGAAGCCCTGCTGGAAGCAGCCGATGCCCTGGGACAAAAGATTTATCCGGTTTTACCCATGGTCAATGGGGCGCTGCACGCCCCGACCGCGCCGGACGTGCATCGCGGCATCTGAAGAGCGCT
>JAICHV010000042.1 GCA_025924715.1 Alphaproteobacteria bacterium
CTGAGCGCCCGAATGGCAACCGGTGCAATATTTGTTGAAGACCGGCGCGATATCGCCGTCGAATTTGGGGTGGCCGGCCGGCATACTGGCGGTCTCGGAAGGCGCCGCCGCCGCAGAAGCCGTCGTGGCCTCGGAAGCCGCCGCGGCCCCGGAAGGCGCAGCCGTTTCGGAAGGCGCTGCGAAGGCAAATGCCATCGCCCCCAACAAGAGGGTTCCGGTCACAGCCAATAAAGCAGCTTTACGATTCATCATGCCTCCTGGGCCAAGGTCTCGAGGAGCCTTGTTACCTTCCTATAGTTTATAACAATCCATAGAGTCGAACAACGCAGCATCTGTAACGAGAATACTCGGTGTTTTCAGCATGAGAAATCTTGGTCAGATTGTCCCGACGGACGATAGACGCTTCGGAACTCATTAAAGCACTGTTTTTATTCTATTTTCCTGGTGTCGCTTGAAACTATCCGCCTATCAGTCGTACCAGGCGGGCGCTTTGCGGGCGTCGCGGAAAAACGCGATGCTATGGCCTATCCACAATTGCGAATGGGTTTGCTGCAGGAACTTTTCGATTGCCGCCCGTGACGCCGGCGTTTCGGTGGTCTTCTCCCGCGCCGGCATCCGGCCTAGGGTCCGTTCTTCCGGGTAATGGTACAGATCCCCTGCGATCACCACGCCGCCGGTGTTGGCCAGCCGCACATAAAGGGATTGGTGTCCGGGGGTATGGCCGGGCGTGGGTTTGAGCACCACGCTGCCATCGCCGAAAACATCATAATCGCCTTCGATGAATTTGGTGGGACTTTGCGCCAGGGCCGAATAGTCCCGTCCCGCGCCGGCAGGGGCTCCGGGGCGGAACATCACGTCATATTCGGCCCGGCGCGCGAGCCATGTCGCGCCCGCATAATCATTGGCGTTTCCGACATGATCATAGTGAGAATGCGACAACGCCAGATAGGTGATCTTGTCCGGGGTGACGCCGATATCGGCCAACTGCCCGCGCAGCGTGTTGAGCTTGAGCTGGGCATAGCCGCCGATGATATTTTCGTAGATCGGGCGTCCCACCAGCCTGTCCGACAAGCCGGTATCGAACAGCAGCAGGCCTTTGGGATGCATCACCAGAAAGCAAGACACCGACATGTTGGAGTTGGCCACTTCCTCGCGGCTGAGGCCATAGTCCTCCGGACGATTGTAGATCAGGGTGCCGCAATCCAGCACATAGACCCGTACGCTGGTCACCACCGGCAGCGGCGCAAAGCCGCGCGGCCGCGCGTTCTGGGCGCCACTGGGAGATACCGGCACGGCGCCTATCACCGCTACGATCGCGATGGCCAGCCAGGCGCCAACGCGAGAATGGGCTTTCCGCGATTTCGGGCCTTGGCGACCGTGTTTGCGCATGGCATTTCCCCTCTATCTTGTGACGTTATCTTGTGACGGGCCCGTCATCGCGCCCCGTGACCGCTACGCTACGAAAATCCTGGCCGGCGCACAATTCAACACCTCCAGGTTGAAGGCGTGAAGCGTTATCCCGCCCGAGCGGCGCTTTCGGACGGGGATCTGTTTGTGCTAGGCTGATGCAGAAAATAACGGGCGGGAAAATCCGCCTATAGGGAGATGAGATGACCTCCGCTTTGCGCGCGCTATCGCGCCTGACCGCTATATTTGCTTGTGCCGCCACCGCCGCTTTGGCGCAGCCGGGCGGACGGGCCGCGCCGATGGTGATGGTAGGTCACAAGATCACCGATGGCGGCTCTTATGCGACCCTGGTGGCGCTGCAGCACCAGCCCAATCCGGCGGACAATGGGCGGCTGCTCTTGGCATTCGCTGGCGGCGGCGGTGGGGGCATTCCGATCTGGGAATCCCGCGACAAGGGCGTGACTTGGCAATTCGTCGCCACCGCGCATGACACGGCCGAAACCGGTCAGGCCAATTGCGATCTGCGCACCCAGCCGCACATCACCGAAATGCCCGTCAGCCGCAACGGCATCGAGGCCGGCACGATCCTGCTTTCGGCCAGCAGTTCGTGCCAGGCAGCGCCCGGCGCGGCGCCCGGTGGCGGTCGAAACATGCATCTGCGGCTGTTGCGCTCGTCCGACCTGGGCAAAAGCTGGAGCACCGTCAGCACCATCGCCAGCGCCGAGAACGGTTTGCCGGTGTGGGAGCCGCATCTGCTGATCCTGGATGACGGCACGCTGGTCGAATATTATTCGGACGAGACCCACAAGCCCGACAACTACAACCAGATGTTGGGCCACAAGGTTTCGCATG
The DNA here is from genome assembly GCA_025924715.1 of Alphaproteobacteria bacterium. Taxonomy (GTDB): domain Bacteria; phylum Pseudomonadota; class Alphaproteobacteria; order Micropepsales; family Micropepsaceae; genus Rhizomicrobium. The sequence continues at coordinate 2,260 of JAICHV010000042.1, forward strand.
ACGGCGGCAAGACCTGGGGACCGGAAATCTTCGATGTGGCGGTGCCCGATGGCGTGGACCGGCCCGGTATGGTGGTGACCGACAAGGTGCCGCAAAAGGGTTATGTCTATGGCTTCGAGGATGTCTCCGGTCCGGTGCAGAACCGGGTCTATATCCGCTTCAGCCGCGACGGAATGAACTGGGGCGATCCCAAACAGCGCGGCATCCCGGTGCAGACCGATGCCGGCCAATATCCGATGTACACGCCCTCGATCAACTGGTTCCCGATTGGGCCTAAAGGCGTGCTGGTTGTCACGTCGCGCGACACGGGCGGCCCGGCCGCGGATCCGGCATCCAACACGATCTTCTGGAACGACAATCTGGGTGAGGGCGCCTGGTGGCAGGCGCCGTCGCCGGCGCAGAAGCTGCCCAGCCAGCGGGCCGGCTACACCCAGGCGCTGCTCTATCTGGGCGATGGGAAGATTCTGCATGTGACCTCTTCGGCGGTGCCGGCGGAGGGCAGCGCACCGCCCGATTTGTCCAAGACCGTCATGCTGGCCAATATCGCCACGCCGGATTTCCACCGCTATGAGGCCGAGAATGCGCGTCAGCAGGGCACCGCTTTGATGCGCGACGCCTCCATGTCGAATGGCGCGAAATCGCGGCTGGGCGCGCGAACCGGAACCCTGACCTTCCGCATTCATGTGCCGGTGGCCGGACCCTACCGGCTTACGGTGAACTATGCCGATCTGGGCTATCCGGCAATGCCGGGGCTGAAGGCCAATGGCATGGCGGTTACCGGCACGGACACGGCGCTGCGGCTGGATCCGGCGATGGAGGCGCTGCGCACCCGCGACCTGGGCACGCGGGGCGACGGTGTCCATCATGCGCTGACCGCGACCGCGTCCCTCAAAGCGGGCGAGAACGTCATCCAGGTGACGGGCGGCGCGCACGGGTTGGATGTGGACTTTCTGGAAGCGGTGCCCCAGCAATAGCCTTACGCCCGATTGGTAAAGCTGGCCGCATGCCCAAAACTCTGATTGTCGCGGACGACCTGTCCGGCGCTGCCGATTGCGCGATTGCGTTCGGTGATGGCATGGTGGCGCTCTCAAGCACCGATGCCGAAGTTGCGACCTTGGCGATCGACGCCGATAGCCGCAGCATGACGCAGGCCGCCGCGGCCGAGGTCACGGCGCGACTGTTTGCCGAACACGCGCGTGCGGGGATGGTGTTTTACAAGAAAATGGATTCCACCCTGCGCGGCCATGTCGGGGCCGAGATCGCCGCGGCACAGCGCGGTTTGGCGTCATTCGACCCCATGACGATTGTCTGCCCCGCTTTCCCCGCCGCGGGGCGCATCATGAAAGGCGGCCGGCTTTATGTGAACGGAACGCCGGTGGAGGAAACGGCAATCGGCCGGGAGCTGCCGCACGGGGCCGATCTTGCGGCGATGCTGGACCGTGCCGGTGTCAAGAACGCGCGGATCTGCGACGCACAAACGCAAAGCGATCTGGTGGCGCTGGTGGCTTCGGCGAAAGACATCGGCCGCACTGTTTTATGGGTGGGATCCGGCGGCCTCGCCCGTGCGCTGGCGGGTCCGGCATCGCCCGCGCCCTTGGCGGTGCCGCCCGTTACGGGCAGCATTCTTTTCGTGATCGGAAGCTTCAGCGAGGTCTCGCGGGCCCAGGCGCAAACATTGTTAGGCCGCGCCACCCTGACACCGTTTGCGCCGGCCGCGGTGATGGAAGGCCGCGCCGCCTTACCCGCGTCGGCGGCGGATCATGTGGTGTTCCTGCAAGGCGCGCATTATCCCGACGCGCATGCCTTGGCCCAGGCTTTGGCGGCGCTGGTGGCGCCGGCGGCCGCTGAGGCTGGGGCGCTGTTCCTCACCGGCGGCGAAACCGCGCGCGCGGTTTTGGGACGGCTGGGGGTGGAGGGATTGCGGCTGTTGGGCGAGATCGAGCCAGGCGTGATCGCGTCCCGCGCCGTGGGCGGGGCTTTGGCGGGGCGCCTTGTCGTGACCAAGGCGGGCGCCTTCGGATCGCCTGAGGCGCTTATTCGGGTTCAAGCGATCTTGCGTGGGCGCGATAGTGGTTTAGAGATAGGTCCATGACAGCCAGCCAGAACAAAAAACCCCGCATCGCCATCACCATGGGGGATGCCGCCGGCGTCGGTCCCGAAATCATCATGAAGTCGCTGGCGCACCGCGATCTTTATGACCGCTGCCGCCCGCTGGTGGTGGGGGACGCGGCGCGGTTGGAAAAGGCGGGGCGCCTGGCCGGCGCTGCCTTGCCGGTTCGCGTCTTGGCCGATGCCGATGAGGCGCGATATGAGCCAGGGACCGTTGATTGTCTCGATCTGCATCTGATTCCCGCCGATCTGCCCTTCGGACAATTGTCGCCTATCGCCGGCCATGCCGCCTATGAATATATCCGCGTGGCCACCGATCTCGCCATGGCCCATCGGATCGACGCGATCTGCACCGCGCCCCTGAACAAGGAAGCCCTTCACGCCGGCGGGCATATTTTTCCGGGCCATACCGAGCTCTTGGCGGCGCTGACCCACACGCCGGAAGTGTCGATGATGTTGACCGCGCCCGGATTGCGGGTGATCCATGTCACCACCCATATCGGCATCATCGACGCTATCGCCAAGATCGAACCCGGATTGGTGGAGCGCACCATCACCCGCGGCATGGAAGTGCTGGTGAAGGCGGGAATCCCGCGCCGCAAGATCGCGGTCTGCGGCATCAATCCGCATGCCGGCGAGAACGGCTTGTTCGGCCATGGCGAGGAAGAAGCCAAGATCATTCCCGCCATCGAAAAATGCCGGGCAAAGGGCTGGGATGTGGAAGGCCCGCTGCCGGCCGATACGCTTTTTTTCCGCGCCTCGCGCGGCGATTTCGACATGGTGGTGGCGATGTATCACGATCAGGGCCATGGCCCGGTCAAGGTGCTGGGGTTGGAGGCCGGCGTGAACATCACCGTCGGCTTGCCGGTGATCCGCACTTCGGTCGATCATGGCACCGCTTTCGATATTGCCGGCACCGGCAAGGCCGACGAGCGTTCGCTGCTGGAAGCGCTGCGCCAGGCCATTGCTCTGGCGCCAAGCTCCGATTGACGGCCGCTTCTTTCAATCGCGGTTAAGATAAAAACCAAGGGGAGTGCGCCATGAATGTGCCGCTGAAACGCTGGGCCGAGCGCATTCCCGGCGGCATGATGATCGTGCCGCTGACGCTGGGCGCCGTGATCGCAACCCTGGCGCCGGGCACCGCCAGCTTTTTCGGCTCTTTCACCGGCGCTTTGTTCACCGGCGCGCTGCCGATCCTGGCGGTGTTCTATGTCTGCATGGGCGCGACGATTTCGGTTTCCGCCTTGCCCAAAGTGGCGCGCAAGGGCGGCGTGCTGCTGGGCGCGAAAATCGCCACCGGGGTCGCGGTGGGCCTGGTGCTGGGCCATCTGCTGGGCGAAGGCCCGGTGACGTCTGGCTGGTTCGCCGGCATCTCTACCCTGGCCGTCGTCGCCGCCATCAATGACACCAATGGCGGCCTCTATATGGCGCTGATGGGTCAGTACGGAAAAGCCGAAGACGCGGCGGCCTATTCGGTGATGTCGCTGGAATCCGGTCCTTTCCTTACCATGGTGACGCTGGGTGCCGCCGGACTTTCCGCCTTTCCTTGGCAAACCCTGGTGGGCGCGGTTCTGCCGCTGGCGACGGGCATCCTGCTGGGCAATCTGGATCGGGAGCTGCGCGAATTTCTGGGCCGGGCGGTTCCCGTGCTGATTCCGTTTTTCGCCTTCGCGCTGGGCGCCTCGCTGAATCTGGCCCTGGTGTGGAAGGCCGGGCTGTTGGGACTGGGATTGGGCCTGGCCGTGGTTGCGGTTTCCGGCATGGTGTTGTGGCTCGCGGATCGCGCCACCGGCGGCAGCGGCGTGGCCGGTCTGGCGGCAGCGTCCACCGCCGGCAATGCCGCGGCGGTGCCCGCGCTGGTGGCGGCCGCAAATCCTGCTTATGCCGCGGCGGCGCCGGCAGCCACGGTGCTGGTGGCAGCCAGTGTGGTGGTGACCGCCATCACGGTACCGCTCCTGACCGCCTGGTGGTGGCGGCGCGGCCGCCGGGCACAGGGCGCATAGCGCCGCTGAGGACGCGAAGGCCAGGCTTTCGTGGCCGGCGCCCCATACAAGGCCCCATACCAAGGTATGCCTCGCCGCCAGAGACCGAATCCGGCGATAACAGGTCAAGCACATCTGTAACGTGAAATAGCCGCGCCATCCTGCGATACAAAGCAAAGTCTTTGTCCTTCAAGGATTGATAGCGTTGACCGAGATCGCAGCGCCAACGGTACCACGGGGCAATCGGGCCAATCTGGCGATTGGCGCTATCGTGTTCTTCAGCACCGTGGGGCTGTTCGTCTTCGATATTTCCGAGCCGCGGGGAATTGTCGATGGCGTGGGCTATTCCGCCGTGGTTGCCCTGGCCAGCCGGTTTGGCAAGCGCCCGCTGATCGCCCTGGCCGCCCTTACCACCACCTTGACCGTCATCGCGGCCGATCTGCTGCCCAATACCGGAATTTCGGTGGCAGGGATGTGGGCAAACCGGGCCTTTGCCATTGCCTCGATCTGGATCATTGCCACGATCATGACCAGACGCCTGGACCTGCAGGCCAAGATCGAGAATGACCAAAATATTGTGCGCCACCTGCAGACCGCCTTGTCGCTGCTGGTGCGCAATTCCCTGCTTCCCGGGTTGAGCTTTGAAGAACAGTTGCGCAATTTATGCCGGATTTGCGCAGAGGCGCTTAGCGCCGAATCTTGCCTCATCTATCAGCGATCCGGAACGGGGGAAGTCACCATTCTCCAAGCTTGGCGAAAACACGCCGCCAAGACGTATTTTGTTCCCGGCACTTCCTGGAAGGAAGACCCCGCCCACAGCGCAAAACTCAAAGACCACCTTGTTGTGGCGACTGACGATGTGGCGAAATCGGAATTCGCACCGGAGATGCGTCAAGCCTTGCTCAAATTCGGCGTCAGCGCGACCTTGGTCGCGGAAGCTATTCACGAAGTGGGGCAAAGCGGAGCGATCGGCTTCGGTGACGATAAGCCCCGAAAATGGAATGATTACGAGATGGCCTTCGCCCGGTCCGCGGCAAGCGTGCTGGCACTGCTGCTATCCACCCGAAAAAACGCGCAAACCCTGGCCGCCCTCGATTTCGCCAGCGACGGTATCTATCTGGAAGACGCAAATGGCCAGCTTCAATATGCCAATAGGGCCGCGCGCGGTTTTTTTGCCGGCGTCCTTGCCGATCGGCCGGCGGTTTTGTCGGACCTGTCAGGCGATCGCGACGAGCAAAAGCTGAAACTGGAAACAAGCGAGTTGGAGCTGCACCGGGTTCGCCTCCCCACCGGAGGGCTGATCGGACGGATCGACGACGTTTCCGAGCGCAATCGCGCCAATGCCGAGCGCGAATTGTTGCAGACCAAACTGTATCAAGCGGTGAAGCTGGAGGCGATCGGCCAGCTTGCCGGCGGCATCGCGCATGATTTCAGCAATATCCTGGCGGCGATATTCGGTTTCGCCTCCTTTATCGCCGAGGACCTGGAGCCGGGATCGCAAGATCACGACTTCAGCTTGCGCATCCGGGCCGCGTGCGAAAAAGGCAAAGCCCTGATCGCCCAGATCAGCGCCTTCGCGGAAGCCAAGACTCTGGCGCCGCGGATTGTCGATCTGGGGCGGCTGGTCGAGGACAATTTGGCGCTGGCGGAAGAAAAGCCAAATTCCAAGATCACGCTGCTTCGTCAATTGCCGGAAGCGCCGATTTTTGTCTTGGGCAATGCGGCGCAGCTCGGTCAGTTGATTGCAAACCTGTATTCCAATGCCCGGGAAGCCCTGGGCGCCGACGGGGGACGGATCGAAGTCTCGCTGGCAGTCGCACCCCTTTCCGAGATCCAAACTTTGGTCTCGCCTCAGCCTCGCGATGCCGGGGAGCGGCTGCTCGGTGACGTGGATATGAGCCGAAATTACGCCATGCTGAAAATTTCCGATAACGGGGCGGGCATTCCGGCGGATATCATGGACCGGATTTTCGATCCGTTTTTCAGCACCAAAGGACAACACCGGGGCGGCGGCTTGGGATTGGCCGTGGTCAAGAGCGCGATATTGGCGCATGACGGAATCTGCAGGCTGCGTTCGGCGGTAGGGGAAGGAACCAGCTTTTCGGTTTATTTGCCGCTGGCCGAAAACAGCGTCTTGCGTGCGGCGCCATGGCCGTCGGGCTTGGCCTACAATCTTTGCACGGTCCTGATTGTGGACGACGATATCGACACAACCGACATGCTGTCCATTGGCCTCACGCGCCTGGGGTTCGATGTGGTCGCGGTGCACAGCCCGCTGGACGCCATTGCGGCGCTTGAGGAAAGCCCCGACGGATTCGATGTGGTGCTGACCGACTACGACATGCCGCAGATGAAAGGAACAGAGTTGGTGCGCAGGATCAAGGCGCAATTTCCGCAGGTCCGCACTGTTATATGCACCGGGCGAAGCGAGGAGGCGGCGCAAGGCTCCGACGCCAATGGCGGAGCCGATGCTTTGTTGCGAAAGCCGGTGGAATTCCGCGAGCTTGCCAGTGTGCTCAGCAACCTTGCGCCCAATACCGCCGACGCGTGATTGGTGCCCTAGTCCGTATCGAGCGGCAGGCATATCTCGACGACGGTGCCTTGGCCCAGTTCGCTGGATAGCGTCAGCTTGCCGCCGCATTGGCGGATGAAACCGGCACAATTGCTAAGGCCCCAACCGGTCTGAATACCATACGGATTGGTGGTGAAAAGAGGTTCGACCGCGCGCTCCATCACTTCGGGCGCCATGCCGCGGCCGTTGTCGGCAATGCGCAAAACCGCGCAGGGCCGCCGTCTCTCGTCTTCCCCGCGCAAGGTCTCGATCGTCAGGCGGCCGCCCAGCGGCGGCATCGCGGCGCGCGCGTTTTTGACCAGCTCCGCGATGGTGTCGGTGAATTTGCCCTCATCGGCGTAAACCACGAGTTCTTCATCGGCCAAGGTGATCTGCGTCATGGCCGAGCCCAGCATGGGCTCTAACCCGCGCATGGTGCGCGATATCACGCGATTGATGTCGATGGGCCTGCGCTCCAGCCGCTGACGTCCGGCAAAGGCCTGCAGCTTTGCGGTCAGGTCGATGCCGCGCTGCGCCGCGCGTACCACGTCTCGGATGGTGCTCGCCTGCTGGGGATCGGTCTCCAATTCCTGACGGAGCAGGGACAGATTGCCGTTTACGGCGGTGAAAATATTATTCAGTTCATGCGCCACCGTGCCCGCGAACTGGACAAGCGCCGTCATCTTCTCGGAAGAATCGTTCATCAGGTTGCAACGGGAAGGCATGGCGCTAGATAGCCCAGTTGCCCGGATGATTGGGGGTTGAGAAGGATAGTCGCCCCCATACCTTCGTATGGGGCCAAGCGTTGGGACCGCTTAAAGAATTCCCGCCTTGGACGCCAACATGGCCGCCTCGGTACGGCTGCGGGCCCCTGTCTTGCGAAAGATTGCGCGCAAATGAAGTTTGATCGTCACTTCCGCCAAGTTGAGTTCGCGGCCGATTTCCTTATTCGAAAGGCCCCGCGCCGTGGCGCGCAAGACTTCTCGCTCGCGCGGTGTCAGCGCATCGAACCAGGGAGCGGCGGCGCCGTTTGTGTCATTGTCCTCTTTGCCCGCCATGAGGATATCGGCCGGTATGCTGGTGCCTCCGGCAAGAAGCATTTGCAACGCATGGGCAAATTGTTCGGGCGTCGCGGTCTTGGGAAGATATCCCCGCGCGCCGGCCCGGATCATGGCCAGGACATCGGTGCTGCTCGCCCAGCCCGAAAGCACCAATATGGGGACGGCCGGGAAATCCGCTCTCATGGCCGCGAGGTTTTCGCCCGACATTCCGGGCATGTAATAGTCGACTATGAAAAGGTCGGGCGGCTCGGCGCCGGCACGCGCACGCGCCTCGTCAAGCGTGGAGACCTCTTGCACCTGCGCTTGCGGGAAAAGGCGCTCGACCTGCCGCGCCACCGCCTCGCGGTACAGGGGATGGTCGTCCGCCACTATGATTCGCATTTGCCCCCAAGCAGCATCATGCTCCTGGCCAAGCTTAGCGCATTTGGCGGCAAGAGGGGCGTTAGAGCCCGCGATCGGCGGGGGAAGCGCGCCTGCTCGAAGGGCGTTGCCCCGTCCATCATCAACCGCTTGGTATTGCTAGGAAATCAGCACAGCGAAGCGCCGTCAGCCCCGGATACGGCCCACCAGGCCATCGGCTTCGTCCAGGATGCGGACGAAGTTAAGGGGCCCGCTATAGATCTGGTCGGCACCGTACAGCGCAGCGCAGCGCAGGAATATATCCTCGATTTCATCGCCCTTGGTCCCGACAACCATGATCGGAACCGGGTCTTCCCGGCGCCGCAAACTGCGGACCAGCTCCAGCCCATCCACATGCGGCATCGACAGCGCCGTGACGACGATGTCGAAATGATTTTGCGTCGTCTGCTTCAGCGCGGCGTCGCCATCTTCGCAGCTTGTCACCCGGTAGCCGCGCCCTGTCAGCAGAAGGGCCATCAGATTGCGGTCCAGCGCGTCATGGCATGCCAAAAGGGCTGCTGGCGAGCGGCTGCGATATTTGCCGTCGCCGTCCTTGATCAGGCTGAGCGTCTCGCCGCGGTCGGGCCGCCGAAGACGGGCCTCGCGGCGATCGGCGGGAGACTTGGGGCGGCGATCCGCCGGATTTGGCAACCGGGACGAACGCATCAGTCGTTCAACGCCGAAAGCATGGGGGCATCGTCCTTGTCGACCGTCATATGCTCGATGCCTTGACGCATATCCGACATGATGAAGGCGGCACGGCCGCCCGCTCCGCCGGAATTGTTGGGAAACTGCCGCGTCCAGGCCGCCATCTTGACGCTCATGGCACACAGCGCCCCGCCGATGCTGGTATGATAGCGCGCGATCAAGGCCTCGATCTTGCGGAAGCGATCGGCGCTCAAATCGCGCCACATGTCATTGGTGCTGCGCTCGAAGCTTTCGATCTTGCCGGTGATGTTGGCAAGCTGCCCATTCACGGTCGACTCGATGGTGGCGACCACGTCCATCAGGGCGCGGTCCTGCGCGATCTGATGGTTGGCGCGCACCATGGCGATGCCATCCATGAAAGACTGGACCGAAGGCAGCAACTGATCCAGGCATTGGCGGTAATAGGACAGAGACATAAAGATGTCGCCATAATCCTCGAGGAATTTCGGAATGGATTCGATGGCGATGCCCAGCCTTGTCGCCATGGTATCGAGCCGCGCGCGAACCTCCGCGGCGTTTTGGGTGCGAAACAGGCCGACAATGTCGTGGAAACGCTGGCCGGTGGTATCGCGGCCGAAGATTTCGGCCACCAAAGGCCGGGTGAAGGACGCCATATAGGCGCTTAAGGATTCGACCTTTGCCGCGGAAAGGGTCAGGGCGGACTGGTCGGGCAAGGTAATGCCCAGGGCCCGCAGCTGGATGCGCAGGCTGTAAACATCAAAGCTCGGCAGGTCGCCCACGGCTTGCAACAGTTTCACATCCGGATGCCCGGCGCCTTCCTGCAGGCCCAGGAATTTCGCAACCTCGTTGAGATTGATCTGGCCCCGTCCACAGCCGGCGCCCGCAAACAGTTCGACCGCGGAGTCCAAATGAGAGTTCTTGACCAATCTGGCGCGGCGGAAAATCGAAGTGCGGATCGGCAAAATCCGGATCGCCAAAGTATGCAGCGAATCGCGATCCTCGTCCGAGATCGGCTCGTCATCCTGGCGCGGGCGCGCGGGTTGGGGCAGGGCGCTCATGGGTCAGCCCAGCGATTCGAATAGCGCGTCTATGTCGGTCTGGCTGTGAGCATTTTTGTTCAACTGCGGCCCGTTCAAAAGAGCGGCGTCGCCCTGGGGAGCGCCGCTTTCGCAGGGCTCCTCGAGCGGGCCGAAGGCGCTCACCAGGGAAGACAGTTTGCTTTCCATCGATTGGAGGCCGCGCACGATCTTGGTGATCCGCTGGCCGGTGATGTCCTGAAAGGCGCTGGCCTCGTAGATATTGGTGACGGCGTCCATCAGCGCGCCGGCGATGGCAGGCTCCGCCTGGGCGGCCACCTTTTCCACCGCTTCGGCGGCATCCATGAAGCGATTGGCGGCCCGCGCCGTTTCGGTGACGATCTCCTCGAGCTCGTCGGCGGTGGTGCCGAACATCTGTCCGCCGGAGCCCTCGGGGCGCAGGGCGACGATCTCCTGGCGCGTGCTGCGCAGGTGATCGGAAAGATATTGCAGCACCGTGACCAGGGTGTTTTTCTGCGGGTTCTCCAGATTACGCAACTCGCGGATGACCCGGTCGAGATAGCCATGGGCATTCTGCAATTGCGGGGGAGCCGGATTGACCGTTTCCATGGCCTGCCTCAAACGGTGGCGGCGCAGACACTGGCGATCTTGGCGCGCAGGGTCTCCGCGTTGAAAGGCTTGACGATGTAGTTGGACACGCCCGACTGCTTGGCGATGACCACGTTTTCGGTCTTGCTTTCGGCGGTCACCATGATGAACGGAATGTGGCGCAGCTTGGCATCGGCGCGCACCTTGCGCAGCAGCTCGAGGCCGGTCACCGGCGCCATGTTCCAATCGGAAATGATCAGGTCGGGCGGGGTCTTCTGCATCATCCGATAGGCGCTGTCGCCGTCGGTGGCTTCCTCGACATTCTCAAGTTCGAGCTGGCGCAGCAGATTGCGCAGAATGCGCAGCATGGTGTTGTAGTCGTCGACGATAAAGACGCGCATGTTCTTGTTCAGGGACATTCTCGTTTCTCCTATGATGCTGCGGGCAGAGTCATGGCGGACCAGGCGGGGGTGACGGGTTTGGCCTTGGCATGGCCGTAAACGCCTTTGAGACCGGCCACGGCGGCGAAAGCGTCGCAAAGGCCGAATACCGATTCCGCGCCGCCCAGAAGCAGGGTGCCGTCCGCCGCGAGCCGGCGGCTGATGGCGGTGAGGATGCGGGTCTTGGTCGGCTGGTCGAAATAGATCAGCACATTGCGGCACAGCACGATGTCGAATTGGCCCAGCGATGCCTGGTCGTCCAGCAGATTGGCGGCGCGGAATTGGATGGCTTTGCGCAATTCGCGCTTGATCTGCCATTGCTCGCCGATCTGGTCGAAATGCTTGATCAGGAGCTGGATCGGCATGCCGCGCTGAACTTCGAAGGTGGAGTAGATGCCTTCGCGGGCGCGCTCCAGCACGCTGGGCGAAATATCGGTGGCGACGATCTCCAGAGTCCAGCCGCCCAGGATGGGAAAATGATCCTTGAGCATCATCGCCAGGGAATAGGGTTCCTGCCCGGTGGAGCAGGCCGCGCTCCAAATCCGCAAGGCGCGGGCGGCGGCGCGCCGCTCGATCAGTCCGGGAATGACGGATTTTCGCAAGGTGTCGAAGGGATGCGAATCGCGGAAGAACGAGGTTTCGTTGGTGGTCATCGCGTCCACCACCCTGTCGCGCAGCGCTTGGGCGCCGGGCTGACGCAGCAAATCGGCCAAGGCGGGCAGACCCGCCAATGAATGCTCGCGCAGAAGGAATGCGAGGCGCGTCTCCAGCAGATAAAGCTTGTCCGGGGTGATGATCAGGCCGGAACGCTCCTTGAGCAGGGCCGCGATGAAGGCGAAATCGGCGCCGGTCATGACGCGTTCTTTTCAAACAGGCCGGCGAGATGACCGGCAATCTGGGGCAAAGGAAGGATGGCGGAGCATATGCCGGCATTCGCCACTGCGCCCGGCATGCCCCAGACCACACTGCTGGCCTCATCCTGGGCAATGATGGTGGCGCCGGCCGTGGCCATGAGGCGGGCGCCGGCGCAGCCGTCGCTGCCCATGCCGGTCAGCATCACGGCGCAGCTTTCGGCGCCGAACACTTGCGCCACGCTGCGCATCAGCGGATCGACCGAGGGGCGGCAGAAATTTTCGGGCGGGCTCTGCGAAAGCCGGGCCAGGCAAGCCTGGTCTTGGCGCGCGACCTGGAAATGGAAGTCGCCGGGCGCCAGCCATATCGTTCCGGGCAGGATCGGCGCGCCGTCGACGGCCTCGCGGCAGGGCCGGCCGCTGGCACGCTCGATATGCTGGGCCAGCACCGTGGTGAAGGTCGCCGGCATATGCTGGGCGATGACGATGGGACAGTTCACCGAAGCCGGCAGCGCGCCCAGCAGGGTGAGCAAGGCCTGGGGCCCGCCGGTCGAACTGCCGATGGCAATCATCCGCGGCCGGCGCGGGACGATCCGCACCAGTTGCGGCTTGGCGGGTGCGCGCATGGCGGCGTCGAAGGGGGTGGAGCGTCGGGGCTGGCCCAGCGCAACAACCTTGGCGATCAGCTCGCGGCGGAAATCTTCGTTGGCATTCAATTTGTCGCTGGTGGGCTTGGCGATGTAGTCGGCCGCGCCAAGCGCCAGCGCCTTCATGCTGATCGCGGCGTTGCGCTGGGTGAGGGTGGACGCCATGATGATCCGGGCGGTGGAGCAGACGATTTGAAGGCGCGGCAGGGCGGTCAGCCCGTCCATCACCGGCATTTCGATGTCCAGGATGATCACGTCCACGGCATTGCGGGCGGCCTGCACGATGGCCATTTCGCCATTGCTGCAGGACCACGCCACCTCAATGCGCGGGTCGGACTTCAGCATCCGCACGATCAGTCCGCGCACGATGGCGGAATCATCCACCACCATCACACGGATGGGCGCCGCAGGTTGGCGGGCGGGAGCTGGTATCATACCCGCTCCGCCAGCCCCAACTGCACCAGCTTGTCCAGCAGGACTTCGCGGTCATAGGGCTTCATGATGTATTCGTCGGCGCCCGCTTCCAGCGCCTGGCGGATGCGCAGCACGCTGCTTTCGGTGGTGCACATCACGATGACGGGCCGCGGCACCAGGGGCAGGGCGCGCAGCGCCTTCAGGCAGGTGATCCCGTCCATTTCGGGCATGTTCCAGTCGAGCAGAATGAAATCCGGCACGCGCTTGCGGCAGTAATTCAAAGCGGCCTGGCCGTGTTCGGCTTCCGCCGTTTCCAGCCCCAGGCGTCACAGAAGCTCAACCGCGACGTGGCGGATGACGCGCGAATCGTCGACCACCAGGCAGAGGGGAGAAGTGCTCATGAGGCCCTGCGCTGGTTGTCGTTTGCCTGTTCGCGGCTGGTCGCGGCCCTGAGCGCCCGTTCCAGGTTTTCGGGCAGCCGGGTCTGGTCGGATTTGGCGAGATAGTCGTCAAAGCCCGCGCTGCGGCCGGCATCGATGTCGCCGGCCTCGGCATGCGAGGACAGCGCGATCAGCGGGGTGGTGCGCCAGCGCGCGTCGCCCCGGATGGCGCTGGCCAAAGCCAGCCCGCCCAGATTGGGCATTTCGATATCGCTGATGATGACGTCGAACTGGTGCCCGGCCTCGCGCAGCTTCAGGGCCTCGGCGCCGTCCGACGCCGTGGTGACCTGCCAGTTGGCGCTGACCAGAAGCGGCGCCACCAGATTGCGGAAGAAGGGGCTGTCATCCACCAAAAGGGCACGGCGCGCGGCATTGCTGTGGCCGGTGTCGAACCAATTGGAGAAGGCCTGGGCCAGGAAATGGCCGACATCGACCACATCGACAGCCTTGCCGGTGATGATGGCGCTGCCCAGCAGGCCGGGGCGTTCCGAGGACAGCTCGATCGCCATGCGGTCGCGCACGATGTCGACGACCTCGTCGACCGCCAGGCCCATGCCGCGATCCTTGTCGCTGAACACCAGGATTTCCTGATGTCCGCGATCCTTCCATTGATGGCCGGCATCGAAGGGCACCAGTGGCATCAGGTGCTGACGGTATTGCACGACCTGGCGGCCGCCGACATGCTCGATGCTCTCCGCGCTCAGGCTTTCGATACGCGAGACCAGTTCCAGCGGAATGGCCTTGAGCTCCCGGCCGCCGGCGCGGAACAGCAGGAACGAAGCCAGCTCGCCGCTCTGACCCGAGGCCGCCACGCCGGTCTCATGCCCGGCCGCCGGATCGGTGCTGCCGATCTGGCCGGCGGCGGCGGAAAGCCCATTGGGATCCAGGATCATGATGACGCTGCCATCGCCCAGGATGGTATTACCGACATAAAAACGGGTGCCGCGCAGGATCGGCGCCAAGGGCTTGACCACGATTTCTTCGGTGTCGAAGACGCGGTCGACGATGATGCCGAAAATATTGGCGCCGACCTGGGTGACCACGACAAAGCGGTCTTGCGCCGCGGCGTTACTCTCCAGCGCCAGCACGCCGCGCAGCGATACCAGCGGCAACAGCCGGTCGCGCAGGCGCAGCACCGGCGAGGTGTTGATGGTTTCGATGCGGGCCTCCGAGCGGTCGGAAACGCCCACCAGCTCGATAACGTTGAGCTGGGGAATGGCGAAGCGCTGGCCGGAGGATTCCACGATCAGGGCGGAGACGATCGCCAGGGTCAGCGGAATCTTGATCAGGAAGGTGGTGCCGCGGCCGGCCTGCGAGCTGAGCTCGATGGTGCCGCCGATGCGCTCGATATTGGTGCGCACCACATCCATGCCGACCCCGCGGCCCGAGACGCTGGTGACTTTCTCGGCGGTCGAAAAGCCGGCGCGGAAAATGAACTGCAGGATCTGCTGCTCGCTCATGGTGGCGATCTGGGCTTCGCCGGCAAGGCCGTTGGCGATGGCTTTTTGCCGGATGCGCTCGAGGTCCAGCCCGCGCCCGTCATCGGCGATGCGGATGAAGATATGACCGCTCTCGTGATAGGCGTTGAGGGCGATGGTGCCGGTCTCCGGCTTGCCGGCGGCCAGGCGCGCGGGACCGTTCTCGATGCCGTGGTCAGCGGAATTGCGCACCATATGGGTGAGCGGGTCCTTGATCATTTCCAGCACCTGGCGGTCGAGCTCGGTCTCGGCGCCCTGCATGGTCAGTTCGATTTTCTTGCCGGTCTCCACCGCCAGGTCGCGCACGATGCGCGGCAGCTTGTTCCAGGCATTGCCGATGGGTTGCATGCGCATACGCGTCACGCCGTCCTGAAGGTCCGAGGTGATATGGCTCAGCCGCTGCAGCGGCACCTTGAACTCGTTGTCCTTTTGGCCGCGCTGCATCTGCAGCAGCTGATTGCGGGTCAGGACCAATTCGCTGATCAAGGTCATCAGATTTTCGATGACATCGACATTGACGCGGATGGACGAGGCCGCGGTCGCGGATTGTTTGGTTTCGGCCGGGCTCTCCTTGGCAGCCTGGGGGGCGAGTTCGGGCAGTGCCGGAGAGGAGTCTATCGCGGCGACCTCAGGGTCCTGTTTCATGGCATGGGCGACTTCCACCAGAAGTTCGGCGGCGACGGGAAAGCCGTCATCGCTGAAATCGGAGGCTTCGAGCGTTGGCGCGGGTTCGGCGTGGGCCACATCCGCCTCTGCCAATGCGTTGATTTCGCCGATCAAGGCTTCGTCGCTGCCGGCCGGCTCGGTGCCGCTGGCCTCCAGATCGGCGAGCAAGGCGCGGATACGATCGATCGCTTTCAGGATCAGGGTGACGGCAGCGGGCGTGACGGCCAATTCGCCGTCGCGGAATTTGCCCAGGATATTCTCGCCGGCATGGGCAACGGCGCCCAGGCGCGGCAGGCCCAGGAACCCGCAAGTCCCCTTGATGGTATGCATGAGCCGGAAGATATTGCTCAAGATCGTCGCATCCGACGTTTCGCGTTCGAACCGCACCAGCTCGACATCCAGCACGGCAAGGCTTTCGGCCGTTTCGGCCAGGAATTCCTTAAGTAGGTCGTCCATGGTCTCGCTCCTTGGCTCAGGCTGCGGATTTGATCGCCAGCAGGCGATCGATATTCAGGGCGACCAGCAAACCGTGATCGGTGCGATAAACGGCATCGGCAACATCGCGCCAGACCTCGTCCAGCGTGGCCGGATTTGCTTCGCGGACGGTATGGGCCAGGGTGACGACATCGCCCACGCTGTCCACGTAGAGGGTGTAGGATTCGCCCCGGCTTTCCACGGTCACGCACATTCCGGCGCGCTCGTCGTTCTTGCTTCGCAGCGATAGATGCACCCGCATGTCGATCACGGTGACGATGCGGCCGCGCAAGTTGATCAGCCCGCGAACTTCCGGCGGTCCGCCGGGCACGGGCGCGATGGCGTCCGGGGTCAGGATGTCCTGCACCCGGGTGACCGGAACGCCGAACAGTTGGCCGGCGACGGTGAAAGTTACGAAGGAGTCGGCATATTTCTGTTCGGTCGCGGTTGGTGCCGCATTGGTAGCGCTGGTCATGTCTGCCTGCCTTGATGGGGTGAGGAGGAACAAACCGGCGGCGCCACTGGTGGGAGCGCAGCGCGCCCTCCGATTTGTTCCATCCCCTATGCCTCGCCTGATGGACCGCGGTTAGGCGGCTTTCACCTTGGTGAGGAATGACTGCACCAGGCTGCGCAGCTCGCCGGACTGATCGGTCAGCGAGCGGGCCGAGGCCAGCACCTGATTGGCGATCGCCCCCGTGCTGTTGGCGGCTTCGGTGACGCCGCCGATATTGGAGGAAACCTCCTGGGTCCCCTTGGCGGCCTCTTCGACATTGCGGGCGATCTCTTGCGTCGCGGCACCCTGCTGTTCGACCGCGGCGGCGATGGTGGTCGAGATCTGGTCGATCTCGCCGATCGTCTTGCCGATCGAGGCGATGGCGTTGACCGCATTCTGGGTGGCGCCCTGCACGCTGGTGATCTGGGCGCCGATTTCCTCGGTCGCCTTGGACGTCTGGGTGGCGAGATTTTTGACCTCGGCGGCGACCACCGCGAAGCCCTTGCCGGCTTCGCCGGCGCGGGCCGCTTCGATGGTGGCGTTGAGCGCCAGCAAATTGGTCTGGTCGGCGATCTCGTTGATCAGGGCGACGATCTCGCCGATTTTCTGCGAGGCGGCGAGCAGGCCCTGCACCATTTCATTGGCCTTGGCCGATTCGGTCACCGCGGTGGCGGCGATCTGGCTGGAATGGCTGACCTGGCGTCCGATCTCGGCGATGGAAGAGGACAGTTCTTCGGCGGCCGAGGCGACGGTCTGCACATTGGCGGCGCTCTCCTCGGAGGCCGCCGCGACGGCGCCGGCCTGCTTGGTGGATTCTTCCGCCGTGGCGCTCATCGATTGGGCCGAGGCCTGCATCTGCGTCGCCTGGCTGGCGACGGTCTGCACGACGCCCTGGACCTTTTCGTCGAAGTCGCGAGTCAGTTGGTCGACCAGGGCGGCGCGGGCGGCGGCCACACGCTGGGCCTCCTCCTGCTCCGCCTTCATGCGATCGCCTTCGATCATGCTGGTCTTGAACACCTGCACCGCGGCGGCCATCTGGCCGACTTCGTCCTTGCGGCCGATGCCGGCGATTTCGACGGTCAGATCATGCTGCGCCAGGCGGCTCATCGCCGTGGTCATGCCGCGGATCGGGGTGGAAACGCCCGAGACGATCAGCCAGCCGGTGGCCAGGCAAAGCAAAGCCGCGATGCCGAGCACGCTCAGGATCAGGGTCCGCGAGGAGGCATAGGTCTCGGCGATGGACTTGGTTTTGTCGTCGCCGGACTTGACCTGATAGGCCTGGTCTTCCTGCAGGGCGACAGTGAAATTATCAAAGATGCTTCGCATCTCGCCGGTGTAGAGAGCATCCGCCTCGGCGGTTTTGCCGGCATTGGAAAGTTGCAGGAACTTGTCATTCATCGCCACGTAATCGGCCCACAAGCCATGGAATTTGTCGGCGATCCCGCGCTCATAGCCGGGTTCGATGGTCGGGCTATATGTGTTCCAGCCCTTATCGGCGGCTTGGAGCGCCGCGCGCATGCTCGCCGCTTCCTGGGACTTGCCATCGGCCGTGGTGTCGAGCAGATGGGTCGCCTGCAACTGGCGAAAGCGCGTGGCGTTATAGCCCAAGGTTGCAAGGCCGTCGGCCGCAACCAGATAATTGGATGACATCTCGACGGCGCCGTCATTGACGATGGACAGCCGGTTGATCGAAAAAATGCCGAGCAGGGCGGTGACGGCGAGAACCGCCGTGAAGGCCGAAATCACCTTGGCGCGAATCGAAAGATTCTGGAACCGGTTCACATTCATCTCCATTGCAGCGTGGTTGCCGAAGCAATAGAGGAGGCATTTGCCGGCGCTCTTTCGGGCCGGCCTCCGATTGTGTCGGCATATGTCTAGCCCGACACAAAGCTCGCGCCGCTTAGGCCTTTTGTAACAATTTGAGACTATCCAATTGCGACCCCCCCAAGGAGGCCGGGAGCGCCCATGACCAAGCATGTGACCATCGTCGAGGACGACCCGGATGTGCGCGCAGTATTGGCGCGCAGCTTGGGCGCCGATGGCTACCGCGTGACCGAACTGGCAACCGGGGTCGGCATTGAAGCGGCGCTCAGCGCCGGGCCGGTGGATCTGGTCATTCTGGATATCGGGCTCCCCGATATCGACGGGTTGACCATCACCCAGCAAATTCGCCGCCATTCCGATGTCGCCATTATCATCGTCAGCGGAAGGGGCGATTTGGCGGATCGTATCGTCGGGCTGGAAATCGGGGCCGACGACTACATCACAAAGCCCTTCGAGCCGCGGGAGATCCTGGCCCGGGTGCGCAGCGTGCTGCGCCGTGGCCGCCGCCAAGCCGAAACCGTCGCGGATGTCGACAGACGCCTCACCTATGGGTTTGGGCAATGGACACTGGACGCGTCGGCACAGACGCTGGCTTCGGTAGACGGCAAGGCCATTGCGTTGACCAGCGGCGAATTCAAGCTCCTGGAAGCCATGGTCACGCGGGCCAACCGGGTTTTGAGCCGCAATCAATTGATGGACGCGTGTTACGGCAACAACTCTCCCGCATTCGATCGCAGCATCGATGTTTGTGTCGGACGCTTGCGCCGCAAGCTGAAGGACGATCCGCGCAATCCGGCCCTGATCCGCACCGTGCGCAATGGCGGCTATATCTTCGCCGCCCGGGGTGCTCGGCACTAGCCGGACGTGATCTTGGCCTTGTCTTGCGCTGTTTGCCGTCCCGGCTGGGCTGCCAGCATTTCAATTAGCGCGCTGGGGGACAGCGGCTTGCGCATGACGCCCTCCGCGCCGAACTTAACCGCCATATCCAGAAAATCGTAGAGCCGGTTCACGCCACCGCCGGACATCACGAAAATTTTGACTTCCGGGACGCGCCGCTTGATCTCCAGCAGCGCTTCGATGCCGTCGCACTCGGGCATGAACATATCCAGCAAGACGATCGCGGGGCGCAATGTCTGCGCCGCCGCAATCGCCTCGCGCCCGTTCTCAGCCAATGCCACCGAATAGCCTGCTTCCTCCAGGCAGAATTTCAGGGTCTTTTGAACGAAACGGTCATCGTCAGCTATGAGCACATGCGGGGACGCCATCGTTTGTTCCTTCGCGTTGTCGCGGCTTTTTCGGTGATTTTGCCCGCAGGAGCATGGTCCCGTTTAATTTTCTTTTCTCTTACGGATAGGGCGCCGGTGCGTAGGTACGATTACCTATGTGCAAAGTTCACTGCTCATTAAGAGCCTGAAAAGGATGTTGGCAGTCTGGCAATTTGGCGTTCGCCCCGGCCCTTTTGTATTTTCCGGAAAGCTCTTAACAATCTCGTCATGCATCAGACCTCGTTTGATTCGTCGCAGACGTCGATGGAACAGCGCTACGACACGGTCTTCGTGGTCGACGACGATCCCCTGCTGCGCCGCCAGCTTGAACTGACATTGGGTATGGCCGGGTTTACCGTGGTCACATTCGCCTCGGCCCAACAATTTCTGGCGTCCGTCACCGCGCAACATCGCGGCTGTGTCCTGACCGATATCCGCATGCCGGGAATGTGTGGGCTCCAATTGCAGGAGGAACTTCTTCGCTGCAATTCCTGCATGCCGGTGATCGTGATCACCGGTCACGCGGACGTGGCTCTGGCGGTTCGCGCCATGCGCGCCGGCGCCCTGGATATCCTGGAAAAGCCCTTTCGCAACGAAGACCTGCTGGCCCAGGTCCGCATCGCGCTTGGCGTTGCGCGCGAGCGCGCGGAACAGACGATGATAGCGCAAGGAAATGCGCGCAAATTGAGCGCGCTGTCGGAGCGCGAGCGCGAGGTCCTGC
This sequence comes from Alphaproteobacteria bacterium, assembly GCA_025924715.1. GTDB lineage: Bacteria > Pseudomonadota > Alphaproteobacteria > Micropepsales > Micropepsaceae > Rhizomicrobium. The sequence goes on from JAICHV010000042.1 coordinate 22,369, forward strand.
AACTGGTGATCGACGGACATTCCAGTAGCGCGGTGGCTTCGCTTTTGGGAATCTCGCGGCGGACCGTCGATATTCACCGCGCCCGGATCATGGAGAAGATGGGAACCAAAAGCCTGGCGGCGCTGGTCCGGATGGTGGGCGCCATCCGGTAACCGCCGGACGCGCTAATTCAGCATCGCACGCAGTTTGGTCGCCAACTCGCCGCGCCGATAAGGCTTTTTCAGCAGGTTGTGAAGCGGATTGAGCCGGCCCTGGCTTTCGGAGACGTTCTCGCTATAGCCGGAGGTAAACAGGACTTTCAGCCGCGGATGTTTTTCCAGTGCCCGGTCGGCGAGCTCCAAGCCGCTGATGCCATGCGGCATCACGATATCGGTAAACAGCAGGGCGAAGTCCGCGGTGGTGCGCAGTTGTTCCAGCGCTTCCATGCCATTTCGCGCGGTGGTGACCTGGTAACCCAGGGTCTTGAGCTGGGAGGCGACCTGGGCGCGGACCAGATCGTCATCCTCCACCACCAGAAGTTTTTCGCAGCCTCCGGGCAGAGCCAGTTCTTCGTCGATGGGCTGGGTTTGGATCGATTGCTGTTCCGCCCGCGGCAAATAGAGTTCGACCGTCGTGCCATGGCGAAGCTTGGAAACGATGCGGACATATCCCTTGGACTGGCGCACAAAGCCATAGACCATGCTGAGACCCAGGCCGCTGCCTTTGCCGACATCCTTGGTGGTGAAATAAGGATCGAAGGCGCGCAGCCTGGTGATTTCGTCCATTCCCGTTCCGGTATCGGACAAGGCAATCCTGACATATTGCCCGGGCACGATCTTGGAATCGTCGCTATCCAGCTGCACATGATCCAGAAGGTGAGATTGATCGAGCTGCACATTCGTCATCGCGATCGTCAGCAGCCCCCCGCTCGGCATGGCATCGCGGGCATTGACCGCTAGATTGAGCAGCGCATTTCCCAATTGGGGTGCGTCCACCAGCGCCGGCCACAGGTCGGCCGGGCAGGAGGTGTGGAGGCGGGCATTCTCACCCAAGGCGCGCTCGAGCAGTTTTTTCATCCCCGCCACCAGGTCGCCGATGCTGGTGGACTGCGGATGCAGAGGTTGCTGACGGGAGAAGGCAAGCAATTGCTGCACCATCTCCGCGCCCCGCGCCGCCGCGATCCGCGTCATCTCCGCCAATTCGCGCAGCGGCGAGTCGTCCGCCAAGTGCCGTTCCAGCACCTCCGCATTGCCCAATATGACGGTCAGGAGATTGTTGAAATCATGGGCGACCCCGCCCGTCATGCGGCCGACGGTCTCCAGCCGCTGGCCCTGGCGCAGTTGCGCCTGCAGGAATTCCTTCTCGCGCTCGGCGGTACGAAGGTCGGTAACATCCCGCACGGTTCCGACAATGCCGATGACCTGATCGCCGTCCCACACCAACGTCGCTTCCCGATAGAGAATGCGTTCCGCGCCGTCCGGGCGCCGGATGCGGTATTCGATCGGCGGCGGCGTGATGCCCTGGAGGGCAAGCGCCGGCTTGGAGAGAAGCTCTTCGCGATCCTCCGGATGAACCAGCGCACCCAGCGCCTCGGCGGAGGGTGTGAAGTGCTCGCGCTCGACGCCGTAGATGCGATAGGTCTCGTCGGACCAGTCCCATTTTCCCGTGCGAAAATCGATGGCCGCGCTTCCGGTGGAGGCGACGCGCTGGGCCAGAGCCAGATGCAGTTGGCTTTGGCGCAGCTCACGCTCCGCCTCCTTGGCCTCGGTCACGTCGCGCTGGGTTCCGATGATTCTTTCGACCCGTCCCGCCTGGTCCAAAATGGCTCTTGCGTCATTGATGACGAAGCGCGTCTCGCCGCTGGCCATATAAATCGGTCCTTCCAGCGTTTCGACTTCCTCTCCCGCCCAAAGCCGCTCCAGCCAGGCCGTGGCCTTGTCGCGGTCCGACAGAATGAAATCGGCCACATCGCCGGGTGCGAAAGCGTGGCCCGATACCGGCTCGCCCCGGATGTGGAACATCTGCTTGGAAAGCATGAGCCGGCCCTGCTGGGGGACGATTTCCCAGCTCCCCATCCCGGTGATTTCCTGCGCCAGCGCCAACCGGGCTTCGCTTTCGCGCAACTTTTCATTGACGGCATGGGTCTCGGTGATGTCCTGACAGGTTCCAATCAGCATTTTCTTGGCTCCTGGACCGGCCACAGTCTGCCATGTCGCATGGATATGTTTGGTCCGGTGATTGGGGAGCGACAGCCGATGCTGGATTGAGCCGCTCTCCCCGCCAGGCAGTTCCGCTTTGCGGACAATCTCTCCCAGGGCGGGGCGGTCGTCCGGGTGTATGAAGCCCATGATCGCTTCGACGGTGGGGACAAAGTCGGCTGGATCGGCTTCAAAAATACGATAGGTTTCCGCCGACCAGAACACCTCCTGGCTGGTCAAATCCAATTCCCACCCGCCGACTTTTGCCACGGCCTGCGCCGTTCCAAGTCTTGTCCGCGCCATGTCCAGCTCTGTCGCCAGGGAATGATATTGGTGCTCGCTTTCGGCAAGCGCCGCCTGCGCCACCGCGCCGTCGGTGACGTTGGTGTGCGTGACCAAGGCATATCGCTGCTTGTCGACCAATACCGGTGTGACCACCATCCTGAACCAGAAGTTCCTGCTGGGCGTGGGACAGGGATAGGTACCTTCGAAAATCTGGCGTTCGCGGCGCAAGACCGCCCGGATGCCCGCCGCGATGGCGCCGGCATCCTCGGCAAAAGCCCCCCGCGCGTTATCGCAGATCTCCAGATAATTCAGGCCAAGGCCGAAATGGGCGGTTTTCAGACCATTGTCGGCGGCGAATTTTCGCCAGGCCTCGTTCACCATTTCGATGCGGCCCGCCGGATCCAGCAGGGCCACATGCGCCGGCAGCGCGTCGAGAAGGCGCTGCGAAATGTTGCTCTTTATCAAGCTTGAGCCCTGAACTGCAGGTTAGGGGCGGCAGGGTGCAGCTTCCGGTTGAAAATTGGTGCCGCGATCAAAGCGGCGTTTTTCTGCCCTGCGAAACAAGCCGTCCCTGACGTGGATGTCTTTTTTTTGCGGCTACGGACTTTGCGCCGAATTATGCATCGGCCGCAGAACCGCGTCGGCCAAATGGTTCGCTCGGCGTGGCGACGCTACTACGCCAGGCGGCGGCGCTGCGTCAATATTGGTAGAACTACCTAGCCGGTTGATCGGGGGTTTGCATTGTTCCGCGTGCGGATTTTTTGGACGCCGGTCGCGCCATGGCAAACGCCAAGCTGATTCCCTTCCCGGGCGGGTCGCGCTTTTTCGGTTCCGGTCCAGCCGATGGCGGCGCGGGACGCCTGGGACGGTGCCGCGCAGCCGCGGGGCGATGCGGCGGACCCTGGCCCCCTTGCCGCCCGCAAGACGGCGCTCTCTCTTTTGTCCCATTGGCGAGGCGGGCCCAAGGCTGCTAGCGTTGCGGCAGAATAAGCCCATAGCGAGGGGCGGGTGGAGGAAAGCATGACGAGATCACGGCTGGTTTTTGGCTTTTTTGCCCTTATGGGCCTGGGCAGCATCGCCATCGCCCAGACACCACCCACAGCACCGGCTCAGACCCCGCCGGGGGCGGCGCCGGCGCCAGGCCGCGGCGCACCTTTGCCGCCGCCCAATCCCTTTCCCGCCGGCGGCACCGACAACACCTCGAACGGTGACTATGTCATCGGGCCCGACTACGTCATTTCCGACGAATTGCGCCCGCACGCAGCCTGGGCCACCGGCGAGCTGCATGAGATCACCATGCTGGCCAAGGATTCCAAACTCTATCCGGGCCGCAAGAAAAAGGTCGGCTATGTCGCCGATCCGTCCAAGGCGCCCGGTGGGCGCGGCAATGCCGTGCCGGGCGATGTGCAGTGGGAACCTTCGCCTTATGAGCCCCGTCATGTCTGGGTCTATATCCCCGCCGGCGCCAAGAAGGGCGTACCCCTGCCGGTGATCATCGTGCAGGACGGCGGCAGTTATCAGAGCCAGGTCCGCCGGGCTCTGGATGGTTTGATCGGGCAGGGCAAGCTGCCGCCCATCGCCATGGTGGCGCTCGATCCCGGCTCGACCCCGGTGGGCGCGCCCCGCAACGAGGATTCCTTGGGCAGCGAACGCGGCTATGAATATGACGCCGTCTCGGGGCGCTACAGCGATTTCATCGAGACGGAAGTTTTGCCCTATGTCACCAAACGTCTCGGTGTCACCTTCACCAAAAATCCCGATGGCCGCGCCACCCTCGGCGGCAGTTCCGGCGCGGCTGCGGCCTTCACCATGGCTTGGTTCCACCCGGAGCGTTACCACCGCGTGATCCTCTTTTCGCCGACTTTCGTGAACCAGCAATCGCCTTACGACCCGGCCAATCCCCATGGCGCTTGGGAATATCATGAGCATCTGATCGCCGATGCACCCAAAAAGCCGCTGCGCATCTGGATGGAAGTGGGCGAACGCGACAATGGTTACAACACACCGGACTCTGCGTTCCATAATTGGGTCACGGCCGCGAACCGGACGGCGGCGGTGCTCAAGGCCAAAGGCTATGACTACCGCTTCGTCTTCGCCAAGGATGCCGGCCATACCGACAACCGGGTGCGCGAGCAGACCATGGCGGCGGCGCTGGAATATGCCTGGGCCGGTTACAAACCCTCGAAACGCTGAAATTGATCACTCGGAGAACTGCGATGCCTTCCGCCCTCACCATGAAGCGAGTGCTCTTTGCGCTTTCGGCCAGCGGCTGCTGTCTTCTGGGTAGCACGGTCGCCATCGCCGATGCCCATAGCGACCGCCAGGCGCTCATGCGCGCCAACAACAAGGCGCTCACCGCCATCGACGCCATCGTGATCGGGGTTTTGAACCGGGACAAGATCAAGGATCAGGTCAAGATCCTGGTCGACAATGGCGCCCAGATCACGGCGCTGTTCGGGCCCGGCACCGACCAAACCGATCCCGCGGTGAAGCCGGAGATCTGGACCGATGCCGCCGGGTTCCAAGCTGCCGACGACAAGTTCATCAACGACGCCAAAGCGTTTTTAACGGCACCCGACCGGATAACGCTGGCGACCACACTGGTGACGGTACAGGCAGACTGCGCCGCATGCCATCGTAGCTATCGCGTGGCGCCGCCGCCTGCTCCCACAGTCGCTGGAGGCCCGCCGCGCCCGGCCCAGGTCGCGGCCAATGTCGCAAATGCCGGTAATGCCGCGAATGCCGGCAATGCGGCCAATGGCGGGAACGCCGCTGCACGGCAGGCGGCTGCCGCCGCGCAAGGGGGCGGCTTTATCGATCGCGCCCCCACGCCGATCCCCGCGGCGGCCACGGTGAAAGCCAAAACACCCTCGCTTGCCGTGGAAATCAGTGCGGCGCAGATCGCCGCCCGTTCCGGATCGCGCAATATTGGACGGATCGAGGACGTTCATAACCGCATGCAGCGGGCGATAAACTGCCTGGAAGGTCCCAAAGGCCCCGACTTCGACACGACGGTTCTTAATCCTTGCGCCGATAGCGGCAATGGCGTGATCCCCGACAGTCCCGACGCCGCCAGGAATGCGAAATACCAGGAGGTGGTCCAGAAGCTGAAAGCCGGCTTGGCGATCACCGACCGCCAGGCCGGATTTCAAGTCGCCCTGGATGCCGCCGACGCCATCGTGGCGATCAGCAGCGGAAGCTGACCGGAACGGCTGACCGCCACGGTCAACGGCTCGGCGTGTAATCCTTCCAGGCCCATTCAAAGGCCTCCGGCATGGTTTGCAATTCCACCGGCCGGCTGACATGCGCCACGTCGTCGGCGAAGACGAACTGATAGTGATAGGCTTTCGCGCTCAAAACTTCCGCCATATGGCGGTTGGCGATGACCCAGTTGCGTTTGTCTTGCTCCGGGGTCTGGTAGCCATTGTCGTGTTCGCCGACCTCCATCCATATCCGCATGGGGTTGGGCGGTGAATTGGGGATGAAATGCTCGTGATATTCCCAGGCGCCGTCGGGCGCGGTTTTGGGATCGCGCTTCAGAGCCACAAAGGTCCCCGAATAGGAAATGACGCGCCGATACAACTCCGGGTGAAACCAGGCCATCGCGATCGCCGCGGCCGAACCGGAACTCTCCCCGAAGGCGGCGCGGCCGCGCGGATCCTTGGTGAAGGTGATGTTGTAATCGCGGGAAATCCTGGGAAGAACTTCCTGCTCGATGAAGCCGGTATAGCGATCTGACACGGTGTCATATTCGATGCTGCGCTCCGGGCCGGGACCGGGATCGATCAGAATCGCGATCATCGCGGGCAGGCGGTGCTGGGCGATCATATTGTCCAACATGGTCGGGATATAAGGCAGGTCGGTACGGCCCGGCAGACCGCCGCCATACCAATGCACGCCATCCTGCACCACAATGAAGGGCGCGGGCGTCCCCGGCCGGTATCCGGCGGGAATATAAACCAGAACAGGCCGCTTATAGGGCGCGGGCTTGCCGTCGGCGCCATTGGTGGTGGGATAGACCTTGCTCTCGTCCGAATTCATTTCGAAGCGGACGACACGGCCTTTGGGCATATCGGCTTTTTCCGTAAAGACCGGATCCGGCTTGTAGGGCGGGGCGATGTGGAAATTCCCATCGCGGCTGTCCGTCAGCGGGACCAAGGGCGACCCGCCTGGCGCGCTCGCCGCTTTAACCGCCGGCGGGTTGGCCGTTCCAGCGGCGCAAGCTGACAATAGAGCGGTGCCGGCCGCCAGAACCATCGCATTGCTGAGCTTCATCGTTCCCCCGTTTTGGCTGCACGGACTCGAATGCCTTGTTATGTCTGAGTTTTTACAGCAACGCCCGGCCCTGAACAATGCGGACCGGCAAGAACCGGGGCGTTCGGGTTTCCATTTCCCCAGCACTCGTATGCGGAAATTATGCTTTCCGGTGAACAGCGTTATTGCGGTACCTCCTGGAATGGTACAGCTTAACGCCGGCGGGCGAGCCGCGAACAAACCGGCCCGAGCTTCTGCAAAGCTCCGGCAAGAGTTTGAACCAAGCAAGGGCGGAGATCGAAATGAAGGGATATGTTCTGGCGACGGTTTGTGCCGTGGCGCTCGGGGTCGTCTGCGGCACCGGGGCAGGATTTGCGCAGGTTCCTGAAACCAAAGTGGCCATTTCGGGGCCTGGCGCCAAGCCGGGTTTGCCGGGCTGGTATATCGAAGGCTCAGCCGCCGATCCGCTGGGACCGATGGCGGGCCGTGGCGGCGGGGGCGGCGGTGCCGGTCGCGGCGGACGGGGTCCAGCCCCGCCACCGGCTCCGGACTTCAGCAACGCCCATAATCTGGGACCGGGATATAACGGCGTCGGGCCGGATGGCGCCCCGCCCAAATGCGAGCATTCTCTGGTCTGCGGGGAGACCAATCCCAAGCGGATGGGCGCGGTTAATGATGGCATCCTGCGCGTGGCCTGGAAGCCGATCAGCAACTGGACCTACAGCTATCCCCTTGCCGTACCCCCTCGGGCGGAAGGCGGCGGCGACATGAGCGGCGTCGGCGTCGATGGCAAGGATAATGTCTGGGCCTGGCAACGCAACGAGCCCGGCAAGCCGGCCCTGTTCAAATTCGGCCCCGACCACAAATTGCTTTTCACGGTCGATCCGGCTTTGACCGACCAGACCCAACCGTTCCGCGGTCACGGCGTCTGCGTCAACAGCACCTCCGGTAACGTCATCGCGATCAACGAAATCGGCGAAACGGTCAAGGAGTTCAGTCCGGACGGCAAGCTGATCCGGACCATCGGCGTCAAAGGCCATCGCGGCGATTGGGATGAATCCAAGGGCCAGCACCTGTTGTGGGATCCCGTGACCTGCACCTATGCGCCCAATGGCGACATCTACATCTTCGAAGGCCATGGCGATGAGAGCCCCAACGATGTCGATGGCCCCGATCCCACCAACATCGTGGGCGTGGCGCGGGTGCTGCATCTGGACAAGGATGGGAAGTTCATCAATCAGTGGTTCGGCGATGTGAAGGGTCCGGGCAAATTCAACAATGCCCATGGCTCAGCGGTCGATCCGGTCACGGGCGATGTCTGGGTGGGCGACCGTGAGGATCATCGGATCGTCGTCTTTACGGCCAATGGTCACTTCCTCCGCACCATCCAGATGCGCAACCTGATTTGCGCGCTTTATTTCGACAATCATCCGGGACCGCGTTTCGGCCAGCTTTGGCTGGGCACGGGCATGGATGGCCAAGTGGTGCGGATCGATCGCAACACGGGCGATGTTGTCGAAGTCGCGGGCGGCAATCACAAAGGCGGCGGCCCCGGTCAGTTCGACGAGGCCACCAATATGAGTTCGGATTCCAAAGGCAATCTTTGGGTCGGCGACACGCAAGAGCCGCGCGTTACCGAACTAAGCCCGCCCGGCCGGTAACGTTTGCCGCAATAATTTGGCGATGCCGGCCGCTCTTATCACGCGGCGGCCGGCAAAGCCGCCGAGCCTGTCCTTTTGCGGACTTACATCCGCGAGCCGGGAGCCTTGCCGCGCAGCCTTTTGAAAAAGGCGCTGACTTTGTGGCGGGTCTGTTCGCGCCAGACCACGCCGGCATCGGTGACCCAATTCAGCTGAATGACGCGGCGCGGGCCCTCGAAGGCTTCGAAGCCGTGCCAGGCATTGGGCTCGTTCTTGAAGATCAGCAGCGTGCCTTCATCGGGCGGCACTTCGGCGATCACATCGTTCAGGTCGTCCGGTCCGCGCAGCAGGCGCAGGCGACCGGTCTTGGCTTCCCAGGCGTTGTTCATATAGATCAGCACGGTGATCAGCTTGGTGCGGCTGTCGGTGTGAATTTGTCCGTCGCGCGCCGCCGAGACGCCCCGTGCCGTGACCATGGTGGGCCGGCCGGCGAGATCGACCTCCAGTTTTCTTTCGACCGCGCGCCTGAACTCTGGCCCCTGGATGGCCTGCATGAACGTGTCGAAGGCCGGCCCGTATTTCAGCGTCGGCAGGGGGAAGGAGCCGGGGTGACGAACAGCCGGATAATCGGCATTGATCGCCGCCATGGCTCCGGGCCGGACGAAGCGCGGCACCATCGCGTA
>JAICHV010000043.1 GCA_025924715.1 Alphaproteobacteria bacterium
ACCGTCCAGGTATCGACCGGATTGTGCGAGGAATAGGGCAGCCAATTGCCGCCGAACCATTCCATCAAAAAGCGCTTGCCGACCCAATTGTCCACCCACATGGTGTAGTGGAAGATCGCCAGGCCCAGCTTGCGCTGCTTGATCACCGCATCCAGCTTGTTCAGCCATTCGGTGTGTTCGGCGTCATAGACCCGGCCATCGGTGTCCTGGTCCTGGGGAAAGAGAATGCCGGTCTCGGTCTTCAGCCAGGCGCCATTGCCGAAGATCACCAAGGCATCGGCATCGTTCAGCTCGCTGATATCCCGGGGCGGTTTGGTCACGACCTTCACCAAGGTCTTGACGCCGTGCAGGTTGGCGGCGTGTTCCAACTGCCAGGCAAGTTCGGTCAGGTCGCGCTCATATTCATGCCGGCCCGGCGCGCCATGCTCCTTGGGTCCCGCCCAGAAGACGATCTTCTTGACCGCTGCGCCTTGCGCCAAGGCTGGGCCGAAGCCGGCTGTCGCGGCGGCAGTGCCCAGAAGGCCGGCCAGCGTGACGCGGCGTGTCAATGTCCTGAAATCGTGCATTGTCGCTCTCCCCCTTAGGTTCATTCTTTCAATTCGCTGCCCGCGCCGGCCGCGGCCGTGCCCGCTCGTCCAGAATCTGCTGCACATCGGCATGGCTATAGGGCGCCAGCTTGTCGATATTGTCCTTCAGCCATTGGGTGTAATCGGCCTGGATTTCCGGCGCCCAGGCGCCGTCGATCTGGCCGGCGGTGTATTTCTTCTCCGCCAGGCGTTGATGGCTGAAGGTATCGGCCATCCGGGTGCGCATGGAATCCAGCACGACGCGCGCGGCCAGTTGCGGCGGAATGAACAACACCCCGCCGTCGCGTCCCAGGATCACGTCCCCCGGCATCACCAGCACGCGGCCGATGCGGGTGGGGGAATTGATCGCCACCATGGTGGAATTCAGCAGATTGCCTTCCGCCAACCGCCCGTGATGATAGGAAGGATCATAGCTGCGCACGAAGGACGTAAAATTCGGAAGCTCTTTGAGGCCGTTGATGTCGCGCACGGCGCCGTCATAGACGATGCCGTTGCCGGTGCGGGCATAGATGGCATTGCCGACATTGTCGCCGATCGAAGGCCCATCGGTCTTCAGCCCGAAATGATCGCTGACATAGACATCGCGTTGCTGCAGCATGTCCACCGGCCAGGAATTGGTGGCGAGCTTGCGGCCATCGGCCTTGCCGTCTTCCTCGACGATCTTTTCGATATCAGGCCGCCCCGGCATCCAGCTCGAAGTCAGCGCCCGCCCTACCAGAATCTTGTCGGGGAAGATGCTCATCCAGCCGTCTTCATATTGGTGCAGGAAACCGGCGCCGCGCAGGGTCGCCCAGGCTTCCTCCAGCGTCACCGTCTTCATCTTGTCCAGGATGTCGTCGGGCACCTTCGGCCGTCCATCGGCAAAGCGCTCGCCAGTCCAATAGGCGGTCTGGTGGATCACTTCCTCGCGATTGTTGAAGCCTTCATGGGCCAGGGCTGCCGCCGGGCTCGCCAATGCAACCGCCAAAAGCAGCGCTTGAAATTTGCGTTTCATATGTCCCGCTGTCCCCCAAATTGTGAATTTGCCGTAGAGGGTAGATTTAATTGGCCGGCTTTGCCAGCGATCTGGTGAGGGCGAGGGGGTGGGCGACCGGGCGGTTGCATATGGCGGAACAGCCGCTGCAAATGACTGAGCGCGGCACCGTCCAGCTGTCTCTCGCTTGAGAGGCGGCCCGGATGGATGTATCACTTTTGTCCGACATAGAGGCATTTGTTATTGACCAAAAACAGCATGTCCCCCCCGCGCCAGTTGCGGTCTCGCGCCTGGTTTGACGATCCCGCCAATGCCGACATGACGGCGCTTTATCTCGAGCGCTACATGAATTTCGGCCTGTCGTTGAAAGAGCTGCAGTCCGGCAAGCCGATCGTGGGCATTGCCCAGACCGGCAGCGATCTGTCGCCCTGCAACCGCCATCACCTGGTCTTGGCGGAGCGGGTGCGCGAGGGCATTCGCGAAGCCGGCGGCATCGCCATCGAATTTCCGGTTCATCCCATCCAGGAAACCGGAAAGCGCCCGACCGCGGGGCTGGACCGCAATCTCACTTATCTGTCTTTGACGGAAGTCTTGTACGGCTATCCGTTGGATGGCGTGGTCCTCACCATCGGCTGCGACAAGACCGTGCCGGCCTGCCTGATGGCGGCGGCCACGGTCAATCTGCCGGCGATCGCACTGTCGGTCGGCCCGATGCTGAATGGCTGGCACAAGGGGGAGCGCACCGGCTCGGGCACCATTGTGTGGAAAGCCCGCGAGCTCCTGGCGCGCAAGGAGATCGATTATAAAGGCTTCATCAAGCTGGTGGCGTCTTCGGCGCCTTCGACCGGCTATTGCAACACCATGGGCACCGCCACCACGATGAATTCGCTGACCGAGGCCCTCGGCATGTCGCTGCCCGGTTCGGCGGCCATTCCGGCGCCTTATCGCGACCGCCAGGAATGTGCCTATGAAACCGGTCTCGCCATCGTCGAGATGATCGCCGCCGACCGCAAGCCCTCCGACATTCTGACCCGCGAGGCTTTCATCAATGCCATTCGCGTCAACAGCGCCATCGGCGGTTCGACCAATGCGCCCATTCATCTGAACGCCATCGCCCGTCACATGGGGGTGGAGCTCAATCTGGATGACTGGCAGGACTTTGGCCGGGACATTCCGCTGCTGGTCAATATGCAGCCGGCGGGCGAATATCTGGGCGAGGATTACTACCGCGCCGGCGGCGTGCCCGCCGTGGTGGCCGAGTTGATGCGCAAAAAGCTGATTCATGAGGATGCGCTCACCGCCAACGGCAAGACCATCGGGGACAACTGCCGCGGCGCCGCAAGCGAAAATGAAAAGGTGATCCGCTCCTATGACGCGCCGCTGAAGACCTCCGCCGGCTTTTCGGTGCTGCGCGGCAATCTGTTCGACAGCGCGATCATGAAACTGTCGGTGATCAGCCCGGAATTCCGCCAGCGTTATCTCTCCAATCCGGACGATCCGGACGCCTTTGAAGGCAAGGTCGCCGTGTTCGACGGGCCGGAGGATTATCACGCCCGCATCGACGATCCCGCGCTGGGCATTGACGAGCATACGCTGCTGATCATGCGCGGCGCCGGTCCGGTGGGTTATCCGGGTGCGGCGGAAGTGGTGAATATGCGCCCCCCCTCCCAGCTTTTGGCGAAGGGTATCCATGCCCTGCCTTGCATCGGCGACGGCCGGCAATCGGGCACCTCGGGATCCCCGTCCATTCTCAACGCCTCGCCGGAAGCAGCCGCTGGCGGCGGATTGGCGCTGCTGCGCAATGGCGATCGCATTCGCATCGACCTCAAAAAGGGCACCGCCAATATGCTGCTGTCGGACGCCGAAATCGCCCAGCGGCGCAAGGAGCTGGAAGCGGCAGGCGGCTATCGCTATCCGGCCAGCCAGACCCCCTGGCAGGAATTGCAGCGCCGCGATGTCGGCCAGATGGAAACCGGCATGGTGCTGGAATCGGCGGTCAAATATCAGAAAATCGCCCAAACCAAAGGCATTCCCCGCAACAACCACTGATAAAGAGGTCGTCCGCCAATTTGTCGGAGTTATTGCGCTGCACACCATATTGCGCCTTGTGCAGCCGGGGGCGGGGCTCTTATGGTTTGCGCCGTTTCCACCACCTGCACGGGGAGGTTCCGCCATGTTGCATGAGGCGATCAGGCCGCAATTCCATTCCTTGATCGATGCGAACGCGCCGATGCGGGCGGTGGCTTCCGGATGCATCTTCACCGAAGGCCCGATCTGGCATCCTAAGGACCGCTACCTGCTTTTTTCCGACATGCCGGGGGACACCCGCCGCCGTTTCGATGCCAATGGCGTGCGACTACAGGCCAAGCCCTCCAACAAGGGCAACGGCATGACCTATGACGCGGCCCTCAATTTGCTGGTTTGCGAGCACGCCACCTCCAGCGTGGCGCGATTTGCCGGCGGCGCAGACGGCAAACGCGAAGTTCTGGCCAGCCATTTTGAAGGCCAGGAGCTGAATTCCCCCAACGACATCGTGGTGGGAAAAGACGGCTCGATCTATTTCACCGATCCCACTTATGGCCGCATGCCCCATTACGGTGTCGAGCGTCCGCTGCAATTGGGCTTCCAGGGTGTCTACCGGATCGCGCCGGGCGGCGAACTGCATTTGCTGGTGGAGAAAGGCATGTTCACCCAGCCCAACGGGTTATGTTTCTCGCCCGATGAAAAGCTGCTTTATGTCAACGACACCGACCAGACCAATATCCGCGTCTTCGATGTCGACAATGGCAAACTGAAAAATATGCGCGTCTTTGCTTCCGGCATCACCGATCCGCAAAAGCCCGGCGTGCCGGACGGCATGAAATGCGATGCACAGGGTAATATCTGGGTGACGGCGCCCGCCGGATTATGGGTCTATTCGCCGGCGGGGGAGCTCTTGGGAAAAATTGCGGTGCCGGAATTTCCCGCCAATCTGCATTGGGGCCATGCCGACTGGCGCACGCTGTTTATAACCGCAACGACGTCTGTCTATGCGGTCGATGTGAAGGTGGGGCCGCATCGGGAAGCCTTCATGGCGGCCTGAGAGACACGGAATTTAAAAACGTCCACGAAAAAAGGGAGCGGGACATGGTCACTTTGAAGCGGAAAATCCTGATGGCGGCGGCGTTCGCCTTGCTGCCGGTGAGTGCGCTGGGTCAGGCGGGCGGCCCGGTCGCGGGCATGACTTTCCCGTCGGATCCCTATACCGCCTCCAGCCCCCTTTCCCGGGTGCATGTGCCCCTGGCAAAGCGCATCGCCCATGGCGCGGGTCCGGACTATCCGCATCATCCCTCGGTTCATAATGGCTCGGGGCCGATGGATTATATGGCGCTGTTCGACGGCCGCGCCTCCACCGCCCAGTTCAATCTGGGCGTGAACCTGTTCTTCCTGCATCGCGGTGTCTTGCCGCCTGGCGGCGGCATCGGCGAGCATTTCCACAATTACTGCGAGGAAATGTTCGTCATCCTGGACGGCGAAGCGGAATATTCTATCGATAGCCGCACTTCGGTGCTCAAAGGGCCGGCCGGCGCGGTGGCGCGTCTGGGCCATAGCCACGCGATCACCAACCAGTCGGGCAAGCCGGTCCAGTGGATGAACATCAATGTCGGGCTGCTGCCGCATTATTACGACGCCTGGAATCTGGACGACGGCCGGGTCGGCGCGCCAAAGGATGCGTTGCCGCAATTCATTCACATGGATCTGTCCAAGAGCCTGGACAAGCCGGTGCCGAATTTCGAAGGCGGCACCGGCACGGCGATGTATCATCGCGGCCTGGATCCCAGCACATTCTACACCACCTGGTCCTATGTCGATCATTTGCTGCTGCCGCCGGGCGTTACCGCGGGTCCCAACACCAAGCGCGACATGGCGGAAGTCTATTACGTCATGAGCGGCGACGGCACCGCCACCATCGATGGCGAGACCGTGCAGATTCATGCCGGGGACGCGGTCCCGGCGGCGCTGGGCGAGAGCCGAGCCTTCGCCGCCACCGGAAAAACGCCGCTGGAATTCATGATTATCGGCATCGCCCGCGATTTCGCCTCCAAACAGGCTTATATGTTGAGCGATGAAAACAGGGCTCGGACCGGGCCGCGCTAGGCCGTACTGTTACGCTTTGAGCAAACTTACATTCCAAGGAAGAACACCAATGAAGCCTGCTATTGCCCTTTTGACTTGCGCCGTATTGGGCGCGGCCGCCATCACGCCGGCGGCGGCGGACACCCACACCAAGCGCATTGCCTTGTCCAACAATTATGCGGGCAATTCCTGGCGCCAATCGATGCTCAAAAGCTATGCCAAGACGGCCAAAAAAGCCGTGGCCGACAAAACCGTGGCGGCGGCCGATGTTTTCACCACCGCGGACAAAAGCGTCCCCACCCAGGCCGCGCAAATCCAGAATCTGATCCTGCAAAATTACGACGCCATCGTTCTGAACGCGGCGTCGCCCGATGCCTTGAACGGCGCGGTCCGTCAGGCCTGCGGCGCCCATATCACCGTGGTGTCTTTCGACGGCTTGGTGACGGAGCCCTGCGCCTATCGGGTGACGGTGGATTATCGCCGGCTCGGCCGTGACGAGGTCGACCAGATGGCAAAATTGCAGCCCAAGGGCGGCAACCTGCTGGAGATTCGCGGGCTCGCCGGAACCTCCATCGATGCCTCGATCCATGCCGGCATCCTGGACGGCATCAAGGCGCATCCCAATTTCAAGATTGTCGGCAGCGTGACCGGCGATTGGGATCAGACCACCGCGCAAAAGGCGGTGGCCACCATCCTGCCCTCGCTGCCGCCGGTGGTGGGCGTGGTCGATCAGGGCGGCGACGGCTATGGCGCGGCCCAGGCTTTCGCCTCCGCCGGCAAGCCCCGGCCGACCATCATCATGGGCAATCGCTGGGACGAATTGAATTGGTGGAAAGAACAGAAAGCCAAGGATGGCTATCGCACCTGGTCCGGTTCCATTCCCCCCGGCATCGTCACTTTGGCGTTCTGGATCGCGCAGCAATTGCTCGACGGCAAGAAAATGCCGCACGACCTGACCGTCCCTTACCTCTCATTCACCCAAGATACTTTCGAGGCCGCTCTGCCGTCCATTCCCAAAGGCGGCGTTGCCAGCCGGGACTATTCGCAAGCCGACGCGATCGCGGTGATCAAGGCCAATAGCAAGTAAGGCCCTGACGATGCGTTTTTCCCATGGCCCGGACTGGTTTTGACGCAACCGCGCGACATCCTTGTTCAACTGACCGGCGCCCGAAAGCATTTCGGCGCCGTTCGCGCCTTGAATGGCGTCGATCTTCGGCTCGGCGCGGGCGAATGGCTCAGCCTGGTCGGCCATAACGGCGCGGGCAAATCCACGCTTCTGGGTGTGATAGCCGGCATCATCCGCCCCGATGGGGGCAGCGTTGCGTTGTTTGGCGAGGACCAGCGCGACTATTCCTCCCGGCGCGCGGCGCAACTTGGCATCCGCTGCGTGTTCCAGGAGCTTTCGCTCTGCCCGAATTTGACCGTGGCGGAGAATACGCGAATTCTGCATCCCGCTCTGACCGGCTGGGGCTGGCGGCGCAAAGCGGCGGCGCTGATCGCGCAAAAGCTGGACGAGATTTTCCCGGGCCATGGCGTCCGCCCTGGCGACCTTTTGGGCGAGCTTTCGATCAGCCGGCGCCAGATGGTGGAAATTGCCCGCGCCTTCACCACCACCGACATACCGGTGCGGCTGGTGATCCTGGACGAGCCGACCTCTTCGCTCGATGCCCATGTCGCCGGCCAATTGCTGGCCTATCTGCGCCGCGCCGTAGGCGACGGTCTGGGCGTGATCTTCATCTCCCATATCCTGGGCGAAGTGCTGGACCATAGCGACCGCATCCTGGTGATGCGCGACGGCAGGCCCGTCGCCGACGGACCCGCTAGCGCCTTCGACCGCAAAAGGCTGGTGGAAGAGATGGGCGGGGCCGAGGCCTCCAAACCGGCGGGTTCTTTCGATGCCGCGCCGGGCCGGACCGCGCCGCCGCGGGTGCGCATCCAATTAAAGCCGCCATCACTCTTGCCGGAAATCACCGCCCATGAGGGCGAGATCGTTGGGCTGGCGGGACTCGCCGGCCATGGTCAGAGCGATTTTCTGTTCGACATCATCACGGCCGCAGGACGCAAACGGGCCGGGATGGAGATCGCGGGCAAACTCGCGCTGGTGGCGGGCGACCGCCAATCCGACGGCGTGTTTGCGCAATGGTCCATCGCCCGCAATATCGGCGTCGGCTCGCTGCCCGCTTTGCGCCGCGGCCCGCTGCTGTCGGAGCAGCGCGAAGAAGATCTCGCCCGCCATTGGCAGGGTGAGATCGGCATCCGCACCCCCGATGTCCATGACAATATCCTGTCGCTCTCCGGCGGCAATCAGCAGAAGGCGCTGTTTGCCCGCGCCTTGGCTTCGGATGCGCAAATCATCCTGATGGACGATCCGATGCGCGGTGTCGACATCGCCACCAAGCTGGAAGTCTACGACATCATCGCGCGCGAAGCCGCGGCGGGGCGGACCTTTATCTGGTACACCACCGAGATGGAGGACCTGGAAAACTGCGCCCATGTCTATGTCTTCCGCAATCGCGCCGTTGTCGCCGATCTGGCCCGGGGCGAACTGAGCGAAGACCGCATTATCGAAGCCTCGTTCGGGGCGCGAGGCTAGATGCCCGGCGCATCCACCATGGCGGCAAGGCGCGTGTTCTCTCCCGCAGCATGGGCCCGCCGCTTGCTGCCAGGGTTTTCGCTCGCATTGGTGTTGCTGGCGATCGCCATCATCAATCCGCGCGCCATCAGTTATTTCGGCTTTAATCTGATGCTCAGCCTGGCGATCCCCATCGCATTGGCGACGGTGGCGCAGATGTTCGTCATCGCCGGCAATGATCTGGACCTGTCGATCGGGCCTTTTGTCGGGTTTGTCGCTTGCATCGCTGCGACTCTTTTGAACGACACGCCATGGCTGGGCGTTTTGGCCCTGGCCGGCGGCGTCGCGGTCTACGCCCTGTTGGGCGCCTTGATCCAATGGCGGGGCTTGCCCTCCATCGTGGTGACGCTGGGCATGAGCTTTGTCTGGCAGGGCGCGGCCGTCCTGGTGCTGCCGCAGCCGGGTGGTACGGCGCCGTCCTGGCTGCAATCCATCATGGCGGTCATGCCGCCACTCGTGCCCTTTCCGATCCTGGCCGCCTTGGGCGTGGCGGCGGTGGTGCATTTCGCCTTCATGCGCGGCTCGTATGGCGTCATCCTGCGGGGCACCGGCGGTAATGCCGCGGCCATCGGGCGCGCCGGCTGGTCGCTGCTGAAAGCCAAGGCGATCCTGTTTGGCTTGGCCGGCCTGTTCGGCGTGCTTTCGGGTCTGGCATTGGTCGGCATCAGCACCTCGGCCGACGCCAATATCGGCAATGGCTATACACTTCTGTCCATTGCCGGCGTCATCTTGGGCGGCGGCGAGTTCATGGGGGGCAAGGTTTCGCCGATTGGCGCGGTGATCGGGGCTTTGACATTGGCCCTTGCCGCATCGCCGCTGCTGACCTTCCTGCAGATTCCCCCCGATTGGCAGGTCGGGGCCAATGGCGCGATTCTGATCATCGTCCTTGCCGCCCGGGCCCTGACCGGAACACGGGAGGGGGCGGCATGAAGACCGCGGTGCAAAGCCTCTTCGCCAAGCCCTGGATCTGGTCCTTTGCCGGGGCAATCGTAGTGTGGCTGCTGGCGATGGGCGCCACCCATGGGCAAGGCGGGGGCGCCATGATCACCGCGGCGCTGTCGCTGGCGGTGTTCACCGTGATCGTGGGCGTGGGGCAGTTGTTCGTCATCACCCTGGGCCCCGGCAATGTCGATCTTTCGCTTCCCGCCAATATCGGCCTCAGCAGCGCCGTGGCGATGACGGTGATGAATGGCAACAGCTCGGCCATCGCGCTGGGCTTGCTGGCGGCCTTGGCCTGCGGCGCCGCGATCGGCTGCGCCAATCATCTTTTGATCTGGGCGCTGCGCATTCCGCCCATCATCGCCACCCTGTCGGCCAGCTTCATCATTCAATCCATCGATATCAGCTATGGCCGTGGGCTGCAGATCAAGCCGCCTGCGGCTTTCGCGGATTTCACCAATCTGCGAATCGCGGGACTGCCGCTTTTGCCGCTGCTGGGGGTGCTGTTTACCGTGGCGGCGGCGCTTTTGCTGCAGCGGACGATCTATGGCCGCTCGGTGCTGGCAATCGGCCAGAACCCCCGGGCGGCGCGGCTGGCCGGCCTGAAGCTGGGCTGGACGCGATTTGCCACTTATGTTCTGTGCGGCGCCTGTGGCGGCCTCAACGGCGCATTGCTGGCGGGATATTTTCGCGGCGCCAATGTCGATATCGGCGATGAATATCTGCTCGCCTCCATCGCTGTGGTGGTTATCGGCGGCACTTCGGTGGCGGGCGGCAAATCCAACCTGCCGGGTCTGTGGGGCGCGGCGCTTTTCCTGGTCTTGCTTTTGACCATGCTGAACACGTTTGGAGCCAGCGCCGGGGTCCGTTTGCTGATGACCGGCCTAATTATCGTCGCGGTTATTGTTGTGGCCGGAAGCCCCAAGGCGCAGCGCTAAGGAATCGGGAGTTTACGTCATGAGCCATCACCAGATTTATCGCGGCGTTTTCCCTGTCGCCCCCACCATCTTTTATCCGGATGGCCGGCTTGACCTGGACGGCCAGCGGCGCTGCATCGACTTCATGATCGATGCCGGCTCCAACGGCATCTGCATCCTGGCGAATTTCTCCGAACAATTTGTCCTGTCGGATGAAGAACGCGATGCGGTGATGGAAGCGGTCCTGACCCATGTCGCCGGCCGGGTGCCGGTGATCGTCACCACCACGCATTTCAGCTCGCAAATCTGCGCCCAGCGCAGCCGCGCCGCCCAGGATACCGGCGCCGCCATGGTGATGGTGATGCCGCCTTATCACGGCGCCACTTTCCGGGTCGGCGAGCCGGCGATCTACGAATTCTTCCAGCGCCTGTCGGACGCGATCTCGATTCCGGTGATGATCCAGGATGCGCCCGTGGCGGGCACACCTTTATCCGTGCCGTTCCTGGTGCGCCTGGCCAAGGAGATCGAGAATGTCAGTTATTTCAAGATCGAAACCCCGCAGGCCGCGGCCAAGCTGCGCGAGATGATCCGGCTGGGCGGCGATGCCATTGTCGGGCCCTGGGATGGCGAGGAAGGCATCACTCTGTTTGCCGATCTGGAGGCCGGTGCCACGGGCGCCATGACCGGCGGCGGTTTCCCCGACGGCATCCGCAAAATCGTCGATCTTTATGCGGGCGGCCAGCGCGATGCGGCGGCGCAGGCCTATATGCACTGGCTGCCGCTGATCAATTATGAAAACCGGCAATGCGGGCTGGCCACGGCCAAAATCCTGATGGAAGAGGGTGGTGTGATCAAATCCGCCGCGGTGCGCCACCCGCTGATGCCGGTGCATCCGGACACTCGCGCGGGATTGATCGAGATCGCGCGCCGCCTCGATCCCCTGGTCCTGCGCTGGGGAAAATAAACTTACGTGGGGGCGGTGAGCTTTTCCGGCTCCAAGGCGTGGGTCACCTTGCTGCCCGATAGCGCGTACCACAGCGCATAAAGCTCGCATACCGCCGGCAACAGGAAGGAAAGCTGCAAGCCGTAATGATCGGCGATCCAGCCTTGCGCATCGGCCACCGCACCGCCCGCAATGGCCATGATGAGAAAGCCGGAGCCTTCTTCGGTCAGTGAGCCCAGTCCCTTGATCGCCAGGGTGAAGATGGTGGGGAACATGATCGAATGGCACAACCCGACCAGGATCAGCGCCCACATCGCCACATGGCCGGTGCCCAGCACCACCGTCAGCAGCAGCACGAAGGCGCCGATGGCGGCCCCCGCCAGCACGGTTTCCGCTTCGATAAAGGTCATCAACCAGGCGCCGACAAAACGGCCCACCGCCATGCCGCCCCACAGACAGGTCAGCGGCCAGGCGCCCGCCGCCGCGGCGCTCATATTGCCGATCTCCGGGCTCTTGACGAAGTTGATGAACAGGCTGCCGACCCCGATCTCGCAGATCAGATACATGAAGATCGCGGGCACGCCGAACACCAGGTTGCGATGCTTCCATAGGCTGAGCTTCTTGCGCTCCGCGGTGGTGACGCGCCGTGTGGCGTTGCCGAGGTCCGGCAGTCTGAGCCGGGCAATGACCACCGCCAGCAACAACAGAACCACGGCGATCCCGACATAAGGCAGTTCGACCGAGCGGGCATCGGCGATCTTGTCGGCATGGCTCAGCACGGTGTTGGCGGCGGCGGTCCCGGCCTTGGTGCGGCCCAGGATCAGAAAGGCGCCAAAACTGGGGGCGATGGTGTCGCCCACGGTGTTCATCGCCTGCACAAGATTGAGGCGGGACGAGGCGGTCTCAGGCGCGCCGATCACCGCGACATAAGGATTGGCGGCCACCTGCAACAGCGTGATGCCCGACGCGATCACGAACAGCGCGAAGAGGAACAGCGGATAGAAGACGATCTCCGCCGCCGGCAACAGCAGCAGGCAGCCGCTCGCCATCACCACCAGACCGATCACCAGGCATTTCTTATAGCCGATGCGTTGCAGCAAAAAGGCGCAAGGCAGAGACATGACGAAATAGGTGATGAACCAGGTGCATTGCACCAGAAGCGACTGCGCATAGTTGAGGTCGAACACCGATTTCAGATGCGGCACCAGGATGTCCTGCAGCACCGACAGGAAGCCCCACATGAAGAACAGGCTGGCCAGCACGGACAGGGCCAGGCCGTAGGGGCTGCGGGCCGCAGCTTGTTGTGTGTTGGGTGCGTTGACGGCCATGCTTCCCCCGGTGCCTTGACAGCGTCTTTTATACTCAGACAAAATCACGGAAGATTGTACAAAAGACAAGCGCCTTCTTGCCAGGCGCCCCCAAAATCCGGACCAGGAAATGATTGAGATCGCCATCGTCGGCGGCGGCAAGATCGCCCGCGACCAGCATATCCCGTCCATCATCGCGAGTAGCGATTTCGTCCTGGCAGCGGCGGTGACGCTGCCCGGTTCGGCGCTGCCCGGAGTGCCAAATTTCCCCACTATTACGGCCATGAAAGAAGCCATGCCCTCGGTGGGGGCGGTGGCGCTTTGCACCCCGCCTGCCGGCCGCCATGCGCTGATCCTGGAGGCGCTTGCCGCCGGTCTGGCCATCCTCAACGAAAAGCCGCCCAGCGCCACGCCGAGCGAGGCCGAGGATTTCGCCGCACGGGTCCGGCAAGCCGGCACGGTGTTCTATCAAAGCTGGCATACGCGCGAGGCCGCCGCGGTCGAACCGGCCGCCGCCTGGCTGGCGGGGCGGCGCCTGAAAAACGTTAGGGTAACCTGGAAAGAGGATGTGCGGGTCTGGCATCCGGGGCAGGAATGGATTTGGGAGCCGGGCATCGGTGTGTTCGATCCCGGCATCAATGCCTTGTCGGCGATCACCCGGATTCTGCCCAATCCTTTGGCTCTCAAAGATGCCGAACTGCGCTTTCCGCAAAACAAGGATGCGCCCATCGCCGCCAGTCTTGTGTATGCCGACACCGCCGGCCTGCCCGTCCAAGTCGAATTCGATTTCGATCAGAAAGGTCCGCAGACCTGGGATATCGAGATCGAAACCGATAGCGGAAGGCTGACACTGTCGATGGGCGCATCGCGCATGGCGCTGGACGGCAAGCCGGTGGATGTCGGCGTCGAGCCCGAATATGCGCGCGTCTATCGGCGTTTTTCCCAACTGCTGCGGGCAGGCAAAAGCGAGATGGATTTTACGCCCTTTCGCCATGTCGCCGATGCGTTTGCGCTGGGCCGCCGCAAAACCGTGGCGCCCTTTTCCTGGACGCGGGATTAACCGGCGAACTGGTTCGGCGGCAAACCCGTCACACCATGCGTCAGAATCTCGAACAGCGCGCCATTGGGCGGCTCCAACCCGCCTTCAAACGCCGAGGTGACGAACATCCGGTCCAAAGCTTCGCCGGCAAAGCAGATATTGGTGATCTGGCGCGCGGGCAGGGGAATGCTGCGCTCCCGCACGCCGTCCGGGGTAAACCGGCTGATGCAGGAACCGCCCCAATGGGCGATCCACAAATAGCCTTCGACATCGACGGTCATGCCATCGGGACGGCCCCAGTCTTTCTCAAAGGTGATGAAAATCTCCCGCTGGCCCAGCGTGCCGTCGGCGTGAAAGGGGAAGCGATAGACCAGGCCCGGCACCGTGTCGGTGTGATACATCCAGCGCTGGTCGGGACTGAAGGCGGGCCCATTGGCCACGTAATAGTCGTGATCCATCTCGTGCAGGCTGTGGTCGGGATCGAGCCGATAGAGCTTGCCGCTGGGCCGGTCCGCTCGAAAGGGCATCGAGCCGGCCCAGATGCGGCCCTGGCGGTCGGCCTTGGCATCATTCAAGCGATTGTCCGGCACATAAGGATGCGGATTGACGATGGGGCGAATCGACAAGGGCTCCAGGTCCAGCTCGGCAAAGCCGCTCATGAAGCCGGCAATCAAGCCGGGATGGGCGCTGCGCTCGATCACCCAGCCGATCGGCTCCGGCATCGCCCAGCGCTGCACTTTGCCGTCGCTCAGCGACAAGCGGTTCAGCGCCGGCGCCAGAATGTCGGTCCAATAAACCGCGTTGTGACGGGCCGACCATAACAGGCCTTCGCCCAACTGGTCATGGCGACCGCGCTCGACGATGCGATAGGCAAGGCTCATTTGGCGATCGAGAACCGATAGATAAAGGCATTGGTATAGGTCTTGCCGGGATCCAGGCGCGCGGAAGGAAAGTCCGGATGATTGGGCGCGTCGGGATAGACTTGCGGCTCCATCACCAGGGCGTCGGTCTGGCGATATGTGCGGCCGCCCTTGCCCGTCACGGTCGCATCCAGGAAATTTCCGGAATAGACCTGTAGTGCGGGCGAGGTCACCAGCAAATCGAGCACCCGGCCCGAACTGGGATCTTCAAGCCGCGCCGCATGGCGCATCGTCCCGGGCGCCCCATCGATGATGAAATTGTGGTCGATACCGCGGCCGATCTGAATCTGGTCGAAACGTCCGTCGCGCAGATGCGCCCCGATCGCCGTGGGTTTGCGGAAATCCAGCGGCGTGCCGGCCACCGCCGCAATCTTGCCGGTGGGGATCAGGGTCTTGTCCACCGGCGTGAAGCGGGTCGCGTCCAGCGTCAGTCTTTCGTCCTGCACATCCTTGCCGGCTTTGAGGCCCGCCAGGTTGAAGAAATTGTGATTGGTCAGGTTGACGACGGTCGGCTTGTTGGTGGTGGCATTGTAGGTGATGTGAAGTTCGTTATTGTCGTTCAAGGCATAAGTCACGCTGGCATGAAGCTCGCCGGGATAGCCTTCTTCCATATCGGCGCTGACATAGCTCATCACCACTTGGGCGGTGGCGCCGCTGCTGACGCTGTCGATCTTCCACATCCGCTTGTCGAAGCCTTTGAGGCCGCCATGCAGGTGATTGGGGCCGTCATTGGTGGCCAGGGTATAGGTCTTGCCGTCCAGGGTGAATTTGCCCTTGGCGATGCGATTGGCATAGCGGCCGATCGAGGCGCCGAAATATTGCGGCTTGGCGAGATATTCGGCCGCCGTGTCATAGCCCAGCGCGACGTCGTCTTTGTTGCCGTTACGGTCCGGGACGATAAGCTCCTGGATGGTGGCGCCCTGGGTCATGATCCGCACAGTCATGCCCTTGGAATTGGTCAGGGTCACGGCCTCGACGGGGGTGCCGTCTGCCAGCTTGCCGAAGGGCGCGCGCGACGCCGTGGCGGCGCCGGCCGGTCCGGTCAAGATTGCGGCCATCGCCAGCCCCAGAATGGAAAATGATAAGCCTGCCCGCATGATCCTGCCCCCGTGGTTTTTCTGCTGTGACGCCAATACTCAGACAAAAAGGGTTCCAAAGCAATCAGGCATGCCGCACCGCCTCTTCGCGCGCGGGCCACGCCGCATTGTGCCGGAGGAGAACCCGGGAGCCGCGCCCCGGTCAACCGGCCTGCGCGCGGGCTTTCGGCCAGGCTTTTTTGGCTCCGCCGGCAGGGCCGGGGCGGTTCCCGCCTTGAAGCGTGGCCGAAACAGGATCAATATCTCGCGCCTTTTCACGCCGGGAGCGAAAATGCTGCGTCTTCAGATCAATGGCGGCGAGCGGATCGTCGCGGACAATATCGATCCCGCAACGCCTTTGCTTTGGGTGTTGCGCGATCATCTGGGACTGGTGGGCCCAAAATATGGCTGCGGCATCGGCGCCTGCGGCGCCTGCACGGTGCATGTCGACGGCAAGGCGGTGCGCTCCTGCCAAATTCCCGTATCCAAGGCGACCGGCAAGATCACCACCATCGAAGGCCTGGCCACCAACGGCAAATTGCACCGTCTGCAACAGGCCTGGATCGATCTGGACGTCGCCCAATGCGGCTATTGCCAGGGCGGCCAGATCCTGAGCGCCGCGGCCCTGCTGGCCGAGCATCCCACACCCACGGACGCCCAGATCGACGCGGCGATGAGCGGCAATATCTGCCGCTGCGCCACTTATAACCGTATCAAGGCCGCGATCCATGTCGCCGCCACGGGCCAAAGCGCTGCGGAAGGAGAACTCCATGCCGGCGGCTGATAAACTGCTCCAATCCGACGCTTTCATCCGCGAGATGATCGCCGAAGTCCAAAGCCTGCCGCAGCCCAAAACCGTCACCATGGGGCGGCGCAGCTTTTTGAAGCTCACCGGCATGGCCAGCGGTGGGCTGGTGCTGGCCTTCTGTCTGGATATGCCCGAAGCGAAAGCCGCCAACGACACGCCGGTGGTGTTCAACGCCTTTGTCCGCATCGCGCCGGACAATACGGTCACACTCTATTCCAAGGGGCCGGAGATCGGCCAAGGCATCAAGACGGCTTTCGGCCTGATCATCGCCGAAGAGCTGGATGCGGATTGGAAAAACGTCAAGGTCGAACAGGCGCGGATCAATCCCAAGGTTTACGGTTCGCAAGGCGCGGGCGGCTCGACATCGATTCCGCGCGGCTGGGACCAGCTGCGTCAGGCCGGCGCCACCGCGCGCGCCATGCTGATCGCCGCGGCCGCCAAGCAGTGGAATGTGCCGGCGGCCGAATGCACCGCCAGCGCCAATATCGTCAGCCATGCCGCCTCTAGCCGCAATCTGTCTTATGGCGCCCTGGCCAAGGCGGCCGCCGCCATGCCGGTCCCCGATGTCGCCACCCTTAAGCTGAAGGCGACCAAGGATTACAAGCTCCTGGGCAAACGCTTTACCGGCGTCGACAACGCCAAGGTGGTCACCGGCCAGCCTTTGTTCGGCATCGATGTGCAGGTGCCGGGCATGGTCTATGCCAATTACACCAAATGCCCCGCCGTCGGCGGCAAAGTGAAAAGCTTCAATGCCGAGGCGATCAAGAAAATGCCAGGCGTGCTCGATGCCTTTGCCCTCGACGGCAACGGAATCCCGACCCAGGCCATGCCGGGCGTCGCGATCATCGCCAATTCCACCTGGGCGGCGTTCCGGGCCAAGGCGGCGCTGAAAGTGGAATGGGACGAAAGCCAGGCGTCCAAGGATTCCACCACCCAGGCCGCAGCGATGGCCAAGCAGATCGCCGCCGGCCCGATGCCATCGCCGACCAACAAGGGCGATGTCGATGCGGCCTTCGCCGCCGCCGGCAAGGTGGTCGAAGCCGCCTATGATTACGGCTTTGTGCCGCATCAGCCGCTGGAGCCGATGAACAGCACCGCCTGGTGGCATGACGGGGTGATGGAAATCTGGTGCCCCACCCAGCAGGCCGATCGCGGCTTGCCGCAAGTGGCAGTGATGCTGGGCGTGCCGGAAGACAATGTGATCGTCCACCAGACCCGCGTCGGTGGCGGCTTCGGCCGCAGGCTGGTCAATGACTATATGTGCGAGGCCGCGGCCATCGCCATGAAAGTGAAGAGCCCGGTCAAGCTGCAATGGAAGCGCGAAGACGATTTCGCCCATGATTTCTATCGCGCCGGCGGATTCCACTATCTCAAAGGCGCGGTCGACAAATCCGGCAAGCTTTCCGCCATCCAAAACCACCTGGTGAGCTATTCGGTCGACGGCAGGCAGCCGGTGGCCGGCGGCCCCCTGTCGGCCAATAGCTTCCCGCCCGACATGGCGCCCAATCTGCGCTATGCCACCAGCCTGATGCCGCTGCAGATTCCCTGCGGCGCCTGGCGGGCTCCGACCGACAATGTCCAGATGTTCGTGGCGCAAAGTTTCCTGCACGAATTGTCGACGGCGGCGGGCCGGGACCATCAGGAATTCCTGCTGGAATGGCTGAACCGCTCCGCGGCCACGGCCCCCCCGCCGGATCCCAACCGGCCGCAGTTCAACGCCCAGCGCGCCAGTGCCGTGCTCAAGCTGGCGGCGCAAAAGGCGGGCTGGGGCAAGAAACTGCCGGCCGGCAGCGGTATGGGCATGGCGTTCAGCTTTGCTTATGGCGGCCATGTCGCCGAAGTGGTGGAACTCAGCGTCGACGCGAAGAAGCACGTCACCGTGCACAAGATCACCGTGGTCGCCGATATCGGCCCGGTGGTGAATATGAGCGGGGCGGAAAATCAGGCGCAAGGCGCGGCGATCGATGGACTCTCGACCGCCATGGGGCTGGATGTGACCTTCGAACAGGGCCGCATCCAACAGGCCAATTTCAACGATTATCCCATCCTGCGCATGCGCAGCGCCCCGCCGGTCGAGGTGGCGTTCATCCAGACCGACGTCAAGCCGTCAGGTCTGGGCGAACCGGCGCTGCCGCCCTTAGCACCGGCGCTGGCCAACGCCATCTTCATGGCCAATGGCGAACGCCTGCGTTCCCTGCCGTTCAAGCATGCGGGATATTCGATCTAGAGCGCGGGTCGGGTGAAGTGCGCAGCGGTTCACCCGCAAAATTGCGCGCCAATCAAAGAATCTAGAGCATGATCTGATAATCAGATCACGCTCCAGAGCCGTTTAGCGATTCCAGGTTGTCGCCACATGGGTGGCGTCTTCCTGGCTGTCGCGTTCATGCTTCAGGAAACTGTAATAGCCGCAGGTCGGGCTGCCGGGATATTGGCGGCAGATGGTCGGCCGCGCGCTATAGATGCCGCAGCGGCGCGCCTCGGTATCGAAGAACTGGCAGATGCGGCCGAAATGCTCATCGGCCTTGCGCCGCATGGCATAGGGTTCCTCGGGATCGACCTTGGTGTATTTTTTACGGGCTTCCTTGAAGGAAAGACCGAAATGATCGGCCAGCCGCTGAACATCCTTCTTGGTCAGGGCGATCAAGGGGTAGGAACAGCAATAACCGGGGCATTTGGAGCAATTGTAGCGCAAGATGAACTGCCTGAAGGGGTTAAGTTCAACCGATAGCACGGCTGTAACCCAAACGCGCAAGGCCAGAAGCGGCTCCCCCCTCAATTCGGCCACAGCTCTTTGGCAGGGTGAGACTTGGCGATATAGGATGCACGGTCGGGCGCCTTTGTTCTTTTAAGGGAATGCGTGGCTAACAAACCGGTCTTTTTCGATGCTACGGGACGGCGCGCGGCGCATATCTCCACGGTGGGATGGGTGGCGGCCGTCATCAGCACGGTCTTGTTCCTGGGCGCGGTGGTCAGTGTGGTGATCAGCGCCCCCGGCCGCACTGTCGATCTGCCGGGCCGCTCCTCGCCCCTCAACCGGCCCGAACTGGTCAAGAAGGCGGTTGCGCCGGGCCTGCTGAAGCAGACTGCGCGGTTGGCCAATGAGGCGCGCAACCGGCGGCTGGAAAATGCCCGCCTGCGCCGGCTGCGCAGCACCCTGCCGTCGCGGGTGCTGCCCGCCAGCCTCAAACCCCAGCCCGGCCGCGCACTGGCGATCGGCTTTTATGTCAATTGGGGGGCGCAGGGTGAATCCAGCTTTGCTTCGCTCAAACGCAATCTCAAACAGCTCGATTGGGTGATGCCGAGCTGGCTGGCATTGAACGGGCCCAATCTGAACTTCAAGATCAATCTGGATCGTCACTCCCTCAACTATATGCGCGCCAACAAGCCGGGGGTTGTGATCCTGCCGGTGCTGACCAATGTCACCGACAGCAAATGGGATGGACCGGGCCTGGCCAAGCTGCTGGCCGATCCCCAGCGCCGCCGGGACTTGGCGGACAAGATCGTCGGTTTCGTCGCCGGTCAGAAGCTGCAAGGCGTGACGGTGGATTTCGAGGAGGTACCCCCCGCCGCCCATAAGGATCTGGAAACTTTTCTTTCCGGCCTCTCCCAGGCCTTCGCGCCGCATGACTGGATCATTGTCCAGGCGGCGCCTTTCGACGACGACAACTGGCCCTATAAGACCTATGCCGACATCGTCGATTACACGCTTTTGATGGCGGTGGACGAAGTCGATCAGACCGGCCCCGCCGGACCCATCGCGGGCCAGGACTGGTTTGAAACCACCCTGGACAAGCGGATGCGCGAATTGCCCGCCGATTCCACCATCATCCAATTGGGCAATTACGGCTATGACTGGACCAAGGGCCAGGCCGAGGCCGACGCGGTGGAATTCTCCGAAGCCATGGTGCGGGCGCGCGATGCCGGAGCCGAGATCAATTTCGACGATCCCAGCAACAACCCCCACTTCTCTTATCGGGACGGCGATGGCAACCGGCACGATGTCTGGTTCCTGGATGGGGCGACGGCTTTCAACGAGATCCACGCCGCCGATCCTTACCAGCCGGCCGGCTATGCGCTATGGCGGTTGGGGGCCGAAGACCCGTCGATCTTCTCGGTGCTGGGGCGGCGCTACAATCTGCCGGCGCCGCAGAGCCTCAACACCATCCCGACCGATGACGACATCGATTTCGACGGCAACGGCGAAGTGCTTCGCGTGGAAGCCGGGCCCACCAAGGGCATCCGCAAGCTCGATATCGATCCGGACAGCGGCGATATCAGCGACGAGACCTATACCAATCTTCCCACCAATTATGTGATCCGCCGGGTGGGACAGTCGGCGCACCAGATCGCCCTGACCTTCGATGACGGGCCCGATCCGGATTGGACGCCGCAGATTTTGGATATTCTCAAACAGAAACATGTGCCGGCGACTTTCTTTGTGATCGGCGCCAATATGGAAGCCCATCCCGGCCTGGTGCAGCGCATGTTGGCCGAGGGCCATGAGGTCGGCAATCATACCTATACCCACCCCAATCTGGCGGATACGCCGCCGGCGGCGGTGCGCCTGGAGCTCAACGCCACCCAGCGCCTGTTCGAGGCCTTGACCGGCCGTTCGATGCGGTTGTTGCGGCCGCCTTATCTGGCCGATGCCGAGCCGACCGATGCCGACGAGATCGTGCCGATCGAGGAAGCGCAGCGTCTGGGCTACATCACGGTCGGCACCCATGTCGATACGCTGGATTGGGAAAAGCTGCCGGTCGACACGATGATGCAGCTGGTCGAAAAGGAAGTGCATAGCAGCAATCCGGACCTGCGCGGCAATATCGTGCTGATGCATGATTCCGGCGGCGACCGGTCGTTGACCGTGCAATTGCTGCCGATCCTGATCGACCGGCTGCGGGCCGAAGGCTATAGTTTCGTGCCGGTGTCGCAGCTCGCGGGTTTCAAGCGCGATCAGGTGATGCCGCCGATTTCGCCCAGCCTGGCGCTTTATGCCGACCGGATCGTGTTCCTCTCTTTGTCCTATCTGGGGCAATTTCTCTATTACTGTTTCCTGGGAGCCATCATTCTCGGCCTGGGACGCATGCTGGCGCTATGCGGGCTGGCGATCCTGAACCGCTGGCGCCGGCCCAAAGAAACGCCGACGCCGCTCCCGGGCGGCCAACCGGTGAGCGTGCTGATCCCGGCCTTCAATGAAGAGAAAGTGATCGCCACCACCGTCGAGCGCATCTTGGCCAGCGATTACCGCGACCTCGAAGTTCTCGTGATCGATGACGGCTCGTCCGACCATACCGCTTATATTGTGCGGTCGCATTTCCGCGACGATCCCCGCGTGCGGGTGCTGTCGATCCCCAACGGGGGCAAGGCCCATGCCCTCAATACCGGGCTGATCCATGCCAAGGGCACGGTGATGGTGGCGCTGGACGCCGACACCCAGTTCGACACCGACACCATCTCGCGCCTGGTGCGCTGGTTCGGCGATCCCAAGGTCGGCGCCGTGGCGGGCAACGCCAAGGTCGGCAACCGCATCAATATGATCACCCGCTGGCAGGCGCTGGAATATATCGTGGCCCAGAATCTGGAACGCCGGGCGCTTTCGGCGCTGGATACTTTGACCGTCGTCCCCGGCGCGGTGGGCGCCTGGCGGCGCGACCTGCTGCTGCAGATGGGCGGCTTTCCCGCCGACACCCTGGCCGAGGATCAGGATCTCACCATCGCGGTTCAGGCGGCCGGCTATCGTGCCGTATTCGATGCCTCGGCGATTGCCTGGACCGAAGCGCCGGCGACTTTCCGCGGCCTTGGCAAACAGCGTTTCCGCTGGGCCTATGGCACGCTGCAATGTTTGTGGAAATACCGCCGCATCACTTTCAATCCCCGCTTCGGCCAGTTGGGCATGATCGCGCTACCCCAGGTCTGGCTGTTCCAAATCCTCCTCACCACTTTGGCGCCGGTGGCCGATCTTCTGCTGGTTTGGCAGTTGATCGGGGAATGGCTGAATTACCTGCAAGGGCCCAACCAATATACCGGCGGGAATCTCAAAATCGTGGCGATCTATTATTGCATCTTCATGGTGGTCGATCTGATGGCCGCCGTGATGGGATTTGCCATGGAGCGGCGCGAGCAATGGAGCCTGCTGTGGTGGCTGGTGTTGCAGCGTTTCGGCTATCGCCAGTTGATGTATTATGTGGTGCTGCGCTCCATCGCCACCGCCCTGCGCGGCCCCTTTGTCGGCTGGGGCAAGCTGGAACGCCACGGCACGGTCAAGACCGCGATGTCGCGGTAGAGCGCAATCGGGTGAAGTGTGCAGCGGTTCACCCGAAAATTGCGCGACAATCAAAGAATCTAGAGCATGATCTGATTCAATTGAATCAGATCATGCTCTAGTTCGGTACCAGGAAGGCGCCGTTGTCGTCGATATGGTGGACGCGATAGGATTTTTTCAGCGCGGCATGAATTTTGGGGCCCAGGCTGTCCAGAGACTCAAGTTGCAGGACCGTGAAATCACGTGCCGCGATCCGCTTCACCAAACCATCCTCGGTGCGTGCTCCGGTCTTGAAGCCTTGCGCGGTGTTGAACACATCCACCGCACCGCTTTTGCCGGCCCAATAACATAGCGACAACTGCTCGCACAAAACCGGCTCGGCGCGCACCGCGATGAAGGCGGTGTCGAGCGGCGCCTGGCGCTGGAAAGATTCGCCATAGGCGAAATTGTCGTCATGGAAATTCAGCGCCAGGAAAAGGCCCAAAGGCGCCGCATAGGCCAAGGCGAAAATCCCGCGCGCGTGTGGCCGGATCCGCCCCAGCGCCAAGCCGGCGGCCAGCGCCATGGCGATATCCAGATCGAAGAAAATATTGGCATCGACGCCATCGCCGGCGCTGAAGCCAATTCCCGCCACAGCCGCGATACCGGCATAGAGGGCGCAAAACCGCATCCAGCGGTCGGAGCGGCACCGCCAAAGAGTAATGGCGGTCAAAAGCAGCGGCAGGGCGGCCCAGGACGCGTAGCGGCCCAGCCCGGCCGTCATATTGGCGAAGCTCCAGAGCCGCGGCGCGGCGATCTCGGTGATCACGTTCACGTCCAATAGGGTCCAAGCAGCGATGAAGCCGGCGAGGCATAGCCCCAGCCCGTAAGCACCAAAGCTCAGCGCCGCCTGCCGGTCTTGGCCGGCCAGCCATATCAAGGCGGCAAGCGGCAGGACGAAAAGGTTCTGCTTGACGAACAATCCCGCCGCCATCAGCGCGGCGGCAAACAGGATGGCCGGACGCTCGCGCCACAGCAGCACCAGGGCTTCGATCTGCAAGGCATGGCCCAGCAGTTGGGGATCGTCGATTCCCACATAATCGCTGGCGATCAGCAGGGCAGCGGCGAACAGCAGCACGGCGGCGATGCCGTCCAGCACGTCGCCGCCGACTTGGCGGATCAGTGCGGCAAGGCCCATGGCAATCGCCACGAAAGAGACCAGCGACACCATGCGGCCGGCGATGATCTGGTCGCCCAAGGCTTGCCCCAGCGCACCCACCACATAGAAGGACAAAGGCGGATAATTGTTGATCAGGCCGTCATGGGGATAAAGCGCGGCGCCCGCCATGGCCGCCTGGGCATGATAGGCGTTCCAGCCTTCGTTCGGATCCAGCGGCACTTTCAGGCCTAGCGCCAGGCCATTGCGCAGCAGAAGCGCGGCGCAGCAGAAGGCGCCGGCCATCAGCACGGTCTTGAGCAAGGCATCCGACAGAGCCGGCTTCACGAAGATCTCCGGTTGCGGCGCCCGCGAGAAACGGGAATTGCGCTTGATAGCCGAAGCGGGCTTTTAGTGAAAGTCTCGGCTCGGCGGCAAGACCCGCACATCGCGCGGATGGCGATGGGCGGGGCGGATCGGCGGCGGTGCCTCGCCCGAGAGCAGGCGAAGATCGGCGCTGCGGTCGATCAGGCGTTCCGCCATCAGATGCACCACCCCTTCGGGGCTTTTCTGCACCTTGCCTTCCACCAGCAGCAGCCGCGCCCCCATCACTTCGCGGCGGAATTGGTCGAAGGTGCGGGCCCAGACCACCACATTGCAGATGCCGGTCTCGTCCGACAGGGTGATGAAGATGGCATTGCCTTCGCCGGGCCGCTGGCGGACCAGCACGATGCCGGCACATTGGATCCTGCTGCCGTCGCGGGTCTCGCCGACAGCGGCGCAGGAGAGGATACCCTCGGCGGCGAACCGCGCGCGCAAGAACTGGGTGGGGTAACCCTTCAGCGACAGCCGCACGGTCTGGTAATCGGCCAAGACATGCTCGCTCAGCGGCATCAGCGGCAAAGGCGCGATTCGTTCGTCGCCTTGCTCCGGAGTGCTGCGCCCTCTGTTTGCGAACAAAGGCAGCGGCGCATCGTCCGGCAACCGCCGCACCGCCCAAAGCCCCTCGCGGCGGTCCAATCCAAAGCCTCGCAAGGCGTCCGCTTCGGCCAGCAGCACCAGCGCCCGGCGGGGCAAGGCGGTGCGCCGGGCGAAATCGGCGAAATCGCGATAGCCATAGCCGCGATTGTCGGTGATCGCCGCCGCATCCTTTTGCGCGAAGCCGTCGATCTGACGCAGGCCGAGTCGTAAGCACAAGGCCCCTTTCGCATCCCGTTCCAAGGTGCAATCCCATTGGCTGAAGGCGGCGTCGGGCGCCAGCACCGGCACTTGGTGATCGCGGGCGCATCGCACGATTTCCGCCGGGGCATAAAATCCCATCGGCTGGGAATTGAGCAGCGCCGCGGCGAAGGCGGCGGGATGATGCTTCTTGATCCAGGCCGAGACATAGACCAGCAGGGCGAAGCTGGCGGCATGGCTTTCGGGAAAACCATAGGAACCGAAGCCCTTGATCTGCTCGAAACAGTCTTGCGCGAAAGACTTGTCATAGCCGCGCATAGTCATGCCGGTGATGAATTTGTCCTGATACTCGCCGATGGTGCCGACATTGCGGAAGGTCGCCATGGCGCGCCTCAGCCCATTGGCATCTTCGGCGGAAAACCGGGCGGCGACGATGGCCAGCTTCATCGCCTGTTCCTGGAACAGGGGAATGCCAAGCGTCTTGTTCAGCACCGCTTGCAGTTCATTGGGATCATGCGGCGGCGCGGGCCGGGGAAAATCGAACACCCTGTCCGGGTTTTCCCGCTGCTGCTTGCGGCGCTTCAGATAAGGATGGACCATGCCGCCCTGGATGGGCCCGGGCCGCACGATCGCCACTTCCACCACCAGGTCATAGAAGCGGCGCGGCCGCAGCCGCGGCAGCATGTTCATCTGGGCCCGGCTTTCCACCTGGAATACCCCGATGGCATCGGCGTCGCAGAGCATGTCGTAAACCAAAGGATCGTTTTGCGGCACATCGGCCAGAGTGAGTTTCTTCCGGCCGCCGGGCACATGGGCATCGATCAGCGCAAAGGCCTTGCGGATACAGGTGAGCATGCCCAGCGCCAGCACATCGACCTTCATGATGCGAAGGGCATCCAGATCGTCCTTGTCCCATTCGATGAAATAGCGGTCCT
Organism: Alphaproteobacteria bacterium; assembly: GCA_025924715.1. GTDB lineage: Bacteria > Pseudomonadota > Alphaproteobacteria > Micropepsales > Micropepsaceae > Rhizomicrobium. Next base: position 25,769 of record JAICHV010000043.1, read on the forward strand.
CCATCGCCGCCGGCCCGATGGGGACAATGCCGTCCAGAAAATCCTCGGTCAGGACGAAGCCGCCGACATGCTGGGAAAGATGGCGGGGAAAGCCCAGCAGCCGGTTGGCGAAACTCACCGCCTGCGCGATTGCCGCATTGCCGGGATCGAAGCGGCCCTGGCGCACCTGGTGTTCCTCCATCTCGCCGCCATAAGACCCCCAGACGCTGTCGGCCAATTTGGCGGTGACGTCTTCGGTGAGGCCGAACACCTTGCCGACTTCGCGGATGGCGCTGCGTGAGCGATAGCGGATCACGGTGGCGGTGAGGGCGGCGCGGCGATGGCCATAGCGCCGATAAATATATTGGATCACTTCCTCGCGGCGCTCATGCTCGAAATCGACGTCGATATCGGGCGGCTCCTGGCGGTTGGTGTTGAGGAAGCGCTCGAACAACAGATCGATCTCGGTGGGATCGACGGCGGTGATCCCCAGCACATAACAGACCACCGAATTGGCGGCCGAGCCGCGTCCCTGGCAGAGAATATCCTGGCCGCGGGCATAGGCCACCACATCGCGCACGGTGAGGAAATAATGCGCGATGCCGCCCTCGGCGATGAAGCGTAATTCCTTTTCCACTTGTGCGGCGACCTGGGGCGGCGCGCCGCACGGATACCGCCATATCAATCCGCTTTGCGTGAGATCGCGCAAATGCTGGTCGGCGGTCTTGCCGGGCGGCACCGGCTCATGCGGGTAATTCTGTTTGAGCTCGTCCAGGGTGAAACCGATGCGCTGGGCAAAGCGCAAGGTCTCGGCAATAGCGTCTGGCCGGGTGCGAAACAACCGCGCCATTTCCGCCGGGGATTTGAGATGGCGTTCGGCATTGGCCGCAAGCCGCGTTCCGGCCTCAGCCAAGGTGACATGCTCGCGGATGCAGGTGACGATGTCCTGCAAGGCGCGCTGATCCGGATCATGATAGAGCGCGTCATTGACCGCGATCAGTGGGGTTTTGCATTCGCGGGCCAGACGGGCGAGCTGTTTCAACCGGCGGCGATCCTCACCCCCATAGGGCATCGAAGCCGCCAGCCAAACGTCCCGCCCCAATGCCGTCAGCAGCGGCTTTATGATTTTCAAATCGGCAGACGGCAGGACGATCAACAAAAGTCCCTCGCGCAAGTCCAGCAGATCGGACAGATCGAGAAAACATTCGCCTTTGGGCGCGCGCAATTTCCCCCGGCTCAGCAATTGGCACAGCCGTCCATAAGCGGCGCGATTTTGCGGGTAGGCCAATATTTCCGGGGTGTCGCCCTGGAACACCAGCCTTGCGCCCACCAGCAAACGCGGACGCGTCTCGGCGCCGATTTCCTTCAGCTTGCCCGCATCCAGTTCCTGCCAGGCTGTATAGGCGCGCACGATTCCCGCCACGCTGTTGCGGTCGGCGATGCCGATGGCGTCATAGCCGAGCTGTGCCGCCCGGGCGACGAAATCGCCGGGATGCGAGGCGCCGCGCAGGAAGGAGAAATTGGTGGTGACGGCAAGCTCGGCGAACATCAGGCAAAAATGCCTTGCAGATACCAGCGCGGCGCCAGCCCGTTTTGGCGGAACTGCCCGTCACGATAGAGCCAGAAGCGCTGGCCCTGGCGGGTTTCGACGCGGAAATAATCGCGGCTAGGACCATCCTGCTGCCACCATTGCATGGCGATGCGTTCGGGGCCTTCGGCCCGCGCCACTTCATGACGACATTGACGCCAATGAAAAAACGCCGGCGGCCCGTCCGGGGCTTCGGGAAAGCTCGCGCGGATTTCCTCCGGCTTTTGCAACAGGCGCAGCGGGCGGCGGGGCGGGTCATTGCTTTGGCGCTTGCGCGTCCAGGCTTCGCCCCCGAAATCGCGCTCCTGGGCCGGTACCGGGGCTGCGGCCGCTTCGGGAATATGGGTGTCCTGGGGAACGAAGCGCAGCACGCGATGCTCCCCGAACCGCGCCGCCAGACGGTCCACCAGAAAATGGGTCTGCCAGCGCGCATTTTCGTCATGGTCGAAACTGACATCGGCGTTTTGGCTTTTTTCCGCCAGGCCCGCATCCAGGCGGATCAGATCGAAGCCGAAACCGGCATCCAGCGGATCGGCCAGGGCATCGAGCTTTTCGTCCAGTAGCCGCAGCAGAATGGCGGGATCGCGGGTCGGCGCCCCCAGCCGCACCTCCAGCCGCCGCACCACGCCATCGGCGCGGAAGAAAGCCGCCGCCAAGACGCGCAGTCCCAAGCCGCGCTGTTCCAGCACGCCGCTGAGGGATTGGGTGAGGCCGGCCAGCGAGGCGGCGATGGCCGAAGCGGTGACGATGGGCTCGGCGAAGCGTTGTTCGGCGGAAAGATCGGGCAAGGGCCGGCGCGGATCCAGCGGCTTGTCGTAATGTCCCAGCAGCATTTCCAGTTCGGCGACAAAGCCTTTGCCGAAGCGCGCGCCGAGCTCGCTGCGCTGGCGCGCCGCCACTTGTTCGATGGTCTTGAGCCCGGCGCGTTCCAAAGCGCGGCGAATGCTGTCGTCGCCGCCCAGCGCCGCCACCGGCAATCGCGCCAGGGCCCGGGCTTCCATCCCCGGCGCGGCGATATGGCCGCCCGCAAAACGGGCCAAGGCGCGGGCTGCCGGCGTGGTGCCGGCAATGGCGGCGGCGACGGCAAAGCCTTGGGCGGCGATCTTGCCGCGCACCAGGTTCAGCATCGCCGCCTCGCCGCCGAACAGATGTGCTGCGCCGGTGATGTCCAGCAGCAAGCCATCCGCCCCATCGCAGGCGACAAAAGGCGTGAAGCGGTCGCACCAATCGGCGATGTCTTCCAGCAGCGCGGCATCGGATTTGAGATCGGCCGGCAACACGCAAAGCTCGCGCACCATGGCCTGGGCATTGGCCAGCGGCTGGCCCTTATAAAGACCCAGGGCCTGCGCCCGCTCTTCCAGCGCATGCACATAGAGTGCGTTGTTGGCGCGGGCGCTGATCAGAAGTGGCGCCTTAAACGGCGATGGCGTGCGCCGCTTGATCCTGTCGGTGGGAAGCCGCGGCAGCCAGAGCGCCAGGATGCGGCGCATATTGGTCACGGCGCGGTTCGCGGAAAAGTCCATGGTCGAGATCCCATTGCATGGTCCAGCAGCCGCCGGGCCCCACCCGGTTGCGCAGCAGCGTGGTGGTGAAGGCGGGCGCGCCCCAATCATCGCCGCCATCGGACGATGCGCTTGTCACATGCCAGCGGGTGAGGGCGGCGCTGGGCATTTGCGTCGCGCCTTGCCGCAGCAACAGCACGGTCACGCCTTGTTCGGCGGCGGCAAAGGCGAGGCGGCGGCTGGCCACCAGGTCCAAAACCTTGGGATTGCCGCCCAGCTCCAGCACCAGGGCGCCGATATGGGGGCAGGCCAGGATGTCGGCCCCCGCCGCCAGGGCCCCCACCGGATTGGGCGCCCGCAGCATGTAGAATTGGGCCGGGTCGCCGCCCAGTTCCAGCAAGCCCCGCGGATCCAGCTCGCCATATTCCAGGGCCTCGTAATCGGGCCGCACCCAAAAGAGCGGTTTTTGGCCCGCCGCCCGGATCGCCAGACAGGCGGCAAAGCCCCCCGCCCCCCAATCCCCGGCATAGACCTCATGCAGGGCGCCCGGGATCAGCCCCCCGCCCAGCGCGTTATCCGCCCCGGCCACGCCCAGGGGCAGCGCCGGGCGGTCCGGCGGCAAGCCATAGCGGGTCAAGGAATGGCGCAAATCCGCCAATTTTTCCGACTTGTTCATGGTATGTTCTAATCTGCGCCCGCCCCGCCCGGGAGTCAAGCGGAACCGGCGCCCCGCGCAAATCTGTCATGTTGCTCCGCAACTGGTGGCATGGCCATATAAAGAGGTATCGAAGAAGAGCGGCCAATTTTGCTGGATTCTCCCATCGCGGTGGGAGAAAAGCACGATCATGTCCGCCTGATGGGGTTTTTATGGGTTTGCCGCCGAAACAGGGCCTTTACGATCCGCGCAACGAGCATGACTCGTGCGGCGTCGGCTTTGTGGCCAACATCAAGGGTGCCAAGTCGCACCAGATCATTGGCCAGGGCTTGCAGCTTCTGATCAACCTGGACCATCGCGGCGCGGTGGGCGCCGACCCGCTGGTCGGCGACGGCGCCGGCATCCTGATCCAGATTCCCGATCCCTTGTTTCGCGAATGGGCGAAAGCGACGGGGGTGAAGCTTCCCGCGCCGGGCCAATATGCCGTCGCCATGTGCTTCCTGCCGCGCGAGGCCAAGGCCCGCGAGATCGTGGTCAAGCAGTTCGAACATTTCATCAAGGTCGAAGGCCAGGTGCTGCTGGGCTGGCGCGACGTGCCGACCGATCCGGCCGGGCTGGGCAAGACCGTGCTCGACGGCATGCCGCTGATCCGCCAGGCCATCGTGGCGATGGGACCGCATACCAAGGACCAGGACGCCTTCGAGCGCAAATTGCTGGCGATCCGCAAGCAAACGCAAAATCCGCTGGAGCAGCTTGCGAAAAAGCACAAGCAGCCTGCCATCAAACAGCTTTACATGCCCAGCTTCTCCACCCGCACCCTGGTCTATAAGGGATTGCTGCTGGCGCATGATGTGGGCCGCTTCTATCGCGACCTGCAAAATCCGCTGACGGTGTCGGCGATCGCGCTGGTGCATCAGCGCTTTTCCACCAACACGTTTCCGTCCTGGAAGCTGGCGCATCCCTATCGCTATATCGCCCATAATGGCGAGATCAACACGGTGCGCGGCAACGTCAATTGGATGAACGCCCGCCGGCGAACCATGGAGTCCGAACTACTGGGTCCCGATCTGGACAAGATGTGGCCGCTGATTCCGCATGGCCAGTCCGACACCGCTTGCCTGGACAACGCGCTGGAGCTGTTGGTGGCGGGCGGCTATCCGCTGGCCCATGCGGTGATGATGCTGATCCCGGAAGCCTGGGCCGGCAACAAGATGATGGATGCGCGTCGCCGCGCTTTCTATGAATATCACGCCGCTCTGCTCGAGCCCTGGGACGGACCCGCGGCCATTGCCTTCACCGACGGCCGCCAGAT
>JAICHV010000044.1 GCA_025924715.1 Alphaproteobacteria bacterium
GAGGAAAGCTGGATCAAGCTGGAAAAGGCCTTCAACGATCAGACCCGCGTCACCGGCGTGATCTTCGGCCGCGTCAAGGGCGGCTTCACGGTCGACCTGGATGGCGCCGTGGCCTTCCTGCCCGGATCGCAGGTTGACGTGCGCCCCATGCGCGATGTCGGCCCGTTGATGAACCAGCCGCAGCTGTTCCAGATCCTCAAGATGGATCGCCGCCGCGGCAATATCGTGGTTTCCCGCCGCGCCGTTCTGGAAGAGCGCCGCGCCGAGGAGCGCACCAGCCTGGTCGCCTCGCTCGCCGAGAAGCAGATCGTGGAAGGCGTGGTCAAGAACATCACCGACTATGGCGCCTTCGTCGATCTGGGCGGCGTGGATGGCCTGCTCCATGTCACTGATATCGCCTGGCGCCGCGTCTCCCATCCCACCGAAGTCCTGTCGGTGGGGCAGACGGTCACCGTGCAGATCATCAAGATCAATCACGAGACCCAGCGCATCAGCCTGGGCATGAAGCAGCTGCAGACCGATCCCTGGGAAGGCGTCGCCGCCAAGTATCCGGTGGGCGTGCAGTTCAAGGGCAAGGTCACCAACGTCACCGACTATGGCGCCTTTGTGGAGCTGGAGCCGGGCGTCGAAGGCCTGGTCCATGTCAGCGAGATGTCCTGGGTCAAGAAGAACCTGGCGCCGTCCAAGCTGGTCAATCCGGGCACCGAAGTCGATGTCCAGGTGCTGGAAGTGGATTCCAACAAGCGCCGCATCAGCCTTGGCCTGAAGCAGACCCAGGAAAATCCCTGGAACAGCTTCACCGCCGAACATCCGGTGGGCAGCACCATCGAAGGCGAGATCAAGTCGATCACCGAATTCGGCCTGTTTGTCGGGCTCGACAGCGAGATCGACGGCATGGTGCATCTGTCCGATCTGTCCTGGTCCAAGCCGGGCGAGGAAGCGATCAAGGATTATGCCAAGGGCGATATGGTCAAGGCCAAGGTGCTGGACATCGATATCGAGAAGGAACGCGTCTCTCTCGGCATCAAGCAGCTTGAGAACGACCCGATCGAGAAGGCCGGCGCCGGTGGCGGGGCCCTCAAGAAGAACCAGGTGGTCACCGCGACGGTCACGGAAGTGAACGACGGCGGCATCGAGGTCGAGCTCGCCGACGGCGTGCGGGCCTTTATCCGCCGCGCCGATCTGGCCCGCGACCGTGCCGATCAGCGCCCCGACCGCTTCGGCAAGGGCGACAAGGTCGATGCCCTGGTCACCAGTGTCGACAAGGCCAGCCGCAAGGTTTCGCTCTCGATCAAGGCCCGCGAAGTGGCCGAAGAAAAGGAAGCGGTGGCGCAGTTCGGCTCCTCCGATTCGGGTGCCTCACTGGGCGACATCCTGGGCGCCGCGCTCAAGAAGAAGACCAAGAAGGACAAGGAGTGAGCTGGAATTAGCAAAAGCTCCGGTGGAGCTTTTGCCCGGCGAACGCCAAGCCAAAGCGGTAGCTTTGGCGCGGCAGGACAAAGATCAGGGCGCGCGAGATTTCTTGCGCGCCTTTTTCTTTACCCTTCGCTATGGAACTTTATGCAACTCTCGTTTGTTACGCTGCAGAATCATGCTTTGTGTCGAATTTCAAATTGGGAGTTTCGAAATGGCAAAAAAGAAAAGCGTTCTGGTCCAGAGGGTCAATGAATTGGAAGATGCGGTGACCCGCATGTTCACCGGTGAGCCTCCTGCCGCCGCGCCGAAGAAGAGAAAGAAGCGCAAGGCGAAGAAGGCCGCCAAGGCGAGCTCGGCCCGGGGCGGAAAGAAGACCGCCAAGTCGGCCAAGAAAGCCAAAAAGTCCCGGAAAGGCGGCAGGAAAGCCGCCAAGAAGACCAAGCGCAAGGCCAAGAAGGCCCGCCGCTAGGATCGTCGATCGTGAAAACGCGCGGGCGGTCACGCCCCCCGCGCGTTTTTTTACGCCGCTTTTGGGATAGCGGGCCGCCGCCGCCGCCAGAAGACATTCAGCGCCAGTCCCGCCATCACCATGGCCGTCGCGGCGAGTTTCCAGCTCTGCAGCGGCTCTCCCAGCCATAGCGCCGAGGTGGCAAAACCGAACACCGGCACCAGAAGCGACATCGGCGCCACCGTGGCGGTGGAATAGCGGGCCAGCAGCCAAGCCCAGCAGCCATAGCCGAACATGGTGTTGCCCAGCGCCTGCCAGAACACCGCTGCCCAGCTCCACGGCCCGGCACGGCTGACCGCATGTACGATAGCGGGCCAGCCCTCCACGCCCAGGGCCAGCAGAAACAAAGGCGGCGCGGAGAACAGGCTGGACCACACCACATAGGCAAGCGCATTGACCGGTCCCGCCTCTTTGGCCACCTGATTGCCCAGCGCCCATCCCACGGCCGCGCCCAGCGTCAAGAGCACGCCGGCGATGCTGGCGTCGCGCCCATTATGCGCCAGGATGACGCCCATGCCGGCAAGGGCCAGTGCGAAGGCGACATATTGATGAGGCCTCAGCCGCTCGCTGTTGATCGTCCCGCGTGCGCTGGCGCGCCAGATCGAGAGCCCGATGGTGAAGAAGGCCTGCATCTGGATCACCAATGAAGCCAGGCCCGGCGAGATCATCCCATCCATGGCAATGAAGATCAGGCCGAACTGGCCGACGCCGATAAAGAGCCCATAGGCCGCCAGATTGGCCCAGCGCACATATTTTGGGTCGCTCCGGCTATCGCCGACGCTCCTGGGCCGGGGCAGGAAAAAAACCAGCGGAAAAAACACACAGGTGAAGCGCAGCGCCGCCATCAACAGCGGCGGAATCGCGTCCAGCGCCAGCCGCATGACGGCAAAATTGCTGCCCCACACGGCCGTGACGGCCAGGGCAAGCAGGGCATCGCGGGTGGTAAGGGTGGATTTCATAGGCCGCTCGATCGTTCGAGCGACCCTCTCTCAGGGGGAGGGGGGAAACAAGACCGGCGGCACGGCGCCCGGCCCCGCGCCTTGCGCATGTCAGAGCAGATAGGCCGCCGCGAACAGGCACAGACCGACCACGCCCAGACCCAGGGCGCCGAACCAGAACACGCGGCGCCGGGTGATGATGGCCACGGTGGAAAGGGCGATGCCGATCTCGATCAAGGTCGCGGCGCCCGTCAGCCAGTGATGGCGCTCCTCATGCCGGGCACTCTGTGACGTCAGGTGGTCGCGTTCCTTTTGCGCGCCTTCCGCTTCGCCGCGGGCCTTGTCTTGCGCGGCGCGCTGCTGCGCCACGATGGTCCGATAGGACTGCGCTTGCGCGCCGCCGGCGCCAGCGGCGATCGTGTACATATGGCGTTTCAAACTGTCGGCTTGATACTCGTTCCAGGCATCGGTGGCTTTGTCCTGAGCCAGCACCGCGTCGCTGGACATGGTGATGGCGCGCCCGCCCTCGACCGTCTCCAGGCTGCCCGCGGCGGCTGCCAGCACGGCCAGCACCGCCACCGTGATCGACACCAGCGAGATGAACGGATCGCGTTCATGCGCGGCATGTTCGGCATGCTCGGCATGTTCATGCGCTTCCAGGGTAGGATCATGGGACATCGCGTGCTGGCCTCGTGACGCAGATTCTTGTGCGGCGATGATTTCTTGGCTTGCCGGCACACTCAAGAGCCCCGCGCCTGTCTCCTAAGGCGTTCCAGGGGCAGCCAAATCCGCTTTCCGGCCCCCCAAAGAGGGGATTTTGGCGGCTGGGGGCTGCGAAAAATGGCGAAAAGGCGACAAAATCGCCCGCAATGGCGAAAAAGTCTGGTTTTTCAGCGGGTTCCCGTTGACGCCCCGCCGCCCCTCTGACAATTTACGAGCGCTGGGCGGCGTTACCCGTTCGTGCATGTCCCTTCAGGGGCTGGGATGATCAAGTCTGAACTGGTGGCGCGGCTCACCGCGCGGTATCCGCATCTGTACCACCGCGACGTGGAACGGATCGTCACGACTGTGCTGGACAGCATTACCAAGGCTTTGGCCGAGGGGCACCGCGTGGAATTGCGCGGCTTCGGCGCCTTTTCGGTCAAGGTGCGCCCTTCGCGCATGGGCCGCAATCCGCGTACCGGCGAGCCCGTCTCGGTGGGCGAAAAACGCGCGCCTTTCTTCCGCACCGGCAAGGAATTGCGCGAGCGGCTCAACGGCGGTAATGGCGAGGCGTGAGCCTTTCGAACCCCGTCTACGTCGCCATCGACACCCCCGATCTCGAATATGCGCTCTCGCTGGCGGGCCGCATTGCGCCTTATGTCGGCGGGCTGAAGCTGGGGCTGGAGTTTTTCAGCGCCCATGGGCCGGACGGAGTGCGGGCCTTTGCCGATTTCGGCCTGCCGATCTTCCTGGACCTGAAATTCCATGACATTCCCAACACCGTAGCGGGCGCTGTTAAAGCAGCGGTTCAGCTTGGCGTCGGCATCGTCAATGTTCATGCCGCGGGCGGACCGGCCATGTTGACAGCCGCCGCGGAGGCCGCGCGCGGCGTCAACCCGCGCGCCAAGGTGATCGCGGTGACGGTGCTCACCAGCCTCAATCAAGCCGATCTGTTGGCAGTGGGCCAAATTCCATCGGCCGGCGAGCAGGTGCTGCGGTTGGCGCAGCTGACCAAGTCCTGCGGCTTGGACGGCGTGGTCTGCTCCGCCCATGAGATCGCCGCCATCCGCGCGGCGCTGGGCGACGATTTTCTCTTGGTGGTGCCGGGCATCCGCCCCGCCGGCAGTGCGCTGGGGGACCAGAGCCGCGTCATGGGTCCGGCCGAGGCGCGTCAGGCGGGCGCCGATATTCTGGTGATCGGCCGGCCGATTACGGCGGCCGCGGACCCCGTTCGCGCCGCCCGTGATATTGCCAATAGCCTAGGCTTTGTAATGGCTTAAGCCCGGGCAGGGGGCTCGCTTGATTTCCCTGTTCCAGCGGCCCATAAGCCCCATCCCATGACAATCGCGGTCAAAATCTGCGGCATCACTTCGGCCTCCGCCGCCGATGCCGTGCTGCGCGCCGGCGCCGATTTCGCCGGCTTGGTGTTTTTCCCGCAAAGCCCGCGCGCGCTGACCACAGAGGCCGCGGCGCAACTGGCGCAGCGCATGCGCGGCCGGATCAAGCTGGTGGCCGTGACGGTAGATGCCGATAACGCTCTTTTGGAGCGCGTGGCGGCCGAGGTGCGTCCCGATTATTTTCAGCTCCAGGGCAAGGAAAGCGTCGCCCGCGCCCGTGAAATTCGAACCCGCTTTGGCATCCCCGTGATCAAGGCCTTGCCGGTGGCCGAACCATCCGACCTGGACGCGGCTTCGGCCTATGCGGATGTGGCGGAGTTCTTGTTGTTCGATGCGCCCGCCGCGGCGAATGCCACAAGGCCAGGCGGGCATGGTGTCGCCTTTGACTGGAAGATGCTGAACGGCAGGCGCTTCAGCCGGCCCTGGTTTTTGGCCGGCGGTCTCAAACCCGACAATGTCGCGCGCGCTGCCGCCGCCAGCGGCGCTGCGATGGTCGATGTGTCGTCCGGAGTGGAGAGCGCGCCGGGCGTGAAAAGCGATAGCCTGATTGCTGAATTCATCGCCGCCGCCAAGCAAAAGGCCGTGGCATGAGCGCCACCCCCAATTCCTATCGCGCCGGTCCGGACGCGGAGGGTCATTTCGGCGCCTATGGCGGCCGCTTCGTCGCCGAAACCTTGATGCCGCTGATCCTGGATCTGGAACAGGCCTATGAAGCGGCCAAGCGCGATGCCGCTTTCCAGGCCGAATTGGACGGCCTCCTCAAACATTATGTCGGACGCGAAAGCCCGCTTTATCTGGCGGAGCGGCTGACCGCGCATCTTGGGGGCGCCAAGGTCTATTTGAAGCGCGAAGACCTCAACCACACCGGCGCGCACAAGATCAACAATTGCCTGGGGCAGATTCTGCTCGCCCGCCGCATGGGCAAGACCCGCATTATCGCCGAGACCGGCGCGGGCCAGCATGGCGTCGCCACCGCCACCGTGGCGGCCCGCTTTGGGCTGCCCTGCGTGATCTATATGGGCGAAGTCGATATGGAGCGGCAAAAGCCCAATGTCTTTCGCATGCGCTTGCTGGGTGCCGAGGTGCGCGGCGTCTCGTCCGGCTCGCGCACGTTGAAAGACGCGATGAACGAGGCCTTGCGCGATTGGGTCGCCAATGTCGAGGACACGTTTTACATCATCGGCTCCGCGGCCGGCCCGCATCCCTATCCCGCCATGGTACGCGATTTCCAGACCGTGATCGGCAACGAGACACGGGCGCAGATGCTGGAGCGCGAGGGAAGGCTGCCTGACCTGGTGGTGGCCTGTGTCGGCGGCGGCTCCAATGCCATCGGCATGTTTCACCCCTTTGTCGATGATGCCGCGGTGGAGATTCATGGCGTCGAGGCGGCCGGCGAGGGTGTCGATACCCCCCGCCATGCCGCCACCTTGTCCAAGGGCATACCGGGCGTGCTGCATGGCGCGCGTTCATATTTGCTGCAGGACGCCGACGGCCAGATCCTGGAAGCCCATTCGATTTCGGCGGGGCTGGATTATCCCGGCGTCGGTCCGGAACATTCCTGGCTCAAGGACAGCGGAAGGGTGAAATATTTCTCGGTCACCGACGCTGAGGCGCTGGACGCTTTTGTGCTTCTGTCCAAGCTGGAAGGGATCATTCCGGCCCTGGAATCCGCCCATGCCATCGCCCATGTCGGCAAGGTCGCGGGCCAGATGAAAAAGGACCAGATCATCGCGGTGTGCCTGTCGGGGCGCGGCGACAAGGATGTGTTTTCCGCCGCCGCGGCGCTGGGCGAAAAACTATGAGCCGTCTCGCAACCCGTTTTGCCAAGCTGAAGAAAGAGGGGCGCAGCGCCTTCATCCCTTTCATCAGCGCCGGCGATCCGGATTTCGATACTTCGCTGGCGATCCTGGAGCGGTTGCCTGGGGCCGGTGCCGACATCATCGAGCTTGGCATGCCCTTCACCGATCCGATGGCGGATGGGCCGGCGGTTCAGGCCTCGTCGCTGCGCGCCTTGAAGGCGGGCGCGAATATGGGCCGCAGCTTCGAGCTGGTGAAGAAATTCCGCAAAAAGGATGCGGCGACGCCGATCGTTCTGATGGGCTATTACAATCCCGTCCATGCCTATGGCTCGGCGCGCTTCATCCGCGACGCTGCCGCCGCGGGCGTCGATGGCTTGATCATCGTCGATCTGCCGCCCGAGGAGGACGACGTGCTGCGGCTGCCGGCGGCGGCCCAGGGCATCGATCTGATCCGCCTGGTGACCCCGACCACCGATGCCGCGCGCCTGACCAAGGTGCTGAATGGCGCGAGCGGATTTCTCTATTATGTCTCCATCACCGGCGTCACCGGGACCAAGAGCTTTGAGACCGATAAGGTCGGCGCGGCACTGGCCCGCATCCGTGCCGCCAGTGATCTGCCCGTCGCCGTGGGCTTCGGCGTGCGGACCCCCGCGCAGGCCAGCGCCATTGCCGCCATAGCCGATGGTGTGGTGGTGGGCTCGGCCATTGTGGGGCGAATCGAAAGCGCCCCCCGGGACAAGGTCGTGGCCGAGGTGCTGGAACTCTGCCGGGCTTTGGCGGATGCTTCTCACGATGCTAGGGTGAGCGCATGAACTGGATCACCAATTTTGTCCGACCCAAGATCAAGGGGCTGATGGCCAAGGGCAAGGACGCCGCCGCCACCCCAGAAAATCTGTGGCGCAAATGCTCGGCCTGTGGCGAGATGATCTTCCACCGCGATCTCGCCGCCGCGCTTTATGTCTGCCCCAAATGCGGCCATCACATGCGCATCGGCCCGGCCGAGCGCTTCGCCTACACCTTCGACAACAATCAGTTCCAGGAATTGGTGCCGCCCCAGGTGGCCGCCGATCCGCTGCGCTTTCGCGGCGAGAAAAAATACAGCGACGAACTGAAGGCCGCCCGCAGCAAGACCGGCCGTCCCGAGGCGCTGAGCGCGGCGCGCGGCACCCTGGACGGATTGCCGGTGCTGGTGGCGGTGCAGCCTTTCGATTTCCTGGGCGGTTCGCTGGGCATGGGGGTGGGCGAAGCGCTGGTCCTGGCCATGGAAGCGGCCGTCGCGGAAAAGCGACCCTTCATTCTGTTTGTGTCCTCCGGCGGGGCGCGGATGCAGGAAGGCATGTTGTCGCTGATGCAGATGCCGCGCGTGACCATCGCGGTCGACATGCTGCGTGAGGCGGGGCTGCCTTATATCGTGGTGCTGACCGATCCCACCTTCGGCGGCGTCAGTGCCTCTTATGCGATGCTGGGCGATATCCAGATCGCCGAGCCGGGCGCCCAGATCGGCTTCACCGGCGCCCGGGTTATCGCCCAGACCATCCGGGAAAAACTGCCGGAAGGCTTCCAGCGGGCCGAATATCTTTTGGCCCATGGCATGCTGGACATGGTGGTGCATCGCTCCGACATGCGCGCGACGCTGTCCAAGGTGCTGCATTTGCTGCTCAAGAAGCCGCGCCCCAAAAGCAAGGCGCCGTCCGCGACACCTATAACCAGCAACGGCAACGGCCACGCCAACGGCCCAAGTCCGAAATCCGCATGATCCTCGTATCGGACTTGGTGCGGATTTCGGAAGTACGGGCCGTTGGCCATTTTTTGGATCCTGGCGTCTTTCGGTTTCGAAGTTCGCCAAGTCGCCGGCATCAAGCACCGGGCGAACTTCGAAGCCCCGACGCCAGCGGGAAATGACATCCCTGCTGGCGAGTGACGCCATTCTGGCGCGCCTGCTGGCGCTGCATCCCAAGAAGATCGACCTGGCGCTGGAGCGCATTTTGCGGCTGCTGCACGATCTGGGCGATCCGCAATTGCATCTGCCGCCGGTGATCCATGTCGCCGGCACCAATGGCAAGGGCTCGGCCTGCGCCTTTTCCCGCGCCATGCTGGAAGCGCAGGGCCTCAAAGTGCACATGCATATCTCGCCGCATCTGGTGCGCTTCCATGAGCGAATCCGCATCGCCGGCGAGTTGATCAGCGAAGAAGAACTGTGCGCCGTGCTGGAAGAAGTCGAGCGGGTCAATGATGGCCGCCCCATCACGTTTTTCGAGATCACCGGGGCGGCCATGTTCCTGGCCTTTTCGCGCCATCCCGCCGATGCGGTGGTGCTGGAAGTCGGCTTAGGGGGCACCTTCGACGCCACCAATGTGGTGCCGCGCCCGGCCATGACCATCGTCCAGCCGGTCGGGCTGGATCATGCGGAATTCCTGGGGGACGACATCGCGGGCATTGCCGGCGAGAAGGCGGGCATCATCAAGCCCGGCGTGCCGGTTGTGATCGGCCCGCAGGACGAGATCGCGCGCGAGGTGATCCTGCGCCGCGCCGACCAGCTCAGCGCGCCGGTCTTCATGTTCGGCCAGGATTTCTCGGGCCGCCAGGAACATGGCCGCATGGTCTATGAGGACGAAAGCGGGTTGCTGGATTTGCCGCTGCCGCGATTGATGGGCCGGCATCAGATCGAAAATGCCGCCGTCGCCATCGCCGGCCTGCGCCATGCGGTGGTCGAGGGCCGCAACCTGGGCTGGGGCGAGGAGCGGGCGGTGGAAGCGGGACTGCGCAGCGTCGACTGGCCGGGGCGGCTGCAGCGCCTCAGCCATGGGCCGCTGATCGCCGATGCACCCGAAGACGCCGAAGTTTGGCTGGATGGCGGCCACAATCCCCATGGCGCCGCGGCGGTATCGCGCGCCATCGCCGATCTGGAAGAAAAAATCGATCGGCCGCTTTATCTGATATGCGGCATGCTGCGGACCAAGGACGCGGTGGGATTTCTTTCCGCCTTCAAGGGCCTGGCCCGTCATGTCGTCACCATCGCGATCGCAGGCGAGGCTGCGAGCATGGGAGCAGGGGCCTTATATGACGCCGCCCGCGCCGCCGGATTGGACGCAGCCCCGGCCGAAGACCTCGAAGACGCCATGCTGCAATTGCAAGCCTGGGCCAGAGCGCATGCGCGCGAAACCCCGCCGCGGATTCTTATCTGCGGCTCGCTTTATCTCGCGGGGCAGATTCTGGCGGAGAATGGGTGATGAGCGGTTCGCCTTCGCCTTGGCGAAGGCGAACGAAATGATCCTGCGGATCATTTCGAGCGAAGAACGCCGCGAGCACAAGCGAGCGGCCGGATGCCGACGCATGTGGGGTCAAGCCGGCCGCAAGGCCGGCATCACCGGTTCCTCTAAGACTTCGGCAGGCCCTGAATAAACGCACGCATCTCGCGCAACACCTCTGCTTCATTCGAGACGAATACCTCGTGGTCCCCATTCGGTAAAAGCACGACACGGGCGGAGGGGTTGCCCGCCTTGAATCTTTTTATCTGGGGCCCCGTCGGATCATCCGGGCCGGCATTCGCGGGAACTGCGAAGATGGCAAGCACCGGCGCTTTCAATTCTGTATATTTCTGCACACCGGCCAGCATCCCGCAGCCTTTCAACGTGCAGGGCAATGGGGGTATGGGTGGTGCGAGCGGCCTGCCCGATTTCCGCAACTCCTTTTGTGTCGCCAGCAGATCGGCTTGCAGTTGCGGCAAGTCTGTCCGCAGCAGCTCGTTAATTGTGGCAAGGGATTGCTGAGGCGAAACGCGTGGGGCGGTCAGGCCGTCCACCTTCATGCGCAGGTCATTGGCGTCGATGATGATGTTGTCGCCTGCCGGAATCATGTTGCCGGGGGCGTAATAGGCATAGGCGTAAGCGGCATCGAGATAGACAAGGCCAGAGACCTTTTGGGGATACCGGCTTGCGATCGAACTCAGTTCCTCACCGGCGAATGAGTGGCCCACCAGAACAGGCCGAACAAGCTTCAGCGAATCCATCACAGCCAGAACATCATCGCCCAAACGGTCTGCTGAATAGTCGGAAGTCGCAGGGTCCGGATTGCTCGATGCGCCAGACCCCCGCCTGGTGATGCCATAGACGTGATAGGAGCTTGCGAGTTTTGTCGCGAAAAGGTCAAACACATGCGCCGTGTCGCCGGCGCCGGCAAGCAATATCAGGGGCCGTCCGGTACCGCCCCAATCCAGCACCTCCAGCTTGACGTGGTTGGCCACGCCAATGAACTGCGCTTTATGGTGGGAAAGGTCCTTTGCATGTGAGCCCGCCGAGAGCATGGAAATGGCAAATGCAAGAACAGGTATGATCTTTTTCACAAAAACCTCCCAATCCGCTTGGCGGGTAAATTGCGGACCGTTGCTGAGCCTATTTTGCAGTGCGCCGATCCCTGGTCGCATGCGCGCAATTTGTCCTACATTGTAGGATATTAGGCGAAAAGGAACTAGGCAAGATGCTGTTACGACAATTCCGACAAAGGTTCTGTTGTTGGTGCCCCTAGCATATTACCAACCGCGGCATGCCGACCATTCGCATTCCTATGCTGATGCGGCAGGAACCCTGGGGCCAACAACGTGGTCACGAAATTCCTGTTTCCGTTGCATTTGTGGTCAGGGCTGATCCTGGGCATCGTCTTCGTGCTGATTGGATTGTCCGGCTCGATCGGCGTGTTTGAGCCTCTTTTACAAGCACCACCTTCTGTTCAAGTTACTGCCGCCCGTACTCCCGCTTTGGACAAAGGGCTGGCTGCCGCTCGCGCGGCTGTTGGTGCGCCCCAAATGGGCAATGCCACGATCAGGCTGCCAGACGGACCGCGTGACCCTGTCGAAATTTATTTTAGCGAGCAGATGCCGGCGGTGGTTACGGACCCCGGCACCGGACGGGTCTTGGCCACATTCAGCGCGAGAGACCCGGATTGGCTTAGCGTGATCTTGGACTTTCACAACGGTCTTTTGATCCCTGGCATCCGTGCCGGCCGTACTGTGGAAGGTTGGTTGGGTCTTATCATGATCTTCCTTGGCCTGACCGGCCTCTATCTTTGGTGGCCAAAGGCAGGGCAGTGGAAGGCCGCCTTTTTCGTGCGGCGCGGGGCAAAGGGTCTGCGCTTTCACCGCGAACTGCATGGCGCCGCAGGCATATGGGCACTCGTCATCTATCTGTTGGTTACGGCCACGGGCATCGCCTACGGATTTCCGAAGACCGCGGGAGCCCTCATTACGTTCGTGACCGGGGAAGAATTACCGCACTACGTTGAAGGAACGCCCATTGTCACGGCATCACCTGAAGTTGCGCTTCTCGGCCCGGACGCCGCGCTTATGGCCGCCCGCAAGGCGAGCAATCTGCCGGTCCAGCAATTGAAGATGCCCGGTTGGAAGCCGGGTCGGCCCACCCTGTTGCCCATCATTGCGCAAACCGGTCCCGGTCCGGGCATGCGTGTTTACCTGGATCCCTATAACGGTACGGTTATTCCCAATCCCGCTCCGCCTCCCAACAACGCCTACAAACTTGCGCTTGCGATAAGCCGCCTACATGGTGGTGCCGGCTTTGGCCCGATCTATGCCGCATTGGTGTTTATCTCGGGTCTGATGCCGCTCCTATTCCTCGTCACCGGCGTGATGATGTGGCTGAAGAAGCGACAGAACAGGCTCGCAATGTCGCAGCCTTTACCGGAAAGCATTCTGGAGCAGCAGGCATCCTACCGGACACACGGCATTAGAAATCCCAGACGACCGAGGCGTTAGATCGAACTCTCGATCCATTCCTTGATCTTCGACTTGGGCAGGGCGCCGACTTTGGTGGCGGCAACTTGGCCCTGAGAGAAGATCATCATGGTGGGAATGCCGCGCACGCCATATTTGGTCGGGACGTGCGGGTTCTCGTCGATATTGATCTTGGCGATGGTTAGCTTTTCGCCCAGCTCGTTGGACAGCTCGTCCAGCGCCGGGGCGATCATGCGGCAGGGGCCGCACCATTCCGCCCAGAAATCGACCAGTACCGGCTTCTTGGAATCCAGGACATCAGCCTGGAACGAGGCGTCCGACACTTTGATGG
This sequence comes from Alphaproteobacteria bacterium, assembly GCA_025924715.1. Classification (GTDB taxonomy): domain Bacteria; phylum Pseudomonadota; class Alphaproteobacteria; order Micropepsales; family Micropepsaceae; genus Rhizomicrobium. The sequence goes on from JAICHV010000044.1 coordinate 12,835, forward strand.
GCATGGGCGGGTCCTTTGAACATTACCGAGGCATAATATCTAGGAATGCCCCCCTTCGGGGTCAAGCCGCTCTTCCGTGCCCTCGAAATGGGCCAGTTCCGCCATCTGGCGGTCCAAAATGCCGTCCGACAGCCGCATCAGGACCGGCCCGTCGGTCCAGAGCAGCCCGCAGACGATTCGGCGTCCCGGAAAAATCCGCTTGGCGGCGGCCCGGTAAAGCGCCATCTGGGCCAGATAAATCTTGGCGACCTGGTCTTCCCGGGCCGGCGGCGGGCGATTGGTCTTGAAATCCAGGATCAGGACTTCGTCGGCGCTGACCGCCAGCCGGTCGATGCGGCCATGGACCTCGGCGCCCTCGCCGAAGTCGGGCAGCGCCGCCAGGAACGCCACTTCGGCGCGGCTGTCGGCCCCGAAGGCCGCGGCGAAATCGGGATGGTCCAGCACCGCCAATGTCTCTGCCACCAGGGCCTCGCCAAAACCATTGGCCTTGGCATAGGCCAGGGCCGCGGCCGCGCGATCCGCCGGCGCCAATTCGGGCAAGCGCGACAGCAGCGCATGCACGACATTGCCGCGGCGGAAGCGATCCTCGCGCAGCGGCGACAGGGTGGGCGGCTCGGGCAGATCGAGCGCGTCGGAGGGTCGGATCACTCGCGCCCCGCCGCGCGGACGCGGTGCCGGCCGCGCGGTCCAGGCGGGCAGCATAGTCGGGGCGGTGGCCGGCGTTGGGCGCGGCGCCGCCGCCATCTCATCGACATGGCCGAAGCCATGAACGGTGAGGCCGCCGCGGATCAGCGGTTTGCCCAATTGCCGCGCCGCCGCTTCGGCCAGCCGATACCAGCTGTCCTCGCGCGGGGCGCGGCTGTTTTGGAAACCGCAGACATAAAGCCGGTCGCGAGCACGGGTCAGCGCGACATAGAGCAGGCGGCGATGCTCGGCCAGGAGATCGGCCTTCACCCGCGCCTTGGCCTTGGCCACCACCTCCGGCTCGTCGCGGCCGGAGGCGGGAAACAGCACGCCATCATCCGTGTACAGAAGATGGCCCTTGACCCAGGGCATGTCGGGAAAGCCGGTGGTGTCGGGCAGGATGACGATATCGGCCTCCAGCCCTTTGGCGCCATGCACCGTCATCACCCGCACTTCGTTACGGCCGCGCTCCATATCGCGCTTGATCTCATTGCCGCCGCGCCCGATCCAATCCAGGAAACCTTCCAGCGACGGGGTCTGGTCCTGTTCATAGGCCAGCGAGAGGGAAAGGAATTCCTCGATCGCGTCGGCGGCCTCGGGACCCAGACGGGCCAGCAGGTCGCGGCGCTTGCCCAGCCGCGACAGCGCATGGGTGTAGAATTCGAAAGGCGGCGCATAATCGGCCCGCTCCAGCATTTCGGCCAGAAAGACGTAAGCGGCTTCAAAGCAACCCGGCTCGGATTTGCGCGCCCGCAAGGCTTCCCACACCCCGCCCTCGCGCCCATGGCACAGGGTGAAGAGTTCTTCTTCGCTGAGGCCGCAAAGCGGCGAGCGCAACAGTGCCGCCAGATTGAGATCGTCCTCCCGCTGCAGCACAAAGCGGCCGAGCGCCATCAGATCCATCACCGCGATCTGTTCGGTCAAGACAATGCGGTCGGCGCCGGCCACGGGAATGGCGCGCAGTTTCAACTGGCGGATGACTTCGCCGCCGAACGGCTCGCGGCGCGGCAGCAGGATCATAATGTCGCCGGGACGGATCGGCGTCTTATGGCCGGGAAGTGCGACGCCGCCCGCGATCCAGCCCCCGATCCGTGCCGCCACCGCTTCGGCGAGCCGCACCACGGCGCTGGAATTCTGCTCCACATCGACCGGCTGGTAATAATCCGGCTCGGCATCCTCTTCCGGCAGCATCAGGTCCCAGAATTCCACCCCGCCCTTGGCCTCGGCGCGGTGAGCGCTATGGGTGACGGCATGGCCGCGCGAGGTGAGGCCGGCCCGCGCCGCTTCGCTTTCGAACAAGGTGTCGACAAAGGTCAGCACTTCCGGCGCCGAACGCCGCGAGGTGGTCAGCGGCACTTGGGTGAAGGGCAGGGCGGCCTCGCGCAATTGCCGCTCGAAATGTTCGCGGTTGACGTCGAACTGGGCCGGGTCGGCACCCTGGAAACTGAAGATCGATTGCTTCTCGTCGCCCACCGCGAAGAGCGTGCGCGGCAGTCCCGTGCCCCGAGCCTGGCGCGAAAAGAACTCCCCCGTCAGCGCTTTGACGATGCGCCATTGTTCGGGGCTGGTGTCCTGGGCCTCGTCGATCAGAATGTGATCCAGCCCGCCATCCAGTTTGTATTGCACCCAGGGCGCGGCTTCTCTGCGCTCCAGCAGATGCAGGGTGTGGATGATCAGATCGTCATAATCCAGCGCGGCCCGGCGGCGTTTGGCCGACTCATATTCACCGCGCACCGCCCGGATCAAGGTCAGCCCGGCTTCGGCCAGGCCGGCAGCGCGCGCGGCGCGGCGACGTTCCTCGGCGGCGCAGTAACGCTGCTGCAGCGCCGTCAGCCAGGCGATCAGGTCGGGGCGCCCATCGGCCAGTTTCTTGATGGCCAGCCGTTTGCGCGGCGCGCCCTCGCTGGTGAGGAAAAATTCGCCCAGGATGGGAAAGCCGTCTTCGGCGAAATCCTTTTCCAGGAAGCGCATCAGGGCATCGGCGGCCTCGGCATCGGTCTTGCCGCCGGCGCTGAGCCAAAGCACCACCTCTTTGAGGACATCGATCTCGCGTTTCAGTTCGGCGCAGAACGAGCCCGCCACGTCGTCGCCCGGCTCAGCGCCATGGGCCCGCCACACCGCATTGGCGAAATTCTCGTTCTCCAGTGTGTCGAAGAAGCGGTCCATCTTGCGCCGATCATTGCCCAGGGCGGCGGAAAGGATGCGGCTGAGCATCTCCTCGCCGCAGTCGCGCACCAACAGATCGATGGCGCCGGTCAAGGCTCCATCGCCGCCGCCGGCGCGTTCCAGCACCGCTTGCCGCGCTTCGGCAATCAGAGCGCGGCCGGAATTGTCGTCCAGCACGGTGAAGCCGGGCGGCACACCGGCTTCGATGGGAAAGCGCGACAGCACGATCTGGCAGAAGGCATGGATGGTCAGCACTTTCAGCCCGCCGGGCGTTTCCAGCGCCTGGGCGAAGAGGCGCCGGGCCTTGGCGAGGTCGTCGCTGGCGGCGCCGATCTCTTCGATCGCCTTGCGCAGATCGATATCGGGCAGCATCGACCATGTGCCCAATTGCTGGAATAACCGGCCTTGCATTTCGGCGGCCGCCGCCTTGGTGAAGGTGAGGCACAGAATGCGCTGCGGCTTGGCATCGGCCAGCAGCAGCCGCGCCACCCGGTTGGCCAAGGTATAAGTCTTGCCGGCGCCGGCATTGGCGGCCACCCAGGCCGAGACCAGCGGATCGGAAGCGCGGCCCGAGGCGCTCTCAGCGCTCATGGTTCTTCGCTCCAGCCCGACACCGACCATTCGCGCACCCGTGCCAGATGATCGTAATCGCCGGCAAAGCGCGCCTGCTGGGGCGCGACGCGGGAATGATAGGGCGTGGCGGGATCGTCGAACCAGGCGATGCGCTGCGTCAGCCGCGCCGCGGCTTCCTGCGCCAGCGAGCCGTCCAGCACCACATCCTTGTCGTCCTTGCCGGCGAAACGCAGATAGATCAACTCCGCGGCGAATTGGGCCGGGATGCCGTCAAAACCGCCTGCCGCCAGAATGGCGCCTTCCAGCGGCAATTGCGGCATCAAGAATTGCACCAGGCCCTTTTTGCCGGGCAGGGCGCCGGTCTTGTAATCGACGATCGCGGCGCCGCCCTCTTTCAAAAGATCGATCCGGTCGGCGATACAGGCCAGTTCGAAGGGCCCGGCAGGCGCATCGAAGCTCATGCGTCCGCGCACTTCCAGCTTCGAACTTGCGATCCAGCGCGCGCGGCGCTGTTCCCAGGCCAGAAAAGCGCGGGCGGCATTGTGAAAGCGCGGCCGCCATAACGCGCGCTGGGCATGGGGAATAGCCATGTCCACGAACAACTCGTCGGCGGTGGCAATGAGCCTCTCCAGCCCTCCCGCAGGATCGCGCACGAAGAGTTCCAGCGCCTTGTGGAAAAGGCTGCCGCGCTCCAGCGGCCCTACCGCATCGTCCAGCGGATCGAGCGGGCGCAGCTTCAGCACATGCTTGGCGTAGATCGCATAGGGATCGCGCAGCCAGGTTTCGATTTCGGTGACAGTGAGGCGCCGGGGTCGCGCCGCCACCGGCGGCCTGGGGGCGGGGCGGCCCGTGCGCGGCGCGAATGTCGCGCTGGGGAGGGCGCGAGCCAAGGCAAGATAGGGACTGACTGGTACCTCAAGCCCCAAGCCCCGCGTCAGCTGTCCCAGACGTTGCAGCCAGCGCGAGGCGATGCTGGGCGCGCCATGGGTTTTCTGTGCGCGGGTGAGCAACACCTCGCCGGCGCCGGCGAGCATGGCAAAATCATGCGCCGCCAACCCTATCGCGCGTTCGGGTTGCGGCAGGCCGAGCGTGTCGCGCATCGGCCGGGAGAACCAGGGGTCGAGGGCGGCGCTGCCCGGCCAGCTGCCTTCGTTGAGCCCACCCAAAATGGTGAGAGCGAATTTCTGCAGCCGCGCTTCCAGCGGACCCAGAATGGCAATCGCGCTGCGGCCGGGCCGCGGCCGCACCGGCACTTCCATCGCCAGGCGCCGCAGCAAAGCGGGATAGGCCGCGGGCGGTGCCGCTGGCAGATCGCGGGCGCCGTTCTCGAACTGGGCGATAAGATCGGCCGCCGCCTCGCCATCGGGACCGCGCCACAAGGGGCAGGCCTGGTCGTCATCGCAGGCGAGGCGTTCGGCTGTTGCCACATGCACCGCGATCAACTGCGCCAGATCGATTTGGGTTTGCGCGAATGCCTGTTCCAGGGGCGCGAGGATGGCGGCGATACCGCGCCACCACTGCGCCAGTTCGGGATTTTTGCTCGCCCGCGCGTCAATGCCGTTCAGTCCGGGATCGGGGCGGGGACCGCGCAAGGCCCGGTCGAGTTCGCGCGCGCGGGCCCGAAACGCTCCGGCATCGCCGCCCAGCGTGGCGAAAGGATGCTTGAGCAAAGCCAGCAACGGCACCGGCGCGAAACCTGCCGCCGCCGCTTCCGCCAGCAGGCAGAGAAATGTGCCGGCGCTGGTATGGGCGAGGGGACGGCCGGCGGAATCGTCGATGCGGATTCCCCAGCGCGTCAACTCGCCCGCCACCCGCCGCGCCAGATTGCGGTCGGGCGTGACCAGCGCGGCGCTGCGCCCGTCATGTTCCAAGGTCTCACGCAGGGCCAGCGCGATCACCAGCGCTTCCTCGGCCGGATCGGCCGCTTCCGCCAGGGTCAGTCCCTCCAAGCCGGCGGCGATGGTTTGCGGGGCGGCCGCCAAAGCCCGCCAGGCATCTGTGGTGGGTGCGGGCCGCAAGGTCTCGCGCAGCAGCGCGGCGCGGGCCGGCGAAGCGGGGGCACCCTGCCAATCGCGAACATCGCCGCGCACCGCGTTCAGCGATTCCAGCAATTGCTTCAAACCGAATTGCGGATGGCCGGGATCCAGCCGGCTCCAACTTTCATCATCCAGTCCCCGGTCCAGGCCCGGCAGGATGACCGCGCCGCGCGGCAATCCGGCGATCACACCCAGCAATTGGGCGGTGGCGGGGATCGAGCCCGTCGATCCCGCAGCGATCACCATGCCGCGGGGCGGATTGGCTGCCAGACGCCGGCTGCGCAAGCCCAGCGCCAGATTGCGCCGCGCGGCGGGATCGATCGCGCCTTCCGCCGCAAGCAAACCCGGCCATTGTTCGTGGATCAATTTCAGAAAGCCGGTGACTTCCTGCCAATGCCGCGCCAATTCCAGCGGCGCCAAATCGTCCAACTTGCTGAGATCGGTGCCCTGGGTCTGGGCTTCATCCATCATCCGGGCCAGGCTGTCGGCCAGGCCGGCGGCTTGCGCAAAGCCCAGCGTGCCATCCCAGCGGCGGATCATGGTGGCCAGCAGAAGCTTGCGGCGGATGGGTGGAACCGCCGGCGGCAGGTCGATGGCCTCGAACAGCAGGTCCTCGTCGTCACTGTCGCCCAGGGCGCGGAATTGCGGCAGCAGCACACCACCGCCGGCAATATGGGCGAAAGCCTCGCCGAAGCTCCGCGCTGCGCGCCGCGTCGGCAGATAGATCACACAATCCGCCAAGGCGAAGTCGCCTTGCGCGGCGCGGCTCACCAGTCCTCGGGCCAGGGTATGGGCAAAATCATCGGCGATGGTGAAGAGCGCGGCGGCGCTCACGCCGGCGCCAGCTTTTCAAGGTAATCTTCCGCTTCGGCGCGGGCTTCGGGCGTGCCGACATGAATCCAGACGCCTTCCAGGCGAATGCCGAACAGCCGCTTTTTGGCGATGGCGCGGTCCCACACCACATTGGTGGAGAAAGCGCCGGCCGGCGGATTATCGAACAGGCGCGGATGCACGATCTGAACCCCGGGATAGGCAAAAGGCGAGGGGTTCAATTCCTTGACCCGCGATAGCCTGCCGTCGGGCGCCAGGTTGAAATCGCCGCGCCCCTCATAACCCATGGCGGTGGTCATCGAGGCCAGCAGCAGCAGCCCGTCCATCTGTTTGGGGTCCCAGTTGCGTTTCATGGTCAGGAGAGCGGAGTTGACGCCCTCGACCCAGACCGAATCCGAATTGAGGATGAAGAATTCCTCGCCTTCGAAATGCGGCAACGCCCGGACCACGCCGCCGCCGGTGCCCATCAATTCTTCGGTCTCGAAGGAATAGCGGATGGCGATGTCATGGCGCTTGTCCAAATGTTCGCGCAGCGAATCCGCTTTGTAATGCAGATTGATCACCGCCAGATCGATGCCCGCGGCGACCAACCGGTCCAGGGCATGGTCGATCAGGGTGCGGCCGCGCACCGTCACCATCGGCTTGGGCCGGTCATTGGTCAGGGGGCGCATGCGGGTGCCCAGGCCTGCCGCCATGATCATGGCGCGATGGATGGCGGTCACGTCGTTTCCTTCTCCAGCCGGGGCAGGGTGCGAAGCGCCGCCGGAATCACCCGATCATACCAGCCCCGCAGGGCGGCAAGCGACGGATGCGTCAGGTCGCGTTCCAGATGCCGCCAGACCCGGGGCAGAAAAGCGAGATAGCGCGCCTTGCCGTCGCGCTTATAAAGCCGGGCAAAGATGCCCACGATCTTGGCGTTGCGCTGGGCCGCCATGACCGCCATCTCGTGTCGGAACCGGGCTTCGTCCAGCGGCGTGCCCTGGGCGCGCATCGCATCCAGATAATGCCGGGTGGCGCGTTCGGCGATGGCCGGCGAGACATCGCGGCGCGCGTCTTCGAGCAGGGAAATCAAATCATAGGCAGGACTGCCCGCCACGGCGTCCTGGAAGTCGATCAGCCCGACCCGCCCCAACCCGGAACGCTGCGGCATCCAGATCAGGTTCTGGGCGTGATAGTCGCGGTGCACGAACACGGGTTTGGCCGCGGCAATGCCGTCCAGCGCTGCCCGCCACAGGCTGCGATGTTCCGCAAGCTCGGCCTCTGTGGCCTGGCGGCCCAGCGCCAGGGGCAGGAACCATTCGGTCAGCAAATCGGTCTCCGCCAGCAGCGCCAGTTGATCGTAAGCGTGCAGGGGAAATCCGCCGGGCAATTCCGCCGGCGCCGGCTGCGCATGCAGGCGCGCCAGAATCTCGACGGCGGCTTTGTAGAGTTCTTCTTCGCAAGCCCCGTCCTTGAGCACATCGGCGAACAGCGCGTCGCCGAAATCCTCGATGATCGCCAATCCGCGCGGCAGATCGGCGGCATAGATTTTGGGCGCGGCCAAACCGCGTCCGCGCAGATAATCGGCGACCGCGGCGAAGCGGCCGCAATCGGCGCCGGCCAGCCGCGCCACGGCGTTATAGCCCAGCGCGCGGCGCTCGCTCTCGCTGGCCGAGGCCGAAGCGGTGGCGGTTTCGGCGGCTTGCGGCTGATGCATCAGCATGGCGGTTTTGCCGCCGCGTGTCAGCCGCGCATAGCTGCGTGTCGAGGCATCGCCGGGAAGCGGCGCCACGGCTGCATCGCCCCAGCCGGCCCCGTTCAAAAATGAATCGCGCAGGAAAACTTCAGACATCGACATTCTCCAGAACCCGCCAACGCGCCGGCCCTTCCAGCACGGCGCGGCGCCCCGCCGCGGCGCTGTCCAAGGTTATCGTCAGGCCTTCGGGCAGTCGCGCCCGCTCGGGCCATTCCACCAAAGCGGCGCCGTCTTCCAGCGCGTCATCCAATCCCAGCTCGGCCAGCTCGCCAGGCCGCTTCAGCCGATAAAGGTCATAATGGCTGACCCGAAGATGGGGCGTGTCATAGCTCTGCACCAGGGTGAAGCTGGGGCTGGGAACATGCTCGCCCACGCCCAGCGCGCCCAGAATGGCCCGCGCCAAAGTGGTCTTGCCGGCGCCCAGATCGCCGGACAGCGCCACTAGATCGCCCGGCCGCAGCACGGCCGCGATCCGCGCTCCCAGGAGGCTCGTCGCCGCAAGGTCCGGCAATGTCAGGTTCTTGCGAAAATTTTCCGCCATGATGACGTTCTAGGGCAGGCCCGTCAGGCTCGCAACCGCGGCGGAAGCGGTTGATTCCCCTGGACTGTTCCGACATGGTGCGCCCGTTTTCACGCGAAAGTTCCCATGTCCGAATCCCTCGTCATTATCGGTGCCGGCCAGGCCGCCGCCCAGGCCATTCAGTCGCTGCGGGCCGAGGGCTTTGCCGGACCCATCACCCTGATCGGCGACGAGGCCTACGCGCCATATCAGCGGCCGCCTTTGTCCAAGGCCTATCTGCTGGGCAGCTTTGCCCGCGAGCGGCTGTTCCTGAAAGGCGATCATTATTACAGCGAGGCGGGCTGCGAGCTGCTACTCAACACATCGGCCACTGCCATCGACCGGGCGAAGAAGACCGTGACGCTCAGCGACGGCCGAACCCTGTCCTATGACAAGCTGCTGCTGGCCACCGGCACCAAGGTGCGCAAGCTGCGCTGCCCCGGCGCCGAACTGCCGGGCGTGCATTACCTGCGCGACATCGCCGATGTGGATGGGCTGCAGGCGGTGTTCCAGGCGGGCAAGCGCATCGCCATTGTCGGCGGCGGCTATATCGGGCTGGAAGTGGCGGCGGTCGGCGCCAAGCGCGGTCTGGATGTCACCGTGTTCGAGGCGATGGACCGCTTGATGGCGCGGGCCGTCAGCGTGCCGGTGTCGGATTTCTATGCCGCCGAACATGAAAAATTCGGCGTCAAGCTCAAGCTGCGCACCGGCGTGGAAGCGATTGAAGGCAGCGGCAAGGTCGAGGCGGTGGTGGCCGGCGGTGTGCGCTATCCTGCCAATATCGTGCTGGTGGGGATCGGCGTGTTGCCCAATGACGCGTTGGCGCGTGCCGCAGGACTGGCCTGCGAGGACGGCATCGTGGTCGACCAGAATGCGCGCACCGGCGATCCCGCCATCTTCGCCGCCGGCGATTGCACAAGGCATATCGGGCGCGAAGGCACCGCCATCCGCCTGGAATGCGTGCAGAACGCCATCGACCAGGCCAAGCATGCGGCCCTGGCGATGGTGGAGAGGCCCAAGACCTATAGCGAAGTGCCGTGGTTCTGGTCGGACCAGTATGACCTGAAATTGCAAATCGCCGGCCTGGCGCGGCCCAGCGATCATATCGTGCTACGCGGCGATGTGGCCTCGCGCAAATTCGCGGTGTTTCATTTGCGCGATGGCGCCGTGGCCGCGGTGGAAGCGGTCAACGCCGCGCCGGAATATCTGGTGGGCAAGAAACTGATCGCGCAGGGTACGAAAATCGCCCCCGAAAAGCTGGCCGATCTGTCGATCCCGATGAAGCAGATGGCGTGATGCCGAAAATTCATTACATCGAGCATGACGGCACCGAACATGTGGTCGAAGTCGGCATCGGCTGGTCGGTGATGGAAGGCGCGGTCAAGAACCGCATCCCCGGCATCGACGCCGATTGCGGCGGCGCCTGTGCCTGCGCCACCTGTCATGTCTATGTCGATCCCAACTGGCAGGCCAAGCTGCCGCCCAAGGCCGAGATGGAAGAGGCCATGCTGGATTTCGCCATCGGACTGAAATCCAATTCGCGTCTGTCATGCCAACTGCGCGTCACCAGCGAAATGGACGGGTTGGTGGTACGGATGCCGGATAGCCAGCATTAAGCGGCGTGGTCAGGGGCCGGCGGCGTGGGGCCGGTCCAAGGCGTCGGCGAGGGCGAACTGTTTTTGCGCCTCGTCCTTTTTGCCGGCATAAACCAGCGCTTCGCCCCATTTCCTGTGCAGCAGGCTCCAATTGGGCGCGAAGGCCTCGGCCTGGGCGAATTTCGCTATCCCCAGGTCGGAGCGGTTCTGCGCCATCAAAGCTTCGCCCCAGCCTTCCAGCGGGTCGGCGAAATGAGGACCTTTCTGGTTGGCGATTTTGAATTTGGCGATGGCGCCCGCGGGATCGCCCCGAGCCAGAAGCGCCGCGCCCCAATCGGCATAGGCGAAGGGGATCGACGGCGCCAGTCGCGCGGCCCGCGCGAACCAGAAATCCGCGCCGCCGTAGTTCTTTTGCGCCGCGTCGATCTGGCCGCGCGTCCTGAGGCACAAATCGCAATCGCCCGGTGTCTTGTCGATCCAGGCATGGGCGGCGGCGAAATTTCCCATTTTCGCCTCGGCCAAAGCGCGTATCGGCCAGATGGTCGTTGGCGGATATAGTGAGGTGGAGGCATAGGCCGCATTCAGCCCGGCCTCTTGCGCGTCCAGCGCGGCGGCGTCCCGTGCGGCCCCCGCCCAATCGCGATGTGCCAAGGCCAGACGCATCTCAACGCCGCCAAAGACGTGCAGGGTACCGTCGGTATTGGCCTTGCCGCGCGCATCATTCCTGGCGACGGTTGCATTCCCGATTGCGGTCAGGAAGCTGGATGCACCCGCCAGCCTCCGCTCAACGGCGGCAAGATCGTGAATGGATATCAAATCGGCGGCATAGACGGCCGGGACGGATATAATCGATGCGAGATTCTGGCCGGGGACGGCCAATAATCCCTGGACCTGCTTTTCACCGTCATCGATATCGGCCAAGGAAGGATAGCGCGCCAGAACTTCTCTGGTAGCGCCCGCGTAATCGCCCAACAATTCGTCGATAGCGCTGTTCGTGCTTTTCCTGAGGCTCTGTATGGCGTCCGGTCTTAGGTCGGCGGCACCGGGCCCATTCAGCATTTCCAAAGTCGTTCGGTTTGCCGCCAGTTCCGCCTCCGCTTGCCCCAGCTGACGCGCGGCGCCCGCTACCTTGCCCCAGCCCCAGGCGAAATCCGGTTTCAAGCGGACGGACTCTCGCGTGGCTTCCACGTCTTCCGCCATGCGATGCTGGCTAAGATAATAATTGGTCAGGCCGGCATAGGCCCAGATTCGTTCCGATAGCGGCAGGGTGCGCACGGAGGCGGTCAAGAAGGCCTCGGCCTGCGCCATCTGTCCCAGGGACTGAAGATGGACGCTGTAGCGATAGGGCTGGGTGCTGGCATAGACCGCCTCGGTTGCCTGCAGCAGCAGATTGTCGAAATCGCTTTCGGGGCCGGAAAAACGCTTACCCGCGATACCGGCGCGCGCCGTGATCGCAATGCCGCTGGCGGTGCGCACCACCTCGCCGGTGATATGGGTTTGATGGCCCAGCAACTGATGCAGATAGGTGTTGAGCTGGCCGATGGAGACGCCGGTTTCGGGAATTTCCACCTTGATGTCGTCGCCCCAATTGTTGGCGTAACTGCTGGGCGCGCGCGACGAGTTGATTTGCGAATCCAGGGCGGACAGATTGTCCAGCATCTGGGTGGCGACGACTTGGCCGGTCAGCCCGCGCGCCGCAAGATCCGGGGGGACGGAGAAAGGCTCGATCACCAGACCATTGTCATGGGCGGCGGCCCACACTTCATTGGCCAGCAAGGCGACCACACCCAGCAGCACCAGAGCGATGGAAAATTCGAAGGCAAGCTTCAGCACGCCGCTGACATGGCGCACCCATAGGGACCAACGGCGCAGGCTGAGCTCATGGCCCAGTTCGTGCGCCTGCAGACGGGCGAGCCTGGTCTGTTCTTCCAGAAACGCGTTGGCTTGGTCCTGACTGCCGCTGCCCAGCCCAAGCGCCATGGCGGCGCCCGCGCCATTGTTCGCTGAGCCGCAGTCCGGCCCTTCCGCTTCCTCGACCACCCCGGCCCCCACAGCCTTATTTCAAGCCATTGAGACAGACGGGAACCCGGCTGGCAATCACCGTTCCTTTCGGACGAATTGCCCAGTCCAAACATGGGGATGATTTTGAGGGCGGCCCGCGGCGCGCTACAGATACGCGACCTTGTCGGTTTTGGCGTCGCTGTCGCCCTCGCGGATGCGGCGGGGAATGTGGCAGCGGACCAGGGTGCCGCCGCCTAGGGCCTTGTCGCGGCTTTCGATTTCGACCCAGCCGTCATGCAATTCCAGGAAGCGGTTGACCAGGGCCAGGCCGAGGCCCGCACCGGCGCGCTGGCCTGACTGGTTCTTGGCGGAGAACCGTTCGAAGACATTGGCTTTGACCTCGGCGGCGATGCCGGGGCCATTGTCGGAAACGGAAATCTGCACGTCTTCGCCGATGATGCGCCCCGACAGCACCACGCGCCCGCCACGGGGGGTGAATTTGAAGGCGTTGGACAGCAGGTTGAAGACGATCTGGCGCATGCGGCGCTGATCGGCCAGGAAAATGCCGGCGCCGGGCGAGCATTCCAGATCCAGGTCGATATCCAGCTTGGACGCCCATTCGCCGGCATGGTTGGCGACATCGGCCAGCAGTCCATAAAGATCGAGCCGTTCCAGCTCCAGCCGCAGGGCGCCGGATTCCACCAGCGCCAGATCCAAAATATCGTTGACCAAGTCCTTGAGCGTGTTGGAGCCCGAGACGATGGCCTGAACATATTCTTCCTGGCGCTCATTGAGCGCGCCGGGCACCCCGCTGGCCAGATGTTCGGAGAAGCCCAGGATGGTGTTCAGCGGCGTGCGCAATTCATAAGAAACATGTTTGATGAAATCCGATTTCAGCCGGTCGGCAGCTTCCAGCGCTTCGTTGCGGTCGCGCAGGGCACTTTCGATGCGGAAACGGTCGGTGACATCGGCAAAAGTGACCAGGGCGGCGCCATCCGGCAAGGCGGCCAGGCCCAGCTGCAAAATGGTGCGGTCGTTGCGCTCGACTTCACCAAGATCCAGTTTGCTGGAGCCGCCCGAGACGATGGCCTGGATCAGCCGGTCCCACATCGGCGCGTCGCCGAAGCGCGCGATGGCGGCATTGGCGAGGGCGCGCACATGCGGCTCGCCTTTCAATTCGTCATCGGTCAGGTCCCAGATGCGGGCGAAGGCGCGGTTGTGGAGTTTGAGTTTGCCGTCGGGTCCGAACACCGCCACGCCCTCGACCAGGGTGTCGATGGTGGCGGACTGCACCTTGATCAGAGTGTTGTAATTGCTTTCCAGGTTCAGCTTTTCGCTGACGTCTTCGTAAAGGAAGGTCAGCCCGCCGAACGGATGCGGCTGGGTCACCACCCGCAATGTCTGGCCGCCGGGCAGGTGCCACAATTCCTCGGTGCTGCGGCCCTCGGACCGGCTATCGGTCTGATAAAGCGCCATACGGGTGCGCTTCCACGCCTGGTAATCGCGCTGTTCCGGCAAGCGGCGGCTTTCGCGCAGTTTGTCGAGGACTTCGCCGTCGCTGGGATGGCGGTCGAGCCAGGATTCGCTTAAGGACCAGAGCCGCACAAAGGCGCGGTTGTAAAAAGTCAGCCGCTGATCCTTGCCGAAGATCGCCACCGCCGTTTGCAGCTTGTCCAAAGTGTCGGCATGGGCGTCGACATGCTGCTGCAGTTTGGCTTCCGCCGCCGCCACCTCGGTGACATCGACGGCGGTGCCGATGATGCCCGCATCCCCCAGCGGGATTTCGGTGAAGGTTATGGCGCGGCGCTGGCCGCCGACCACGGCGAAGCGCTTGGCCTCCAGCATGGCGTTCTGACTGCGGGCGCTGGCAGCCAGATCGCGCTCGGATTTGTCCAGGCTGGCCTGGGCGGCGCGGGCGGCATCCAGATCGGCGGCGCCGGTGCTGGTGAGAAAGGCGTGGTTGCCCCAGCGCAGCGCCAGGCCCTTGTCGCGCAGCCATACCGGGATCGGCAGGGCATCGAGGATGGCGCGGAAATCGGCGGACTCGGTGGAAATGCTGGGCTCTTCCAGCCACACCGCCGCCATCGATCCCACGGCGCGGCCGCGTGCCGTCAGCTTGCGGCCATGGGCGTCGCTGACCGGCAGTTGGAACGCCATGCCCTTTTCGGCAAGATCGTCCAGCGCCTTGGAGAGGCTTAGCGCATCCTGGCCCTTGAGGCAGGACTCCAGCAGCGCATCGCCGCCGCCATAGGAAAACGGACCGCTGCCGTCGCGGCCCCACACCACCAGCGCCTCGCGGCCCGCGCCCAGCAGCGCGTCGCGCTCACCCACCGAAGCCCTGATGCGGGCGCCGGCGCCTCGTAGCGCACGGCGCAGGCGCCGGGCATTGCTTTGCTCGGCCAGTGCCCAAAGCGAAGCGGCGATCGCCAGCGCCACCGCGCCGCAAGCCATGGCCGACAGAACCACCAGCCGGCCGTTGTCCAGCGCCTCGGCGGCGCCCGCGGCATAGGCGGGCAGGGGCAAGGTCGACAACAGGGCGCTGGTCCCTGTCATTAACCTTTTTCCGGTCCTGCTGCCTCGTCCCTTACTGGGACCCATCCCCAACGCCCCCGTAAACGGCGAATCACTGTTGAATCAACAACATAGCGAAGGGGGGTGAGTCCGCATAGGTGTTGTGGTTAAGAAAGTATGAAAATCTATATGCGGCCAAATCGGCCAGGTTTTGGGGCTGTGGACAAAATCCGAGTCAAATCAAATCGTTAATACATCCGGGTACGGAGGGACCGGCGGGGCCTTCGCAGGCGCAACAAGGCGGCCTTAGTTGAAGGTCTTGCGCAGGCTGATCTGGAAATGGGGGCGCGAATAGCCGATTTCGATTTCGCGGCCGGTCATGGCCGTGCTGTTGCGCGGCCCGGCGTAATAGACGCTGGCGCGGCTGCGGCTGGAGACCAGCATATTGCCGATCGAGAAGGTCAGGTTGAGATCGGGCTTGGGATTGTAAGTCCAGTTGGCGTTCAGCGACGGCGCGCCCAGGAAAAGATCGGTCTCGTTCAGGCGGGTGCCGATCTCTTTCCAGCCATTGTAATAGTGCAGGCCCCAACTGGATTTCCAGTTTGGCAGGTCCTGGGTGAAATCCAGCGAATAAGAGGCGGCGTCTTCCACCGCGAAGCGCCGCTTCAGCCCCGTCAAGGGATCCTTGACCGCGCTGTCGCGCCAGTCGGCCGAGACGCTGAACAATCCGCCCGTAAGCCCGATGCCGTCGGTGGGAAGCGTGGTATGGACACTAAGCCAGTCGGCCCGGCCGCTGCCGATATTGCCGCGCACATCGAAGATGCCGTCCGGCGTGACCAGCGGCTTGTCATCCAGGATGTTGCTGACCAATTGATGCGTGAGCTTGAGCGTGACGGCGCCGCGACTCCAGAAATGATATTCATAACCGGCTTCGAAATCCCAGCTCTGGTCGGGCCTCAGGTCCGGATTGCCGGCGGTGACGAGGTTGCGGTTGAGGCTGACGGAGGACACGAAGTCGTCGAAATTCAGTTGACCCAGATGATGCTCGGCCCGCAGCCGCAGCTGCGAGCTGGAATCGATCGCCCAGGACAGTTGCAGCCGCGGCTTGGGATAGAAGAAAGACCGCGAGCGCGTCACATCACCCTGCTCGGTGATGGTGGAATATTCCGCCCGCACCCCGGCATCCAGCGTCAGGCCATGGCCGATCTGCCAACTGAACTGGCTGAAGGCCTCGCCGCGCTGTTCGTTCACCGAGACATGCGAGGAGGGTACCGCCACGGCCAGGCTGCTTTGGGTGAAGACCGACAAGCCGTTGAGGAAATTATAGGCGGCCTCGGCCCCGCCCTCCAGCGACAGACTGGCGGTGAGAGGGTAGCTGAGGGTGAAGCGGCTGATGCTCTCGCCCGTCGCGCGGATGGACGAAAAACGCTGGTCGCCGGTGTTGTCTTCCAGCAGTTGGGTTGAAGCCGAACGGCCCAGTCTTTGCAGCAATTCGACATCCAGGACGGTGGTGCCCAATCCCACGCGGTAACTGGCTCCCAGTTCGCCGTTCAGATTGTGCGAGTTGTTGGTGTAATTCTGCGGCGCGCCTGGATCGTCGTAAAACGTGCCGCTCTGGAAATCGTTCTGGGACACACTGGTATTGGCGCTGAGATCGCCGCCGGCGAAGGGCAGTTTGACATCGCCATTCAGTCCCACATTGCCGCCGGTACCGCGCCGCGTTTCCTCGGTTCGCACTGCTTTGCCGTTCGCGTCCACACGGGTGATGTTTGCCGCACCCATGTCGTCATTGAAATTGGTGTTGCGCTGGATCGAGACGTCATAGCTGCGCGGCCCGTCCGTGCGGCTATATTGCAATTGCCCGCCCGGCAGGAAGCGGCCGGTATTGGGAAAATAATCCTCGCTGGCGCTGACCACGATGATGGTGGAGGCGGTTTGCTTGCGGATGACATTGGCCATCACCGGCTTGCCCTGCATATCGATGCCTGGGGCGCTGCCGTGAATGACCTCAATGCGCGCGACGTCGCTCGCCACGATGCGCGATAGCACGGATGACAGGTTGTCGGTCTTGCTGGTGGGACGCTCGCCGTCGATCAGCACATTGCCGGAATTTCCGGAAAAGCCCCTGGAGCCGTCGCCGCCGTCAAAGACAAAGCCGGGCAGGCGCATGATCATGTCCATCGCCGTCGCCGGCTCAGCCGCGGCGAAGAATTCTGGCGTATAGGTTTGGGTTTGATCTTGCGCCCAGGCCGGCGCGCGCAAAGCCAGGAATAAGCATGCAACCGTCAGGAGGCGATATCGCATGCTCTCTCCCAAACCTTATTGTTTGGGAGACGATAGTTCCGCAAATGGGAATGGGCAATCCGGTTCCCATTTGCGGCTTTTTCGTGGCAGGTGCTCCGAAGCGGCTAGTAGCGGTAAGTGTCCGGCTTATACGGGCCCGCTTTGGGGATCGAGATATAGTCCGACTGCTTGGTGGAAAGTTCGGTCAGCTTGGCGCCGATCTTGGCCAGATGTAGGCGGGCGACTTTCTCGTCCAGATGCTTGGGCAGGGTATAGACCTTCTTCTCATATTTGCCCGGATTGCAGAACAATTCGATCTGCGCCAGCGTCTGGTTGGTAAAGCTGGCGCTCATCACGAAGCTGGGA
>JAICHV010000045.1 GCA_025924715.1 Alphaproteobacteria bacterium
CACGCGGGTCTGGTTGCCGATCACTTCGTCCCGGTCCTTGATGGCGCCGATGCGGCGGATGTCCAGGCGCACCGAAGAATAGAATTTCAGGGCATTGCCGCCGGTGGTGGTTTCCGGATTGCCGAACATGATGCCGATCTTCATGCGGATCTGGTTGATGAACAGAACGATGGTGTTGGACTTGGAAATGCTGCCGGTCAGCTTGCGCAGCGCCTGGCTCATCAGCCGGGCCTGCAGGCCGGGCAGGGAATCGCCCATCTCGCCTTCCAACTCGGCCTTGGGCGTCAGGGCCGCCACCGAGTCGATCACCACGATATCGACGCCGCCGGAGCGCACCAGCGTATCGGTGATTTCCAGGGCCTGTTCGCCGGTATCGGGTTGGGAGATCAGCATTTCGTCGATATCGACGCCCAGCTTGCGGGCATAGACCGGGTCGAGCGCATGCTCGGCATCGACATAGGCGGCGATGCCGCCTTTCTTCTGCGCCTCGGCCACCACATGCAGGGCCAGGGTGGTTTTGCCTGAGGATTCGGGGCCGTAAATCTCGATCACCCGGCCGCGCGGCAGCCCGCCAATGCCAAGGGCGATATCCAGGCCCAGCGAGCCGGTCGAGACCGCGTCGGTGGCAACGCCGAGGTCCCGGCTGCCCAATTTCATCACCGAGCCCTTGCCGAAGGCCCGATCGATCTGGCTCAGCGCCGCTTCCAGAGCGCGCTTGCGATCGCCATTGTCTTCCTTGCCAACCACCCGTAACGCCGCCTGTGTCATCGCTGTCTCCCGGTTATTTCACAGCGCCCCCCGAATCCCAAGCGGCGGTGTGAAGTCCCGAAAGTACATGGTTTGTTCTCATTTGCAAGATACTGGCTAATGCGTTGATTTGAATGAAAAATACCACATCTTGTTCTATTGATGTTCCAGCGCGCTGCCACGCGGCAATTATAAGCAAGATCGGGCTGGGGTTCGGACGTAATAAAATTTCAATAGCAGACCAATGCAGAACGCATAGAATCGTTAAAGGCGAAGCAGGGGGACCGTGGCTACCCTCTGCCAGCACCCGTAGGGATGCGCCAGCCGAGTACCCGGGGACCGGGCCCATCGTTTTCCTTGGCAGGGGCGATGGGTCCACGACTCGACAAGCGGAGTTTAGCTGCGGATATGATTCATCCGTAAGCTGAACATCCCATTTGTTCCTGTTATGTTCTCATCGGAATCGAGTCAATCCACAGCAAACACGATGACAAGCCAAGAAACTGCGCAGAAGTCGAAGAAGCCGCCCAAGATCGAGGAGCTAGACCTTGATCCAGATGCGTGGCTCACGTTCGAGAAGCTGGCGGAATCTGCGGCCAAGTTGGGCCCGCAGTCGCACAAAGCCCATCAACCGCGCCGAAAACAGACCTAATGCCAGAGGCGCGCTTCAAAGTCGCCTACGCTGGCGAAGCTCTAAGCGATGGAGAGATGGAGGTTGGCGATCTCGCGCCAGCTCTTCTCGGTATTGCCGAGATGCTTAAGGCTGCTGGCCGCGTCGTTGATGGCGATGATGCAGAAATAAGCGTCCGCGTACGCGCCACCAATGTGGGCTCGTTTGAAGTTTTACTGGCCGTGGTCGTTCATGCCGCGAAGGCCGGCTGGGCGTTTTTGGAAACGCCGGATGGCCAGGCAGCCGCCGCGCTTCTCAGCCTACTAGGCATCTCGGCGGGGACCATTAAGGGCGGCGCGATCGGGCTGGTTCGCAAACTGAAAGGTAAAGTGCCGCGTCGGGTAACTCGCAAGGATGACAGTGGCCTTGTCACCATCGAAGCAGAAGGCGTCACCTTCGAGGTGCCCGAGGCAGTGGCCAGGCTTGCGCTCGATGGCGCAGTTCGCGCTGCTATGGAGCGCGCCATCGCCCACCCTCTCCAAAAAGATGGGATTGAGAAAGTTCGCATAGGCGAAGTCTCGGAAAATGAAATCCCGAAAAGCGAAGCGGAGTATTTTTTAGCGCCCCCGCTTTCATCTGAGGATGAGTTCATAAACCGCTACACGAAGGCATTTTCTATTGTGCAGCTATCATTCAAGTCCGGCCAAAAATGGAAACTGAGTGACGGCCACGGAGCCCCGCAGTTTGTTACGGTTAGCGATAAAGAGTTTCTCGAAAAGATTGACAGAAATGAGGAAACCTTTGCGAAGGGCGATTTGTTGATCTGCGACGTCGTAGAAACGGCGCGCAGAACGGCATCCGGGTTCAAATCCGAATATGAAATTGTTCGAGTCAAGGAACATCGGCGCCCGCCGAAGCAGCCGCCGTTGCCCTGGAATCCCCAGCGTTCGGTCTTTTTCCAGCGAAGAAACGCCTCTACCTTCTGCTTAAGCGTGATGGGCTTCGGTCAAATAGCCTCCCAAGCCCTTCCCGCCCATGCGGGGCCGCGTTAATCTCGCCTGAAATTCAGCGGGGAGACACGCATGCGCAAAATCGCCGCCGGGCTTGGAATCGCGTTCCTCGCGGTGGCCGGCGCCGCACTCGCCGCGCCCGCCTGGATGACGGTCACGTCCACTTCGATCACCGATGGGCAGCGCATTGCTGTCCGCTTCGGCGCCGATGATCCCAGGCGCGCCTGCTCGCCCCGCAATCCGGCGATCTGCCCCTGCCCCGGCAAGAATGTCTCGCCGCAGCTCGCCTGGCACAACGCGCCGGCGAACACCAAAAGCTTCGCCATCCTGATGTATGACGTGGACGGACAATATGGCGCCGGGGTGTCGCATTGGGTGGCCTACAACATCGCCCCCACCACCACCGAATTGCAGGAAGGCGACGGCAGCGCCGGCAAGGGCTTCACCGGCGGGCTGGGCACGCGGGCCAATGCCAATTATCTGGGCCCCTGCCCGCCGCAAGGCGATGGGCCGCATCATTATTCGATCACGGTGATGGCGAGTGATCTGGATCCCCATTTGCCGGCCGGCCTCACCCGCGAACAATTCCTGGACAAGGCCAAGGGCCATCTTTTGAGCAGCGCCACCATCGGCGGCCTGTTTGCCCGGGTTTACAACTAGCCCGGATCAAAACCCGCCCCTGGCCGTTCTCACGGCCATGAGCGATCCCGCCAAACTGGACAAGCAAACCGCCACGGCCGAGCGGGCCGAGATCAAGAAAGCCGCGGGCCATATCAGCCAGGCTTCCGGCCAGATCGCCCAAAGCGCCGACCGCGCCACCCAGCTCGCCGCCGATCGCACTGTCTATGCGGCCGAACGCACGTATGCCGCCTGGGTGCGCACCGGCCTTGCCGCCCTGGCCAGCGGCATCGGCGCCAAGGCGCTTCTGACCGGCGTGTTGCCGGCACTGGGCGTCAAACTGGCGGGATCGGTGCTGGTGTGTTTTTCGGGACTGTGTTTTCTCGCGGCGGTGTGGCGCGAATTGTTCCCGCCGGTGCCGCCGCCTCTGCCCGACATGTCGCGCATTCCCAGCGCGTTCTTTTATGTGGTGAATTCCGCCCTGACCGTGGTGGCGGCGGCGGCCCTGGTCAGCATCTGGATTCGTTGACTATTGGCTGCGGAAAAGCGCCATGCACTGCGCATAGGAATGGCTGAGCATGCGCTGCTGGGTGGCGGCGTCGAAATCGCCTTCCTCCAGGTCCTTGCGGGCGACGGCGGTGCAGAAAGGATCGGGCCCGCCTGGGGCTGCCACCGGCGGCGGCGCACCGGTCGCCGAAGCCATGGCGACAGGCGGGGCCGCGCCGGCGCCGCTGTCGCTGAAATAGCGGTCCCAATAACGCCCCGCGGTGGTACAGCCCGCCAACATCAGGGTCGTGGCAAGCAGGACGGCAAGGCGGTAGCGCATCGGATCACTCGAGGTTGGAACCCGTCCAGTGTAACGGCGCGCGCGCCGCGCGCAACCCGCCTTACGGGATTCTGCGGGGCGCGGCAGGATGGGTGGAGAGCACGTCCTTGACCTTGGCGGCGAGCTGCTTGAGGCCGAAAGGCTTGGGCAGGAAATGCAGATCCTCGGCCTTCTCGTCGTTGCGGCGGAAGGCTTCCTCGGCATAGCCGGACATGAAGATCACCGCCATGTCGGGTCTGAGACCCTTCACATGGCGCACCAGCGTCGGGCCATCCATATTGGGCATCACCACATCGGTGATCAGAAGATCGATCTTGGCATCGCCGGCGCGCACGATTTCCAGCGCTTCCTCGCCGCCGCCCGCCTCCAGCACCTGATAGCCGCGCATGCGCAGCGCCCGGGCGGCGAAACTGCGCACCGCTTCTTCGTCTTCCACCAGCAAGATCGTGTCCTGGCCGGTGACGTCGCGCGGCGCCGCAGCGGCGGGCTCGACCGCGACGGGCGCGCCGGCTTCGACGCGGTGACGCGGCAGATATATCTTGAACGTCGTGCCATGGCCGATTTCGCTATCGACGGTGATGAAGCCGCCGGTCTGTTTGACGATGCCGTAGACGGTGGCGAGCCCCAGCCCCGTGCCCTGCCCCACCGGCTTGGTGGTGAAGAAGGGATCGAAGATCTTGCTCATATTCTCTTTGGAGATGCCGATGCCGGTGTCGCTCACCTCCAGCCGCACATAATCGCCCGCCGGCATGATCGCGGTGCCCAGCGCCCTTGCGGCAGTGACGGTTTCATTGGCGGTGGTGATGCTGACGGTGCCGCCGCCCGGCATGGCGTCGCGGGCATTGACCACCAGATTGATGATGGCATTGGAAAGCTGGGCCTCGTCGGCATGCACCGGCCATAGATCGGCCTGGTTCTCGACTTTCAGCGCGATGCCTTCGCGCAGCAGCCGCCGCAGCATTTGGGCCAGCTCGCCCACCATATCGCTCAGCGCCAGCACTTTGGGCTGCATGGTCTGTTTGCGCGAGAAGGCCAGCAGCTGCCCCACCAAAGTGGCGGCGCGCAGGGCATTCTGATGGATTTCGTTGATCTCCTTGAACGAGGGATCGCCGGCCTGATGGCGCATCAACAGGAATTCGGAATTGCCCATGATGACGGTGAGCAGATTGTTGAAGTCATGCGCCACGCCGCCGGCAAGCTGGCCCACCGCCTGCAATTTCTGCGACTGGGCGAATTTGGTCTCCAGCGCTTTTTGTTCGGAGACGTCCACCAGATACAGCACCACGCCGCCGGGATAGGGACTGGCGAACAATTCGCCCATCCGCTCGCTATTGGCGCCGGCGCGCAATTCGACCGAGCGCAACCCGGTTTGTCCGTCGGCGGTGCGCGACACCAGCCGCAGCGCCGCCTGGCGGTCGCTCGCATCGAGGAATTCGCCCAGATTGCGCCCGGTCATGGCGCTGCCGCCGAAGAATTGCGCAAAGGCCTGGTTGCTGTCGGTCAGAAGTCCATCGGCATTGGCGAAGGCCACGCCCATGGGCGCATGGCGCAGCAGATCGGCCACCTCGCCCGCGCGCGGGGGCGGCGCGGCGGGTGTCTCGGTTTTCGCAGGTTGCGCCGGTGGCGTGGGGTTCAGAATGGTGCGCGGCGAGGATGAAGCGGCCAGGCGCGGGGTGAACCACCAGGCGGTCTGCTTTGCGGCCAGGGGCCGTACCGCGCAGACGATCTCCAGCCCCGGCACCACGATAAAGCTTTCCTCGCGGGCGCGCCCTTCGGCGGCGTCGCGCGACAACCGATACAGCACGGCAGATGACGGCTCGCCTGCCAGCGCCAATTCGGGCGGCGGCGCGCTCTCGCCGTCCCTGGCGCCCGCCATGCGGCGATAGACAGGATTGCAGTCCACCACCACGCCGGTTTCGCTGGTGATCGCCCAGGCGATATTGGCCCGGCCGGCGGCTTCGGCGACGCGTTTGGCATCGGCGGCGGAAATGCTTTGGCGCGGCCACACCGCCACCAGCAGCAGCCCGGCCACGGCGGCAATGCCGCCCAAGAGCACAAAGCCCGCCCAGCCCACCGCGCCGGGGCTGATCAGCGCCAGCAAGGCGGCGAGAAGGGCAAGCCCCAACAGGCCCAGCGCCGCCCAGCGCCAGGCGCCGGCGGTGACGCCGAAAGGCAGATTGGAAAAGGATCGCGCGGCGTCCATTGGATGCAATGTACAAGATTAGGTTAACCAATCCTTGCCGACTACAAGTGCTTGTAAGGATTAGAAAATTTAGGGGGGCCGTGGGCCACGCGGTTTCCCGCTGTAGTGATTCGTTAACCGGGCGCCTGAGGCGCCATTTTCCCGCTGAGGCGCATAACATAACCGATGACTTGCGCCACGGCCTTGTAATGCTCGGCCGGGATGGCCTGGTCTATCTCGACCGAGGCGAAAAGCGCGCGCGCCAAGGGGGGATTTTCCACAACCGGCACGTCGTTCTCCTCGGCCACGGCACGGATGCGCAGCGCCAAGGCATCGGCGCCCTTGGCGACGCAGATCGGCGCGGCGGTCTTGCCGTTTTCATAAAGCAGCGCGACGGCGAAATGGGTCGGGTTGGCGATCACCACGGTGGCGCCCGGCACCGCCGCCATCATGCGCTTGCGGGCGCGTTCCTGGCGGATCTGGCGCACCTTGGCCTTGATCATCGGATCGCCGTCATTCTGGCGAAGCTCTTCCTTGATGTCCTGTTTGGACATGCGGTTGCGCTGGATGAAGCGGATGCGCTGGAAGATATAATCGGCGCCCGCGATCACGCCCAAGGCGATCAGCGCCGCGAACAGCACCCGAAACAGCAGATGGTTCATATCGGCCATCACGCCGACCGCGGTTTGCGCCAGGATGGCATCCAGCATGCCGCGCGCCGGCCATAGCTGGGTCCAGATCGCCATGCCGACAATGGCGATTTTGAGCAGGCCCTTGAGCAGATTGACCCAGCCATCCAGCCCGAACATGCGTTTGAAGCCGGCCAGCGGCGAGATCTTGCCGAAATCCGGCAGCAATTTTTGCGGCGAAAAGCCGGGGCGCGATTGCAGCACATGCCCCGCCAGACCGGCGATCACCAGCACCAAGGTGAAAGGCGCCAGCACCAGCGCCAGATGCAGCATCACGCCGCGGCCCATCGAGATCAAGCCGGCGCCATCGACGCTCATCTGCTCGGGCTGTTCGATGAACATGGTGAGCAGATTGCCGATCCCCATGGCGGTGGATTTGCCGAACATGGCGATCGCCAGGGTGCCGCCGGCCAAAAGGACGAAGGCGCTCACTTCCTGGGATTTGACGACGTCGCCGGCCTCGCGCGCCTGTTCCAGCCGTTTGGCTGTGGGCTGTTCGGTCTGCTGCGACTTGTCTTCGTCGGCCATGGTTTAGTCCCGGCTCACAGAAACACCCCCATGGAGGTGGTGTAGTAATTCAGGAACAGCGTCATCATCGCCCCCAGCAGCGCCAGCATGACGACAAATCCCGCCAGGATATTGACCGGCACGGCGACGAAGAAGACCTGCAATTGCGGCATCAATTTCGCCAGCACACCCAAAGCGGCATAGACCGCAAAGCCGAACACCAGGAACGGGGCCGCCAATTGAAAGCCCAAGGCGAAGGAGCTGGAGACCAGGCGGATCACCAGTTGCAGCATGTCGGAAGTCGGCAGATGCCCCCCCGGCGGCAGCATGCGATAGGAGCCGGCGATGGCGCCGATCGCCAGATGATGCAGATCGGTGGCGAAAATCAGAACGGTGCCCAACAAGGTCATGAAATTGCCCACCACCGCGCCCTGGGTGTTCTGGGTGGGATCGATGGTCTGGGCATAAGACAGGCCGATCTGCGAGGCGATCAGGAAGCCCGCCACCGACAACGCGCTCATGATGATCCGCGCCATCGCCCCCACCAAGATACCGGCGGTAATTTCCTGCCCGATCAGGATGACAAGCCCGACCGTGGTGGCCGGGGCGGTTGCGGGATAGGCGCCTTGCACCGTGGGTGCCAGCGCCACCGAAATAGCCAAGGCCAGTAGCAGCCGCACCCGGCTGGGCACGCCCATTTCGCCGATGGCCGGCAGCAGCATCACCATCGCCCCGACCCGCGCGAACACCAGCAGGTAAGTGAGGATGAGGCCGGAAATGGCGGGAAGATGGATATGCACTATTTTTGCCCTGTCGCTTCGCTATATGAGGGCCGCTAATAGGCCGCGATGCGGCTCGCAATATCGGTCATCAGCCCGCTCATTTGCGCGCCGGCAAAAGGCAGCGCGATCAACAGCACGATGAACACCGCCACGATCTTGGGTACAAAGACCAGTGTTTGTTCCTGGATCTGGGTCAGCGCCTGCAGCAGGCCAATGGCAAGACCCACCACCAGGGCGGTGATCATCGAGGGAGCGATGATCTCCAGCAGCACCAGGATGGAGGAACGGGCGAAATCGATGGTATCGGCGGGGTTCATGTCGGGTCCGTGCTCAGATGGGCATGTTCATGATTTGCTGATAGGCGGCGACGACCTTGTCGCGCACCGCCACCACGGTATCGAGAGTGAGTTCGGCGGCATTCACCGAATTGACCACATCGACGATGTTGGCCTTGCCGGTGACCTGCTGGGTTGCGGCCTGTTCGCCTTGGCGGATGGTGCTGATCGAATCCTTGACCGCGCCGCTGAGGAAATCGGAGAAATTGCTTCCCGGTGCGGCAGCGGGCGCGAGCGAGGCGGAGCCGGCGGCGGTCTGGCCCATCTGGGCGATGGACTGATAGGCGGCGGCGGCAGCGGCAGGCAGAGCCATGGCTTACTCCTTTATTTGCTCAAGAGATCGACGGTGCGGGCCAGCATCTGCTTGGTCGAATCCATCACCGTCAGATCGGCTTCGTAGGAACGCTGGGCTTCGCGCATGTCCATGATTTCGACCAGGGGATCGACATTGGGCAGCTTCACATAGCCTTGTTTGTCGGCGTTGGGATTGCCCGGATCATATTGGCTGCGGAATTCGCTTTTGTCGGCGATGGTCTTGCCGCTCTCCACCAGGGTGGCGCCCAATTCGCGGTCGAAGCTCGAGGTCACGGTCGCGATCTTGCGGCGATAAGGATCGCCGCCCGGCACCGGCGAGGTGGAACTGGCATTGGCGATATTTTCCGCGATTACTTTCATGCGCTCGGACTGCGTGCGCATGCCGGAGGCGGCGACGGCGAGGGAGGTTGCGAAATCCATCAGGGGTCTCCTTTATATAAGTTTGTTCGGGTTCAATGGCCGATGGCGGTTTTCATCAGGGTCATCGCCTTGGCGTACAGATTGGCGGCGGCCTGGAATTGCGCCTGGGTATCGGAAACCTTGATCATCTGCATTTCCAGCGAGACCGAATTGCCGTTGGGATTGGCTTCGACGTCATTGGCTTGGAAATCCTCAAAGCCGCTGCCGCCACCGGGCGCGATGGCGATATGGCGGGGATCGGTGACGCGCATCATGCTGCCGCCGGGCTCTGAGCCGGAGCCGGCTTTTTTAAGTGCCTCGGCAAAATCCACCGGCTTCAAATCGCGGGCGACATAACCGGGCGTATCGGCATTGGCGACGTTCTGCGACAGCACGCCTTGACGCTGGTTGAGCCAGCTCATGCGCTGGCGCAGCATCGAGAACAACGGAATATCGGGCAGGTTCATCGGCGTAAACCTTTTGTTAGCCTTGAATGCGAGGGGATGTTGAGCCCCTTATGCTTAAGCGCCGCTTAATGGCAGCAAATTTTGCCGGGCAATTTCTTCCACTCTTTAACTCGCGCTTAAGGTTGACGCCTCTTAACTCGCGCCATGGAAATTCTGGACATCCTTCGCTATGTCGCGGCCCTGGCGCTGGTCCTCGCCCTGATCGGCGGCGCAGGCCTGGCCGCGCGCAAATGGGGCGTGCCCGGCGTCACCCGGGCCGTCAGCGAAAAACGCCTCTCCGTGGTCGAGACCTTGATGATCGGGCCGCGCCAGAAATTGTTCATCGTGCGCCGCGACACCAGCGAACACCTTATCTTCAGCGGCCCCGACGGGGTTTGCCTGGTGGAAAATATTCCAGCCGCCCAAACGCGCGCAGCCTCGCCGCAAGCGAGCGCGGCATGAAAAGCCTTCGCATCCTTCTTCCTCTGGCCATGCTGGCCCTGGCGCTGACGCCGCATGCGGCCCTGGCCGCGCCGCTGCATGCGGTTGCCGCCAATGCGCCGGCGGCCGGCACCCCCGACACCGGGCTGTCGATCGACCTGAACGGCAGCGGGCTTTTCACCGACCGCATGATCCAGATCGTCGCCCTGATCACGGTGCTGTCGATCGCCCCTTCGATCCTGATCATGATGACCAGCTTCGTGCGCATCGTGGTGGTGCTGTCGCTGCTGCGCACCGCTTTGGGCCTGCAGCAAAGCCCGCCCAACAGCGTGCTGGTATCGCTGGCAATGTTCCTGACCCTGTTCGTGATGAGCCCGACCCTCACCGACGCCTATCACCAGGGCATCGAGCCGCTGATGAACAACACCGTGACCACCGAACAGGGCTTCACCGCGGCGATGACCCCGATGAAGAAATTCATGCTGGGCCATGTGCGCCAGGCCGATCTCAAACTGTTCCTGGACATGAGCCATACCAAACCGGCCGCCAAGCCGGAGGACACCGCCATCACCACCCTGGCGCCGGCCTTCATGCTGTCGGAACTCAAACGGGCCTTTGAGATCGGGTTCCTGATCTTCGTGCCGTTCCTGATCATCGACATGGCGGTGGCGTCCATCCTGATGAGCATGGGCATGATGATGCTGCCGCCGGTGATCATCTCCCTGCCCTTCAAGCTGATATTCTTTGTGCTGGTGGATGGCTGGCGGCTAATCGCCGGGTCGCTGGTGGAGAGCTATCTGCACGGCCCCCCGCCGAGCTAGTTGACGCGCGGATCTTTTGACCGCTGGACGGCGTCGCGCGTGCTCACGTGCTAACGCACGCTCCGCGCGCCGCTCCTGGCCAGCGGCCAAAATCTCTCGCGCTCAGACCGGAGCCTTGCTAGTTCCAGGCGACTTTTGCGCAGCTTTGCGGTAAGATTCTCCCATGGCGCACGATCACGTTCATCCCGGGCATATCCATCATGGTCAGGGTCATGATCACGACCATCATGGCCCCGCCGATGCCCATTCCCATGGCAGCTGGACGCGGGACCATATCTTTCTGGGCCAGGGCCATGACCGCTCGGAGAGCAAAGCCCGGGCCGCCGCCATCGTCACCGCCCTGTTCATGGCGGTCGAGATCACCTGCGGCTTTGTCTATCACTCCATGGCGTTGCTGGCGGACGGCGTGCATATGGCGACTCATGTCGGGGCGCTGGGGCTGGCGGCAGGGGCATATTGGCTGGCGCGCCGCCATGTCGGCAATGCGCGCTTTACTTTCGGCTCCGGCAAATTCGGGGACCTGGCGGCTTTCGCCAGCGCCGTTGTGCTGGGCGTCACCGGCCTGGCGGTGGCGGCGGAATCGATCCAGCGGCTGCTGAACCCCGGCATGGTCGCCTATGGCGATGCCTTGCTGATCGCCTGTATCGGCTTGGCCGTCAATCTGGTCAGCGCCCTGATCCTGAAAGATTCTCACGACCACGGGCACGATCATGACCACGGGCATGGCCATGCTCACGCGCATGGTCATGACAACAATATGCGCGCGGCCTATGTCCATGTCCTGGCCGATGCCGCCACCAGCCTGCTGGCGATCGCCGCCTTGGCCGGGGGCTATTATTTGGGCTGGTCGTTCCTGGACCCCCTGGCGGCCCTGATCGGCGCCTTTGTGATCGCCTCCTGGGCCTATGGCCTGATCCGCGATTCCTCCATGGTGCTGCTGGATGCCGATGCCGATCCCAAATTGTCGGGCGCGATCAAACAAACCATCGAGCAGGATACCGGGGCACGGGTGGCCGATCTGCATTTGTGGCGGCTGGGACCGGGCCATCGCGGCTTGATCGTGTCGCTGGTCTCGCCCGATCCGACCAGCGCCGAGGCGATCAAGGACCACCTGCGCCAGCGCTATCCCGACCTTTCCCATGTCACCGTCGAAGTCGCGGTTTGCGCCGACTGTACATAAAGAATTTCCATGTGGTTCTGGCGCAAACGCAAGATTGTCGAAGACATCAAGACGGTGACCGAGATCGCCGGCGATCAAGTCGCCCCGGGCATGGGCACCCTGGCCCTGGTGGTGGGCGGGCTGGCTGTGGGCGCGGCCGGCGCCTATCTGCTGCACAAGCGCCACAAAAACAAAAAAGCCGCCCGGTAAGGGGCGGCTTTTTTCAATTCGATGGCCCGGGAACTAGCGCGGCAGCAGGCCTTCGCGCTGCAGGCGCTTCCTCTGGAGCTTGCGGTAGCGGCGGACCGCTTCGGCCCGCTCACGGGCGCGCTTTTCACTGGGCTTCTCATAGGCGCCGCGCAGCTTCATCTCCCGGAAGATGCCTTCACGTTGCATCTTTTTCTTCAGCGCTTTGAGCGCCTGGTCGATGTTGTTGTCGCGGACAATGATCTGCAAAGGGAAAGCTCCAAATTTTGAGGCGCGGGTGATAACAGAAGGCCTTAGCCCTGTCTACCACCGGGAATTAACGTATTTCGGGCTTGGCCGGTGCCGCCGGCCGCCCCATATTTCCGGCCATGGCCATTCTCAAAATCGCCCGTATGGGGCACCCGGTCCTTGCCCAGATCGCCAAACCGGTGGCCGACCCCACGCATCCGGAAATCCGGCGCCTGGTCAATGACATGGTGGAAACCATGATCGACGCCAATGGGGCCGGCCTGGCCGCCCCCCAGGTCCATATTCCCTTGCGGCTGGTGATCTTCCAGGCCCCGGGGGAGCGCACCGACCCCGAACTGGAGGCGGCGGAACAATATGACCACACCGCCCCCCTGACCTGCCTGATCAATCCCCAGATAGAAATCCTGGACCCGCAAACGGAAGGCGGCTGGGAGGGGTGCCTGTCGGTTCCCGGCCTGCGCGGCTGGGTCGAGCGGCCGGCGCATATCCGCTATCGCGGGGTCGGGGTGGACGGCAAAGCGATCGAACGGATCGCGCGCGGTTTTCATGCCCGGGTGGTGCAGCACGAGGTGGACCACCTGGACGGAAGGCTCTATCCCGGCCGCATGAGCGATCTTTCCAAGCTGATTTTCGAATCGGAAATCCGTCACGTCGCCAAGCCGGAAACCACCCGATGACCGACAAACCGAAAAAGAAAGCCGCCCGCCCCAAGCCGGAGATGAAATCCGACGACGACGGCGCCCTGAAGCAAAAACTGTTGGAGGCGGCGCTGAAAGACGCCGCCTTTGACGGCTTCACCGATGTGGTTGTCGCCAAAGCCGGCCAGGAAGTGGGCGTCGACAAAGAGACGCTGTCGCGGCTGTTCCCAAATGGCGGGCTGTCGCTGATCGAAACCTATTCCCGCGGGGTCGATGCCGAGATGGAGCGGGTGCTGGCGGCGATGGAGTTGCCGGCCCGCAAGATCCGCGAACGCATCAAGCTCGCGATTCTCACCCGGCTGGCGATTCTCAAACCGCACAAGGAAGCGGCTCGCCGCGCGGCGGCGGCGCTGGCCCTGCCTCTGCATGCGGGTCTGGGCGCCAAGCTGCTCTATGCCAGTGTCGATGCGATGTGGCGCGCCGCCGGCGACGAATCCACCGATTTCAATTTCTATACCAAGCGCGGCATCCTGGCCGGCGTCTATGGCTCGGTGCTGATGCGCTGGTTCAACGACACCGGCGAAGATGAAAGCGCGACCGCCACGTTCCTGGACGCGCGCATCGAAAACGTCATGCAGTTCGAGAAATTCAAGGCCAAGGCGAAAGAAGCGCTGGGAAATTTTCCCATGTTCAAGGACTGGGCGAAGGCGAAATCAAAGTAGCTCAGCGATCTGCACCGCATTCAGCGCCGCGCCTTTGAGCAATTGGTCGCCGGCGACGAACAGGCAGATCGAGCGGCCCGAAGGGTCGGACAAATCCTTGCGGATCCGGCCCACCAGCACATCGTCCTGGCCGGAAGCATCGCGCGGCATGGGGAAATAATTATTCTCGCGGTCGTCCACCAGCTTGACGCCCGGCGCGCCGGCAAGAATGGCGCGCACCTCGTCCTCGCGGATCGGATTCTCACAGGTGAATGTGATCGCCTGGCTATGGGCGCGCAGCACCGGCACGCGAATGCAGGTGGCGCTGACGGCAATGCGGTCGTCCTCGAAGATCTTGCGGGTTTCGCGCATCACTTTGGTTTCTTCGTCGTTGTAGCCGGTCTGTGGATCGATCTGCGTGTTATGGCTGAAGACATTGAAGGCATAGGGATGCGGCATCACCTTGGGCTGGAAATCCTTGCCGTCCAGAAAGGCGCGGGTGGAATCCAGCAATTCCTGCATCGCCGCGGCGCCGGCGCCGCTGGCTGCCTGATAGGTGGCCAGGATCAGCCGCCGGATCGGGTTTTGGCGGTGGATCGGCCAGAGCGGCACCAGGGCGGTAATGGCCGAACAATTGGGGTTGGCGATGATGCCTTTGTGATCCTGGATGCGCCGGGCATTGATCTCCGGCACCACCAGCGGCACATCCGCATCCATCCGGAAGGCCGACGAATTGTCCACCACGACCGCGCCGCAGCGGACCGCCGATGGGGCGAATTGTTTGGAGATGCCGCTGCCGGCCGAAAACAAAGCGATATCGACGCCCACAAAGGAATCCTCCCGCAATTCCTCGACTGTCAGTTCGCCGCCGCGAAAGGGACATGTCTTGCCCGCCGAACGGGCTGAGGCCAGTAGCCTCAAGCCCTTTACCGGAAACCCGCGCCGCTCGATGCAGCCAATGAATTCCTGGCCCACGGCCCCGGTGGCGCCCACAATGGCAATGGTGTCGCGCATTTTCTGTCCTTTTTTCTGCTGTTTGATGATTGGGCAATAAAAAAGCCCCGGTCCGGTGGGAGCGGGGCTGGTCTGTTCGCGGTCGGCAGAATGTCAGTCGCGCGCGCAATCCCAGCCCCTTAAGGGCTTGGTCTTGGTGGTCTTGCGCGTGAGGCTTATGGCCGGACAGGTCATTGCGGCGGCAGCGCCTTCAGGTCGGCGTCGATCGCGGCCAGTTTATCCGGCGTGATTTCGGGGGCGTATTGCACGATGTCCGGCAAGGTCATGGCGCGCCCCAATTCCAATTGCGGATTGGCGACCACGCTTGGCAGATATTTCGCAAAGATCGCCTTGGCTGCCGGATTGTCCAGCAATTCCCCCACCGTGGAGGTCTGCACCGAGAAAGTCTTGCCGGCGGGAGCAGATGTGGCGGCATTGGGTGCCTGGGCCAAGGCCGGCAGGGTTGCGGTCAAGAGCGCAAGGGCGATCAGGGCAATTTTCTTCATGACGACCTTCTTCAATTTTTTTGCAAGGTGACACAAGAGCGGCCGCGCGGCCAGAACTTTCAGCTTTTCGGCTTCAGCCGCGTAACATGCCCCATCTTGCGGCCCAGACGCGCTTCGCGCTTGCCATAGAGATGCAGGGCGCCGCTGCGCGCCAGACTTTCCCAGGCATCGGCCTCGGCGCCGATGACGTTCTCCATCACCGCGTCGGCATGGCGGGTGGGATCGCCCAGCGGCCAGCCGGCCACGGCGCGGATATGCTGCTCGAACTGCGAACAGGCGCAAGCCTCAAGAGTCCAGTGGCCCGAGTTATGGACCCGGGGGGCGATTTCATTGACCAGCAGCGCACCGTCTTTCATTACGAACAATTCCACCGCCAGCACGCCGACGTAGTCCAGCGCTTCGGCGATGGTCTTGGCGATCACTTTTGCCTGATGGCTTTGTGCCGGTGTCAACCGGCCCGGCACGATGGAGCGGCGCAGGATGTGATTTTCATGGATATTTTCCGGCGGATCGTAAGCGGCGAATTCGCCGCCGGCGCCGCGCGCCGCCACCACCGAGGCTTCGAACGCAAAATCGACAAAGCCTTCCAGGATCGCCGGCGCGCCTTTGAACTGCAGAAGCGCGCGGGCCGCGTCATCGGCGCTGGAGATTTTCGCCTGGCCTTTGCCGTCGTAACCGAGGCGCCGGGTTTTCAGGATCCCCCGCCCGCCAAGCGTCTTCAGAGCCTGCGCCGCCTCATCCGCCGAGGCGATATCGAAGAAAGGCGCGGTCGCAAGTCCCAGCGATTGGACGAAACTCTTTTCCGTCAGCCGGTCCTGCGTCGTTTCCAGTGCCCGCGGCCCGGGACGCAAAGTCCGCAATCCCGCCAGATAGGACAGCTCCTCAGCCGGAAGATTTTCAAACTCGAAGGTGATCACGTCGCAGAGCTGGGCAAAGCCGGCCAGATTGGCGCGGTCGTCATAAGCCGCATGGGCCTGCAGCGGCGTGACCTGGAAGGCGGGCACATGGGGCTCGTCGCTATAGATGCAGGTCTTAAGCCCCAGCCGCGCCGCCGCCATGGCCAGCATGCGTCCCAGCTGGCCGCCGCCGATAATGCCGATAATGCCGCCCGGTTTTACGACAGTCATTTGGGAGATTTGGCGACCGCTTTGGTCTGCGCTGCCCGCCAGGCCGTGAGCCGCTTTGCCAGCACCGCATCGTTCAGCGCCAGGATGGCGGCGGCATGCAGCGCCGCGTTCTTGGCCCCGGCCTGGCCGATGGCGAAACAGGCCACCGGCACGCCGCCCGGCATCTGGGCGATGGAGAGGAGCGAATCCAGCCCCTCGAGCGCCTTGGATTCCACCGGCACGCCCAGCACCGGCAGGGTGGTCATGCTGGCGACCATGCCGGGCAGATGCGCCGCCCCGCCCGCCCCGGCGATGATCGCTTTGAGGCCGCGCTTGGCTGCCCCCTTGGCATAATCGGCCATGCGATCGGGGGTGCGGTGGGCGGAAATGATGCGGCTTTCATAAGCCACGCCCAACGCGTCCAGCATCTGGGCCGCGGCCTGGAGGGTGGGCCAGTCCGACTGGCTGCCCATGATCACACCGATCCGGACCGCTTTGTTTTTGGGGACCATGCTTCGAATCGCCTGCCGCAAATGGCCTCACGGCCGGATCAGAAGCGCCGCAGTATAGGGGCCAAAACCCCCAAGGAAAGGCCTCTTTAACTTCTGTTAACCATTCATCGTACAAATAAACGCGGTATTAATACTGCACCGCCAATTACCGGCGACCTACGGATTTTTTAAATGAAGGTTGAACGCTCCAGCTCGGTCACAGCCACCCGCCCAAGCGGTGCGGCGCGCACCGAGCGCAGGGCCCGGGCCGCCGGCCGCGCGGAGAAACCTGAGCCGGCCGTGCCGGCCGCGGTGCTGGACATCCCCGAAGCCGAATTCACCCCGCGGGTGCATGACGCGATCATGGGGTTGATGAGCGAGCTGGACAATCTGCGCCACGAACTGGCCAAGACCCGCCTGCGCCTGGACGAGGTCGAGAAAGCCGCCGACCAGGACTATCTGCTGCCGATGCGCAACCGCCGCGCCTTTGTCCGCGAGCTGACCCGCTATATCGCCTTCACCGGGCGCTACAACACGCCGGCCGCGCTGATCTATTTCGACATGAACCAGCTCAAAAAAATCAACGACACCCATGGCCATGCCGCCGGCGATGCGGTGCTGACCCATTTCAGCGAAGTGCTGCTGGCCCATGTGCGCGACAGCGATTGCGTGGCCCGGCTGGGCGGCGATGAATTTGCCATCCTGCTGTCGCATGCCGACGAAATCCAGGCGCTGAAGAAAGCCGATCTGTTGGCCGAGGCGCTGTCGGAATCGCCCACGGTATGGAACGGCATCACCATCCCGGTGAGCTTTTCCTACGGCGCCTTCCAACTGAAGCCCGACGACAACGCCGAGATCGCCATGGCGAGAGCCGATGAGGCGATGTATGCGCAAAAACGCGCCAAACGGACGGCAGAGTAATTCCCGCAGGATTTTGTGGCCTGGGCAGGAGCGTCGCGCGCCGTGACGTGTAATTCCGAACAACCCTCCCCTTGAGGGAGGGTGGAATATAAGCGTTGCTGACCGATGATTACTGCCTCGCCTTTTGTGGCATTGTCGTCCAGCTTGCCGGGATGCTGCAGCGCGGCGGTGGCCGCTGTCGATACGTTCGGCAACATCCTGGGATTGTTCGCCGCCACGGTCGGCGAAAGGCGCGTAAGCGGTGCTATTTCTGACGGCTTTATAGACCCATTGTGCGGAAGGTTTCCTGCCCCTAAGCTGACAAGGAAAGTGCCGTCATACCTCGCGGTCCAAAGAGACGGCAGGCGCAGACCAGCGCACTTCGCGACAGACTTGCGTTCGCTCGAAGCACGGTGCTTGGAGTGTAGAATACTATAAAAACCCAGGGGAGTAGAAGATGTTCAAGTTGGATTTACGAAAGACGTTGTTGCTTAGTGCTGGCCTGCTGATTGGGGGTGTATCGGCCATCGCGCTCACCGGCAGCGCCGCAGTCGCCCAGAGCCTGCCCACCAGCGGCCCGGCTGCGAATGGTCAGCCCGAATGGTTCGTCTTGCAGCAGGCGCCCCGCGGTGGCGGCCCTGCTGGCGCTCCCGGCGCCGCCCCTGCCGGTGGCCGTGCCGCCCCTGCCGGTGGCCGTGTCGCCGCTGGTGGCCGTGCCGGCGGCGGACGGGGTGCACCCCAACCGATTCAAGCCTGCGTCGCGGACGCTGCCAAGATGGGCGTCGATGCGAGTGATCGCAACGAGATGATGAAGCGGTGGAAGGAAGTTTCCCCCGCCTGCGTACAGGCGCTGCAGACCCCCACAATCACCGAGACCACGGTCGACCGCTCGGGCACGCCGACCTGCGTGCGCTCGGTGATATGCATGTCCAGCAACGGTCAGGGCATCAGCTGGGATGACAATCCCAGCGGAGTGCATAACGGTACCAACAATGTCGTGCGCATCGAGTGGCGCTCCAACCCGGTCAATCTGGGCTACAAGCCGACCTACCCCTACCAGCCCCTGATTCAGGGCGCCGGCGGCGCGGTCTCTGTCGGCGTCGATTCCAAGGACAATGTCTGGGTGATTCAACGCGCGCCGGTCGGGACCGACGCGATCAGCAAATTCGACAAGAACGGCAAGCTGCTGTTCAGGCTGGGCGACAGCGTGATCGGCCACTTCAACAAGGCGCACGGCATGAATGTCGACGCGCAGGACAATGCCTATTTCGCCGACCCGAGCGGCGCGATGATCCTCAAGATCAGCCCCGACGGGAAGGTCCTCAAGACCATCGGCACGCGGGGCAAGCGCGGCGACTGGGACGAGGCCAAGGGTCAGCGCCTGTTGTGGGACCCGATTTCCATCGCCTTCGACCCCCGCAACGGCGACATGTTTATTGCTGAGGGTCACGGCAACGAGAGCCCCAACGACCGTCAATCGGGCGACCCGTGGAACACCTCCGGCGCCGCCCGCATCATCCATCTCGACAAGGACGGCAAGTTCATCAACCAGATCTACGGTAACATGATGGGCGCGGGTCACTTCTGGATGGCCCATGATGTGGCGATCGACCCGACGAATGGCGATGTGTGGATCGGCGATCGTGAAGAGTACCGTATCGTCGTCTACACGAACTCCGGCGACTTCAAGAAGACGATCCAGATGCGCAACCTGGTCTGCAACATCGCCTTCGACCCCAAGACCGGCGATCCATGGATCGGCACCGGCCTGGACAGCCAGTTCCTTCGTCTGGACCGCGACGGCAAGATCACGGGCGTGATCGGCAATGGTCCGGGCAATGGCGACGGTCAGATCGGCGAGACCGGCTACATCCGCTGGGACAGCAAGGGCAATATGATCGCCGGTTCGACCACGCAGGCGCGCGTGGTCAAATGGGTCGCGCCGCAGAACCAGTAGTGGGAACCGCAAGCGCAGGGCGGATGGCGCGGCCTGGATCGTTTCAGGCTTAGCCGTCCGCCCTTGCGTTTTGCCAGTGCCCCCGCCCCTCGAAGCGCGAAGACAACGCCGAGATCGCTATGGCGAGAGCCGATATACGCGCAAAAAGCGCAAAACGGACGGCAGAATAATTCCCCATATCCACCCTCCCTCAAGGGGAGGGCGGAATTTATGCGCTGCTTATCGACCGCTACTGCATTGCCTTCTGAAGATTCTTATCCACCGCATCCAAGAAGCCTTCCGTGGTCACCCATTTCTGGTCCGGGCCGACCAGCAGCGCCAGGTCCTTGGTCATGGTGCCGCTCTCCACCGTGTCGACGCAGACTTTCTCAAGCGCCTGGGCGAATTTCGCCAATTTGGCGTTGTCGTCCAGCTTGGCGCGGTGGGCGAGGCCCCGGGTCCAGGCGAAGATCGAGGCGACGGAATTGGTCGAAGTGGGTTTGCCTTTTTGATGTTCGCGGTAATGGCGGGTCACCGTGCCATGCGCGGCTTCGGCTTCCACGGTCTTGCCATCGGGGGACAGCAGCACCGAAGTCATCAGGCCCAGTGAGCCGAAGCCCTGCGCCACCGTGTCGGACTGCACGTCGCCATCGTAATTCTTGCAGGCCCAGATATAGCCGCCGCTCCATTTCAGCGCCGAGGCCACCATGTCGTCGATCAGCCGGTGTTCATAGGTGATGCCGGCCTCCTTGAAGGCACCGGCGAATTCCTTGTCGAACACCTCCTGGAAGATGTCCTTGAAGCGGCCGTCATAGGCTTTGAGGATGGTGTTCTTGGTCGACAGATACACCGGCCATTTGCGCATCAAGCCGTAATTCATCGAGGCGCGGGCGAAATCGCGGATGCTGTCGTCCAGATTGTACATCGCCATGGCGACGCCCGCGCCCGGCGCCTTGAACACTTCGTGTTCGATGGTCTTGCCGTCCTCGCCCACGAATTTGATGGTCAGCGTGCCCTTGCCGGGGAATCTGAAATCCGTGGCGCGGTACTGGTCGCCATAGGCGTGGCGGCCGATGACGATGGGCCGGGTCCAGCCCGGCACCAGGCGCGGCACATTCTTGCAGATGATCGGCTCGCGGAAAATCACCCCGCCCAGGATGTTGCGGATGGTGCCGTTGGGCGACTTCCACATTTTCTTGAGCTTGAATTCCTCGACCCGCGCTTCGTCGGGGGTGATGGTGGCGCATTTGACGCCGACACCGTATTTTTTTATCGCTTCGGCGCTGTCGATGGTGACCTGGTCGTTGGTGGCGTCGCGATGCTCGACCGACAGATCGTAGTAATGCAGGTCCACGTCCAGGTAAGGCAGGATCAGCTTTTTCTTGATCAGGTCCCATATGATGCGGGTCATCTCATCGCCATCGAGCTCGACGACCGGATTGGCAACCTTGATCTTGTCCATGACGATCCTCTTGGGGGAATGGGCCCTCAGGCCCTCGCAAAGGGGGAGCGGTTGAGGCTATAGCGGGAGCCCAAGACCGAAGTCAAAGGCGCCGAATGCCACCCTTGGGCCGGGCCCCGGCCGTCATTCTTTCCAGCCCCCAGATGGGGGAAAATATCGGCGCCGCCGCCCGCGCCATGGCCAATTTCGGCCTTTCGGAAATGCGCCTGATTGCGCCCAAGACTGAGTGGCCCAATGAGCGGGCCAAGGTCCTGGCCTCGGGGGCCGGCGGCATTCTGGAGGCGGCCACCGTCTATCCCGATCCGCCTTCGGCCCTGGCGGATTTCGGCCTGGTGCTGGCGACCACCGCGCGCGGCCGCGACGTGCTGCGCGACATCTTGACCCCGGCCGAGGGGGCGGCGCGGCTGCGGGCGGCGGCGGCACAGGGCATCCGTACGGCCGTGCTGTTCGGCGGCGAACGGGCCGGGCTGACCAATGACGAAATGAGCCTGGCCGAGGCGGCCATTACCATCCCGACGGCCGGGTTCTCTTCGCTGAATCTGGGCCAAGCGGTGCTGCTGATCGGCTATGAATGGTTGAAGGCGGCGGATGCGACGCCTGCCACTCGCACCCGCAGGACCACGGCCAAGCCCGCCAGCCGGGCCGAATTGCTGGGATTGTTCGAGCATCTGGAGCAGGAACTGGATGCGGCACAGTTCCTCTTTCCGCCGGAAAAGAAACAGACCATGGTACGCAACATGCGGGCCATGATCCTGCGTTTCCAATTGAACGACCAGGAAGTCCGCACCATTCGCGGCATGATCGTGGCCTTGGTAAAAAACAAATTTCGGGGAAAGCCGTGATCGTTCTGCCCTATTTAGGATTTGCCTTGCTGGCGCTGGCGGCGATCGGCTTTGCCACCTTCAGGCTGTGGGGCGGGGCGCAAAAGGCGCAATGGCTGCTGGCCGGGGCGGTCGCCCTTTTCCTGCTGGGCGTCGGCGGCGGGGTTTATTGGATGGTGGGCCAGCCGGGCCTGGCCCTGCGCGCCGCCCAGGGTGACAAGAGCCGCGACGTGCGCGCCATCATCTCGCTGCTGATCGATCGGGTGCGCAAGAGCCCCGGCGATACCCAGGCTTGGATCTATCTGGGCCGCGCCTATATCTCGGTCAACGATGCCGACGACGCCGCCAAGGCCCTTGCCCGCGCCATTGCCGTGTCGCCGAAGCCCGACGCCAATCTGGAATCCACCTATGGCTTGGTGCTGGTGGCGGCCAATGGCGGGGCAATCGGCGACGAAGCAGTCCGCGTGTTTCAGCATGTGCTGATGCTGAATCCCAAGGATGTGGCGGCACGGCTTTACCTGGGCCAGGCCCTGGCCACCCGCGGCGACAAGCAGGGCGCGCTGGCGCTGTGGCAAAGCCTGTTGGCCGATATTCCCAATGAGTCCCAACTGCATCAGCAATTGGTCGACCGCATCGCCTTGCTGACGTCGCAGACTTTGACTCCCGGTGGCGGCGCGCCCGATCCCAAACAGATGGTGGCCATGCTGGCGGCGCGGCTGAAGGACAGTCCCAACGATCCCGCCGGCTGGCAGCGCCTGATCCGCGCCTATGCAGTGCTGGGCGATACCGCCAAGGCCAAGGATGCGCTGACCACCGCGCGCAAGACCTTCGCGGGCCAGCGCGACGTGCTGGCCGCGCTGGACGCCGAAGCGGTGGCGTTCAAGCTGGAATAGGGCGTGAAGCTGATTTCCGTCCATGTCCCCAAGACGGGCGGGGCCTCGCTGGGCCAACAGCTGGGCGAAATCTATGGCCCCCGCATTCAGCGTTTTTACGACCGGGTGCGCCCCAATCCGCATTTCGAACCGCTTGCCGACCTTCCCTCCGGCATCGAGGCCGTGCATGGCCATATCTGGCCGCAGAATTATGATCGCGTGCCGGGTGCCTTTCGCCTGGTGTTCCTGCGCCATCCGGTCGATCACGCGATCTCGCGCTATTTCTATCAGCTCTCGGATTTCTGGCCGCCGCGTTTCAGCCGGCGTTATGGGATGTCGATCCTGAAGACCGGCAAGCCGCCGGTTCATCCCGGCGGCTGGGGGGCAACGCCGCCCGACATTTTGACCTTCACCAGGCTCAGCCACAGCCAGACCTTGCTGATCGACGATTACGATCTGGACCGTTTCGATTTCATCGGCTTTCACGAACGCCGCGATGCCGATATCGCCCGCTTGGCCGTGCTGACCGGCCTGCCGCTGCGCGCCGATCTGCATGTCAACAAGACGCGGCATTGGGGCAAGGAGCGCCAGGCCTTGCTGCAGGACAAAAAACGCATGGCCGAACTTACCGATCTGCTGGCGCCGCAGATCCGGCGTTATGACAGGATCCGAGCCCGGCGTGACTGAACTCAGGCCCGCCGCAACGCAGGCATGCCGGGTGTTCTAGGGGCGCTTCATCCGCAGCATGAAGCGGTCACTTGCGAAGTGACCCGATTCGGAATTGCTGCCCGCCCGGTCGTCGGCGGGGTTGTGGAGCAGATCGCCCTCGCCATCGAGAACGAATCCCGCGGCCTTCAGTTCGCTTTTCGCGACGGCCTCATCCATGCGGTGAACTTTGGACGTCGCCGCCAGTCCTGCGCCGACGGCGGCATTGTGGTCCTCGACATAGAATATCCCGCCCGGCTTCAGGTTGTTGAAGACGGCTTTGTCGAGGGCGGCAATATCGGCGGTGGGGCCATTGTGGAAGTCGTGATAATTCTCGGTGGTCCAGAACATGTCCGCTTTCTCAGGCAGCATCATGGTTGGATAATCCACCGTCACGACCTTGATGTTGGGATAGGCCGCGGCCAGCGCATTCAAGCCATTGAGGCCGCCCGGGCGAGCCGCCTGTGCCGTGGTGGCGATGGCATAGACCTTTCCCGTCGGACCCACCGCCTTTGCCAGGAGGCGCGTGTAATAGCCGCCCCCCGGGCCCAATTCGGCGACGATCATGCCCGGTTTGACACCCGCAAAGGCGAGGACTTCGGCCGGCTTACGGTTGGCGTCGCGCTCCTTATCGGCTTGCGGCCTTGCCGAATCGGCAACCGCGGCGGCGATGGCAGGCGGCACGCTCTGCGCGAAAGCCGCTGCGGAAAACAGGCTTGAGACAAAAAGGGCGGCGGTAAGGTGGCGCATCATGGTGGTCAACTCCTGGCGCAAGACGGCGGTTCTTTAAACATAGCCGAGCCCCGCTTGTTGTTAAAGAGCCCGGCCCCTCACACCCGCTGAAACGGCGCCCCCAACGCCCGCAGCATCGCCTCGATCGCCTGCGCCCCCCGTTCCACTTCGTCCGCATCGCGGCCGCGCGCCACCAGTTGCGTGCCGAAGCCCTGGTCGTCGTGAAAGGGATACGACCCGATGGCAATATCGGGAAAATCCTTTTGCACCGCCTCCAACCCCGCGGCGATATCGCCTTCCGGGCGGCGGACACTGATGGTTTGGCCCGTCACGGGTATGCCGCGCGGCAAGGTCTTGACGATTTCCTCCATCATCGCGCGCATCACCATGGGAACGCCGGCCATGACAAAGACATTCTCGACCCGAAACCCCGGCGCCGCCGAGACCGCGTTGGGGATCAGCGTTCCGCCGTGGGGAACACGGGCCATGCGCTTGCGCGCATCGTTGAATTTGTCCGTGCCATAGCGCGCTTCCAGCAAGGCATAAGCCTCGGGGTGATAGCCGATCCCCACGCCAAAGGCGGCGGCGACGGCATCGGCGGTGATGTCGTCATGGGTGGGACCGATGCCGCCGGTGGTGAAGACGAAATCATAGTGGGCGCGCAAGGCGTTGAGGGCGGCGGCGATCTCGGCTTGGTCGTCGCCGACGACCCGGCATTCCTTCAAATCGATGCCAAGCGCCGCCAATTGGCGGGCGATGTAATTGGTATTGGTGTCCTGGGTGCGGCCGGAGAGGATTTCGTCTCCGATCACCAGAATGGCGGCGCTTTTGGTCATAAAGGTTCCGTAACCGGCGGCACATTATAAGAGAGACTGGAAAAAAAACCGCTTCTGGCCTACATAACACCGATGACCGTGCTTCCCGACAACCAGATTTTCGATGCCGCCCGCAAGGCCCATTTCGCGGTCGCCCTGCATGGGCCGGAGGATTTCGAGGGCATGCGCCGCGCCGGCCGCCTGGCGGCGGAGGTGCTGGACCTGATCACCCCGATGGTCAAGCCGGGCGTCACCACCGCGCAAATCGACAAGGCCGCCTACGATTACACGGTCAGCCATGGCGCGCTGCCGGCCTGCCTGGGCTATCGCGGCTATCGCCACACCGTCTGCACCTCGGTCAATCACGTGGTCTGTCACGGCATTCCCAATGACAAGCCGCTGCGCGACGGGGACATCGTCAATGTCGATGTCACGGTGATCGTCGACGGCTGGCATGGCGACACCTCGCGCATGTACCCGGTCGGCGACGTCAAGCTGAAGGCGATGCGCCTGATCGACATCACCTATGACGCGATGATGCGCGGCATCGCCGTGGTCAAGCCGGGCAATACCACCGGCGATATCGGCCATGCCATCCAATCCTATGCCGAGGGCGAAGAGCGCTGCGCCGTGGTGCGCGATTTTTGCGGCCATGGCCTGGGGCGGATTTTCCACGCCTTGCCCAATGTGGTGCATTACGGCCGGCCGGGTCATGGCATCGCGCTGAAGCCCGGCATGTTCTTCACCATCGAGCCGATGATCAATCTGGGCGCCTATGGCGTGAAGGTGCTGAATGACGGCTGGACCGCGGTGACGCGCGACCGTTCGCTGTCGGCGCAATTCGAACACTCGGTGGGCGTGACGGAGAATGGGGTCGAAATCTTCACTCTCTCGCCCAAAGGCCTGCACAAGCCTCCCTATAACATCTGAAAAACCCGGGTGCCGGCGGGACCGCCCTTGGCGCGGGCGGCCGGACCGTATTGAATGCGCCCATGGGGGCGAAATCATCACAGCCGGCAAATTCCAGCGCCGCCGATAACAGCGGCCATCGCGAAAGGCTGCGCGAACGATTCCGCAAAGGGGGCGCCGATGCCATGCCCGATTATGAATTGCTGGAGCTGGCCCTGTTCGCGGCGATGCCGCGCCGTGACGTCAAGCCCTTGGCCAAGGCGCTGATCGCGCGCTTCGGCAGTTTCGCCGAGGTCATCGCCGCCGATCCCAAACGTCTGCTGGAAGTGGACGATGTCGGCGAGGCCGTGGTCAATCAACTCAAGATCGTGGAAGCTGCGGCGCGCCGCCTGGCCAAGGGCCAGGTGATCGGGCGGCCGGCGCTGTCGTCCTGGTCGGCGCTGCTGGATTATTGCATGGCGGCGATGGCGCGCAGTCCGACGGAGGAATTCCGGGTGTTGTTCCTGGACCGTAAGAATGTGTTGGTGGCCGATGAAGTGCAGGCGCGCGGCACCGTCGATCACGCCCCGGTCTATCCGCGCGAAATCGTCAAACGGGCGCTGGAGCATGGCGCCAGCGCCATCATCCTGGTGCACAATCATCCCAGCGGCGATCCCACCCCCAGCCGCGCCGACATCGACATGACCCGCGAGATCGCCGCCGCCGCCAAGGCCCTGCGCATCGCGGTGCACGACCATCTGGTGATCGGCCGTAATGGCCATGCCAGCTTCAAGTCGCTGGGTTTACTGTAAGCTTAGCCGCCGTCGAACGCCCGCTGCAGGGCCGGCAAATCCAATTTGACCATTTTAAGCATGGCGTCGCTGGCGCGCTTGGCGGCGGCGCGGTCGGGGCTGCGCATCATCTCCATCAAAGCCCGCGGGGTGATCTGCCAGTTCACGCCCCAGCGGTCCTTGAGCCAGCCGCAGGCCTGTTCGCTGCCGCCATTCTTCCGATGCGCGTCCC
This sequence comes from Alphaproteobacteria bacterium, assembly GCA_025924715.1. Lineage (GTDB taxonomy): Bacteria > Pseudomonadota > Alphaproteobacteria > Micropepsales > Micropepsaceae > Rhizomicrobium. The sequence continues at coordinate 26,933 of JAICHV010000045.1, forward strand.
ACAGTCTGTCGATCTCGGCCTGATTGTCACACAGCACCATCAGCGACACCGAATGATTGAAGGGCTCGGCGCCGCCCGCTTCCATCGCCACATAGGGCTGTCCGGCCAGGGTGAAGTCGATCACCTTGACGCTGCCGGGCGGGCCCGACGGGGTTTCGCTGGCCAGACCCGTGACCCCGTCCACCTGTGAATTGGGCAGCAGCGAAACATAGAATCGCGCCGCCATTTCGGCCTCTTTTTCAAACCACAGGAAGGGGACGACCTTATCCATCACGCACTCCAATTTGCGGCCAGAAGGGCCAAACGCAGCACAACCAACCGCTCCACGCAAATGAAAACCTCCCGCCGGGAAATTAAAGCCTGCCGCCGGTAACCACACCGGACGGACCCACGAATGGGAAGGCAAGGACCGGGCCGCCAGGGAGGGATGCTTGAACGACCATGCCATCGTGATCGCCGATGCCGCCGGCATCATCCGCTTCTGGAATGCGCAGGCGGAACGCGCGTTCGGCCATGCATCGTCCGACGCGCTGGGCGCCAGCCTGGATCTGATCGTCCCGGGCGAATATGCGCGCGATCATTGGAAGGGTTTTCAGCGCGCCATGGGCGCGGGCATGGCAATGGCGGAAGGAAAGGCGACAAACTTTCCCGTTCGCCGGGCCGATGGCGCCATAGCGGCCATAAGCGGACGGCTGACCTTGCTGCGCGAGCCCGGCGGATCGGTGATCGGCGCCATGGTGGTTTTCGCCAATAGCGCCACAAGCGACTGATTTGCCTCTACGATCCTTACCCTTTCGCCTGGTGGCCTGACGCGCTAGAAGCACCCGTCCCTTCAGCCGGTGCCTTCCATGATCCCGCGTTACGCCCGCCAAGAAATGACCGCGATCTGGTCACCCGAAACCAAGTTCCGCATCTGGTTCGAGATCGAGGCCCATGCCACCGACGCCCTGGCCGAACTGGGCGTGGTGCCCAAAGAGGCCGCCGCCAAGGTCTGGGAAAAAGGCCGCGATGCGGTGTTCGATGTCGAGCGCATCGATGCCATCGAGCGTGAGGTCAAACATGACGTGATCGCGTTCCTCACCCATCTTTCCGAAATCGTGGGGCCTGAGGCGCGTTTCGTCCATCAAGGCATGACCAGTTCGGATGTGCTGGACACCTGCCTGAATGTGCAGTTGGCCCGCGCCGCCGATATCCTGATCGCCGATACCGATGCCTTGTTGGCGGCCCTGAAAAAACGCGCCTTCGAATATAAGACCACGCCCACCATCGGGCGCAGCCACGGCATCCATGCCGAGCCCACCACCTTCGGCGTCAAACTGGCCGGTTTTTATGCCGAATTCGCCCGCGCCAAAGCCCGGCTGATCACGGCCCGGGCCGAGATCGCCACCTGCGCCATTTCCGGCGCCGTCGGCACTTTCGCCAATATCGATCCGCGCGTGGAAGAACATGTCGCGGCAAAAATGGGCCTTGCCGTCGAGCCGGTTTCCACCCAGGTGATCCCGCGCGACCGCCACGCCGCCTTCTTTGCCGCTTTGGCGGTGGTGGCGTCGTCGCTGGAGCGGTTGGCGGTGGAGATTCGTCACCTTCAACGCACCGAAGTGCTGGAGGCGGAGGAATATTTCTCGCCGGGCCAGAAGGGCTCCTCCGCCATGCCGCATAAGCGCAATCCGGTGCTGACCGAGAACATCACGGGCCTGGCCCGCATGGTGCGAGCCTATGCGATTCCGGCGCTGGAGAATGTGGCGCTATGGCATGAGCGCGATATCTCCCATTCCTCGGTGGAGCGCTATATCGGCCCCGACGCCACCATCACGTTGGATTTCGCGCTGGCGCGGATGACCGGGGTGATCGAAAAGCTGGTGGTCTATCCCCAGCGCATGCAGCAAAATCTCGACGCCACCCACGGCCTGGTCCATAGCCAGCGGGTGCTGCTGGCGCTGACCCAGGCCGGCGTGGCCCGCGAGGACGCTTATCGGCTGGTCCAGCGCAACGCCATGCGGGCCTGGAACGGGGAAGGCGAGCTTCTAGCCCTGCTCAAGGGGGATGCGGAGGCCGCCAAGGCGCTGCCCCGCGCCAAGCTGGAGGCGATGTTCGACCTCGGCTATCACCTCAAACAGGTGGACACCATCTTCACCCGCGTTTTCGGGTCGGCCTGACGCCCCAAAGTTCCCCCTTAAGCCCTTGTTCTGCTTGATTCCTGTGGACGGGAACCTGCCATGTCCGGCTGGGACCAGAGGAATCATTGCCCCGGGGGGCTCCGCTCCCTAAATTCCCCCTTCGCCTCAGGTTCTGGGGCGCCGCCTCAAGGATAGTCCCATGAAACGCCGCCGCGTGATCTACGAAGGCAAGGCCAAGATTTTGTACGAAGGCACCGAGCCGGGCACCGTCATCCAATATTTCAAGGACGACGCCACCGCCGGCAATGGCGCCAAAAAGGACACCATCGAAGGCAAGGGCGTCCTCAACAACCGCATCAGCGAATATCTGATGACTCAGCTCGCCGCGATCGGCGTGCCGACCCATTTCGTCCGCCGCCTGAATATGCGCGAGCAGCTGATCAAGGAAGTCGAGATCATTCCCCTGGAAGTGGTGGTGCGCAATGTCGCCGCCGGTTCGATGTCCAAGCGGCTGGGCATCGAAGAAGGCACCCCCCTGCCCCGTTCGATCATCGAATATTACTACAAGAATGACGGGCTGAACGATCCCTGGGTCAGCGAA
>JAICHV010000046.1 GCA_025924715.1 Alphaproteobacteria bacterium
CCGGTCAGGGCACTTTGCTGTTTGTCGACGAGATCCACCGCTTCAACCGTAGCCAGCAGGATTCCTTTTTGCCGGTGGTGGAGGACGGCACCGTCGTGCTGGTCGGCGCCACCACGGAAAATCCTTCCTTCGAATTGAACGGGGCGCTGCTGTCGCGGGCCCAGGTGTTGGTGCTGCGCCGTCTCGACGATGCCGCGCTGGAAACCCTGCTTGAGCGGGCCGAAGCCCATTATGGCGAGCCGCTCAAGCTGACCCCGGATGCTCGCGCCTCTTTGCGCGCGATGGCGGACGGCGATGGGCGCTATCTGCTCAATCTCGCCGAGGAAATCGCCAATCTGAAAATCGCCGCGCCGCTCGATCCGGCAGCGCTGATGGCGGCCGTGCAGCGCCGCATGCCGCTTTACGACAAAAGCCGCGAAGAGCATTACAATATCATCTCGGCCTTGCATAAATCCATCCGCGGCAGCGATCCTGATGCGGCGCTCTATTGGTTGGCGCGAATGCTGGCCGGCGGCGAGCAGCCGCTTTACATCGCCCGCCGCCTGGTGCGCGCGGCCGTGGAAGATATCGGTCTGGCCGACCCCGAAGCGGTGCATCAGGCCCTGGCGGCGAAAGATGTTTTCGACTTTCTCGGCAGCCCGGAAGGCGAGCTCGCCTTGGCGCAATGCGTGGTCTATCTCGCCTCCGCGCCCAAATCCAATGCGGTCTATACCGCGCTGGGCGCCGCCAAGCGCGCGGCCCAGGAGCATGGCTCGCTGATGCCGCCGGCCCATATCCTCAACGCCCCGACCAAGCTGATGAAGAATCTGGGCTATGGCGCCGGCTATCAATATGACCATGAAGCGCAAGAAGGCTTTTCGGGGCAAAATTATTTCCCCGATGCCATGGCGCGCCAGCAATTCTACGCCCCCAAGGAAGCCGGCTTTGAGCGCGAGATTGCCAAAAGGCTGGAATATTGGTCCAAGTTGCGGGCGAGGCGGGCGGGAGAGGATAAATGAATTTTGTAGCGGTCGGAGCGGTGGCCCTGGGCGGCGCGCTGGGATCGGTGATGCGCTATCTGCTGGATGGCTTCATTCAGTCGGTCGTTCGCAGTGATTTCCCCTTCGGTATTTTCATCGTCAACATCACGGGCGGATTGGTGATGGGTCTTCTGACCGAGCTGATGGCGCTCAAATGGAATGTTTCCCTGGAAGCGCGTACTTTTCTTATCACCGGCGTTCTCGGCGGTTACACAACCTTTTCCACCTTCTCGTTGCAAAGCGCGTTGCTGATCGAGCGCCATGCCTATGGGATGGCGGCAGTTTATATCGTGGGATCGGCGGTCCTTTCCATCGTGGCGCTGTTTGCCGGGATGTGGATCGTGCGCGTGATCTATGGCTGAGCTGCGCCTCATTGCCCCGGACGACGACGGCATTCGCCTGGACCGCTGGTTCAAGCGCCATTTCCCGGCGCTGACCCATGGGCGTCTGGAAAAACTTTTGCGCAAGGGCGAGGTCCGCCTGGACGGCAAGCGCGCCAAGGCGGCGGACCGGCTGATCGCCGGACAGACCCTGCGGCTGCCGCCCCAGGTGATCCACGACAAGACCGACGCCCGGCCGAAAGCGCCGCAGCCGGTCCAGACCTCACGCCGGCTGGAAGACTCCATTCTCTATATGGACAAGCATCTTTTCGTTCTCAACAAGCCGCCGGGCCTGGCCACCCAGGGCGGCTCCGGCCTGAAAGAGCATGTCGACGGCATGCTCGATCAACTGGCTTACGAGAAAAACACCCGCCCCAAACTGGTGCACCGTCTGGACCGCGACACTTCGGGCGTGCTGCTGGTGGCGCGCACCGCCCAGGCCGCCGCGGGGCTGAGCCGCTCGCTGGCCAGCCGCGACGCCTCGAAAATCTATTGGGCCCTGGTCAAAGGCGTGCCACGCGAAAAGCGCGGCTTGATCAAGGCGGCGCTGGCCAAGGAAGGGGTTCGCGGCCGGGACGAACGGATGGAAACGGTCGATGAGAGTGAGGAAGGCGCAAAATTCGCCCTCACCGAATATGCCGTGATGGGGCAGGCGGGTCAGGATTATGCCTGGGTGGCTGCGCGGCCCGTCACCGGGCGTACCCATCAGATCCGCGTCCATCTCGCCAGCCTGGGCACGCCGATCGTCGGCGATTTCAAATATGGCGGCGTGGACGCCCGCGGCAAAGGCGCGATTGCCGACAAGCTGCATCTGCATGCCCGCAGCATCGACATTGCCAGGCCCGATGGCGGGCGGTTGCAGGTCACCGCCCCGTTGCCGCCGCATATGGTCAAGAGCTGGCAGTTGCTGGGTTTCGATCCGGACGACCGCCGCGAGGTTTTTGCCAAGGCCCGTCCCAGGGAAGAAAAAAGACCGCAATCGGCCGCGGGCCCCGCAAAAATCCGCAACAAAAACGCGCCCAAGAAAAACGCGGTGAGCCGGCAAGCGCCGCGGCGCAAGAAAAGATGAAGCGGTTCTATCGTGCGGTCTCCGTCGCGCCCGGCTTTCATATCCTGCTCGACGGCAAACCTGTTCTCAGCCCCGCGCGGCAGATGCTGACTTTGCCGACCCAGGCGCTGGCCGAAGCCATTGCCGAAGAATGGCGGACCCAGGGCGATGAGATCATCCCTGCTTCGATGCCGCTGCTGCGCTTGGCCAACACCACGCAAGACGGCACCCGCCCCAATCGCGCCGAGGCGATCGCCGCCATCTTGCGCTTCGGCGAACATGATCTTGTCTGCTATCGCGGCGAAGGCGAGTTGGCCCGGCGCCAGGCTCAGGCCTGGGATCCGATGCTGGCCTGGGTGGCTGAGAGCCTGGGCGCAAACCTGGTCACCACCCAAGGCGTCGGCCATATCGACCAGGCGCCTAAGGCTCTGGCCGCTTTAGAACACGGGGTGTCGGGCTTGGACGATTATGCCCTGACGGCCTTGCATGTCATGGCTTCGATCACGGGCTCGCTGGTGCTGGGTCTCGCACTGCTGAAGGGCGCCCTCAACCCCGCCCAGGCCTTCCAACTTTCGCGCCTGGACGAAATCTACCAGGCCGAGAAATGGGGCCTGGACCACGAGGCCGAACAACGCGCCAGTCGCTTGGCGCGTGAAATGGACGTGGCGGTGCGGTTTCTGTACCTTTCGAACAGGTGAAAGCAACCGCAGGGGGGCACGAATGATGGGCCGCTCACAAAAGGTCTTTTTCGCTTTAGGGGCTTTGTTGGTCCTGATTTGGCTCGGATCACGGATCGGATCTCTCTACCTTCAGCATAATGGCGTCGCAATTGAACAAGTCCACCTTCTTAGAAGCTTGGGAACGGTAGCGATACTTTTGTTCATCGCCGACGGGCTAGTTGTGACCTTCTTGCAGTGCATACGCGGTGTACGAACTTTCAACAACGAAAGGCTCGAAATGAGCTTTGGTCGTTTTGCCAGGCAAACTACGATTTGGATTATTGCGGCGTTGGGTTTCGTATTTGTTTTTAACTTCGTAGAGGGATGGGATTCGAGCATCGGTGGCGACACCGCTGCTCATCCGGCGGCAGATGTTATCAACTTTGCGCCATTGGCGATATTAATGGCTATTTGGGTGCCAGTCTCTTCAGTCCGTCTACACCGCGCGCGGCGGAAGGCTATTCAAAGAGACGTGGAGAAATCCTAAAGCGAAGTCAGTGCTCCGGCCCTTCCTCGATCACCGGCCGGGCCGCCAGCCGCGCCACCTTTTGCGCCGCGTACTCGATATGGGCAAGGCGCCGGCGCAGCACCGACATGGAATAATCCGGCGAGGATTCCGGAGCGATCAAAGCCGAAAGGCTTTGGCGCTCCGGTGCCGTGGTTTGCGGCCCTGTTTCGCCCCCCGCCGCGAACAGTGCCAGCGCGCGCTGTCGCGCCGTGTTGATTTCGCTTTCGGCCGCCCAGGGGTCCAAATCCTTGGAGCGGACCTGCATCAAGATCGGCATCGACGACAAATCCGACGCCAGAAAATAATTGGCCGCCAGCAATTCGTTGAGCGATGCCAGCACGCGCCTATCTCCGGTCGGCTCGTCAGCCAGGCGGCGGATGGCGCCGGACAATTGCGCCACCGCATCCATGGTCTTTTTGCGCGCCAGCCGATAGCTCTGGAGCGGATGCGTCCAGCGCAGCGCCGCGTCCACGAAGCCGGCATCCGCCGCCAGCAGTCCCCGCACCAGTTGCGGCAGATCGTTGATCTCCCAATTGGGCAGCAGATAGGAAAAGCCCCAGGACAAACCTGCCCCGATCAGGGTGTCGACAATGCGCTCGAAGAATTGGGGATGCAGCAGCGGCGCCGCGAAATGCAGCAGCAGCAGCGAAGAGACCGAGGCGCTCACCGCCGTGATCCGGTATTTGACGGCGCCATAGGCATGGCTGGTCCCCACCGCCAGCACGATCGCCAGCAGCAACAGGGCAGGGGGCAGAAAGTTGAGAAAGGCCACTGCGATGGCGCAGCCCAGCAGCGTTCCGGTGACGCGATCCCAGCGCCGCCGCCGTGTCACGCTGTAATTGGCGCGCATGATCAGTGCGATGGTCAGCAGCACCCAATTGGCATGGGCGAAGCGGGGAAAGACCGTGGTCAGTTCCAGCCCGGCGCTCATCGCCAGCGCCAGGCGGATGGCATACCGCATCGCCGGCTTGGAAAGGTCGAATTGCTCGAACAGCAAATCCAAACCGTGCGGCACCGGCTGGCGGAAGGCCGTCAGATCGAGCCCGCTCGCCAGTGGCGACGGCTGTGTCTTGCGGTCCAGCACCGGGGCGATCGCGGCGACCAGGCTGTCGGCCATGTTCAGCTTGTTGGCGGTGGCCAGAAAGGCATAGTCGGTGTTGGGGTCCTCGGGGGTTTCTTGATTTGCCAGGCGCACCGCTTCCAGCAGGGCGGCGGCTTCGGCTTCGTGGCGATGGGCGGTGAGGCTGGCATGCCGGCGGCGCAGCGCCAGGGTATAGATTTCCACCTCCGCCGCCATCATTCCCACCAGGGCGTTCATCCGCCATTTGATCTCGCGCCGCCGCGAATGCCGCAGCAATTCGAAATCCGCATCGCTCGACAGCATGACCTCGAAGGCGTCCAGCAAAGCGATTAGGGTATCGATGCGCTTGAGCTGCATGGGACTGGCGCGCCGCGCGAAAAGGGAATCGCGCGCCGCCTGCAGCCGGTCGGTCAAGGCGGCATGGGCATCGATCAGGGCGCGAAAGGCGGCGGGGCCTTCGCTGTCGGGATTGAAAAGTGCCGCCTTGGCCCGCAAATAATCGGCAAAGGCGCGCATCGCTTCGGCCAGCAACAGGCGCCGCACGCGATCATCGAACAGAGCCGCGAAGGCGCCGGCATAAGCGGTGTACAGCACCGCCCCCAGCACAAAAAGTTCGAAATGCGCCAGTGCATCCTGCGGCGACTGGAGCCTCTCGCCCATGACAAAGACGAAGCTGAGCACCCCCGTCATCGATAGCGTCAAGGCGCGCTTGCCATAGACCGAGACCAGACCCGTGCACAGCGCGGCCACCACCGTGGCGGCAAGAAAGCCGCCCGGCACAAAGCGCGAAAAACTCGACAGCGCCGAAAAGAAGCAGGCCGCCGCCAGGGCGAAGCCGAGGATCCAGGGTTTCTGAGACAAGGGATCGGGCTGGTCGGAAATCGAGACCGCCACGGCGCCGGTCACCGTGGCCATGGCCATCTCGAAGCCGCCGATGGCGCCAACCACCAGGCCGGTCAAGCCCACGCCAAAGGCGACCGAGAGCCCGTTCTCGATATGAACGCGGAACACCGCCAGCGACAAGGTGCGCGGGAAACTCGCCATGGAACAGCGGATAACGCGGTTTACGCTTGCGCCGCAACCCCTTAAGTTCGCACCCCATGAGCGACGACGTCACATCTTTGATTGTCCGGGTGGAAGGCTTTGTCCAGGGCATCGGCTTTCGCGATTTCCTGACCATGGCGGCCCAGCAGAACAAATTGGACGGCTGGGTCCGCAACCGGGCCGATGGCGCGGTCGAGGCCCTGGTCAGCGGCAGCACCAAGGCGGTCGAAGCCTTTGTCGCCGCCGCCACCAGGGGCCCGCGCGGCGCCCGTGTGACCGCCGTCGATCTCACCAATAGCGCACCGCCGGACGAAAAAGGCTTCGCCCGCAAACCGACGGTTTAGCCGCATATGGAAAAACGTCCGCTCGGCCGCTCCGGCCTTTGGGTTTCTCCCTTGTGCTTTGGCGGGAATGTCTTTGGTTGGACCGCCGATCAGCGCAGCAGTTTCGCCCTGCTCGACGGTTTGGTGGATGCCGGCTTCGACTTCATCGATACCGCGGACGCCTATTCCTCCTGGGTGCCGGGCCACGCGGGCGGGGAAAGCGAAGCCATCATCGGTCACTGGCTGGCCGCCCGCAAAACCCGCGACAAAGTGGTGATCGCCACCAAACTGGCCAAATGGGCGAGGCATCCCGGCCTCAGCGCCGCCAATATCGTGAGTGCCTGCGAAAGCTCGCTGAAGCGGCTTCAGACCGATTATATCGATCTCTATCAGAGCCATGAAGACGACCGCAGCGTGCCGCAGGAAGAAACGCTGGCCGCTTACGGCAAGCTGATCGCGGCCGGCAAGGTGCGCGCCATCGGCGCCTCCAATTTCACCGCCGCAAGACTGGCGGCGGCCGACGACATCGCAAAGGCAAGCGGTTTGCCGCGCTATGACAGCCTGCAGCCGCTTTACAATTTGGTGGATCGCGATTTCGAAAAAGAGCTGCAGCCGCTTTGCGTGACGCGCCAAATCGGCGTCATTCCCTATTATGCGCTGGCCTCGGGCTTTCTCACCGGTAAATACCGCTCCCGGGCGGACCTGCAGGGCAAGGCGCGCGGCGGCACCGTGGGGCGCTATCTCACCGCTGCCAATCTGGCTTTGCTGAACCGCATGGACGCCGTCGCCGAGGCGCGCGGCGTGACGCCGGCGGAAATCGCCATCGCCTGGCTGCGCGACCGTCCTTCGGTGGTGGCGCCGATCGCCAGCGCCACCAGCCTGGAGCAATTGCGATCCTTGATCCGCGGCGCGCAATTGACGCTGACGGCGGAAGAGGTTGCCAAGTTGGATTAGCTCGATCTTGTATCGCACCCTTCGACAAGCTCAGGGTGAGGAGGGTTTTGCATTCCTCATACCGGGCCTGTCGAGGGATACGGGACAAGCGCGCTCTCGGACCCGAGGCTTCCTACACCCGGCTGCGAAACAATTCCCGCGCCACCGAAACCCCGAAGATCACCATGCCCGCGGCGGTCAAGACTTCGCCTGCGATCAAGGGCGGAATGTATTTGGCGTCATTGCCGCCGCCCAGATACAGCGCCAGGCTGGGGATCATCACCAGCACGCCCAGCGCCGAGACCACGAAATTGATCCAGGCGAGCCGCGCCGACATCGTGGCGCGGGTAAGGGCATAGAACGTCCCGTAAAGCCCCATCGTCACCCAGCCCAGCAAATTCAGATGGGCATGGGCCGGCGCCATGGTGAAGTCATTGGCTTCGCCCATATGCATGCCCCACAGCATGCCACACAGGACATAAAGGACACCGATAGCGAAAAAAGCGGCAGATACGCGCGGCATGAAACACCCCGTTGAATGATTCCTCAGCCGAATATTTTCACAAAACTTTGCTTCAGCGCGACATCCACATCGGCCATCGACACCACTATCCCCAACTGCGCCAGGCTGGTGACGCCATGGCCGCTGATGCCGCAGGGGACGATGCCGTCATAATGGCTCAAATCCGGATCCACATTCAGCGCCACGCCGTGAAACGCCACCCAGCGGCGGATGCGAACCCCCAACGCGGCGATCTTGTCTTCCCGGCTTCCTTGAGTGACCCAGATGCCGACCCGGCCCTCGCGCCGCTCGCCCTTGATGGCGAACAGCGCCAAAGTTTCGATCAGCCACTGCTCCAGGTCGCGGACATAGGCGCGCACGTCCTGGCGGCGCTGCTTCAAATCCAGCATCACATAGCCAACCCGCTGGCCCGGTCCGTGATAGGTGAACTGGCCGCCGCGCCCGGTGCGATAGACCGGAAAGCGTGCCTCCAAAAGGTCCTCATCCCGGGCGCTGGTGCCGGCGGTATAGATCGGGGGATGTTCCAGCAGCCAGACCTGCTCGGTGGCTGTCCCATCGGCGATGGCGCCGGCCCGCGCCTCCATCGCCGCCAAGGCCGCCTCATAGGCGACCGGGGCGTCCGAAATGCGCCATTCGACCGGGGGCTTCACCGGCTTGTCCAAGTTAAGCTTTCCGCAACCATAATCCGTCAGTTTTGCGATGGGTTCGTTCAAGGGGCACCCCTCGCATGGCTTCCAATATCGATACGGTCAAGGTGGAAATCGCCGTGGTCCTGGGCCGCTCGGTGATCCCCATGCATCAATTGCTGCGAATGGGCCGCGGCGCCGTGATCGAGCTGGATTCCCGCCAGGACGATCCTGTGACGGTGCTGGCCAATGACAAGCCGGTGGCCCGGGGCGAAATCCAGATCCATGGCGACAAGATCGGCGTTTCCATCGTCGATTTGATCGGCAATTACGAATAACACACTTCGCACAGTGTAGTTTTATTTATTCTCCACCTCTTTCTTGCATTTTAGCCCTTCGGGGCATATCTGGGTTCTCCGCATACGAGGGTCCATGCTTCCGCTTGTCCTCAATCCCCTGAATCTGCAGGTCGGCCTGATAGGGCAGGGCGACGCCTTGGCCCGGCGGGCGGCCTTGCTGGCCGAAGCCGGCGTGGAAGCGCGGTTGCTCTCCCCGGACGCCTCCGACGCCATCCTGCAGCCGCTCCAGCTCCTTTTCGTGGCGGGCCTGTCCGAAGGCGAGTCCCGGCTCCTGGCGGTGCGGGCCCGCGGCTTTGGCGTGCTGGTCAATGTCGAGGACAACCTGCCGCTTTGCGATTTCCACGTCCCGGCCATCGTCCGCCGGGGTGAGCTGCTGCTGACCGCCTCCACCGCCGGGGCCGTGCCGGGCCTGTCGCGCACCGTGCGTGAATGGCTGGCGGGGGCCTTTGGACCGGAATGGACCGAGAGGCTGCGCGATCTGTCGGCGGCGCGGGCCAAATGGCGCTCGGCCGGCCTGACGCCCGCCGAAGTCTCACGCAAGGTGCGCGACCTGATCGTGCAGCGAGGCTGGCTGTGACCACCGCTTCCAAATTGCCCGGCGCGAAATTCACCGTCATCGACAGCACGCGGGGCATCGCCCCGCGCCCGGCGCTCAATTTCGATCCGCAGGTTCAGGCCCATCTGGCGGCGCTGCAGAAACAGGCGCAGGGGCGCGACGCGCACGGCATTCTGGAATTGGCCTTGAAGGGAGAATTCCAGGGCAAGACCGCGGTGGTCTCGTCCTTCGGCGCGGAATCGGCGGTGCTGCTGCATCTGGTGGCGCAGATCGATCCCTTGACGCCGATCCTGTTCCTCAACACCGGCAAATTGTTCGGCGAGACCTTGCGCTATCGCGACCGGCTGCAGGATGCGCTGGGGCTTGGCGATGTGCGCTCGCTGGCGCCCAGCCTGGGCGACCGCGCCCTCAACGATCCCGAAGGCACGTTGTGGTCGCGCGATGCCGATGCCTGCTGCCAGTTCCGCAAGACCGTGCCGCTGGCCAAGGCCTTGGCGCCTTTCGCCGCCCAGATCACGGGGCGCAAACGCTTCCAGACCCGCGAGCGCGCGGGCATGGAGCCGGTGGAATTCCATGCCGGCCGCTTCCGCTTCAATCCGCTATGGCAATGGAGCCAAGCCGATCTGGAAGCCTATATGGCGGCCCACAAACTGCCGGCCCATCCCCTGGTCGAGGACGGCTATCCCTCGATCGGCTGCATGCCCTGCACAAGGCGCGTCCAAGCCGGCGAGGACTACCGTGCCGGCCGCTGGTCGGGCCTGGATAAAGACGAGTGCGGCATACACATCGGCACCGACGGCGAGGGCATCTGAAGCGGTCCTTTTGAGCCCTGGCGGCGTCGCGCCTTCGCTCATGGGCGAGTTGCCCACATCGCTCGGCGCTCCTGGCCAGGTCTCAAAAATCCTCGCTTCAGCCCGACTTGTCTTGTCGGGACGGGGTTGCTAAACCCCGGGTGCTACCAGCTTTTTCTTGACTGTGCGGTCATGGCGGAACGGTAGACGCGCTAGCTTGAGGTGCTAGTGGGGCAACCCGTGGAAGTTCGAGTCTTCTTGACCGCACCAGCCAAAAAATAAGCGATCGAGACTACGTAGTTTTCTCCACTGGCGTGCCAACCCCGCATTCTTCAGTTCGCCGACCACCGGTCTCTTGCTATCATTGTCGCATGAAATTCGAGGTATTTCGGATTGCTGCGCGAAATCGCCTCTTAGCAGCGGCGCTAATGTTGCTATCGCCGTGCCCAAGTTATGCGGCTGAAAACGCGTGCTCGAAGCTGGTCCGCCATGAACCGGTGGAAGTTATGGCGATACGGGTCTCAGGTTCCATTTATTGGAATGGAATGAAAGTGACCCAGGCCGAATTTGACCGGTATTTGCGCGAAACCACAAAAGCCAAACCGATCTATCATTTGACTTGGGCGCCTGCCGAGCTTGCGCGCGCAAAAAAGCTTGAACGGCAGATACGGGACTATGGCTTTGAGGTGGCCATTAATTGTCCACCGATATCACCCATGCCTTATTGACGGTTGGCAGTACAAAAAGGTCTGTTTGGGAATCAAGGCGTCGTTATGCGTGCCAACCTTCGGCTAGCCCACTGGCATTTCAGGAAACGTGAGACAGTTCTTGACCGCACCAATGTCTGAAGCTTGCCCGACGGGCGCGGATTACTTGATCAATTTCGAGGTATCGCGCGGTTCCGCTATTGAGCTTTCCCGCAGCCCTGCTTGGTGGTGCGCAAGCAAATTGCGAAACCCTTCCGCAATTCGCAAAAGCTTCTCCCGCACGTCCGCGTCCTGGGTCATTGCCGCGTTTTCCTCGGCCTCCTGCGCCTTGGCGCGGTAGAGTTCAAGCAAGTCGTTGGTCTTCACACGCGCGATCCGGATCCGGTGAAGGGGCGAAATCTATCTTCTATGCGTATCCAAACCGCTAAGGCCCCGAACAAAAAGCCCGCCATCGCCTGGGGCAACGGCGGGCTGGTTATTGCCCATGAATAAATGGGCGTCAGTGATAAATAGGCGTCAATATTGGCAGCGGGCAGAACCGAGCGCTCCGCTACCGTGCCGACTTTCCCCTATTTCAATTGAAAAAAAGTATCTGCCTGGAGTTGGAACTTTCAGGACCGGTCTATTGGGCTAGCGGCCCCTCACTACCGTCACCCTCGTCGGCCATGAGACGCTCCCCCTTGAGATCCTCAAGCAGCACATGCGTGTCGCAAAGGTATGACCTCTGTCCCGATTTTTCCATGCGGTATGCAAAGGCCGGTTCCCCGCACATGATGCATTTGTTGCTCACCAATCACTCCTTCAATAAATTGTAAGATCCAAACATTTGGCAGTCGTTTAATGCGCCGGTGAGGCCCCAGTGTAGTTCGTTATTTGTGCCAATCTCAAAAAAATCTGCTCCGAAAGTTGGTCATAGCTGTCGGCCAATTGAAGCAGCGTTTCGCGCCCCCTTTCTTTGTCTTCTGCTCCGGCCAGGCCCCGCAATTTCTTGGCCTCGTCATGATAAAATTGAGCACGCAACATAGGATTCATGGCCTCCCTCCGACGCCTTAAATACACAGGTTTGAAATCGCGGCGCCCAAATGGCCGCCGGCGCAAATGTCAAATACCGATCACTAAATGTAAGTCGCCATTCCCGTTCTGGATGAAGCGCCAGATCTTTCTGAACTGCGCCGCTTCCCAGCAATATTGGCTAGCAACAGCCGTGCCACGGAAAGTTTCTAATCTTTACAGTACCTTGTAATTGCGGCAGCCGTTTCATGTAAACATACGTTACGATTTAGCGGGTAAAACCCGAAAAGCCGTCATCGTGAATTACAAAAATGCGGCTTGCGCTCGCCCTGCTGTTCGGCCCGCTGGCAACCGGCCGCAGCGCACCAGCCCGCGCCAAGGCGCTGTCACGGCCGCCCAATCAACTGCTTCACCTTCGCCTTGATCGCCAATTTCGCCAGATGCATGGCATCGGGAATATTCACCGCGCTGGTGGGGATAGTGTCGACATCGCTTTGGGGGAATATTTTGTATCCGGTCGGCAGGCCGAAACCGAGATAGCGTTGGGTCTTGCGGTCGATCTCGCCCAGGAATTCCGGGTTTATCAGGATCGGTTCCGCATGTTCGATTTCGCGGTCGACCTGCCAGAACAGGCTTTTGCGCACGAAATCGGCACGCGGCACCGGCTTGGCGCGATGGATGCCATAGGTGTCGTAGATCACCATGGTCCCCGCCCGGCCTTTGCAGCTGAGGATGTCCTTCGACAATTTTTCATCTACGAAGGCGTCGCTGTAATCGTTATAGGCCTTTTCGCCGGACCAGGCATGCGAGCCCCTGACATATTGGAATTCGCCGTCGTCCACGTCTGAAATATAGGCGATGAAGATAATGCCGGGAATCTGCGCGAAGCCCCGGTCGGTCTTGTTGTCGGTATGCCATTGCATGTGGTGCAGGCCGAAGGTCTCGTAATAGCGCAAGGCCTTCAGGCGATATTGCGCGCCGACAACCCGCTCGGTGATTTCCAGCACCTTGGGATGCGTCACCAGCTGGGTGAATGTCCGCGACACCGCCAGCATGTGGCAAAGATAGAACTGCTTGTGGAATTGAACGCCGGTGACCCCGTTGATGTTGATGCCGGCGCGATGCTGGTCGACGTCATTCTGGATGGCGGCGATCGCGTCCGGCTGCAAGGCGCCCTCGATGGCGATGACCCCGTCGCTGGCCAGGGCGGAGGCAACATTATTCGGGTCGAGGTCGAGAAATTGTTTTGTGAGCATGGCGCGGATGTTAACCGCTCCAAATCCCATCCGCCACCCCTAGGCGGTGGCTCACTCAGGCTGCATGGTCGCGGGGCCGGCGGAAATGGGTCTTGCCACTTTGACGTCCAGGGAAAACGGCTTCTCGATGGCCAGGAAGAGCCCGGCGCTGAAAGCAAAAGCCGCGGCAAAGATCGGCGCCATGCCGATCCAGAACAGCAGGTTGATATGACTGGACGGGATGTGCCCCAGGAAGTGCAGAATGGTCACAACCACAAAGCCGTGCACCAGATAGAAGGAATAAGAGATATTGCCCAGCCAGCGAAGCGGGGTGAAGGACAGAGCCTTGGAAAGCCAACTGCTGCGGAAAAAAGCCGCGCTGCAAAGAACCGCAAAGGAGATGGCGAGAAGAAGCGATGCGAGCCAGCCGGGCGTCCGGGGCAGCAGCGTGACGATAAACACAAAACCGACAAGACAGCTCGCTCCCACGGGGCTGGCGGCGCGCCAATTGCGCCCCGCGGCCTCGGCCAGCAACATCCCCGCCAGGAGCGAAATGCCCCGGACAGGAATGCCGGGAATGCCCGCCGCCGTGGCAAGCGCCAGCAGCGCAGCAGTTGAAGCGATCAGTGCCGCGCGCCATTTGGCCGGCAAATTGCCCAGACCGAACACAACAAAGAGAATGGTGCAGCTGGTATAGAACCACCATTCATAACTCAGGCTCCAATTCACCGCGGAGAGGGGGGTAATTGGAAAGAGGCCGGGCAGGAACCCGAGATTCGCCGCCAGATAAGCGAACGCCTGCAAGGGGTCGCTGGGCATCAAATGCACGGGCCGAAATCTATCCAGCACCAGGGCGATCATCAGGGCGACCAGGAAAGCAGGATAGAGCCGCTGGGCGCGGCGCCCCATGAATTGAAAAAAATGCGGCTGCTTGCGCAACAGGATGCCGTAGATGAGATAGCCGCTGAGAACGAAAAACAGTTCGACGCCGTGATTGCCGTAATCGCGGAATATGTTGGCGAAACCCGCCGCGGCGCCCGTTACCCGGCCGTCGACCAGATACTGAACGCAGTAATGCTGGAGGAATACCAGCCCGACCGCGATACCGCGCAAACCCTCCATGGGCAGCAAGCGGCCTCGCCCCTCGACCTCAAAGGCACCGGCCTTGGGCTTAAACCAATTGGCTGATCTCATCCCCACATCACCCCGCGGTGAAGTTAAGTTCCGCGAGGTCCATTTGGTTCCCGCGGTTCCCGCGGTTCCCCCGCGGCGGCGAACGACCAGGCCCCCTTTCTGGGGAGGCCAGGCCGTGGCCGTAGAGGTTACTCAGGTGCGGTAGTCGAATTGTTCGAGGCCCCGCTCTGTTCGGCGGCCGGCGCCGGGGCTGGGGCTGCGGCCTTGGACGAAGGACTTGTAGCCGTCGACGACGGCGTACCGGCATTGGCCGACATGCTGGTCGACATCGATCCGCTTGGTGAGACCTGATTGGAGGCCTGTTCGCGGTTCAGTTGCTGGGTTTCCGTCTTTTCCTGCTGGGCCGATTCGCGCGCGGAATATTTGTGGTGGACTTTTGCGCTGGCGGTTCCAGCCAAGGCGATACAGAACGCGGCGCCGAGCGCCAAAGCTTTCATGGTCATGGGGTGCACTCCTATGGTCACCCCCCTGGCCACGACAACGGCAGGCGAAAAGAAGCGTTCCAGCTTTCGCCTCGCCCTCAGTCCCGAATGACAAGGCGTTCTGGTGCCGAATTTCCGGCAGGAGTGTGGCGGGCGCTACAGACCGCGCGGGAAGCTTTGGCCGGCGGCGGGCGGTGTGGTCAACATCCCGGATTCGACGACGTATAATCCGATGCCGCCGGCGATCAGCGCAATGACCACCCATGCCACGATCTTGGAGCTCCGGGGCGGGGCTTCTTCGGCATGGTGGAATTCTCCCAGACTTGTGCTCATCGTTTTGCTCCTGCTGTGCCGCATCGCGGCCTTTGTTTCGTGCCAGATCTCCGTAAAGGTGCTTGCGTCCGCCAGGCTATCGGCCCGACACCCACGATCATATCACCGCTGAACCCGTTTGCGCAGGAGGAACTTTGTTTTTTGCAAGGATGAACGGGGCCGCCATGGCTGTGCAAAAGCGGCCGATAGCGTGCCGCAATGGTTGGCAAATTGCTAACTTGTCCCAGTCTTTTACCCCGGAACTGTCATGTTGCATCTGATCAAGCTTTGTGTCGGCGTCTCCAGCCTGGACGAACTGGCGGACTGGCAGAGGCGCCGCCTAGCCGACAAGAAGAAGAAAGGCCAGAAGCCCGAATTGATCCACCTGACCCGCCAGACCCCCAAACGGGCGGCGGAATTGCTGGACGGCGGCTCGCTCTATTGGGTGATCAAGGGTCAGATCGCAGCCCGGCAGCGGCTGCTGGCCCTGCGCCCCATGACCCATAAGGGCGTGCCGCATTGCGCCCTGGTCTATGACAAGAAACTGGTGCCGGTGCTGCGCCGCGCCCGCAGCGCCTTTCAGGGCTGGCGCTATCTGGAGCCAGCCGAGGCGCCGGCGGATGTCGCCCCCCTCAAGGGCGGCAAGGGTCTGCCCGCAGCGCTGCAACAGGAATTGGCTTCGCTGGGTCTGCTGTAGCGGCCTTCTTTAACCTGCCTTTGCTAGCCTTCGCGCATGATCGCGCGAGTCTCGACCGGGTGGATGGCGGCCAGTTTCTGGGCCCTGTTCGTCGTACTTAGCCTGTGGCTGACGCTGAAGGCCGGGCTCAATCTGGACTCCGGCGCAGCGATGCGGCTGGCCCAGTTGCGTGATCTCCTGTCCGGCCAGACCTGGTTCGACACCGCGATTCTCCCGCTGCTGCGGCCGCTGCTGGGAACGGTTGCGGAGCGGGTGATGCTCTATGCCTGGCCGCTCTTGCTGTTTCTTCCCCTGCTGGCGGCGCTGGCCCGCATTGCCGCCCATCTTGCCGGCCGCCCCGCCGCATGGATGGTCCTGGTGTTGGCGCTGCTGGGCGTCGGCATCTATCCCAGCTTCACCCCGGGCGGCATCGATCCTCGCAATCTGCAGCTTGGCTTGATGCTGTGGGCGCTGGTGTTCGCCATGGAACGGCGGCCCATCGCCTTGCCCTTTGTGGTCGCGCTGTCCCTGGGTGTCGGGGTCGAGACGCTTCCCTATGCAATCGTCTTCATCCTGCTGGGCTGTCTGTGGCTGCTGGAAGACAGCGAGCGCGCCTTTCAGTTTGGCGTCACGCTGGCAGGTGTCGCGGCCATTCTGTGGTTCGCCACCACCGCCATCCGCTATCGCGTCATGCCGGCCTGCGACACTTATTCGGAATTTTATGCCGCGCTTCTGGTCACCACGGGTGCCGGCGTGGCGGTGCTGGGGCTGCTGCCGCGTGGGCGGGTCATCGGTTTTGCGGTTCTGTTTCTTGCTGTCGTCGCTCTGGGCTTGGTGCTGAACCGCGGCTGCTTTCTTGGGCCCGGGATGGATGCGCGCCCGGCCCTGGATGTAATGCGCGATGCCCCCGGCGAATTCTTCGCCGGCTATGTCTATGCCGCTTTTGCCCTGGCCGCGACCTTGTTCCTGGCGACCAGCCGAAGCGTCTTGCTGGTGGTGCTGTTCGCAGGTCTGGCGCTGCTGGCCGCAAGTTTCGACATGCGCCAGATGCCGTTCGCTCTTGTGTTTGCGCTGCCCGGCTTGGCCGCGGCGGTGGCGAGCTATGTGCTGCCGCGTGGATTGATCGCCACTTGCCTGGCGCTGCTTGTGGCCAGCGATGCCGGCTTTGCTTTTGCGGCAGCGCTTCTGCTGGGGAAAGTCGCCGGTTAAACGGGCGCTTCAAACCGCCATATTGTCGATCAGCCTTGTGCGCCCGATCTTTGCCGCCGCCAGAATCCGGGCAGGGCTGGCCTCCGGTGCGGGCGCAAGGGTTTGCGCATCCCGGATGGCGACATAATCCACGCTGTCGAAACCGTGGCCCAGCAGCGCTTCGGTTGCGGCCCGCTCGATCTCGGCTGTCTCATCGCCGCGATGGAATTGGGCGATCGCCTCGCGCAGCACCAGATTGAGCTTGGCCGCGACTTCGCGCTCGCGCGGGTCCAGATAGGCATTGCGCGAGGACATCGCCAGGCCGTCGGCCTCGCGGGCGATGGCGCAGCCCAGGATCTGCGTCGAAAGCCCCAGATCGCGGACGAGTTGGCGGACCACCAGCAATTGCTGATAATCCTTTTCGCCGAACATCGCCCAATCGGGCTGAGCTGCGATCAGAAGCTTGGCGACCACCGTGGCGACGCCGCTGAAAAAATGCGGACGGAAATCGCTCTCCAATCCTTGGGCCGGTCCTGCCACCTGGATGGTGGTGGCGAAGCCTCTCGGGTACATCTCGCCGGCCTGCGGCGCGAAAATCAGCGAGGCATCCACGCTTGCCAGTTTGGCCGCATCGCTCTCGAGCGTGCGGGGATAGGAGGCAAAATCCTCATGCGGCGCGAATTGGGCGGGATTGACGAAAATGCTCACCGCCACATGGGGCGTATGCTTCTTGGCTTCGCGGATCAGCGACAAATGCCCTTCATGCAGCGCGCCCATGGTCGGTACCAGGGCAATGCCGGGCCCGCCCGCTTCGCGCCGCCATGGCGCCAGGGCGCGGCGCAGCTCCGCGATGCGCTGGACGAGGGGTGGTGGAGGGCTCAGCGGCTGGCGACGGCGAAACAGGTCTGGCCGCGCTGGTTGAGCTTGCCGCAAACCTGGCGCGCTTCGCGTTCCGCATAGACCCCGAAACGGGCGCGATAAAGCACATGGCCATTGGAGCCGGTGATGGGCGCGACGATCCGCGACGCCTGACCGACCACGTCGCGCGCCTTGATGGCAAAGCGGTCAAGCTGCGCCTTGGCCAGAGCCTGGTCGGCAAAGACGCCGATCTGGATGGTCCATCGCCGCTCCGGGCTGTCGCTGTCGCCTTCGCCCGCGTCCGGCCGCGCTTGCGGCTGCGCCGAGGCCACGGCCACGGGCTTGGCGTCCTTTTGGGGCGGGGCGGGCTTTGCCGCAGGCTTGGACGACAGCGAGAGCGGCTTGCCGTCCTTGGCCGATTGCTGGAACAGCGCCGCCAGCTTGTCGTCGAATTTTCCGGGCGGCGGCGCAGAGGTGGCCAAAGCCGGGCGTGGCAGGGGACGGGTCACCGGCGGTGCCTTGGGCGGCAGTTTGGCCAGTTCGGGCTTGGCGTCGCGGGCCAGCGGGAGCGGCGGCACCGCGGGCGCGGCGGGCAGCACAGGCGCAGTGGCCAATTGCGGCGCGTCGGCATGGATCACCGAATAATTCTCGTCCGGGGCGCGGCGGGATTCGGCGGCGTCTTCGTCTTCTTCTTTGCCCTGGGCCTGAGGCGGCGGCGGAGCAAGGGCCGCGACTTGGGTCGGCGGCGCCAGTTGCAGTTGCGGCGGCGGCTCGGCGGCGGCGACCTGCGGGGTCTGCCAGGGCGGTGTACCCCGCGCCACCAGCGCCGGATTGCCTTCGATGGCGGCGAATTGGGTATCCAGCAGATGCATCATTTCCAGATCCCGGCGGATTGCGGTGCGCCCGCCCATGACGATGCCGATCAGGTTGACGCCGTCGCGCGTCACCGAAGTGGCGAGATTGAACCCGCTGGCGCCGGTGAAGCCGGTCTTGATGCCGTCGGCGCCGTCGTAACGGCCGATTAGATTGTCATGGGTGGGATAATAGGTCCCCTTATAGTTGAAGCCCATTGTGCTGAAATAGGGGAAATATTGGGGGAAATCATAGGCCAGATGCCGGGCGAGAATCGCCAGGTCCACCGCCGTGGTGATCTGCAGCGGATCGGGCAGGCCCGAGGCATTGTGATAATTGGTGTCCTTCATTCCGAGCTGACGGGCCTTGTCGTTCATCATCTGCGCGAAATTGGATTCGGTGCCGCCAAGCGCTTCGGCGATCACCACCGCCACGTCATTGGCCGAGCGGATGACGATGGCACGGATCGCGGTTTCGACATCGATGGTCTGGCCGCGGCGCAGATAAAGCTTGGTGGGCTTTTGCTGGGTGGCGTGAAAGGAGACCGGCATCTGGGTCTGCATGGTGATGCGGTGCCCGCGCAAGGCATCGAACAGCAGATACAGGGTCATCATCTTGGTCAGCGAGGCGGGATGGCGCAGCGCCGTCTCGTTGCGGGCATACAGCACCTTGCCGGTGCGGCCGTCCTCGATCAGGGCGGCGTCCTTCTGCGGATCCGTGGCGCCGACAGGCACGCGGGTGATTCGTGCCGCCCGGGTGGTATGGGTCTTGGCCTTGGCGGAATGGCTGGTGGAATGGCGGGCGGCCAGGGCAGGGTTGGCCAGGCATAGCCCCGCCACGGCCAGGACAGCGGCCATAAACGGGAAAATCCGGGATCGTGACAGCACAGTTTTACCCTTTTAGCGCCCCGCCAATGGGCACCACGAAAAAATCAAATTGCGACCCGCTGCGCAAGCAGGAATCACGAATCCACATTATTTTACGGACGTTTACGCTGCATTAGCGAGAGCCAATTGGGGAACTTTGGAATAATTTGCTGCGCCGCACCCCGGCCCTCTTGACGACCCTACTCCCAGTAGGCATATAGGCTATGTTGCAGTGCAACAAGCAGACCGGGACCCCGGCGTGTGCTTTCAACAACGAGCTGAAAAGGTGTGAGCATGACAAAGGCAAAGTCGTCCGCGGAAAAAGCCACCGCAACGGCCGAAATGACATTCAACACGGGCGCGGAAGCGTTCAAGGCGGGTCTGGAAAAGGCCATTGCCGGATATGACAGCTTCGTCGGCTACAGCAAGGAGACCGCCGAAGCCTATGCCAAGTCCGCTGCCATCGCGGGCAAGGGCATCGAAACCATCAACAGCGAGCTCTACAGCTATTCCAAGGGTGCGGTCGAAGACTCGATCGCCGCCGGGAAGGCGCTTTTGGCTTCCAAGTCGGTTCATGAGGCCATCGAGCTTCAAACCGGTTTCGCCAAGACCGCTTTCGAGACCTATGTCGAGGAACTCACCAAATTCGGTGAGCTCATGACCGCGACCGCGAAGAATTCCCTCGCGCCGCTGCAGGGCCGCTATCAGGCCTGGGTCGAGCTGGTGCAGAGCGCCCGCGCCGTTTGAATTTTGAGCGCCGACTGACGAAAAAGGCCCGGAGCGTCGCTCCGGGCCTTTTTTGTTTAACCAATTGCCGGCTTTGCCGTATTCTTAGCCCGCAAAGGCCGATTGTGGCCTTTCAAACCGTGGCGCGGATGCCAAGATTACAGGCGGATGAAAGATTCGGGCGACGGAAACGGCAAGGGACGAAACGGTACCGGCACCGGTATCGTCACCAAAACGCGCCCCAAGACCAAGAAACCGAGCCTGTACAAGGTGCTGCTACTCAACGACGACTACACGCCGATGGAATTCGTCGTTCACATCCTGGAAAAATTCTTCTCCAAGAGCCGGGAAGCCGCGGTCGAGGTGATGCTCCATGTCCACCGCCATGGTGTGGGTATTTGCGGCGTCTTCACCTATGAGGTGGCGGAAACAAAAGTGGCGCAGGTAATTGAATTTTCACGCCGGCATCAACATCCTCTACAATGTACGATGGAGAAGGAATAGATGCCCTCACTGTCCCGAAGCCTGGAACAGGCCCTCCATCGCGCCATCAAATTGGCCAGCGACCGCCACCACGAATATGCCACGCTGGAGCATCTGCTCCTGGCGCTGATGGACGACACCGATGCCGGCCAGGTGATGAAGGCCTGCAATGTCGACACCGAGGCCTTGCGCAAGGCGGTGCAGAAATATGTCGACGAGGAACTCGCCACCCTGGTGATCGAGGACAGCGAGGAAGCCAAGCCCACCACCGGGTTCCAGCGGGTGGTGCAGCGCGCCGTGCTGCATGTGCAGAATTCCGGACGCGACGAGGTCACCGGCGCCAATGTCCTGGTCGCGCTGTTCACCGAGCGCGAAAGCCATGCGGTTTATTTCCTGCACGAGCAGAACATGAACCGGCTGGATGCGGTCAGCTATATCAGCCACGGCATCGCCAAGCGTCCGGGCATGAGCCAGCCCAAGACCGCGCGCGGCGCCGAGGAAGACGAAGAGGGCGAGAAGCCCAACAAACAGGGCACCGACGCGCTGGAAGCCTATTGCGTCAACCTGAACGAGAAAGCCAAATCCGGCCGGGTCGATCCTTTGATCGGACGCGGGCCGGAGGTCGAGCGCACCATCCAGATCCTTTGCCGCCGCCAGAAGAACAACCCGCTCTTCGTGGGCGATCCCGGCGTCGGCAAGACCGCCATCGCCGAAGGGCTGGCGCGCAAGATCGTCAACAATGACGTGCCGGAAATCCTGCGCGGCTGCATCATCTATTCGCTCGATATGGGCTCGCTGATCGCCGGCACCCGGTATCGCGGCGATTTCGAGGAACGGCTCAAAACCGTGGTCAAGGAGCTGGAAGGCGTCAAAGGCGCCATCCTGTTCATCGACGAAATCCACACCGTCATCGGGGCAGGGGCCACCTCGGGCGGCGCCATGGATGCGTCCAACTTGCTTAAGCCGGCGCTGGCCGCGGGCATCCTGCGCTGCATCGGCTCGACCACCTATAAGGAATACCGCCAATATTTCGAAAAGGACCGCGCCTTGGTGCGGCGCTTCCAGAAGATCGACGTGCTGGAGCCGACGCCGGCGGATTCGATCAAGATTCTGATGGGGATCAAATCCTATTTCGAGGATTATCACAAAGTCCGCTACACCGGCGACGCGGTGAAGGCGGCGGTGGAGCTGTCGGCCAAATACATCAACGACCGTAAGCTGCCCGACAAGGCGATCGACGTGATCGACGAAGTCGGCGCCAGCCAGATGCTGTTGCCCGAATCCCGCCGCAAGAAAGTGATCGGGGTGAAGGAAGTGGAAGATGTGATCGCCAAGATGGCGCGCATCCCGTCCAAATCCGTCTCCAAGAACGATACCGAGGCGCTCAAAAGCCTGGAAAGCGACCTTGCCCGCGTGGTCTATGGCCAGGACAAGGCGATCCATGCCTTGGCCACCGCCATCAAGCTGTCGCGCGCCGGGTTGCGCCAGCCGGAAAAGCCGATCGGCTCTTACCTGTTCTCAGGTCCCACCGGCGTCGGCAAGACCGAAGTCGCCAAGCAGTTGGCTTCTATCCTGGGCGTCGAATTCCTGCGCTTCGACATGAGCGAATATATGGAGCGCCACACCGTCAGCCGCTTGATCGGCGCGCCGCCGGGCTATGTCGGCTTCGACCAGGGCGGTCTTTTGACCGATGGGGTCGATCAGCATCCGCATTGCGTGCTGCTGCTGGACGAAATCGAAAAAGCCCATGGCGACCTGTTCAACATTTTGTTGCAGGTGATGGATCACGGCAAGCTCACCGACCACAACGGCAAGAAGATCGATTTCCGCAATGTGGTGCTGATCATGACCACCAATGCGGGCGCCTCCGATGCCGCCAAGGATGCCATCGGCTTTGGCCGCGGCAAGCGCGAGGGCGAGGACGAAGAGGCCATCAAGAAGCTCTTCACGCCCGAATTCCGCAACCGGCTGGACGCCACGATTTCCTTCGCGCCCCTGTCGCGCGACACCATCGACAAGGTGGTGGAGAAATTCGTGCTGGAACTGGAAGCCCAATTGGCCGACCGCGACGTCACCTTCGATCTGACGGCCGAAGCGACCCGCTGGCTGGGCGAGAAAGGCTATGACGACGCTTTCGGTGCCCGTCCCTTGGCCCGGGTGATCCAGGAAAACATCAAGAAGCCCCTGGCGGACGAGATTCTGTTCGGCAAGCTCAAGGACGGGGGCACCGTGCGCGTGCTGCTCGACCGCGAAGCCGACAAACTCGCCTTCGAATTCATCCCCGCCGGCGAAGCCAAGCCCCGGGCGCCGAAGAAAAAGCCGGCGGCGAAGGAAGACGTTTAAACTTTACCTAACCGTCTTTTTTTGCGTTTGGGATTAGCCATTTTCGTCGCGATAGCGGATGAGGTCCGCTTCAAGTTTCTTTTGATCTAGCGATTTTATTTCCGTCAGGTTGAAGATTGACCGACGTGGCCAAATAAGACCTGCTTCGATGGCCTCTTGCTCCAAGGCTGGCCAATTGTCGACATTGCGCAGTGCCCAGACGCGCCACTGCGGCACCTTAGTGGACCACCACAACCACGCTCCCGCGATAGGCGATGCACCGACCAATAGTGCTGGAATTGCCATAAGAATAATCATTGCCGTACTTGGGTCAGGTGAGTTCGGGCCTGCTGTCGCCGATTTTGAGTGGGCGAGAGTCATAAAAATAAGAAATAAGCCTCCAAATCCGCCACCCATAATGAGCATTACAGGGAAATTTACCTTCCAGAATCCACGTGACAGGCAGCGCGCGACAGAAATTCGCTCATGAGACGGCACGATACCAAGGGCTTTCGCGTCAGCGATCTGCTTCATTGTAAGGGTAACGGCGCACCATAATGATGGACCTCCGGCGGGGCGGCGAAGAACGGCCCTAGCAGGCTACGCCATTGGATAAAGGCTTCGGATTCGCGAAAGCCCTTGGTGTGCGCCTCGACACTGTCCCATTTGGCAAGAAGCAGATAGCTGTCCGCCCGCTCGATGCAGGCGCGCATTTCGATGCCGCGGCAGCCGGGCGCGGATTCGATGAATTTGCGCGCCTGGGCGAAGGCGGCCTCGAAGCCCTTGGACTGGCCTTCCTTCACGGCGAACAAGGCATGTTCGAGGATCATAGAGCGCTCCTGATCTTGGCGGCGATGGGTTCGAGGGTCGAAGCAGGCACCATGCCGCGGGCATGAAGACCCATATCAACACCGGCGCTGCGGGGGATGATATGGAAATGGGCGTGAAACACGCTTTGCCCGGCCGGCGCGCCATTCAGCATGGTCAGCATGACGCCGGGCGCGTTCAGGCCCTTCTTCACCGCCTTGGCGATCTTCCGTGTGGTCGCCATCAAGGCCTTGGCGGCATCGTCCGACAACTCAAAGATGTTCTCGGCCGCCTCTTTGGGGATCACCAGCGTGTGCCCCTCGCTTTGCGGCATCACATCCATGAAGGAAAGGGTCTTGTCGTCTTCATAGATTTTCACGCAAGGGATTTCGCCGCGCAGGATTTTGGCGAAGATATTGTTGGGATCATAGGCCATAGCATCGTCCATCTCTAGCCGCGCGACATTCGCCGGAAGCGGTGCCGATCGTCAACGGGCAGCCGACTTGCTCAATCCCCCTCACCCGGACCGAGTTTGGCGACAGATCGCGCCGTTTTGCCCTCTCCCCCATCGGGGGGAGAGGGGACTAGAGCGCTTGGCCTCCGCAATCACCGCTCCGGGTGAGGGGGACTGCCGCAACTCAGCCATTCTTCTTGAACGGTCCGTGTTCGCTCAAATCCCGGCGGTGCTCGGCCACCGCGACCCGTTCGCGGATAAGGAAATCGTCGACGGCGCGGCGCAATCCGGGATGAAGGATGTAATGGGCGCTATAGGTGGGCTCGGGCATATAGCCGCGCAGCAATTTGTGGGCCCCTTGCGCGCCCGCCTCGACTTTCGAAAAGCCACGCGCGATGGCGAATTCGATCGCCTGGTAATAACAGGTCTCGAAATGCAGGAAGGGAACGAATTCCACAGTGCCCCAATTCCTCCCGTACAAAATTCCCTCGCCGAACAGATTGAGGGCGCCTGCGATATAGCGGCCGCCACGCTTGGCCATCACCAATAGGATTTGATCGGCCATGGTGGCGCCGAGGCGCGAGAAGAACGCACGGTTCAGATAGGGATGGCCCCATTTGCGCCCGCCGGTGTCCATGTAGAATTCGAAAAAGCGGTCCCAATGGGGTTCGGTGATATCGCGGCCCGTAAGAAGATCGAATTCCACCCCCGCGGCGCGCACCGCCTCGCGCTCCTTCCTCAGCATCTTGCGCTTGTTCGATGACAGAGCGCTGAGGAAATCGGCAAAATCGCGATAGCCTTGGTTGTGCCAGTGAAATTGCTGGTCGGTGCGCAGTAGATAACCGGCATCGCCCGCCGCTCGCCATTCCTCTTCGGTCAGAAAGGTGATGTGCAGCGAAGAGGCGTGCATCCGCTTGACCGCGGCGACGCCTGCCTCCAGCAGCGCCGCGCGCGCCGAGGCTCCGCTCCCCGCGCCGGGCCCGATCAGAAAGCGCCGGCCGGGGGCGGGCGTGAACGGCACACAGGCCTGCAGCTTGGGATAATAATCCCCGCCCGCCTGTTCCAGCGCCTGGGCCCAGCTATGGTCGAAGACATATTCGCCCTGGCTGTGGCTTTTGAGATAGGTGGGCAGGATCGCTTCGTCATCGCCCAGCACCAGGTGACAGGGCTGCCAGCCGGTTTCGGCTGAGGCCGACCCTGAGTCCTCCAAGGCCGCGAAAAATTCATGGCGGGTGAAGGGATGCGGATCGGCAAGACCTTGCGGGTTGGCGCAGCGATTCCAGGCTTCGGCGCCGATTTGCGCCACGCCCGGCACGATCTTGACGCTATGCATGAGAAGAGGGGGTCATGCGATCTCGAACAACCCGTCCACTTCCACTGAGACCCCGCGCGGCAGCGAAGCCGCGCCGACGGCGGAGCGCGAATGTTTCCCCGCCTCGCCGAACACCGCCGCCATCACATCCGAGGCGCCATTGGCCACTTCCGGCTGGCGGGTGAAGTCGGGCGCGCAATTGACGAAGACCGTGAGCTTGACGCAGCGCGTCACCCGGTCGAGATCGCCGCATGCCGCTTTGAGCTGGGCCAAGAGATTGAGGGCACAAAGCCGCGCGGCCGCCTGGCCATCCTCCAGCGAAATCTCGGCGCCCAATTTGCCCAGGAAGGTCGGGCCATCCGGGCCAAGCGGAATCTGTCCCGAAATCGACACCAGTTTTCCGCTCACCACATAAGGAACATAGGAGGCCACCGGCTGCGGCGGCGCGGGCAATTGGATTGCCAGTTCTTTCAGGCGGGCTTCGATTTTGGCCATGGGGATTTATAGGGGCGGCTCAGCGAGGCCGCAATCCGCGTCCCTTTTCCACGGCGGTTCCCCCGAATTTGGCGCGAATTTTGTCCATTGCCCGCTCCGCCGCGGCCCGCTTGTCGGAGGCGGGATCGATCAGGCTGGCGGGATCGGCCTCGATCCCCGGCGTGAGGTTGGAAAGGCCCACACCCAGCAGGCGGAAGCGCTTCCCATCGGCCTCGCGCTTCAGCGCCGCGCGGGCGGTGCGATAGATGCGGTCGGCCAATTGCGTCGGCGCCTCCAGCGAGGCGCTGCGGGTGAGGAGCCGGAAATTGGACGTCTTCAGTTTCAACACCACCGTGCGACCGGCCAGGCCATGGCTCTTGGCCCTGGCCGAAACCCGCTCGGCCTGGCGCCACAGCACCGCTTCCAGCTCCGACAGTTTGGCGATGTCGGTGTTGAAGGTGGTCTCGGAGGAAATGGTTTTCATCTCTCCGCCCGGATCGACGGCGCGGCCATCCTCGGCCCGCGCGATCCGCGACAACCACAAGCCGGTGGACCCGTAACGATCGGCAAGTTCGCGCGCATCCATGTCCTGGAGCTGGCCGATGCGGGTGATGCCATCGCGTTCCAGCCGGGTCTGCAAAACCTTGCCGGCGCCGCGAATGATTCCGACCGGCTTGTCGCGCAAAAAGGATTTGGCTTCTCCCATGCCGATCACGGCAAAGCCGCGCGGCTTGTCGAGTTCGCTGGCCAGTTTGGCGAGAAATTTGTTGCCCGACAGGCCGATGGAAACGGTGATGCCGACCCGCGTTTCGATCTCGCCCGCCAGCCGCGCCATGGTTCGCGCCGGTGACCGGCCCAACAGCCGCTGGGTGCCCGAAAGATCGAGATAGGCCTCATCCAGCGACAAAGGTTCGACCAGGGGCGTCAGCGCTCGCATCAGGTCGCGAATTTCCCGCGCCGCTTCGGCGTAATAGGCGATACGCGGTTTGACGATCACCGCTTGCGGGCACAGTTTTTTCGCCTGGAACATCGGCATGGCCGAGCGCACACCGGATTTGCGGGCAATGTAGCAGGCGGTCGCCACCACGCCGCGGGTGCCGCCGCCCACGATCAGCGGCTTGTCGCGCAGGCTGGGATCGTCACGCTTTTCGATGGCGGCATAAAAAGCATCGCAGTCCAGATGGGCGATGGCCAGACTGTCCAATTCCGGATGTGCAAGAATGCGCGTGCCGCCGCAATCGGGGCAGGGCCCCTCCGCCGGCGCCGCGGCCAGACAGTCGCGGCAGAAGGCGGGCCAGTCTCTCACGGCCACAACCACGCCCCGCCGCGAACGCCAGGAGCGTCGGCGCAAGCCGGAGCGACCACAATAACCAAGCGGCGTTCGCGCGAAGCATGCCGCTCTGTTCTCATGTTGTGACCGGCCATAACCACGCCCCGCCGCGAACGCCAGGAGCGTCGGCGCAAGCCGGAGCGACCACAATAACCAAGCGGCGTTCGCGCGAAGCATGCCGCTCTGTTCTCATGTTGTGACCGGCCATAACCACGCCCCGC
>JAICHV010000047.1 GCA_025924715.1 Alphaproteobacteria bacterium
GCCCGATGGAGCTGTCGACCTATTTCCGCATCAATGCCAGCGAGACCGGCCAATTCGAACGCACCCTCATCATTGCCGATGAGGGTTCCTATGTTTCCTATCTGGAAGGTTGCACCGCGCCCAAGCGCGACGAGAACCAGCTTCATGCCGCGGTGGTCGAGCTCATCGCCCTGGAAGGGGCGGAGATCAAATATTCCACGGTGCAGAACTGGTATCCGGGCGACGAAAACGGCTTGGGCGGGATCTTCAATTTCGTCACCAAGCGGGGCGATTGCCGCGGCGACCGCTCCAAGATTTCCTGGACCCAGGTGGAAACCGGCTCGGCCATCACCTGGAAATATCCCAGTTGCATCCTGCGCGGCGACAACAGCGTCGGCGAGTTCTATTCCATCGCCATCGCCAACAATTTCCAGCAGGCCGATACCGGCACCAAGATGATTCACTTGGGCAAGAACACCCGCAGCCGCATCATCTCCAAAGGGATCAGCGCCGGCCGGGCCCAGAACACCTATCGCGGACTGGTCAGCGTCTATGGCAAGGCCGACAACGCCCGCAATTTCACCCAGTGCGATTCGCTTTTGATCGGCAAGGACTGCGGCGCCCATACCGTGCCCTATATCGAATGCCGCAATCCGACGGCGCGGCTGGAGCACGAAGCGACCACCTCCAAGATCGCCGATGACCAATTGTTCTATTGCCTGCAGCGCGGGCTCGGCCAGGAAGAAGCCGTGGCCCTGATCGTCAACGGCTTCTGCAAGGAAGTCCTGCAGCAATTGCCGATGGAATTCGCGGTCGAAGCCCAGAAACTGGTCGGCATCTCTTTGGAAGGCAGTGTGGGCTGATATGCTCGAGATCAAGAATTTGCATGTCACCGTCGGCGACAAGGAAATCCTCAAGGGATTGAACCTGACGGTCGAGGCGGGCCAAGTCCATGCCATCATGGGCCCCAATGGTTCGGGCAAATCCACACTCTCTTATGTGCTGGCCGGCCGTGCCGGCTATGAGGTGACTGAGGGCAGCATCACCTATACCGGCGAAGACCTGGTGGCGCTGCCGCCCGAAGCGCGCGCCGCCAAGGGGGTGTTCCTGGCGATGCAGTACCCGGTGGAGATTCCCGGCGTCACCACCATGATGTTTCTCAAAAGCGCGATGAACGCCCAGCGCCGCGCCCGCGGCGAGGCCGAAATCGATGCCATCGGCGTGCTCAAGACCGTGCGCCGCAAGGCCGCCACCCTCAATGTCAGCGAGGAAATGCTCAAACGCGCCCTCAATGTCGGTTTTTCCGGCGGCGAGAAGAAGCGGCTGGAGATTCTTCAGATGGCGCTGTTCGAACCCAAACTGGCGATCCTGGACGAAACCGATTCGGGCCTCGACATCGATGCGCTGCGTCTGGTGGCCGAGGGCGTCAATGCCTTGCGCTCGCCCGATCGCGCCATGCTGGTGATCACCCATTACCAGCGCTTGCTGGATTATATCGTGCCCGACCGCATCCATGTCCTGGCCAAGGGCCGCATTGTCGCCGAAGGCGGCAAGGAATTGGCGCTGGAGCTGGAAGCCAAGGGTTATGAACAGATCGCAAAGGAGCCGGCATGACGCTTGCCGCCGCCCTTGCCTTGCCGGAACGCCGCGAACAGGCGGCGGCGCTGGCGCGCGCGCGCGGCTTGCCGACCCGGCGGGTGGAGGAGTGGAAATATTCCGATCTCGCCCGCGCCCTGGGCGAAGCCGGTTTTGGTGAGGCGACCGCGCAGTGGGCGCTGGGGCCTTTGCCGGCGGGTGTGGAGCTGTTCGATCTTGCGAGGCCGCAGATGCCCGATTGGGTCCGCGCCCGTTTCGGCGCACAGGTGCCCAATGTCCTGAGCGCGGCCTCGCTGGCGGCGGCCAAGGGCGGCGTGGCGCTGCGGGTGCGCGGCGCCGCCGAAGCGCCGCTGGCGCTGGAATTTTCGGGCGCCGGTTCGGTGCGGGCACTGATCGTGCTGGAAGATGGCGCCTCCCTGACCCTGCTGGAACGCGCCGGCGCCGCGGCGCGCAATGTGGGTGTCGAGATCGTGCTGGGGACGGGCGCGGTACTGAACCATGTGCGCATTGCCCCGGCAAATGAGGCGGTGAGCGTGGAACAGATCGCACTGAAGGCGGCGCGCGGCGCCCGCTACCAGGCCCATTTTGCCTGCTTCGGCGGCAAACTGTCCCGGCTGGAATTGTCCATTGCCTTGGAAGGCGAGGGGGCCGAGGCGCATCTGTCGGGCGTTTGCGTTCTCGGCAGCCATGCGGATATCACCACCCATTTGCGGCATCTGGTGGGCAAGACCACCTCCAGCCAATTGTTTAAGAACGTGGTGGCCGGCGCGGGCCGCGCCATCTATCAGGGCAAGGTCAGTGTCGCGCCCCATGCCGATGGCGCCGACAGCCGCCAGAGCGCCAAGGCCTTGCTGTTGAGCCCCGATGCCGAAGCCGATCTCAAGCCCGAGCTGGAAATTCTCGCCGATGACGTCAAATGCGCCCATGGCGCGGCGGTCGGCGACCTGGACGCGGATTCGCTGTTCTATTTGCAGGCGCGGGGCCTACCCGAAGCCGAGGCGCGCGCCCTTTTGATCCATGCCTTTTTGGAAGATGCGGTGTCGCAAGTGGCGAGCGAAGACATTCGCGCCCAATTGCGCGCGGCGGTGGATGTCGCGCTGGACGAGGTGACGGCATGACTGCCACCGGAAAAATCACGCCCGCTTTCGACGTGGAAAAAGCCCGCGGTGATTTCCCGATTCTTTCGCGCCAGGTCTATGGCAAGCCGCTGGTCTATCTCGACAGCGGCGCCTCTGCGCAAAAGCCGGCTGTGGTGCTGGACCGGATGCGCGATTTTGCGATGACGGATTACGCCAATGTCCATCGCGGCGTGCATTACCTGTCGGCCGCCGCAACCGATGCCTATGAAGCCGCGCGCCGTACGGTGCAGAAATTCATCGGCGCGGCGCGGGAAGACGAGATCGTCTTCACCAAAGGCGGCACCGAGGCCATCAATCTGGTGTCCTATTCCTTCCTGGCCCCGCGGATTCAACCCGGCGACGAGATCGTATTGTCGGTGATGGAACATCATTCCAACATCGTGCCCTGGCATTTCCTGCGCGAACGCCATGGCGCGGTGCTGCGCTGGGTCGATGTCGGCGATGACGGCAGCCTGGATATCGAGGCGCTGGACGCCGCCATTGCCGCCAAAACCAAACTGGTCGCCATCACCCATATGTCCAATGTGCTGGGCACGGTGACGCCGCTGAAAGAGATCGTCGCTCGCGCCCATGCCAAGGGCGTGCCGGTGCTGGCGGATGGCTGCCAGGGCGCGGTGCATGAGATCGTCAATGTCCAGGATCTGGATGTCGACTTCTATGCCCTGACCGGTCACAAGATCTATGGGCCTACCGGCATCGGCGCGCTTTATGCCAAGCGTGCGCATTTGAAAGCCATGCGCCCCTTCAACGGCGGCGGCGAAATGATCCGCGAAGTGACGCGGGACAATATCACCTATGCCGATCCGCCGGCCCGCTTCGAAGCCGGCACGCCGCCGATCATCGAAAGCATCGGCCTGGCGGCGGCGATGGACTATGTGATGGGCCTGGACCGCGCGGCGGTGAAGGCGCATGAGCATGACCTGCTGACTTATGCGCGCCAGCGTTTGGGCGAGCTGAATTGGCTGCGGGTGATCGGCGATGCGCCGGGCAAGGGCGCCATCCTATCGTTCGAAGCCGATGGCATGCACGCCCACGATCTCGCCACTATCCTGGACCGCGAAGGCGTGGCGGTGCGCGCCGGACATCACTGCGCCCAAATCCTGATGGAACGGTTCGGCGTGGCCTCGACCAGCCGCGCCAGTTTTGCGCTTTACAACAATCGCGCCGATGTCGACGCCCTGGTGGCGGGGCTTCTCAAGGCGCGGGAGATTTTGGCCTGATGGACCCGTCGCTGCGTGAGCTTTACCAAGAAGTGATCCTGGATCACTCGCGCCATCCGCGCCATTTCGGGGCGCTGGAGCATCCCACCCATAAGGCGGAAGGGTACAATCCCCTCTGCGGCGATCGCGTGACCGTGTCCCTGGCGCTCAAGGATGGCCGGGTCGCCGATATCAAGTTCCAGGGCAAGGGCTGCGCTATCAGCCAGGCTTCGGCCTCGCTGATGAGCGAAATGCTGGCCGGCCGCAGCCTGGCGGAAGCCGAAAAACTGATGGGCGGGTTCCTGCATCTGGTGAAGGGCGAAGCGGCGGGCGACCTGTCGGAAGACGACCGCGAGCGGCTGGATGTGATGGGCGGGATCAGCGAATTTCCCATGCGGGTCAAATGCGCCACTTTGGCCTGGCATACGTTTCATAATGCGGTGGAGGAGGGCGCCACATGAACGCCCCTGAGATCAAGACCGAATCGGCGCTGAGCCCGCAGGAGC
Source organism: Alphaproteobacteria bacterium (assembly GCA_025924715.1). Taxonomy (GTDB): domain Bacteria; phylum Pseudomonadota; class Alphaproteobacteria; order Micropepsales; family Micropepsaceae; genus Rhizomicrobium. The sequence goes on from JAICHV010000047.1 coordinate 4,420, forward strand.
TGGACGACTTCACCAGCAAACTGGTGACCGCGCTCAAGACCGTTTACGACCCGGAGATCCCGGTTGATATCTATGAACTGGGGCTTATCTATAAGGTCGATGTTGCCGACAACAAGGATGTCGCCGTGGACATGACTCTGACGGCTCCCAACTGCCCGGTGGCGGGCGAGATGCCGGGCATGGTCAAGGAGGCCTTGTCCAAGGTGGAAGGCATCGGAGAAGTTGCGGTCAACATGACCTTCGATCCGCCCTGGACGCCAGACCGGATGAGCGAAGAAGCCAAACTCGAATTGAACATGTTCTGATGAGCATTAAACCCCGCCGAGAACGCCCCAAGCCCGTGCGCCTCACCGAGGCAGCAGCGGCGCGCCTGCAGGAAATCATGCGCGATGCGGAAGGCAAATATCTGGGTGTGCGGGTGGGCGTCACCAATGGCGGCTGCGCCGGCATGAGCTACACCATGGCCTATGCCGAGGCGCAAAACCCGCTGGACGAAGTGATCGAGGATCGCGGGGTGAAGATTTTCATCGAGCCCAAGGCGATCCTGTTCCTGATCGGCACCGAACTCGATTTCGTCGAGGAAAAACTGGGCGCCCGCTTCACCTTCCAGAACCCAAACCAGACCGCCGCCTGCGGCTGCGGCGAAAGCGTCGCGATCACACCGGTCGAGACGAACTAGAGCGTGATCTGATTCAATTGAATCAGATCCGCTCCAGATTCTTTGATTGTCGCGCAATTTTTCGGGTGAACCGCTGCACACTTCACCCGATTGCGCTTTAAGGCGCCTCGATCACCCGGCCGGATCCCATGATGCTGCGCTCGATATGCGCCGGATGGGTCAGCAGGGTCACATTGCCGGATCCCATGATCGTGACTTTCAGGTTTCCGGTTGGCGCCAAGGTCACGTCGCCGCTTCCCATGACTTGCACTTGGGCGTCCTTGACCTTCAAATCTCCCAGCCGCGCCGTGCCGGTGCCATAGATTTTCAAATCCAGACTGTCGACATGCCCCGCGGCCGTAACCGCCCCATGGCCCAGAACCGCCAAATCCAGATGATCCTGGGCGAGCGTGCCGAGGTCGCTGTTCTGGCCGTTTCGGATAATCATTTGGTCGCCGCCCAGGTGAATCGTCCCGCCTGGAACGGGAGGTGTGGGGAGAACCGCCTGCCCCGCGGAGGGCATCGGCGGCGGCGCCGGTGGAATCGGGGGCGGCGCGGGGACTTCGGGCTCCGCTTCAATGTGTCCGGAACCTATAACGGTTCGGTTTAGGGATTTGGGGTTGGCCGCAAGCTGCACCACCCCGCTTCCGGCGATCACGGCGTCCAGGGATTCATGCGGCGCCACCACGGCCTTGCCGCTGCCCAGAATCATCACCTTGGCAATTCCCACCGCGACATTGCCCAGTTGCGCGTGTCCCGATCCGTTGATCATCAGGTTAAGTTGGCCGACTCGCCCGTCGCCCTCGACCCGGCCGCTGCCATTCACATGGATGTCCAGGCGATCCTGATCGACATGCCCGAGCTCGAGCTTCTGGCCGCCATTGACGACGAATTTGCGGATCGGCACGCCGCGAATGACGGCCTGGGGCTCTTGCCCGGCGCTTGGCGCCGCATTGTTGTCGGTGGCGATACGGCCATCGGCGAATTGGACATGTTCCACCGTCGCGGCCGGACCGGAGACCGAAATTCCGGCCGCCCCCTCGGGCTGGTAGCGCAGATTCACCGGACCATTCAGGGCCACGCTGTCGCCGCCGCTCCAACGCCATTCCTTGCGGGTGGCAAGATCGATCAGCGGCTGCATGCCTTTGAGCGACATAGGATCCTGGAACACGCTCTCGCCGCCGATCGCATAGGCAACAGCCAGCAAGAAGGCGCTGAGAGCCAGGGTGGCGGCGGCGAAGAGGATGAGCTTGCGGGACATGGCTATTCCTCGCTTCTGTCTGGCGCCCGCAGGCGCCGATAGTTTAGCCGCACATGGCGGCCCAGAAGCCTGAGCCCGCTATCCAGAGCGAGCGCGATCAAGGTGCCGATGCCCAGCACGCCAAAGATCAGGCCTGCGCCGATCAGCGACGGCACCAGGACATTGCCTTTTCCCGAACCAAAAATCAGATGCAGTCCCGTCGCGCCGGCAAGGTAAAGCACCCAACCCGCGATGCCGGCAAAGGCGAGCAGCGCCGCGATCACCGGCAGCAGCAAAGCGATATGAAACACCGGGAGCAGGGCCGCGCTTGCGCGCAGGAAGGTTCCGGGGTTGCGGCGCGCCTCCCAGCGGCGCAGCCTGGTCTCGGCGCGCAATTCCTGGCCCAGCCGCACGGGATCGCCCAGGGCGGCGGCGATTTGATCGTCGCTGCGCCCGGCCGCGGCGCCGTCGCTGAAATGGGCCTCATAATCGGTGAGGATTTCGGCGATCTCCTCACCCGGCAAGCCTTTCAGGCCCTGCCGCAACCCGGCGATGAACGCTGCGCGAGTCACGGTGCGTCTCCCAGCAGTTTTTCGATGGAGACCATGAAGCTTTTCCAGGCGCGGCGCTGCGTCGTCAAAGCTTCGCGCCCCGCCTTGGTCATCTTGTAATATCGGCGGGGCGGGCTGCTGGGCACATCGACCAGATAAGTCGATACCAGCCCATCATCCTGCATCCGCCGCATCAAGGGATAGATCGTGCCTTCGCCCATGCCGACTTCCTCAGCCAGGCGGCTGGCGATCTCGTAGCCATAAGCGTCGGCTTTTGCGAGCAGGGTCAGGACGCATAATTCCAGTACGCCTTTCCTAAGTTGGGTCTGAATATTTTCCGGCAAAGCTGGGTCGGTCCAAGGCTAGGGGCCGCGAGCGCGCTCTCGCCAGGGGGTCACGGCCGGTCCGAGACGTCGACACGTCCCGATCCGGTGATTTTCTCACGCAGATTGAGGGGCCTTGCCGCCATGCGCACATGTCCCGATCCGGCGATTGAGACATTGGCATCGTCATGCGGCGATAGCCAGACCTGGGCGCTGCCGGCGATTCGGATATTGGCACGCCGCGCCGCGACCTGGCCCAAATCGATATGGCTGGAGCCGGCGAGGGACAAATCCACATCCTCGGCGTGCCCATCGGCCTTTACCGCGTAGCTGCCGGCCACCGAGAGGTGAAGATGGTCCAAATCCAATCCCGCAAGGCTCGCATCACCGGCCCCGGCCAGGGCGACGTCATGCACCCGCACGCCCGTGACATTGATCACCAGTCTGTCGCCGCCCGAGCCGTGCCATCCGTCCTCCAGCCAAATGCTTCCGGCGCCTTCGCGAACATGGGCGAGCAATTCCTCGGGGCCTGTGATCACGATGCGCGGCGCGCCCGCTGCGGTGTAATGCAACTCGGCCGGCACGCCCACTTTGAGTGCATCATTGCCGTCCCAGCTCCATTCCCGGCTGCCCGGCTGGATGCGGTCAGGTTGTTGGATCTGCGGATGATCGTTCCAGACGCGGGCCGCGGATGTAAGCGGTAAGAGAAGCGCGGCAACACCGGCAGCGGCGAGAAGCAAACGGGTCATGCGAACCTCCATCATGTTCGACGGCCCACTATAGACAAGCGTATCATGTTATGCAAGATATGATGTTATACACGCTACAGCACCGTATGAACGGAGCGCGACATTGCAAAATACCTGGACTTTCGCGTTGATTTTCCTATCCTTTTGGGTGCTGCAGCCGGCGCTGGCGGCGGAAGAGCAGGGGGTGACGGTTTACCCGTCGCAATTCTTTGCGCAATCGCGCCCTGCCACCGCCTATGACATGATTACCCGCCTGCCGGGTTTTAATTTCGACGGCGGCAATTCGGCGCGCGGTTTGGCCGGCACCGCCGGCAATGTGCTGGTCGATGGCGCCAGGCCCATCGCCAAGAATGACAGTCTTTCCACCATCCTGCAGCGCATTCCGGCTTCGAGTGTGGAGCGCATTGAAGTCATTCGCGGCGGAGCCGCCAATATCGACATGCAGGGCCAGTCGGTTCTGGCCAATGTGATCCGCAAGACCGGCGCGTCAAACCAGTTGGTGCTGAACGGGCAGGTCACGTATCTGGGCTCGGGCCAATGGAATCCCGGCGGCAGTCTGGAATATCACGGCAGCTCCGGCGGCTTGAGCTATGAAGCCACGATCGCCCGCCTGGCGCAGCAATGGGACGATGGACCGGGCGTCGGCTATCGCCTGCTGACGCCGGCCGGTGGACCCACCGAGCGCGACCACGCCCAATCCTGGGGCATCATGCGCTTCGGCTACAGTTTGCATGGGGCGGTGACCGCGCCGTTGTTCGGCGGGGCCTGGGACAGCAATCTGACGCTGCAGACCACCGACTATAGCAGCGGTATCGCCTATGACGGCGCCGGGGGGCATTGGCGTTATCCCTCGGTCACCGCCGAACGCAGCGGCGAATTCGGCAGCCATTGGCAGGGCAAGCTCGCCGGGCTCGATGTCGAGATCTCCGCGCTGCAGCGGCTGGACCATCGCGAGGATACCAGTCGCAGCTTTTCGCCCACCGACAATGCGGTCTTCCTGTCGCGCAAGAACACCGGCGAAAGCGTCCTGCGCCTCACCGCGCGCTATCCGGTTTCGCCGGCTCTGGGCCTCGAAGGGGGCGGCGAAATCGCCTACAACTATCTGGACGGTCACAGCCTTTATGTCGACAACGCTGTGCCGGTGGCGCTTCCCAACGCCAATCTGCGGGTGGATGAGAAGCGCGGCGAGGCCTTCGGCACCGCGACCTGGAAGATCATCCCCAGTCTTTCGCTGGAAGCGGGGGCGCGGTTCGAATTCTCCACTTTGCATGAAAGCGGCGACACGCAGAGCACCAGGGACTTCTTCTATCCCAAGCCGCGTCTGTTGCTGTCGTGGTCGCCCGACGATCGCACGCAATTGCGCTTGCGCGTGGAGCGCGTGCTGGGCCAGCTCGACTTCGGCAATTTCGTGGCCGCCTCAGGCCTTTCGTCCTATGGCGTGCAGGCTGGGGGCGCCGATCTGAGGCCCGATCAGCGCTGGCAGATGGAGGTGGCGGCAGAACGCCATTTCTGGGGCAAAGGCGCGCTGGTGGTGAGTTTCCTGCATGAGGAGATCAAGGATTTGCAAGACTATATCCCGGTCAGCGCGACGCTCGACGCTCCCGGCAATATTCCCCATGCCACCAGTCAGCAGATCACCATCGGCGGAACCATTCCGCTGGACTTCCTGGGCATCACCAACGGATTGTTGACGCCCAATCTTTATTGGACCGATAGCGAGGTTCGCGATCCGGTGACGGGCGAGATGCGCCGCATTTCGGGCCAGCGCGACATCAATTCCTATTATAACTTCACCCAGGACATCGATGCCTGGAGTTCCACTTGGGGGATCAGTTGGGGCACCAGCTTCAGCCGCACCACCTGGCGCATGACCGAGATCGGCCGCGTTGCCATCCACAACAATCCGCTCTTGAATGTCTTTTGGTCCTACAAGCCCGAGCCGGCCTGGAAGATCACACTGGGGGCGGACAATTTCCTACCCTACCGGTTGGAACTGGCCCAGGCCGACTATCCGGGCCCGCGCAATTTGGGCGGCGTGCCCAGGATACAAGAGACCTATATCCGCACCATGCCGCGCATCTATCTGCAAATCCGCGCCAGCTTTTGAGGCGCCAGCGGAAAGGCGTTAAGCCGCGCTGATTTCCAGCGCCGCCATGCGGCCGTCATTCTGGTGCACGACCAGGTTGCGCCCATGGTGCTTGGCGCCATAGAGGCAGGCATCGGCGCGGCGGATGACGCTTTCGGCGCTCTCGCCCTCGGCGAATTCGGCGACGCCGATCGAGATGGTGATCATCCCCAAAATGTCGCCGGTGGATTTTTTGACCAGCTTGCGCCCTTCAACCGAGGCGCGAATATCCTCGGCGATATGATAGGCGCCCATCAATCCGATGCCGCGCAGCAGCACGGCGAATTCCTCGCCGCCATAACGCGCCGCCGTATCGCGGGTTTTGACATTGTCGGAGAGGCAATTGGCCACCAGGCGCAAGACCTGGTCGCCGGTCTGGTGGCCCCAGCTATCGTTGAATTTCTTGAAATGATCGATATCGCAGATCAGCAACGACACGGGCTCGCCCTTGGGCCGGTTCACGGCCGCTTCCACGGCGGAATCGAAAGCCTTGCGGTTGGCGATTCCGGTGAGCGGATCGGTGAGGCTTTCCTTGCGCACATTGTCGAGCTTGCTGCGCAGTTCGACGACCTGTTCGGACGAACGCTGCAATTCGCCTTCCAGGCTTTTGGTGCGATTTTCCATTTCGCGGGTGGCGGCGATCAGACCGTCGACCAGCTTGCGCAGATCGGCGGGGCTCTGACTGCCGTTCAGCCCGCCCGTCACCGCCGACAGGGTGTTGGAATAATCCACCGCGTCGCGGCCGGCGGCTTCCAAGCGCCCCAGCACGGTGCCGATCACGTCATTGATGCCGCTGCCGACATGGTCCATCGAGCGGGCGGCGCGGGCGCTGGTGAGATAGCGCATGCGCAAGTCCTGCATCAGCTCGGCGGTGATCGGCTTGCGCGCCGCGATCAGCGGACCGATCACCGAGGCGACAGCCGAGTTCTCGCCCGAAGCGAAGGCATAGAACAGTTCGAAATTTTCCGGCGTGGGCGTGACGCTGCACTCGCCCATCAGAGCGAGCGCGGTTTTGGCAAGCGCCTGTTCGCGATCCGGCCTGTACACGCTGTCCTTTCGCCGGGCCCGAAAAGCGGCGGACCGGCGCCGCCAGTGTGGGGCTTGGGATCGTAAAAAACGGTTAAATCCCTTGCTAAAACCCGCACGGTTACTGGGCGGATTCGCCGCAAAGGCCTGCGCGGAATCTAGAGTTTTTTGACCGGAACCGGGCGGAACAGGAAGGCGGGCAACTCGCTCTTGTCGACCGCTTCGGGCTGCGTCAGGCGGCTGCGATCATGACGCGGCTTGTCGCCCGCATTTTTTTCGCCCACCGGCTTGTCGCCGCGCGATCCATGCTCGTGGCGCGGCTTGTCGTGATGGCCGTGGCGCGGTTTGTCGTGATGCGGCTTTGCTTGCGCCGGGGAGGGGGCCGGCGCGTCGGCGATGACCGGATCGGGGCCGGTGGTGGTGACGGCGGCCGGGGCCATCGACGCGACATGGTCATGAAATTTCGCGCCGGGCGGGCGGCGGTCGCGGTGCTTGTCGTCGCGGCGTCCCTTGTCCCTACCGCGCGATTTGTCGTCGCGGCGATGACTGCGCGGTTCGTCGCGCACCTCGATGTCCATCATCGGCCGGCGGGTAAGCTTATTGCCGGTGAGTTTCTCGATCGCCTCGACATATTTGCCGTCGCGCGCGGTCGCCAGCATGAAGGCTTGGCCGCTGCGTCCGGCGCGCCCGGTGCGGCCGATGCGGTGGACATAGTCATCGGCATGGATCGGCACGTCGAAATTGAACACATGGCTGACGCCGGGCACGTCCAGCCCGCGCGCCGCCACATCGCTGGCCACCAGAATCTTCAGTTCATTGGCGCGGAATTTGTCCAGCGTCTTGGTGCGCAGCGATTGGTCGAGATCGCCATGGATCGGGGCGGCATCGAAGCCATGCTTGGCCAGCGACTTCGCCACGACATCGACATCGCGCTTGCGGTTGCAAAAGACGATGGCGTTGGTCAGCGTCGCCTCATTCTCGCGGATCAGCCGGCGCAACGCCTCGCGCTTGGCCCAGTCATTGGCGGGAATCTCCACCAGTTCCTGGGTGATATTGGTGGCGGTGGTGGCGGGACGTGCGACTTCCACCCGGGCCGGATTGTGCAGGAACTGGTCGGTGAGGCGCTGGATCTCCGGCGGCATGGTCGCGGAATAGAACAAGGTCTGCCGGGTGAAGGGCAGCATCTTGCAGATCTTTTCCACGTCCGGAATGAAGCCCATGTCCAGCATGCGGTCGGCTTCGTCGATCACCAGGATATTGACCTGGCTCAGCATCAGCCGTCCGCGCTCGAAATGGTCCAGCAAGCGGCCCGGCGTGGCGATCAGCACATCGACGCCGCGGTCCAGTTTCTTGGTCTGCTCGTCCATCGAAGTGCCGCCGATCAACAGGGCATGGCTGAGCTTGGAATATTTGCTGTAGCGGTCGAAGCTTTCCGACACCTGGTCGGCCAGTTCGCGGGTCGGCTCCAGCACCAGGGCGCGGGGCATGCGCGCCTTGGAACGGCCGCGCGACAGCATCTCGATCATCGGCAACGTGAACGAGGCGGTCTTGCCGGTGCCGGTCTGGGCGATGCCGATCAGGTCGCGGCGCTGCAGAACCAGGGGAATGCCCTGAGCCTGGATCGGTGTCGGGGTGGTGTAGCCGCTATCGGCCACGGATTTGAGGATCTCGGGGGAAAGCCCAAGCCCGTCAAAGCCGCCGGCAATGGAAGAGGAAGAAGATTCAGGTGAAGGTACTGAGTTATCAATAACTTCAAGGGTTCCGGCTTCCGCGCCGGAAATCGTCACTTGGGTCGTGGCACGCTCCAAAAAAGGGGCGCCAATCGCAGCGCCCAAGTCTGGCAAGCCCATATTGGCCGCCGACTCTTGATACCGGGGGAAAATAGGGAGAAACCCCGAAAAGTCAATGAAGCGGGTCGCCTGCGTTGACCCGCGCCCGGTTCCCGGCAAGTTTGGCGCCATGCGCAAGCTGGTTTGGGCGGTGATTGTCGTGGCGATCTGGCTGGCGGCGGCGGCGCGCCAGCAAGGGCCCGCGCCCCTTGCCGCCGATGCGCCGGCGGCGAGGTTCTCCGGTTTGCGGGCGAAAGCGGTTTTGGCGCGGGTGCTGGGGCCGCAGGTTCCTCATCCCACGGGGTCGGCGGAAAATGCTGCGCTGCGCGCGCGCATCGCCGATATTCTCGCAGGCATGGGCATGGCGTCGCAAAGCGTCACCCGCTTCAGTTGTTATACCCGTCCGGGCTGGAACAGCATTCCTTGCGGCACCGTCACCAATCTGGTGGCGCAAGTTCTACCGGGGCAGGGGCCCGCGGTGGTGCTGATGGCGCATCTGGATTCGGTGCCGGCGGGGCCGGGGGCGGGCGATGACGGCATCGGCGTTTCCACGCTCTTGGAAACCATTCGCGCGATCAAAGCGGCGCCGCCGGCCGCGCGCCATCCCCTGATCGCGCTGTTCACCGATGGCGAGGAGATTGGCTTGCTGGGCGCCGCCGCCATGGCGCGCGATGCCGATTTTCGGGCCCGCATCGGGGTGCTGATCAATGTCGACGCCCGGGGCGATACGGGGCAAAGCCTGCTCTATCAAAGCAGCCCCGGCGATGCGGCACTGATCGATCTCTATGCCCGCAGCGCGACGCGGCCGGCGACGTCTTCGCTGTATGCCGAGGTCTACAAGATCCTGCCCAATGACACCGACATGACGCCGTTTCTGGCCGCCGGAGTCACCGGCTATAATTTCGCCAATATCGGCCATGTCGTGGCCTATCACACGCCGCTGGATAATCTCGCCAATCTCGATGCGCGGACCTTGCAGAGCCATGGCGATGCGGTGCTGGCGCTCACCCGCGCTTTGGCCGGCGCCGATTTCGCCACGCTGAAAAGCGGCAATGCGATTTATGCCGATGTGCTGGGCGCATGGTTGCCGCGATTGCCGGCCTCATGGGCCGTGCCGCTGGCGCTGATCACGTTTCTGGTATTGGCGCTGGTCGCCTGGACGCGGCCGCGGCGGGGATCGGCGCCTGCCGCCCTGCTGACCCCGCCGCTGTTCCTGATCGGCTGTGCCGGTGCCGGTTTCTTGTTGCAGGAGATCGCCGCGCTTATCGCGGGCGAGCCCGATCCAGCCTACGCGCAGCCCTTCGCTTTTCGCCTGGCGCTGATGCTGGCGGTGTTCGCGCTGAGCCTGGCCGCGCATAAACGCGCCAGCCTCAGTTGCTGCTGGTTGTGGTACGCGGGTTTGGCTTTTGCCACCGCGTGGTTTTTGCCGGGCCTCAGTCCCTATTTCCTGTTTCCCGCGCTGGTCGCGGCGGTGACGCTGCCTTTTGCCGGGCGGCGGCCCGGGCTGGCGGCGCTCCCGGCGCTGGCGGCGCTGCTGCTTTGGATTCCCTTGGCCGCGCAAGTCGAAACCTTGCGCGGTTTGACGCCGGCGCCCGGTTACGCGGTGGTGCTGGCGATCGGCCTGATCCCCCTCTTGCCGCTGCTGGGCGGCGGCAAGGGCGCCGGCGTGTTGGGCGTCGTGGCGCTGATCGCCGCCATCGCGGCGGGCTTGGTTCCGACCTACGACGCCGCGCACCCGCAGCGGCTCAATTTCACTCTGGTCCAGGAGAACGGCCGGGCCCGGCTGATCGCCAGCCCGGTTGCGCATTTGCCAGCCGCTTTGCGCGCCGCCGCGAAATTCTCCGCCGCGCCGCAGCCCGGGATCGAACGCGGCTACGTCGCCGAGATGGGCCCGGTGCAATCGCCGCCGCCCCGCGCGCGCATGACGCGCCAGGGCGGCGCGCTCAATCTCGCGCTCGATGGCGACGGCGCGATGACGGTGTGGGTGCCACGAGAATTCGGCCTGACCTCGATGACCTTGAATGGCGTCACCATGGGCGCACCGCCTGGGCCCGTCACGATCGTTTGCGCCACGCCCGATTGCGCCCATGCGGCCGTGACGCTGCGCCAGGAAAAAGAAACTGGTGCAGCGCCGGCAGCGTGGCAAAGCCGGTCCTGGCGTTTTCCGGGCAGGCCCGCCAATACCGTGCCGTCGCAATCGGGTGACCAGCAGATCTTCGTGCTGCGAATCCAGAAGCCGCGCTAGACGTCGATGTCCTTGGCGAAGGCGGCGTTTTCCTGGATGAACTGGAAGCGCAGCTCCGGCTTTTTGCCCATTAGCCGCTCGACCAAATCCTCGGTCGCGGCATCGCCGCCCTCCACCTGCACCTGGATCAGGCTGCGATGCCCCGGGCGCATGGTGGTTTCCTTCAACTGCGCCGGCATCATTTCGCCCAGGCCTTTGAAGCGGGAAATATCGACCTTGGCATTGCTGCGAAATTCGCTTTTGAGCAGCCGCTCGCGATCGGCATCGTCGCGGGCATAAAGCGTCTTGCCGCTGGCCGAAAGGCGGTAGAGCGGCGGCAAGGCCAGGAACAGATGCCCGCCGGAGATCAGTTCGGGCATCTCGCGATAGAAAAACGTCAGCAGCAGCGAGGCGATATGGGCCCCGTCGACATCGGCGTCGGTCATGATGATGATCCGCTGATAGCGCAGATCCGCTTCGCGATATTTGGCCCCGGTGCCGCAGCCCAGCGCCAGCACCAGGTCGGATAATTCCTGGTTCTGCTGCAGCTTGCCGGCGCCGGCGCTGGCCACGTTCAAAATTTTGCCCCGCAGCGGCAGGATCGCCTGGGTGTTGCGGTCGCGTGCCTGTTTGGCGCTTCCGCCGGCGCTGTCGCCCTCGACCAGGAATATCTCGGTGCCTTCGGCGGCGTCGCGGCTGCAATCGGCCAACTTGCCGGGCAGGCGCAGCTTGCGGGTCGCGGCCTTGCGCGAGACTTCCTTTTCCTGGCGCTTGCGCAGGCGGTCTTCCGCCTGGTCGATCACGAAATCCAGCAGCTTGTCGGCCTCGGCCGGGCTTTCCGCCAGCCAGTGATCGAAATGATCGCGCAGCACGGTTTCGACCAGGCGCTGGGCGTCGGGGCTCGACAGCTTGTCCTTGGTCTGGCCCTGGAATTCCGGCTCGCGGATGAACACCGAGAGCACGCCGCAAGCCGCCGCCATGACATCGTCGGTGGTGATCAGCGTGGTCTTGCGGTTGTTCGCCCGCTCGCCATGCGCCCTGAGTGCCCTGGTAAGTGCGTTGCGCAAGCCCTGTTCATGGGTGCCGCCCTGGGATGTGGGAATGGTGTTGCAGTACGAGCGGATAAAGGGATCGATCTGCGGCGTCCAAGCCACCGCCCATTCCACCGCGCCGCGGCTTTCATTGTCTTTGGCCTTGTTCTCGGTGCGGCCGGAAAAATCGCGGGTGTTGACGGTATGGGCCTTGCCGAGCTCGCTTTTGAGGAAATCCAAGAGCCCGCCGGGAAATTTCAGGACATCCTCGGCCGGCGTGTCGTCATGGATCAGTGCCGGATCGCAGGACCAGCGCACTTCCACGCCGCGGAACAGATAGGCCTTGCTCTTGGCCATGCGGTGCAGCCGCGCCGGCGAAAAATGAACCTCGGCGCCGAAAATCTTCACATCGGGCTTGAAAGAGACAAAGGTGCCGCGCCGGTTGACCGCGCCCAGATCCTTGAGCTTGCCAACGGCATGACCGCGCTCGAAACGCATCTTGTGGCCATGCTTGTCTCGCGCGACCTCGACCTCCATCCATTCGGACAGCGCATTGACCACCGAGGCGCCCACGCCATGCAGGCCGCCCGACGTGTCATAGACCTTGCCGCCGAATTTGCCGCCGGCATGCAGCGTGGTCATGATCACTTCCAGCGCCGATTTGTTCTTGAATTTGGGATGCGGATCGACCGGAATGCCGCGGCCATTGTCGCGGATCACCAGCACATCGCCGGCGCGCAATTCCATCTCGATGCGGTTGGCATGGCCGGCCACCGCTTCGTCCATCGCGTTGTCCAGGATTTCGGCGGCCAGGTGATGCAGCGCATTGACGTCGGTGCCGCCGATATACATGCCGGGGCGGCGGCGGACCGGCTCCAGCCCTTCCAGAACTTCGATGTCCTTGGCGGTATAGCCGTCCGAGCGGCCCTTGCCGGCGGCATCGTCGAAAAGGTCGGGAGCTTTGGCCATAGGTCCTGTTGTGCCTGGGTTGAAGCCGCCAGATATGCGAATCGCCCGGCTTTTCAAGACGTTAAGCCAAGGGGCGGGCGGAACGCACGGCTTTGTTGCCGCAAGGCGCTTGTTAACGCCTGGAGCGCTAAATTTCCATGTCCAACAAACGAGTTGCATGTGTCGGGGCTGAAAAAATCCTTATTGGCGTGGCGGGGGCCGCCTGAGGACCGGCGGGTCTTGTTGGCCCGCCTGCAGATCGTGGTGGGCAGTCTCAAGGCGACGATGCTGTTCAATCCGCTCTTCGCCTGCACCGGCGCGATCCTTCTCAGCCTGCCGCATTCCCCCTTCGGGCCGGTGGCGCCCTGGCGGGTTGCGGCGGCGATCGGGGGCCATCTGAGCTGTGCCGGCCTCGCGGCCTGGCTGCATCGGCGCTACGCCCGCGTCACGGCGGAAAATTTCGATGCGCTCCGCCGCTGGTTGCTGGCGGCGCAAATTCTGTTCAGCGCGATGTGGGGCGCGGTGGCGTTCCTCTATTGGGCGCCGGGCAACGACGTCAATCACGTCTATGTCGCCATGGTGATGTCGATCGTGGCCTTTGCCGTGGTCGCCACCCGCGGCGCTTATCGCCCGATGATGCTGGCGGCGATTGTGGTGCAATGCGGTTCGTGTTTCCTGCGCCTGCTCACCGGCCAAGGCGCGGTCGCCCATTTGCTGGCGCCCGCCATGCCGCGCTATGTGTTTTTCCTGCTGTCGATCGGCCGGGCGGCGCATCGGCGCATGGGCGCGATGATCGGGGCGCGGCTGGCCAACGAGGACCTTGCCTCAGCCCTGGAACTGGCGCGCGACGAAGCGGTGACCAAACGCTACGAGGCCGAGACGGCCAGCGCCACCAAATCGGCGTTTCTTGCCAATATGAGTCATGAGCTGCGCACGCCGCTCAATGCCATTCTGGGATTCTCCGACATCATTGCCCATCAGGCGATGGGCCCGGACCAGACCGAGCGTTATCGCGATTATGCCCGCGACATCCACAGCTCCGGCGCCCATCTGCTTTCGCTGATCAACGATCTTCTGGACATCGCCAAGATCGAGTCCGGCAAGATGGAAATCGATCCCAAACCGCTGGACCTGCAAACCCTGGTCGGCGGCGTCGCCAAGTTGATGGCGGCACGCACCGATGCCAAGCGCCAGACCCTGATCAGCGAAATCGCGCCGGGCCTGCCCTGGCTTTGGGCGGATGAACGCGCCTTGCGGCAAATCCTGCTCAATCTGATTTCCAACGCCAGCAAATTCACCCCCGTGGGCGGGTGCATTTCGGTCTCTTGCGCCACAGTCCCGGAAGGCGGCATGCAGATTTGCGTCGCCGACAATGGCCCCGGCATCGCGGCCGACAAACTGACGCGCGTGTTCGAGCCGTTCTCGCAGATGGACAACCGCTTCAACCGCGAGGTCGCCGGCACCGGCCTCGGCCTGGCCCTGGTTCGGGGCCTGACGCGGCTGCATGGCGGCAAGGCTTGGCTGGAAAGCGAGCCGGGCGCCGGCGTAAAGGCCTATCTTTACTTCCCGTCAACCCTATCCGCCGCGGTTCGCCACAGCGGCTGAATCCTCTCCCTCAGCTTTCCTTAAGAACCCGTTGATAGACTTGGCCCTTTCGCGTGGTGGGAGAGCTGCGTGTCGCTTGTGGGATTTCTCAGCCTGGACCGCAGCAGCGATGTGCGCGTGCTGAAGACCCAGCTCGATCTCACCGCGGATTCGATGAAGGCGATGCGGCTGACCTCGCCGCTTTGGGCGCTGGCAATCGCGCTGCTGTGCTGCGACGGGATCGGGCTGTTCGGCCGGCGCGCGTTCGGCGAAGCGTTTTGTCTTCCCCTGCTTGTCGCCGCCGCGGTGCTGTTGTCCGCGCATTTGAGCACGGTCTATCAGCGTCGCAGCGCCGCCCTGCTTTCTCTCGAAGATATGGGGCCCTGGTTCGCGCGGCTATGGGGGGCGCAACTGGCGGTGGGCGCGGCCTGGGGCTTGATGCCCTGGCTGCTGTGGCAGAGCGGCAATCCCGTCAATCATTTGTTCCTGGCCTGTAGCGCCATCCTGGTGACGTCGAGCATCCTGTTGCCGCGCGGCAGCACCATGCGGTTTTTTGCCTGCAGCACGGTGCCCCTGGCCTTGGCGGCAGGCTTGCGATTCGCGCTGGGCGACGGCGCGATCGATACGGCTTTGGCGCTGGCGGCCCCGTTGTTCGCGCTGCAGCTTGCCCATTCCCGCCATCCGCTGGTGGCGCGGATGCGCGAGGACGCCAGGCTGCGCTTCCAGGTCGAGGATTTGGCGCATGAATTGGAAGAGACCCGCGATGAGGCCTTGAAGAAGCGGGCCGAAGCCGAGACCGCCAACGCCTCCAAGACCGCTTTTCTCGCCAATATGAGCCACGAGCTGCGCACGCCGCTCAACGCCATTTTGGGCTTTTCGGAAATCATCTCCGAGGAATGTTTCGGTCCGCTGGGCAGTGCGCGCTACAAGGACTATGCGGGCGATATTCATTCCTCGGGCGCCCATCTTCTGTCGCTCATCAACGATCTGCTCGATATCGCCAAGATCGAAGCGGGGCGGATGGAGATTTCGCCCCATCCCCTGGAAGCCCGGCGCGCCTTCGAGATCTCGCTCAAGCTGGTCGGCGCCACCGCGGCCGCCAAGCGCCAGAGCCTTGCGATCCATATCGATCCGGCGGCGCCGCCGCTTTACGCCGATGAGCGCGCGCTGAAGCAAATTCTGATCAACCTGGTTTCCAACGCGGTCAAATTCACCCCGCAAGGCGGGCGCATCGAGGTCGAGGCGGGCGCGGCGCCCAATGGCGATTTTCAGATCACCGTCCATGACAACGGGCCGGGCATTCCGCGCGACAAGCTGGACCGGATTTTCAAGCCTTTCAGCCAGGTCGACAACCGCTATGACCGCCAAGCCGGCGGCACCGGATTGGGCCTGGCGCTGGTCAGGGGATTGGCGGAGCTGCATGGCGGGCGCGCCTGGCTGGAAAGCGGGCAGGGCGAGGGCACCACCGCCTATGTGGTGCTGCCGGTGAAAAAACGGGGCCGCGGCATCGCCGCCGCTTAAGCGCTCGTCATCCCGCCGATACGCCTCGCGGTGCGCCGTGCTAAAGGTATAGTGCGGGAAACCTCAAAGTGGCGCCGATGACGGCTTTGGTTCTTGACCAAGTGGTAAAGCGGTTCGGCGATTTCACCGCCGTCAATGATCTCAGTTTTTCGGTGCCGGAAGGCTGCGTCTTCGGTTTTCTGGGCGGCAATGGCGCCGGCAAGACCACCTGCCTGCGCATGATGCTGGACATTCTGCGCCCCGAGTCCGGGCGCCTGGAAATCTTGGGCCGGGCGCCCAGCCGCGCCAACGCCCCCCAAATCGGTTTTCTGCCGGAGGAACGCGGCCTTTATCGGTTGATGACGGTCAGCGACACCGTGATCTATTTCGGCCGGCTCAAGGGCATGTCCGCCGCGGATGCGGGCCGCAGCGCCGCCGCGCTGATCGAGCGGCTGGGCCTGGGCGCCTGGGCCAAAACCACATTGGACAAATTGTCCAAGGGCATGTCGCAGAAAGTCCAGCTCGCCACCGCGCTGGTCAATGGCCCGCGCCTGCTGATGCTGGACGAACCGTTCTCGGGACTCGATCCCGTCAATCAAGGCATGCTGGAGGAGATCGTGCTGGAGACGGCGAAGGCCGGCGCGACGGTGATTTTTTCCACCCATGTGATGCAACATGCCGAGCGCCTCAGCGACCGGCTGCTGCTGCTGGCCCGCGGACGCAAATTGTTCGAAGGCACGCAAGAGGAAGCGAGGGCGCAATTGGCGCCGCGCCTGGTGCTGACCGCCCGGGCCGATCCCTCGCATCTGCCGGGTGTGATACGTGCGGTCCAGAGGGGCACGGCGCGGGATGGCTGGCAGGAATGGGATGTCACCCTGGCGCAAGGGCGCAGTGCCGCCGATCTGCTGCAGCATTG
Source organism: Alphaproteobacteria bacterium (assembly GCA_025924715.1). Taxonomy (GTDB): domain Bacteria; phylum Pseudomonadota; class Alphaproteobacteria; order Micropepsales; family Micropepsaceae; genus Rhizomicrobium. The sequence continues at coordinate 21,124 of JAICHV010000047.1, forward strand.
TACGGCCCATGGCATTGCCTTGCGCAGCTTCGATCTGCAGCGGCCCAGCCTGCATGATGTTTTCCTGCATATGGTCGGAGGCGCCTGATGCAACGCATTTTGCTGGTGGCGCGCCGGGACTATGCGCAGGTTGTTTCCACCCGCGCCTTTAGGATCACCCTGCTGATCGTGCCGCTGATGTTGGGGCTGGTAACGGCGGCAACCACTTATCTGCGCGCCCCGTCAACCACGGCCTATATCATGGCCGATGCGAGTGGTGGTTTCGCAGCGGTGATCGAGCATCGCCTGGAGCTGGAATACCAAGGTCAAGTGATGCGCGATCTTTCCGCCTATGCGGCGCGCCTGAAACTGCCGCCGCCCTTTCCGGACGAGGACGCGAGCCCATCGGACGATGCCGCGGTGGAACAGTTCATCGCCCAGGGCGGCACCGACGGCGCGTTGGCCCGGATGCATGTGCCTGCCGGCGCCCCCGCTTTCAAGCGCCCCGCGCCGTCCTATCTGCGCGTGGATGTGCCCCGCGACGTACCGGTGACGCAGGGCCCCGAGGCTTTCGGCCGCGCCATCGCGCGCTATCTGGCAAACGATATCGAGACGCGAGAGGGCAAGCGCCCGCTGGCGGTGGCGGCCTATGTGCCCGCGCGCGGCGAGCCCAGGCTCTGGACCAATGGCCGCAATGGCGAGGCCTTGGTTGATATCATCCGGCAGGCACGCACGCGCATGGCGCGGTTGGCGCTGCTGGCCGCCAATGGTGTGCCCGCGGCGGCCGCGGCGCGTATCGAAAATCTTGAGGCGCCCCTGGCGGTGCGGGCGCCGCCTCCGGGTGGCGGCCGAAGCCAGCTGATCGTGCATTCTTTCGTGCCGCTGGCGCTGGCCTATCTGCTGATGATGGCGGCGATGATCACCGGCGGGATGATGCTGCAGGGCGTGATCGAGGAACGGTCCAACCGGCTGCTGGAAGCGGTGCTGGCCTGTGTCGAGCCGCGCGAATTGATGCTGGGCAAGCTGATCGGGCTGGGCGCCGTCGGGCTCACCATCCTGGCGGCCTGGATCGCCTGCGCGCTGCTGGCGGCTTTCGCGGTGCAAGGCGGGGTCGCCGATTATCTGCGGCCGTCGCTGGCGGCGCTGAACCAGCCCTGGATGATCCCGGTGATGGTCTATTACTTCTTCTGCGGCTATCTGATCCTGGCCATGGCTTATCTGGCCATCGGTTCGCTGTGCAATTCCATGCAGGACGCCCAGGCCTATTTGATGCCGGTGATGATGGCGGTGCTGGTGCCGGTGATGCTGATGGCCAATGCGATCGTCGTCAATCCCAGCGGCTTGCTGCCGCGGGTGATGTCATGGATTCCCATCTACACGCCTTTCGCCATGTTGGCGCGCCTGGGCAGCGGAGTCACGGTGCCGGAAATTCTCGGCACCGGCCTGTTGTTGGCGGTTTTCGTCTGCGTCGAACTGATCGCGCTGGGCCGCGTCTTCCGCGCCAGTCTGCTGAACACCGGCCAGCCGCCGAAGCTGAATGGCTTGATCAGGCTAATGCTGCAGCGGGACTGAGTCCGCGGCGCCATCGTCCTGGTTATTTCGATGAGGCCGAATTCGCTGCCACGGACGTTTCCGCCTCCCAATCTCCGAGGCGAATTTCGGGAATGGTCAGGTGGCGGGTGAAGTGGGCGACCGGTTTATAAGTCTTCAACGCCACCCGTGCGTCGGCGAGTTGCGAGCTGTCCACCGGGTATTTTGCCAGTCCTTGGGGGTCGCGGAAACTGAGATTGAGACCGAACCGATACATCGGAAAGCGCATGAAGGGCCTAGCAAAGGGGTTGTAATCGGGAAAACAGTAATTGTCGGGTGGATTGCGCTTTCCACTGATGGAATTTTCGAGAACGGCGCTAATGCATGACGTAATGCCTGTCCCGAGGCAGAGGGTTTCAACTTCATCGCCATCGCCGTCGACCCTCGTCTTGCACTGCCCGATATTGGGCATTCGCTTGTTGCCGTTCAGCGCTGCAATTGTACCCGATCCCTCGATGCGGAATAGGGTGAGTGAATAGTCCAGTTCCATACGAACCGGCCGGTTGCGGACAAGGTCATATATTTTGCCGGGCAGAGTGATGAGCTGACGCGTGCGGACTTCGCCACCTGCCGCCGTTCGTACGGGGAAATTGTCGACGATATCCGATATCGCAGAGGTCTGGCCCGGCGTCAGCCCCTCGTACAAGATTTCGCCGCTGCTGCTGATAATGCGGACATAGGTCCGATCATTGATCACAATTGATTCGGGTACGAGACCTGACACTTGCAGTGGCAACCAAGCGGAATTTGCATAATTCCGGCCACCCGGTTCCAGGACCAGTTTTCCAAGAGCCGGGTTGAAAGCGACACCGATGCCCGTTGCAACGACAGGATCGGCTGATAGCCGCTGCTGCAGCGAGAATGCCGGCGTCCATGGGAGAAGCATGGCCACAGGCGCCACGAGAACCGCGCCGATCACAATACTGCGCGAATATATGGTTGCACGGCGGAAATACTGCAGCGGAAGGGTCACGACCACGGCCAACAACGCCAGGCCAGACCAAAGCGTGGGTATCACCCACCAGATGCCCATATTCTGCTCAATTCCGCCGTGATTCTGATACCAGCTTCCGACCAAAAGTATTGCGAGGAACCCGAGAAGCCCGACCGTTAGAAGACCTCCGAAAAGCACAACCAGAGTGGGCGTCATCGAAGCGATAGCCGCAACCGGCAAACTCAATTCCACCAGGAGAGAGACGCCATGCGACAAAGCCGCAGACAAGGCATTCCAAAAAGGAAAGCCCGAGACCATACCGAGCGCCAAGTCCACAAGTAGCAGCGGGCCATGGACAGCAACCAGGATGAACAGAAGCTTTGCGAACATAAGGTCGTGGCGGGGGATCGGGCGCACCAGCCAATCCTGACGATCGCCGGGCACCGCATCCTGCTGCACGGCGATTGCGACGAGGACGCCCATGACAAGAAACATCGCAATCGAGCACAATGCCGACATTTCGGCCATCATCTGTGACCCGCCAAGAGTCCTCAGGATAAACCAAATTGCTGAGTTCATGACTTGCACCGCGGCAACGCCCGCTACCAGCGGCCACAGCAGTTTCAAATCTTTTTTGAAAATGTGCCAGACCATCATTCCGCGCTCCCGTCTCGGGTGGCCCGCGCCAGGGTCTTGAAGATGGAGCGCAATCCGATGGGCTGCGCGTCGATCGCGCGGACGCTGCCGAAGCTGGCCGCGACTGCTGCCGCCAGACGGTCCTCGGAATAAGCCGTATCGACAAAACTGGCGACATTGCCGGCGATGCGAAAGTCGAGCCATGTTTCCGGCCTCTGCGCCGGCGGCCGTGCGCCGCCATCCACCGTCACATGCACTTCGCGCAAACGGTCGGTCAACTCGCTCATCGGCTCCTGGAACAGCAACCGGCCGCGATCCAGAAAGGCCACATGGGTGGCGACACCCTCCAGCTCCATCAATTCGTGGGAGGAAATCAGGATCGTCATGCCGTCGCCGGCCTGGCGCAGCAGATTTTCCATGAACTCGTCGCGCACCAGGGGATCGAGGCCGCTGAACGGCTCGTCCAGCACCAGAAGTTTGGGCCGAAACGGCAAGGCGCAGGCCAGCGCCATCTTCAGCCGCATGCCGTGGGAAAGATTCTTGATTTTGCGGTCCGGCGGCAGGCGCAATTGGGCCAGGATTTCGGCCTCCAATTGGCGATCCCAGGCGGGATAGAAAGGTCGCAGATAGGCGATATATTCCGCCACGGTCAGGCGGCCGGGCATTTTCTGATTTTCGGAGACATAGCCGATTTGCCCAAGCTCCTTGGGCGATATGCGGCGCGAATCCACGCCCAGGATGGTGGCGCTTCCCTCTGAGGGGGCGATGATGTTCATCAGGCATTTGATGGTGGTGGATTTGCCCGCGCCGTTGGCGCCGATCAGCGCGAAGGCGCTTCCGTCCGGTACCGCGAGGCTGAGGCCCTGAAGCGCGTCAAAACGGCCATATTTCTTCCACACATTGTCCGTCTGGATGATCATGCTTCTTTGCCTTCGCTCGTCTTGTCCAGCTTGCTCCACTGCACGCCGAGCGCTTCCACCACCTCGCGCAGACTGAGGCCGAGCCGTTTGGCTTCCACCGCCAATTGCTCCAACTCCTCATGAAGCAGCCGCTTTCGGTCGCCGGGGCGCGCCAATGGCGGCGGCGCCACGACGGTGCCGACGCCAGGATGCACTTCCAGCCAGCGCTCTTGGATCAGGTGCTGAATGACTTTATGGGCCGTGTTGGGATTGATCTTGAGATCGGCGGCCAGAGTCCGCACCGAGGGAAAGGTCTGACCGGCCTCATACTCGCCGCTGACAAAGGCCTTGATGGCGGCGAAAACCACCTGGTCGAAGATGGACTGGCCCGGCTGGAGCTTAAAACGCGGCAGCGACATACCGTACTAGTACACGTAGTACACTAAGCCGTCAATTCCCATTGGGGCCCGAAAGCAAAAAGGGCGCGACTTGCGCCGCGCCCTTTCCTTCTTGCCGGTGACCGGCGATCAGACCGAATAGTACATCTTGAACTCGACCGGATGCGGCGTGTGCTCGAAGGCATACACTTCTTCCATTTTGAGTTCGATATAGCTGTCGATGAAGTCGTCGCTGAAGACGCCGCCCTTTTTGAGAAAGGCGCGGTTCTTGTCGAGATTCTCCAGCGCCTCGCGCAAGCTGCCGCAGACTTGCGGCACCTTGGCCAGCTCTTCCGGCGGGAGGGCATAGAGGTCCTTGTCCATCGGGCCGCCGGGATGGATCTTGTTCTCGATCCCGTCCAGGCCCGCCATCAGCATCGCGGCATAGGCGAGATACGGGTTGGCGCCCGGATCGGGGAAACGCACTTCGACGCGCTTGCCCTTGGGCGACGGCGAGAACGGGATGCGGCAGGAGGCCGAACGGTTGCGGGCCGAATAGGCCAGCAGCACGGGGGCTTCGAAGCCGGGGATCAGGCGCTTATAGCTGTTGGTGAGCGGATTGGTGAAGGCGTTGAGCGCCTTGGCGTGCTTGATGATGCCGCCGATATAGAACAGGCAGGTCTCCGACAGATCGGCATAGCCCGAACCGGCGAACAGCGGCTTGCCGCCCTTCCAGATCGACTGATGCACATGCATGCCCGAACCATTGTCGCCATAGACCGGCTTGGGCATGAAGGTGGCCGACTTGCCATAGGACTGCGCCACCTGGTGGATCACATATTTGTAGATCTGCATGTAGTCGCCGCATTTCGTCAGGGTGTTGAACTTGAACCCCAGCTCATGCTGCGCGGTGGCGACTTCGTGATGATGCTTTTCCGGGTCGATCCCCATGTCGCGCATGATCGCCAGCATCTCGCCGCGCATATCCTGCTCGCTGTCCACCGGGGGGACGGGGAAATAGCCGCCCTTGACCTTGGGGCGATGGCCCAGATTGCCGCCTTCATATTCGGTGCCGGTGTTGTAGGCGCCTTCCTTGGAATCCAGCATGTAGAAGCACTTGTTCATCGTCACGTCGAAACGCACGTCGTCGAAGACGAAGAATTCGGCTTCCGGGCCGAAATAGGTGGTGTCGCCAACGCCCGAGGAATTCACATAGGCCTCGGCGGCCTTGGCGATGGAGCGCGGATCGCGCGAATAGCGCTGGCCGGTGAGGGGCTCGAGCACGTCGCAGATCAGGA
>JAICHV010000048.1 GCA_025924715.1 Alphaproteobacteria bacterium
GTCGAGGCCATCCAGCACCTGGTCGCCGCCGCCGTGGCCTCGCTCACGCCCGACCGCGTCGCCATAGTCGATGACCGCGGCACTCTTCTGGCCGGCGGCGAGGACAAGTCGGGCAGCGGCGCCACCGCCGCCAACCAGGAACAGAACACCACCGATTACGAAGACCGCCTGCGCCAGCGCATCGAATCCATCGTGTCCAGCGTGGTGGGGCCCGGTCATGTGCGGGTCCAGGTCACCGCCCAGATGGCCTATAAGCAGCAGAACACCACGGAAGAGCACTACAATCCCGACAGCAAGGTGGTGCGCTCGACGCAGACGGTCGAACAAAATGCCTCCGACTCCACCGCCGGCGGCGCCGCGGTTTCGGTCGCCAATGCTTTGCCGGGCGCCGCCAGCAATGGCAGCGATTCGGGCAAATCCACTTCGGGCCGCACCGAGGAAACCACCAATTACGAGATCGACAAGACCGTCACCACATCCAGCGAAGCCAATGGCGATGTGAAGCGCCTGTCCGTCGCGGTGGTTGTGGACGGCACCGGCGGCAGCGCCACCTCGCCTGCCAAACCGCGCAGCCAGGCCGAGATGGACAAGATCTCCAGCCTGGTCAAATCCGCCATGGGCTATGACCAGACGCGCGGCGACCTCGTCCAAGTCACCAATATGGAATTCGCCCGCATCGACGCCGGCGACGCCACCCCGCCGGCCAAGCCGCTGCTGGGGCTGGAGCCTGCCTATTGGTTCAAGATCATCGAGGCCGCGATCATGTGCCTCACCGCGCTTTTGATCGGCTTGTTCGTCGCCCGCCCCCTGATCGCGCGCATGTTCGCGCCCAATGTGATCGGCCCGTCCGGCACGCTGCAGATCGCCAACGCCTCGCCGGTGATGGGTGCCTTGCCCCCGCCGCCGGGAGCGGCCGGCGCCGAGGGCGTCCCGGAAGGCCCGGCGGCGCTGGGCGCACCCGGCGGCGCCAGCATCGATATCAGCGGCATCGAAGGCAAGGTGCGCGAATCCTCGGTCAAGAAGATCGGCGAAGTGGTCAACGCCCATCCCGAAGAAGCGCTGGCGATCATCCGCACCTGGCTCCATCAACCGGTGTAAGCGATGGCAAAAGTCTCCAAACCCGCCGTAAAGGAAGACGTCCGCGCTCTGTCGGGGGCGGAACGCGCCGCCATCATCATGCTGACCCTGGGCGAGGAAAACTCCGCCAAGATCTGGACCATGATGGACGAGGAGGAGATCAAGGAAATCTCCCAGGTCATGTCCAATCTGGGCTCGGTGTCGTCCAGCGTGATCGAAAAGCTGATGGTGGATTTCGTCTCCCAGATGTCGGGCACCGGCTCGATCATGGGTTCCTATGAATCCACCGAGCGGCTGATCGCCCGCTTCATGCCGGAAGACAAAGTCAGCCAGATCATGGAGGAAATCCGCGGTCCGGCGGGCCGCACCATGTGGGACAAGCTGGCCAATGTGAATGAATCGGTGCTGGCGAATTATCTCAAGAACGAATATCCCCAGACCGTTTCGGTGGTGCTGTCCAAGATCAAGCCGGAACATGCCGCCCGCGTGCTGGGCGCCCTCCCCGAGGAATTCGCCCTGGAAGTGGTGCAGCGGATGCTGCGCATGGAAAGCGTGCAGAAGGATATTCTCGACAAGGTCGAACAGACCCTGCGCATCGAATTCATGTCCAACCTGGCGCGCACCGCCAAGCGCGACAGCCATGAACACATGGCCGAAATCTTCAACAATTTCGACCGCCAGACCGAAAGCCGCTTCATCACGGCCCTGGAAGAACGCAGCCGCGACAGCGCCGAGCGCATCAAGGCCCTGATGTTCACCTTCGAGGACCTGTCCAAGCTCGATCCCGGTTCGATCCAGACCCTGCTGCGCAATGTCGAAAAGGACAAACTGGGCCTGGCGCTCAAGGGCGCCACCGATGGCTTGCGCGACGTGTTCTTCTCGAACATGAGCGAACGCGCCGGCAAGATCCTGCGCGAGGACATGGAAGCGATGGGTCCGGTGCGCCTCAAGGATGTCGACGAGGCCCAGATGCGCATGGTCAATGTCGCCAAGGACCTCGCCAACAAGGGCGAGATCATGATCGCGGGCGGCAATTCCGAAGATGAGCTGGTCTATTGATGAGCCCGAAACCCTCCAGCAAATTCACCTTCGACACCGAGTTCCGCGCCGAAAGCGACGTGATCTCGCCGGCGGCGCGCGCCCGCCGCAAGCAGACCATGACGGTGGAAGAAATCGAAGCCATGCTGGTCCGCGCCCAAGCCGAAGGCGCCCAGGCCGGCCAAGTCCGCGCCAGCGAGCATTTGGAGCGCACCGTCGCGGCCCTGACCATTGCGCTGCGCGCCGCGCTGGATCAGAGCGCCGCCCAAATCGAAGCGGTCCGCGAGGAAGCCGCCAATCTGGCCCTGGCCGCGGCCAAGAAACTGGCCGCCGCCGCGCTGTCGGCGCTGCCGGCCGGCGATGTCGAGGCGGCGTTGCGCGGCGCCATGCACCAGGCACTGGGCGAGCCGCGCATCACCTTGCGCGCGCCCGCTGCCGTGATCGAGGCGATCAAGGACCGTGTCGAGGCCATCGCCCATGAAGAAGGTTATGAAGGACGCGTGTTGCTGGCCGCAGAGCCTGCCCTATCGGGCGCCGATTGCCGCATCGAATGGCGCGGCGGCGGCAGCGAACGCAAGGAAGCTACAATCGAAGCGGCACTGGACGAGCTGATCGCACGCCGCTTTTCCAAGACACAAGATTCAGGGACTTCGAAAGGATAAGCCATGTCCGGCACCGACAATGTGGATCTGCCCGATCTGAGCCATGAGGCGCCCCCCGGCACGGGCGCCGCGCTGCTCAATACCGAGACGCAGCATGAGACCGCGCCCAAACATTCCGCCCAGGACCTGGAGGCGGTCTATGACGTTCCGGTCACGGTCTCGGCCGTGCTGGGCAAGAGCGCCATGGAAGTCAGCCAGCTCCTCAAGCTGGGCAAGGGCACCGTGGTCGAGCTGGACCGCAAGGTCGGCGAGGCCATCGACATCTATGTCAATGACCGCCTGGTGGCGCGCGGCGAAGTCGTGCTGGTCGAGGACCGCCTGGGCGTCACCATGACCGAAATTATCAAGGCTGGACAATCTTAAGGCTTAGGCGGGCCTAGGGCCCGGCGGGAGAATTATCATGCGTCTTCTTATTGTCGGCAGCCTCAATGGCCAGATCGGCGCGGCCACCAAGATCGCGATGGAGCGCGGGGCGAAAGTCACCCATGCCGCCACGATCGAACAGGCGCTCGACAGCCTGCGCGGCGGCAATGGCGCCGATCTGGTGTTCTGCGATGTGATGCTGGAAATCGGCGCCTTGGTGCGGGGCCTTTCGGCCGAACGAATCTGCACCCCGGTGGTGGCCTGCGGCGTCGGCACCGATACCCGCCGCGCCGTGGATGCGATCCGCGCCGGCGCCAAGGAATATCTGCCTTTGCCGGCCGATCCCGAATTGATCGCGGCCGTGCTGGCGGCGGTGGCCGATGAATCCCATCAGCTGATCCATGAAGATCAGGCGATGAGCGCCGTGCTGGCGCTGGCCGACCAGATCGCCGGCAGCGAAGCCTCGATCCTGATCACCGGCGAAAGCGGCACGGGTAAGGAGGTCCTGGCGCGCTATGTCCACAGGAAATCGGCGCGGGTGGAGAAGCCTTTCATCTCGGTCAAGTGCGCCGCCAGTCCCGAAAATCTTTTGGAATCGGAATTGTTCGGTCACGAGAAGGGCGCCTTCACCGGCGCCATCGCCCGGCGCATCGGCAAATTCGAGGAAGCCAATGGCGGCACCCTGCTGCTGGACGAAATCAGCGAAATGGACGCCCGCCTGCAGGCCAAATTGTTGCGTGCGATCCAGGAACGCGAAATCGACCGCGTCGGCGGCACCAAGCCGGTCAAGGTCGATATCCGCATCATCGCGACCTCCAACCGCGACCTGGCCGAGGCCGTCAAGCACGGCACCTTCCGCGAAGACCTTCTGTATCGCCTCAATGTGGTCAATCTGCGCATTCCGGCGCTGCGCGAGCGGCCCAAGGATATCGGCGCCCTGGCCCATCATTTCGCCCGCAAATATGCCGAGGCCAATGGCGTGCCCTATCGCCCCATCGCGCCGGCCACGGAAAAATTGCTGTTGTCCCATCCTTGGCGCGGCAATGTGCGCGAGTTGGAAAATACCATCCATCGCGCCGTGCTGCTCGCCACGGGCGCCGAGATCGGTCCCGAAGCGATCCGCCTGCCCGACGGCACGCAAGTCTCCAACGCTCCGGCCCCGGCGCTTTCGCTCGATCCCTCGGTGCAGAGCGCGGTGACCAGCGCCGCCGTGGCCACCCGCAATCTGGTGGGCCGCACCGTCGCCGATGTCGAACGCGACCTGATCCTGGACACATTGGACCACTGCCTGGGCAATCGCACCCATGCCGCCAATATCCTTGGGATTTCGATCCGCACCCTGCGCAACAAGCTGCGCGAGTATTCCGACAATGGCGTGGCGGTGCCGGGCCATGGCGAGAACAGATTAGCGGGTTGATTTGAATGTCTGAGATCGGCACCACCGCGCGGGGCCTGGATTTTTCACCCGGCAAGCTGCTGGATATCGTCAAGCGGGGCGAGTTGGGCCTGGCCATCGCCATCATGGCGATCCTGGTGGTGCTGATCATTCCGCTGCCGACCTGGATGCTGGATCTCAGCCTGGCCTTTTCGCTGAGCTTTTCCATCCTGATCCTGATGACCGCGGTGTTCATCCGCAAGCCGCTGGAATTCAGCTCATTTCCCACCATCCTGCTGATCACCACCATGATGCGGCTGGCGCTCAACCTGGCGTCCACCCGCCTGATCCTGAGCCGCGGCAATGAAGGCACCGATGCCTCGGGCTATGTCATCCAGGCCTTCGGCAAGCTGATCATGCAAGGCAATTTCATGATCGGGCTGATCGTCTTTGCGATCTTGATCGTGGTGAATTTCGTGGTCATCACCAAAGGTTCGGGCCGCATCGCCGAAGTCGCGGCGCGCTTCAGCTTGGACGCCATGCCCGGCAAGCAGATGGCGATCGACGCCGATCTGTCCGCCGGCCTGATCGACGAAAAGGAAGCCAAGCTCCGCCGCAAGAATATCGAGGCGGAATCCAATTTCTTCGGCGCTATGGACGGCGCCAGCAAATTCGTGCGCGGCGACGCCATCGCCGGCCTTCTGATCGTGGGCATCAACGTGATCGGCGGCATCATCATCGCGGTGGCGCAAAAAGGCATGAGCTTCACCGACGCCACCCAGACCTTCACCCTTCTGACGGTGGGTGACGGCTTGGTGTCGCAGATGCCGGCCCTGATCGTTTCCACCGCCGCCGGCCTGATGGTTTCCAAGGCCGGCGTGGAAGGCGCCACCGACAAGGCCCTGATGGGGCAGTTGTCCTTTTATCCGCAAGGCCTGGCCATGGCCGCCGCGGTGATGGGGGTGGTTGCGGTCTTGCCCAACATGCCCCATGTCGTGTTCGGCATTTTGTCGGCCACCTTCGGAACGCTGGCCTATTACGCTTACAAGCGCAAAGACGCTCGGGTTGCGGTCGCCATTGCCGAAGACGCCAAAGCCGCGGCCGACGCAGCCCCCAAGGAAGAACCGATCGCCAGCGCCCTGGCGCTGGACCTGCTGCGGGTGGAACTGGGTTACGGCCTGCTGCCGCTGATCAACGACGTCGCCGGTCACCGCATCACCGACCAGATCAAGGCGCTGCGCCGGCAATTGGCGCAGGAAATGGGCTTCGTGATGCCGGCGGTGCGCATCCTGGACAATATGCAATTGGGCGCCAACGAATATCGCATCCGGGTCAAGGAAGTGGATTCGGGCAAGGGCGAACTTTTCCCCGGCTCGTTCCTGATCATGGATCCCAAGGGCCTGCCCATCGACCTGCCCGGCACCCACACCACCGAGCCTGCTTTCGGCTTGCCCGCCACCTGGGTGTCTTCGGCGCTGCGCGAGGAAGCCTCGTTCCGCGGCTTCACCGTGGTCGATCCCGGCACCGTGCTGACCACCCATCTGACCGAAGTGCTCAAAAGCCATATGGCCGAGCTGCTGTCCTATGCCGAAACCAAAAAGCTGCTGGACGATCTGCCGCCGGAACAGAAGAAACTGGTGGAAGAACTGATCCCGTCGCAGATCTCCGTCACCGGCGTGCAACGGGTGCTGCAGACTTTGCTGTCCGAACGTGTTTCGATCCGCGATCTGCCCGCCATTCTGGAAGGCATCGCCGAAGCGGTCGGTCACACCAAGAACGCGCTTTACATCACCGAGCATGTGCGCGCCCGCCTGGCCCGTCAGTTATGCCATGCGCATTTGTCGCCATCCGGCTATCTGCCGCTGCTGGCGATGTCGCCGGCCTGGGAACAGGCGTTTTCGGAAGCCATTGTCGGCCAGGGCGAGGAACGCCAGCTTGCCATGGCGCCGTCGCAGCTTCAGCAGTTCATCCAGGCGGTGCGCGAAAGGTTTGACGAGGCCGGACAGAAGAACGAAGTGCCGATCCTGCTCACCTCGCCGCAGATCCGTCCCTTTGTGCGCTCGATCGTCGAGCGCTTCCGCGCCCAGACCGTGGTGATGAGCCAGAACGAAATCCACGCCTCGGTGCGGTTGCGCACTTTGGGTCAGGTGTGACGGGGCAAAATGGGGCTGCAAAGCGCAACGCTGCTGGCCTTTCCCAACCGGGCGAAAGCTGCGCATCCGCGGCTGACCCCGGCGCTGAAATATCATCGTCTTCCGGATAACTTGGCCGATACCCTCGCGCGCGAGACCGCGGACAGGCCGGAGCGCGATCTGGAAGAAGCCCTGGCCTGTGTGCTGGCCGCACGCCTCTCATTGGCGCCGCTCGATCTGGAAATGGCCCGCGGCATTTTGCTGATCGGGCCTTGCGGCGCCGGGAAGAGCGCAGTTGCCGCCAAGCTCGCCCATGCCGCCGCCTTGGCCGGGCGCGAGGTCGAATGCAGCAATGCCAATGACGGGCTGGCGCTGCTGCGCACCGGAACGCAGAGCCCGACCAAGCTTGCGATCATGGAGGCCGATGGCTTCAATCCGGTCAATGCCCGGGCCCGCAGCGCCTTTGCCTGCCTCAGCGCCATCGAAGGTGTCGAAAGCATCGGCGTGGTCAGCGCGCTGGGCGATGCCGAAGATACCGCCGAAACGGTGGTCGCGCTGCGGTTTCGCCGCGTCATCGTCACCGGCCTGGACCGCACCCGCCGCCTGGGCGCCACCCTGGCCGCCATCACCGGCCCGGCGCGCCTCGCCCATATCACCGCCGGCCCCCGCCCCGACGACCCGCTCGAATCCCTGACGGCGCCGGCGCTGGCGAAGATGTTGTTGGACGGCCCGAACTAGCGCAGGCGGGTGGAATTTAACCCGGGGCTGAGCGATTCAACGGGCCGATACTTGGCCTTAAATTGCCCATTTCGGTGACAATTCCAAGGTCACCTCAACATCAACCTCCGTCCGAGCGCACCGGTCGGCCCTGACCATGGCGATAGTGGTAGCCGCTGCCGTGATTTCGTCCAAAGTGGGAGCTGCAAGGTGGGAAGCGTTGAGAATGTAAATGGCATATGGTGGTTCGAGCGCGTTAATACCGCCGCATATCATAGAATCCGCCAAGGCATTCACATTACGCCCATGCCAATCGGGAGCGCCAAGGGAAAGCAACAACACATCGTAGAAATCGCTTATGGATTTCCATCCGCTTGCATCAATTTCAATTATGCGCATTGCCGTCCGCCAGTAGTTGAACGCACAATCTATCAGAAAAATCGAGAGCTCCGGCAGAGGCGCGCAGAATTTTGTTCGCTGGCTAGGAGCGTCCCCCGGAGCGTGCGTTAGCACGTGAGGAGGCGCGACGACGTCCAGCGGACAAAAGGCAAGCGCCCTTATCTAGGCTAGGCGCTCCGTAGGGAGTGTTTGCGCAAGTGCTGCACCAACGCCAACTCGTCCATGCGCGCTTGCGACCGCCGCTCCTGCATCTCGGCCACGCGTTTGGCCTGCTGCTCGGTGGCGAATTCCATGCTTTTGAGGTCCTGGAACGCATTGGTCAGATCGGCCTGGGCCGCGGTGTATTCGCGTTCGATTTCCTTCAGCGTGATGCGCAGATTCTCGCGCCGCGCCTCGATCGAGCGCAGGAAGGATGGAAAGGCCAGCCTTCCGATATCGGAATCCCCGGCGCGCTGCTTTTCGCGCGTCACATTGTCGTCCAGGTCGGTCAGCTTGCGTTCCAGATCGGCGCGCATCGCTTCGATCGCGGCCATGCGCCGCTTCATCTCGTCGACGCGGAAGCGCTTCAGGCGCAAGAGCGAATCCGTGCGGTTCATCACGCCCTCCCGCCGAGAATGGCGGCCAAGGCGTCATAGCCCTCATGGAGATCGGCGGTTTCGTCTTTTTTCTGTGCCAAGAAGGATTCCAGCCGGGGATAAAGTTCCATCGCTTTGTCTACTTCAGGAGTCGTGCCAGGCTTATAGGCGCCGATCCGGATCATATCGGCCATATCTTCATAAACCGTCATCGGGATGCGGGCCGCCGTGACAAGGGCCTGTTCCTGCTCGCTGTTGCAGGCGGGCATGGCGCGGCTGACGCTCTTAAGAATATTGACCGCCGGGAACCGCCCCCGTTCCGCAATGGCACGCTCCAGAACGATATGGCCGTCCAGGATGCCGCGCACGGCGTCCGAAATTGGTTCATTGTGATCGTCGCCCTCGACCAACACGGTAAACAATCCGGTAATGGAACCGCCGCTGCCCTCCAGTCCGGGACCGGCCCGTTCCAGCAGCCGCGGCAATTCGGCGAAGACGGTGGGCGTGTAACCTTTGGAGGCCGGCGGCTCGCCCGCCGACAATCCGATCTCGCGCTGGGCCATGGCAAAGCGGGTGACCGAATCCATCAGCAGCAAGACGTTCAGCCCCTGATCGCGCAATTGCTCGGCGATGGTGACGGCGACATAGGCGGCCTGACGGCGTACCAGCGGCGCTTCGTCCGAGGTCGCAGCCACCACGACCGACCGCGCCAGACCTTCTTCGCCCAGATCGTCCTCGATGAATTCCTTCACTTCGCGGCCGCGTTCGCCGATCAATCCGATCACGATGGCATCGGCATTGGAATTGCGCGCCAGCATTGCCAGCAGAATGGATTTGCCAACGCCGGAGCCGGCGAAAATGCCCATGCGCTGACCCATGCAGCAGGTGGCAAAAGCATTGAGCGCCCGCACCCCCAGATTGAGTTTGCCGCCCATGCGCCCGCGCGTGGTGGCGGATGGTGGCTGGGCTTTCAGAGGATAAGCGATGGGGCCTAGGGGAAGCGGGCCCTTGCCGTCCATCGGCTCGCCAAAACCGTTGACCACGCGGCCCAGCCAGCCGGAGCTGGGGGAAATACTGGCCGGGCGATCGTCAAAATCCGCCCGGGCACCCAGGCTGATCCCGTCCAGCGATCCCAGCGGCATGACCAGGGCATGGCCGTCGCGAAAGCCCACCACTTCGGAGGTAATTTTCTTGTCTTTTCCGGCACTTAGACGGACCTGACCGCCCAGGCTGACCGCCCCTTGCGCGCCGGTGACTTCCACCGCCAGCCCTTCGATACGGGCCACCCGGCCAAACCGGGTGAGGGCGGGAATTCCCTCTATTTCCTTGAGCAAAGCGCGCATTTTGGTCCTTTTTCGGTTCCGGCCTTCTGCCGTCCGATCCCCCCATTTTGCGGCTAAGGCTTTAAGCTGCGGTAAACTTAACAAATCGAATCAAGGTATTATGATGGGCCCCTGTGTCCTCCTGGCTCACCGCTTCTTAATCCGGGATTGGCAAGGCCTGAAAATGTCCGCATTGGTTAAAGGTCGTGTTAACCATTTGTGCTTACGGTCTGGAAACCGATTAACTCTGTCCGGCCTGCTGCCGGCGCTCTTCAAGAGGGGCCAGACATGCGCGTATTGCTGATTGAAGACGACAGCGCCATGGCGCGAAGCATCGAACTGATGCTGCGCAGCGAAGGCCTGAACGTCTACACCACCGACCTGGGCGAGGAAGGCATCGACCTGGGTAAGCTTTATGACTACGACATTATCGTGCTGGATCTGCAGCTCCCCGATATGAGCGGCTTCGAGGTCTTAAAGGCCCTGCGCGTCGGCAAGGTGCAGACCCCTGTCCTGATCCTTTCCGGCAACGCCATCGTCGAAGCCAAGGTCAAGGCGCTGGGCTTCGGCGCCGACGACTATATGACCAAGCCCTTTCACAAGGACGAGTTGGTCGCCCGCATCCAGGCCGTGGTTCGCCGTTCCAAGGGCCACAGCCAATCGGTGATCACCACCGGCAAGCTGACCGTGAATCTCGACGCCAAGACCGTGGAAGTCGATGGCAGCCGCGTTCATCTGACCGGCAAGGAATATCAGATGCTGGAGCTGCTTTCCCTGCGCAAGGGCACCACCCTGACCAAGGAAATGTTCCTCAACCATCTTTATGGCGGCATGGACGAGCCGGAATTGAAGATCATCGACGTCTTCATCTGCAAGCTGCGCAAGAAGCTGGCCGCCGCCACCGATGGCGACAATTACATCGAAACCGTTTGGGGCCGCGGCTATGTGCTGCGCGATCCGCAAGACGGAGAGATCGTCGCGGCGTAAACGCGTGAGTTAACGGGGCAAAAAGGCGCCGGTTACGGCGCCTTTTTTATTTGGCTTTTCTATTTGACGGCGCAGTCCAGCAATTTCTTCTCGCCGGCGACGATCAGATGCCCGCCCAGCAGCACCGCCGCATTGGCGGCGCCGGCGGATTGGCCCTCATCGCTGAAAAGGGTCTCGTAGCGCAGCGGGATGCCGTCCCCGCCCCGATAGACGCGGAAGATCTGGGCCGAGCCGGGTTTGGTGCGGCCGGCGACAATCAGATTGCCCCTCGCATCCAACGTGATCTTCTCCAGCCGCGCCGGCAGCGCCAGGTCGCCCAATTCGGTCAGATTGCCCGTGAAATTCTCGATGCCAAGGCCCAGTATCCGGCGGTCATTATAAGTCGCGGCATACAGAAAACGCCCGTCAGGCGTCGCCATCAGGCCATGGGCGGCGGCGACCCGCTGCACCGCGACGCGCAGGCCCCTTCCATTGAACAGCAGCACATCGGAATAGGGCCACAACAGATCGCTTTCCACAAAGCGCATCAGCCCATTGGTCGAAACATGATCATTGGCCAGGTAGAAACGATCGGGCGCCATCGCGGCCACATCGGTCGGGCTGACCAGCAATCCGCCTTGCACCATCACTTGTTGGGTCAGGCTGGGCGGATCGTCGGCGCTCAGCGCATAAGTGATCACGCCATAACGGCCGGCGCTGCTGCGGGCGATGGCGCCGAGGGTGCGCTTGCCGTCGGCGCTGCGATAAAGGCTGATCCCCGAAGCATGAAGGTCGGGCGGATTGCCGGCCAGTTTGCGCAGCACCGGATCATTCAGCTTGAACGACGAGAGCCCATCGGCGGCGGACACCAAAATCCGGTTCCCATCCACATCCAGGTCTTGCGCGCCCGGTCCCAACACGCGGCAGACGGGCAAAACCGGGCTGATCGTATCGAAGAACCCGTCGACCCTGGCATAGCGAAACAGGAAGACAAATCCCACCGCCGCCGCCGCCCCCAAAAGGGTCAGGCCCGCTTTGGCAAAAGCGTTCATGCGGCCCCCGCCAATTGGCCGCTACCGAATTGCAATTCCGCCAGCCGGGCATAAAGCCCGCCTTGGCGCACCAACTCCGCATGGCTGCCTTGCGCCACCACCCGCCCCTGATCCATCACCACAATCCGTTCCAGCTTTTGAATGGTGGCAAGGCGATGGGCGATGACGATGGTGGTGCGCCCCACCATCAGATTTGCAAGACCGCGCTGCACCAGCAATTCATTCTCCGCATCCAGGGCGCTGGTGGCTTCGTCCAGCAGCAGCAGCGGCGCGTCGCGCAAGATAGCGCGAGCAATGGCAATGCGCTGGCGTTGGCCGCCCGAAAGCGTCACGCCGCGCTCGCCCACCAGCGTGTCGAAGCCTTGCGGCAATTTCTCGATGAATTCGGCAGCCGCCGCGGCATCGGCGGCGCGGCGCACCGCTTCTGGCGTCGCGTTTTCCGCGCCATAGGCGATATTGGCGGCGATGGTACCGGAAAAGATCACCGGATCCTGCGCCACCACCGCGATATGGCGGCGCAAGTCCACCGGAGCCAGATCGGCAATATCGACGCCATCGAAGCTGATCTGCCCGGTTTGCGCCGCGAAAAACCGCAGCATCAACTGGAAGACGGTGGATTTGCCGGCGCCCGAAGGCCCCACCAGCGCCACGGCCTCGCCCGGCTTGACGTTCAAGGAAAAATCCCTGAGCGCGGCGCTGTCGGGACGGGTGGGATAATGGAAGGTGACATGCTCGAACTTGACCGCGCCTTTTGCAGGCGCCGGAAGCGGCCTGGGATTGGCGGTCGGCAGGATCGCGGGGACTTCATGCAGCAATTCCATCAGCCGTTCCGAGGCGCCGGCGGCGCGCTGCAGATCGCCCCACACTTCCGACAGCGAGCCGAAGCCGCCCGCCACGATCGCGCCCAGGATGATGAATTGCAGCAAGGTGCCGCCGGTCATATGCCCCGCGATCACGTCCTGTGCCCCCACCCACAGCACACTGGCCAGCGCCGTGAAGAACGAGAAGATCACCACCGCCGTCATCACCGCCCGGGCCCGGGTGCGAATGACGGCGGCGGTGAAGGAGCTTTCCACCGTGGCGGCAAAGGTGGTGCGCTCGCCGGCCTCGCGGGTGAAGGCCTGCACGGTCTGCACCGCATTGAGGGTTTCGCTGGCCCTGGCGCTGGTGTCGGCGATGCGGTCCTGGCTGGCGCGGCTGAGGCGGCGCACCCAGCGCCCGAACAGGATCAGCGGCACCATGATCAGGATCACGGCGCCCAGGATCAGCGCCGAGAGCTTGATGCTGGTGACGAACATCAGCAGCAGACCGCCCGTCAGGGTGACTAGGTTGCGCAGCGCCACCGAAGCCGAAGAGCCGATCACCGTCTGGACCAAAGTGGTGTCGGCGGTCAGACGCGACAGCACTTCGCCGGTGCGGGTGACTTCGAAAAAGGCCGGGGTAAGGCGCAGCACATTGCCGAACACCGCGGTGCGGATATCGGCGGTCACCCGCTCGCCCAGCCAGGTGACGAAATAAAAGCGCAGCGCCGAACTGGACCCCAGCACGGCGGCGACCCCCACCAGGGCCGGGAAATAACGCCCCACCTGGCCGGCCTGGCGGGCGATGAATTCCTGGTCGATCAGGCCCCGGGCCAGGAACGGCAGCACCAGGGTGGCGGTCGAGGAGCACAACAGGGCCAGCATGGCCATGGCGATCCGCCCCCGATAGGGGGTCAGGAAGGGCAAAATGCGCCTTAAAGGGGCCAGGGAGCGGGATTTGGGCCGCCCCGACAGGCGGGAGTCTTCCAGGGAATTGCGGGCCAAAGTCAGGCCTTTAAAGGGTTCCAGGGGCTTATATAGGGGCTGGCCGCGCTTACCAAAGCCTTGTTTTCTCGCCACGACTTGTCAGGGGCGGCCCCGGCCCTTATAAGCCGCCCCTCCAAAGCTGACACAAGGCCGTTCCCATGAAAAAGGGCATCCACCCCGCCTATCATTTCGTCGATGTGCAGTTGAACGACGGCAGCACCTATCGCACCCGCACCACCTATGGCGAGCCGGGGCAGAAGGTCACCTTGGACATCGACCCCAGCACCCATCCGGCCTGGACCGGCGGTCAGCAGCAGCTGATGGATCGCGGCGGCAGGCTCACCCGCTTCAACAAGAAATTCGCGGGTTTCGTGAAGGGCTAAGAGCCCGTCCATCGCATAAATAAAAAAGGCGGCCATAAGGGCCGCCTTTTTTATTGCCTGAGCCGTTCGCTTACGCGCCGGGCGTTTCGGCGCCGAAGGCTTGCTCGAGCCGGCTGATATGGCCTAGCACCGCGGGCGCCTCGTTCTTGCCGCCGAACAGAACGTCGTCCAGCCGGGCGATGCGGCGATAAAGATTGTCGCTGCGAACCAACAGGTCGCGCAGCACGGTGGGAAGGGTGTCGACATCTTCCGCCGCACCCAGACAGATTTCCTTGGACCCCAGACGATAGCGATCGCTGCGGGCCGCGGAAGGCTCCATGTCGCCTTCATGCACCGCGCGCTGGACCAAGAGCCAGCTTGCAGCCTGCATCAGACGGGTGGTGACGCGCATGCTTTCGCCCGCATAAAGCATCGCGGTTTTGCGCGGCAGATCGCGCGCTTCGTTGCGGCCTTCGCCATCGAGATAGCGGGCGGTTTCTTCCACCAGCGCCATGCCTTCGTCGAAGGTGCGTTCGAACAAGGCGGAGCCGGTGAAGCTTTGCAACGTCATCCCGTGCAGATTTTCGACATCGGCGCGCAAAGAAATTCCCCTCTTTATTGGGGGCACGCTAGCAAGCCTTGGCGCGGGCGCCTAGCATTATGCTTGGTAAATATCGCACGCAGCATTTTTTGCCGCGCGCTGCGCTGCAAACCTTAATGCGATCGTTAAAGGCGGCGATCTTAACGTTTGAAGAAATTTTCCGC
Source organism: Alphaproteobacteria bacterium (assembly GCA_025924715.1). Classification (GTDB taxonomy): domain Bacteria; phylum Pseudomonadota; class Alphaproteobacteria; order Micropepsales; family Micropepsaceae; genus Rhizomicrobium. Next base: position 14,593 of record JAICHV010000048.1, read on the forward strand.
TGCCGACCGCGTCAGGTTGCGCGCCTTTACCGCTTCGCGGCAGCGCGCGATCTCTTCCTCCAGCCGCGCGATCCGCTGTTCCAGTTCATGCGCCGACAAGGTGGAGATATCCTCGCCAAGCTGAATCTCGGGCGGCTTCTTGCGCGGTTCTTCGATCTCCATCGCCTGTCTTTCCTTGGGAAACTTGGTTACTTTGACAAGCCATGCGCGCGATTGCCATTGAAAATCCCGGTCCCGATTACCGTCTGGTGATGGCGGAGATGCCCAAACCCCGGCCCGGTGCCGGCGAAGTGCTGATCCGGGTGGCGGCCGCCGGGCTCAATCATGCCGATCTGTTGCAGGCGCAAGGCCGCTACCCCCCGCCGCCCGGGGCGCCCGATATATTGGGGATGGAAGTGTCCGGCGTGATCGAAAGCCTCGGGCCAGGGGTTCGGGACTGGAAGGCGGGCGATGCCGTTTGCGCGCTTTTGATGGGCGGCGGCTACAGCGAATATGTGAACGCCCCCCTGGAAGGACTGCTGCCGGTTCCCGCCGGTGTCTCCGTTCAAGACGCCGCGGCGCTACCGGAAGCCCATTTCACGGTCTGGACTAACCTGATCGATACTGCCCGACTGCAACCGGGCGAGACCGTCCTGATCCATGGCGGATCCAGCGGCATCGGCACGGCGGCGATCCAGCTTCTGGCCGTGCGTGGACACCAAGTCTTCACCACCGCCGGCAGCGCGGACAAATGCGCCGCAGTCAAGAAACTGGGTGCCGCGCGCGCCATCGATTACAGGAGCGAAGATTTCGTCGCGGTGGTCAAAGCCGCCACAGGCGGCAAGGGCGTCGATGTCATCCTGGATATGGTGGGCGGCGATTATGTCCAGCGCAATATGAGCGCCGCGGCGGTGTGGGGGCGCATCGTCAATATCGGTTTTCAGAAAGGCTTCGAAACCCAAGTCAATTTCACTCCCTTGCTTGTCAAACGCCTGACTCTGGCCGGCACCACCTTGCGCGGCCGTACCCCCGCCCAAAAAGCGGCGATCCGCGATGCCTTGGCCAAGGAGGTCTGGCCCCTGATCGAACAGGGCCGCATCCGCCCCATCCTGGACAGCCGTTTTGCCCTCGCCGAGGCCCAGCAAGCCCATGATCGGATGCGGGAAAGTGGCCATATCGGGAAGATTTTGCTGGTCCCCTGAAAACCCTTTGCCTTGCGGGGATTTCGGGGCTAAAAGACCCGCCATTCCTCGAAAGGATTAACCTGACGAGGGGCGAGGGCCCGGCAAGGCTTTCGCCCGCAAGGAGAAACTTATGGCCGAGCCGCAGCGCCCCCTGATGCCCAAAGCCACCGCCGTCTGGCTGGTGGACAATACCGCCCTCACCTTCGAGCAGATCGCCGATTTCTGCGGGCTCCATCCGCTGGAAGTCAAAGGCATCGCCGACGAAGATGTCGCCAAAGGGATCAAGGGCCAGGACCCGGTGTCGTCCGGTCAGCTCACCCGCGAGCAAATCGAAGAGGCGGAGAAAAATCCCAAGGCGCGCCTGAAAATGGCCGTGCCCAAGCACAAGATGCCCAATGTGCGCCTCAAGCGTGCGCCGCGCTACACGCCGGTGTCCAAGCGCCAGGACAAGCCGGATGCAGTCTATTGGATCATCCGCAATCATCCCGAATTCGCCGACAGCGACATCATCAAGTTGATCGGCACCACCAAGGCCACCATTCAGAAAATCCGCGAGCGTTCGCATTGGAACGCCACCAACATCAAGGCGGTGGACCCGGTGACGCTGGGCCTGTGCTCGCAGTTGGAACTGGACCTGGCGGTGTCGCGCGTCAGCGCCAAGCATGAGCGGGCCTTAAAGCGCGCCAGCCGCAAAGGCGCGACCCTGAAGCCGGTCTCCGAAAGCCTGGCCCCGGCGGCACCGCTGACCGAATTGCCCCCCAGGCCCGAAGCGCCGTCGGAAGGCGCGCCGGCTCCGGATAATTACGGCCTCTCCAGCGAGCTCGAACAAGACTGAAGCGCAGGCCGCCGACGTCTCTAGAGATAAATCGCGGCCGCGATTCCGATCACGACCAGCGCCAGGAAAACCACCAGCGCGATCTCGAGATATTTGTCCAGCAGCGCCTTGGCCTGGTCGCCGAAGAAATGCACCAGCAGGCCTTCCAGCACGATGAAGCGGATGCTGCGGGTGATGGCGGAAAACACCATAAAGGATAGGAACGGCACGCCCGCCAGGCCTGACGCAATCGTCACCAGCTTATAGGGAATGGGCGTCATGCCCTGGACCACGATCATATAGGCATGGGCGGCGAAGCTTTGGCGGTAATGCTCCACCTTTTCCAAGGGAATATGCAGGGCATGGATGATCCATTGGCCCGCCGTGTCCCAGAACAGCGCGCCGATGGCATAGCCCAAGGCCCCGCCCAACACCGAAAACAGCGTGCACCAGGCGGCCAGCGCGAAGGCGCGGCGGCGATTGGCCACCATCATCGGCAGCAGCATCACATCGGGCGGAATGGGAAAACACGAGGCTTCCGCAAAGGCGAAACAGGCCAGCGCCGCCCAGGCATGGCGGCCCTGGGCATTTTTCAGCATCCAGGCATAAAGCGCGCGCAAGCCGCGCGGCTGGGCGATCTCGGACATGGGGAAACCTTGAAAAGCAGGCGTTTCTAGCAGGCCGGGCGCGGTTGTCCAATCTTGCGGTTCAATCTTGCCGGGGGCCGGCGCATTGACTAGCGTCCGCCGCATGGCGAAAGGCAAGAAAAGCAAGCGGTCCAGCAAAAGGCCGGCAGCGAAAAAAGCGCGGCCGCGCAAGCCTGCCGCTAAGAAAGCGCCGGCGAAAAAAATCCCGCCCCGCAAACCGGCGCCGCTCCCCTCGCGGCGTGTGGCGCATGCGCGTAAGAGCCCCTTGCGCAAAACCCTGCTGCGCCGGCTGGGCGCCTTGCTCCCGCACCCGCGCCCCAGCGATGTTTTTGATGCCGATCTTCCCCGCAACGCCGCCAATTTCCAGCCCCTGACGCCGCTGACGGCGCTGGAGCGGGCCGCCGGCGTCTTTCCCGATCACACCGCCATCATTCATGGACGGCAGAAATTCTCCTATGCCGAATTTTATGCCCGCAGCCGCCGCCTGGCCTCAGCGCTGGCGGCACGCGGGATCAAGAAAGGCGATTGCGTCGCGGCGGTGCTGGCCAATACCCCGCCCATGCTGGAAGCCCATCATGGCGTGCCGATGACCGGCGCGGTGCTGAATGCCATCAACACGCGGCTCGATGCCGCTTCCATCGCTTATATGCTGGACCATGGCGGGGCAAAAATCCTGATCACGGACCGGGAATTTGCGCCCACGGTGAAAGCCGCGCTGGCGCTGCTTAAAAATCCCCCCGCGGTGATCGATTATAACGATCCCGAATTCCCGCAAGCCGGCGAAAGCCTGGGCGACGATTACGAAACCTTCCTGGCCGGCGGCGACCCCCATTATGCGTGGGGGATGCCGAGCGATGAATGGGATGCGATCGCGCTGAACTACACCTCGGGCACCACCGGAAATCCCAAAGGCGTGGTCTATCATCATCGCGGCGCGGCGCTGATGGGCTATTCCAATGTGCTGGCGGGCAATATCCCCCGCCATCCGGTGTTGCTGTGGACGCTGCCGATGTTCCATTGCAATGGCTGGTGCTTTCCCTGGTCGCTGTCGGTGCAGGCCGGCACCCATGTCTGCCTGCGCTGGGTGCGGGCGGAGGCGATCTATCGCGCGATTGCCGAGCATAACGTCACGCATCTATGCGGCGCGCCCATTGTGATGAGCACCATCCTGGGCGCCGCCGAGGCGGAGCGCCAACCCTTCAGCCAGCGCGTCACCTTCATGGTCGCCGCCGCGCCGCCGCCCGAAGCGACATTAAAGGCGATGGCGGAAGCCGGTTTCGACATCGTGCATGTCTATGGCCTGACCGAAGTCTATGGTCCGGCCGTGGTCAATGAATGGCACCGGGAATGGGACGATCTGGATTCGGCCGCCCGTGCCGCCAAACAGGCGCGCCAGGGCGTGCGTTATCACGCGCTTGAGGATTTGGCGGTGATGGATCCCGCCACCATGGAGCGATGCGCGCCCGGCGAATTGGGCGAGGTGATGCTGCGCGGCAATATCGTGATGAAAGGCTATTTCAAGAATCCCTCGGCGACCCGTGAGGCCTTTGCGGGCGGCTGGTTTCATTCCGGCGATCTGGGGGTGATGTATGAAGACGGCTATATCCAACTCAAAGACCGTTCGAAGGACATCATCATTTCCGGCGGCGAGAACATCTCGTCGATCGAAGTCGAAAACGCCCTGATGAAGCACCCTTCCGTGCTGTTCGCCGCCGTGGTCGCCAAGCCGCACGACAAATGGGGCGAAACCCCCTGCGCCTTCATCGAACTGCGCAGCGGTCATGACAGCATCACGGCCGATGCCATCATTGCCCATTGCCGTGCCCATCTGGCCAGTTTCAAGCTGCCGCGTCATGTGGTGTTCTGCGAATTGCCCAAGACCTCGACCGGCAAAATCCAGAAATTCCATCTGCGGGACATGGCCAAGGACATCGCGTGACGCCATCTCATCCCGGCCGCTTCGCGCTGGCCTTCATCTTTCTCACCATGCTGATTGACACCATCGGGCTAGGCCTGATCCTGCCGGTATCGCCCGGCATTATCGCGCAATTGACGCATGAAGATCTGTCGGGGGCGGCGCGTTGGGGCGGGTGGCTGTTTTTCGTCTATGCCCTGATGCAGTTTCTCTGCGCCCCCATCATCGGAAATCTGTCGGATCGGTTCGGGCGGCGGCCGGTGCTGATATTGTCCCTGCTGATGCTGGGCGTGGATTACGCCATCACCGGCCTTGCCCCCACCATCGCCTGGCTGTTCATCGGCCGCACCCTGTCGGGCATGGCCGGTGCCTCCTACCCCACTGTGAATGCCTATATCGCCGACATCTCGCGGCCGGAAAAACGCGCCGCGAATTTTGGTTTGACCGGGGCGGCGTTCGGTCTGGGCTTCATCCTGGGACCGGCGATGGGCGGTTTTCTGGGCGAGCATTTCGGCTTGCGCGCGCCGTTCTTCGCCGCCGCCGGGCTGGCGCTCGCCAATGCGCTGTTCGGGTTGGTGGTGCTGAAGGAATCGCTGCCGCCCGCGCGCCGGCGCAAATTCGAGCTGTGGCGCGCCAATCCGCTGGGCACGCTGGCAGCGCTGCGCCGCTATCCCGCCCTGATCATGCTGTTCGCGGTGCTGGTGATGGTGCGGCTGGCGCATGACGCCCTGCCCTCGACCTGGACCTATTATACCATGCTGAAATTCCATTGGGGACCGGGAGACGTCGCCCTCTCGCTGGTCGCGGTGGGCGTCCTGATGGCGCTGTCCTTTGGCGTGCTGCCGCGGCTGCTGGTGCCACGGTTGGGCGAAACCCGCTCCGTGTTTGTGGGGATGTTCGCGGCCGCCACCGCTTATCTGGGCTATGCTTTCGCGCCCACGCCCATGGTTCTGTATGCCTGGATGGTGATGTTCGCGCTGGGCGGCGTGGGCGCACCGGCACTAAACGCCATCCTCTCCCATCTGGTGCCGCAGGACGAACAGGGCGAATTGCAAGGCGCCATCGCCAGTATCGGCAGCCTGACCTCGATCATTTCGCCGGTGGCGATGACTAGCCTGTTCGCCTGGTTCACCAGCGCCGCGGCGCCGGTCTATTTTCCCGGTGCCTCGTTCCTGGCCGCCAGCCTGGCGGAGCTCACGGCACTCACCCTTTTCGCCTTGGCGCATGCGCGCAAAGCCAGCCGGGCCGTGACCTAAAACGGGGCGGTGGGTTAGTGGATGCTGCCTTTAAGGCGCTCCAACTCGTCTTTTATTCGGAGTTTTTGTTTTTTGAGGGCCGCGACCCGGGTTTCGTCCCAATCGGGATGGGTCATTTCCGCGGCGATGATGTCTTCAAGCTTTTTGTGTTGATCAGCCAGATGCTCGATCTGCCCTTGTAGCGCCATGCAACACCTCATCGGTTTAAGGCAAAGAAAATTAAAGCACCATCATCCCGGCCTGTCACCCGAAAAAGCGATGGAACCAAAAGCCCTCAAGCTGTACACCTGACCGCCATGGCGCCGCGCGAAAAAACCAAGGCCGGCAAGGCGGATAACAGGGAGCGGCTGATCGTCGGCCTGTCCGGCGCCTCGGGTGTCGCCTATGGCATCCGCCTGCTCGAAGCCTGCCGGGATCTCGGGGTCGAATCGCATCTGGTGATGACCAAACCGGCCGAAATGACCATCGGCTATGAGACCGCCTTGAAACCCAAACAGGTCGCCGCCAAAGCCGATTTCGCTTATGCGATCGGCGACATCGCGGCCCCCATCGCCAGCGGCAGCTTCAAGACCAAAGGCATGGTGATTGCCCCCTGTTCGGTGCGCAGCATGAGCGAGATCGCCACCGGGGTCACCACTTCGCTTCTGACCCGCGCCGCCGATGTGATGTTGAAAGAGCGCCGGCCTTTGATCTTGATGGTGCGGGAGACGCCGCTGCATCTGGGCCATTTGCGCAGCATGGTCGCCCTGGCCGAGATGGGCGCCATCCTGCTTCCGCCCGTGCCGGCCTTCTATGCGGCGCCCAAGACTTTGGCCGATCTGGTCGACCAGATGGTGGGACGGGCGCTGGATTTGCTCGGCCATGAATGGCCCAATGTGCGGCGCTGGGGCGAGGATCTGGCCAAAGGCCGGCGCAAGGGCCAAGAAGCAACATGACTGATCAGGTGACCAAGCCCGATGAAGTGACTTTGCGCGCCAGGCTGGCGAGCTTGAGCCAAGAACATCGCGACCTGGATGCCGCCATCGACGCGATGTCCGTTGCCGGCAGCCCCGATCAACTGGCTTTGTCGCGGCTGAAAAAGCGCAAGCTGCAATTGAAGGACGAGATTACCGAGATCAACAATCAATTGCTGCCTGATATTATCGCTTAACTTGCCGCCAGTTGGCGCGCGTCTTTTGCGCCCGATCACAAAAGACAGCGCTACGCCGGCGCAAGTTCCGACAGATGCTTCTCGATCGCGGCCAGCGCGGCGGTGTTGTTGCCGCTGTCGGGACCGCCGGCCTGGGCCATGTCGGGACGGCCGCCGCCGCCTTTGCCCCCCAAAGCTTCCGCGCCCAGACGCACCAGATCGACGGCGCTGATCCGCGCGGTCAGATCATCGGTCACGCCCACCACCAGCGAGGCTTTGCCATCGGCGGCGGTGACGAAGGCCACCACCCCCGATCCCAGCTTGGTTTTGGCGTCATCGGCCAGACCCTTTAGATCCTTGGGTGCGACGCCATCCACCGCGCGCAGCACCGCCTTGATGCCGGCCAAGGTTTTGACACCGTCGTCACCGGATTTTGCGGGTCCCGCCAGCGCCAAGGCCTTTTTCGCTTCGGCCAATTCGCGTTCCAGCCTGCGGCGTTCTTCCGACAGCGCCGCGACGCGGGCGGGCAGATCGCCGGCCTGGGTTTTGAGCGCGGCGGCGGCTTCGCGGGCGATCTCGGCCTGGCCCGCCAGGTAGCGGCGCGCGCCTTCCGAGGTCAGCGCCTCGATGCGGCGCACGCCCGCGGCAACCGCGCTTTCCGACAGAATGGTGAACAGCCCGATATCGCCCAGCCGGCGCACATGGGTGCCGCCGCACAGCTCGACCGAATAGGCCCCCGACTTGCTGTGGCTGTGATGCTCGAGCTCCTCGCCCATCGTCAGCACGCGCACTTCGTCGCCGTATTTTTCGCCGAACAGCGCTTCGGCGCCGGCGGCCACGGCCTGATCGGTGGGCATCAGCCGGGTCGAAGTATCGGAATTCTGCCGGATCACTTCATTGACCTGGGCCTCGATGCGACCCAGTTCTTCCGGCGTAACCGGCTTGGGATGGGAAAAATCGAAGCGCAGCCGCTCGGCATTGACCAGCGAGCCTTTCTGGCTGACATGCGGCCCCAGCACGCGCTTGAGCGCGGCATGCAGCAGATGGGTGGCGGAATGGTTGGCGCGGGTGGCGCGGCGGCGTTCGCGGTCCACTTTCAGATCGACGGCGTCGCCCACGGCAAAGCTGCCCCGCGTCACCTCGACGATATGGATATGCAGGCTGCCCAGTTTCTTATGGGTGTCGGTGACTTTGCCCTCGGCCTTGGGCGAAAAGATCAGCCCGGTATCGCCGGCCTGTCCACCGGATTCGGCATAGAAAGGCGTCTGGTTGGTGAGAATCTGGACGGTCTCGCCCGGCGCGGCTTTCTGCACCCGGACATTGTCCTTGAGGATGGCGAGGATCTCGCCTTCCGCTTCCTCGGCTTCGTAGCCGAGAAATTCCGTCTTGCCGAATTCGGTTTCCGCCGCGAACCATTGCGCGTCATTGGCGGCTTCGCCCGAGCCGGTCCAGGAGGCGCGGGCATCGGCCTTTTGCTTTTGCATGGCGAAGGTGAAGCCGGATTGATCGACGCCAATGCTGCGGGCCCGCAAGGATTCCTGCGTCAGGTCGAGCGGGAAGCCATAAGTATCATAGAGCTTAAAGGCGACATCGCCGGGAAGGATATCTCCGGCCTTCATGTCGCGGGTGGCTTCGTCCAGCAGCTTGAGGCCGCGGGCCAGGGTTTCGCGGAAGCGGATTTCCTCCAGCTTCAAGGTTTCGGTGATCAGGGCTTCGGCGCGTTTCAATTCCGGATAGGCGCTGCCCATTTCCGCCACCAGCACCGGCACCAGCCGATGCATCAAGGGATCGGAGGTGCCCAGCAGATGGGCATGGCGCATGCCGCGGCGCATGATCCGACGCAGGACATAGCCGCGCCCTTCATTGGAGGGAAGCACGCCATCGGCGATCAGGAATGAGGTCGAGCGCAGATGATCGGCGATGACGCGGTGGCTGAACAGCGCCTCGCCTTCGCTGCGCACGCCGCTGGTTTCCACCGAGGCGGCGATGATGTGGCGAAACAGATCGACATCGTAATTGTTGGTGACGCCTTGCAGGATGGCGGCGATCCGTTCCAGCCCCATGCCGGTATCAATGGAAGGGCGCGGCAGGTCGATGCGGGTGTTTTCGTCCACCTGCTCGAACTGCATGAAGACCAGGTTCCAGAATTCCAGGAAGCGGTCGCCGTCTTCATCGGGGCTGCCGGGCGGGCCGCCCTGAACCTTGTCGCCCTGATCGAAAAAGATTTCCGAGCAATAGCCGCACGGCCCCACCGGCCCCATCGCCCAGAGATTGCTTTCATGGCCGATGATGCGGTTGTCGGGCAGGCCAGCGATCTTCTTCCACAATTGACGGGCCTGGTCGTCGGTCGGATAGACCGTCACCACCAGTTTGTCCTTGGGCAGGCCCAGGACCTTGGTGGACAATTCCCAGCCGAATTTGATGGCATCTTCCTTGAAGTAATCGCCGAAGGAAAAATTGCCCAGCATCTCGAAAAAGGTGTGATGGCGGGCGGTATAGCCGACATTGTCGAGGTCGTTGTGCTTGCCGCCGGCGCGGACGCATTTTTGCACCGAGGCGGCGCGGACATAATCGCGCTTCTCGGCCCCGACAAAGAGGTTCTTGAACTGGACCATGCCGGCATTGGTGAACAGCAGGGTCGGATCGTTGCGCGGCACCAGCGGCGAGGACGGCACCACGGCGTGACCGTGGCTGGCGAAATAATCCAGGAACTGGGCGCGAACGTCGGACAGACTTTTCATGGGGTTAGCTTGTAGCGGGCGGCAAAAAGCTTGTCACGCCTGGGATTTTTGCACCCCTGCCCCCTGAAAAACAGAAGGCGCCTCCCTTTCGGAAGGCGCCTTCTGCCGAGAAGTCGACTTCGGGCTGCGAGACCGAAATCAACTCGAACTTTTGCCCGTTTTCAGTCCTCTTCGGCGACTTCCGCCTTGTCGCTATCGCCATGGGCCAGGGTTTGGCCGATCTGGCCGGAAGCGGCCCGGATGGCCTGTTCGATAGATGCGGCAATATCGGCATTGGCGGTCAGGAAGCTCTTGGCCGCCTCACGACCCTGGCCGATGCGGGAGCCGTCGAAGGAGTACCAGGAGCCCGATTTTTCCACGATCCCGGCCTTGACCCCAAGATCGACCAGCTCGCCCACCTTGGAGACGCCCTGGCCATACATGATGTCGAACTCCACCTGTTTGAAGGGCGGGGCGACCTTGTTCTTGACCACTTTGACGCGGGTCTGATTGCCGACCACTTCGTCCTTGTCCTTGATCGCACCGATGCGGCGGATGTCGAGGCGCACCGAGGAATAGAATTTCAGCGCATTGCCGCCCGTGGTGGTTTCCGGATTGCCGAACATCACGCCGATCTTCATGCGGATCTGGTTGATGAA
>JAICHV010000049.1 GCA_025924715.1 Alphaproteobacteria bacterium
AGATCGGCGGACTGACGTCGGCCCAGCTGGGCGCAGTCAATGCCACCGACTTCGCGGAGCTGCAGGACACCCAGCTGGCGGCCTTCAACGCCACCCAGATCAAGGCCCTGTCGGCGACCAACTTCTCGGGCATGGACGCTACCGCCATCGGCGCGCTGAATGCGACGCAGCTGGCCGGCGTCACCACCGCCGAATTGGCCGGCCTGACCTCCACCGCGCTGAGCGAGCTCCAGGATACGCAGATCGCGCTTCTGGCCTCGACCCAGATCGCGGCCCTCTCCGCCACCAATCTGTCGGCGATCGACGCCACCGCCTTGGGCGCGCTGACGGCCACCCAGCTCAAGGGCCTCACCACCGGCCAGATGGCCGGGCTGACCGCCACGGCGCTCTCCAGCCTGAGCTCGACCGAAATCGGCAATCTCGCCACCACGCAATTGGGCGCGCTCACCACCACCAATCTGGCGACCTTGCAGGATACCCAAGTCGGTACCCTGACATCGACCCAGATTGCCGCCCTGTCGAACACCAACTTCGCGGCGCTCAACGCCACCGCGGTCGGTGCCCTGACCACCACGCAGATCGGCGGCTTGACCACCGGCCAGCTTGGCGCGATGGACCTCACGGGTCTGGCCAAGTTGCAGGACACGCAGATCGCGGTCCTGACCTCGACCCAGATCAAGGCGCTGTCGGCGACCAACTTCTCCGCGCTTGATGCAACGGCCCTCGGCGCCCTGACTGCCACCCAGTTGGGCGGGGTCACCAGCACCCAGATTACGGGTCTGACCGCCACCGCGCTGAGCGAGCTCCAGGATACGCAGATTGCGCTTCTGACCTCGAGCCAGGTTGGCGCGCTGACCGCGACCAACTTCTCGGCCCTGGACGCCACCGCCATCGGCGCCCTGGACACCACGCAGCTGAAGGGCGTCACCACCACCCAGATCGCCGGCCTGACCGCCACCGCGCTGGGCGAATTGCAGGACACCCAGGTTGCCTTGCTGGCCTCGACCCAGATCGGCGCCCTGACGGCGACCAACTTCTCGGCGCTGGATGCGACCGCGATCAACGGCTTGAGCACCACGCAGCTCAAGGGCGTCACCACCACCCAGATGGCGGGCCTGAACGGCACCGGTCTGGCGGCGCTGACCTCCACCCAGCTCGGCAATCTTGCCACCACACAGTTGGGCGCGCTCAACACCACCAACCTGGCCGCCCTGGCGGACACGCAAGTCAGCGGTTTGACCACGACGCAGCTTGCGGCGCTGTCGACCACCAACTTCGCTGCCTTGAACGCGACCGCGGTCGGTTCGCTCACCACCACGCAGATCGGCGGCCTCTCCGCCGGTCAGTTGGGTGCGCTGAATGCCACCGACTTTGCGGAGCTGCAGGATACGCAGATCGCGGTGTTCAGCTCGACCCAGATCAAGGCGCTGTCCGCCACCAACTTCTCCTCTCTGGATGCCACCGCCATCGGCGCCCTGACCGCGACGCAGTTGACCGGCGTAACCGGCACCCAGATCGGGGCGTTGAACGAGACCTTCATCGGCAATCTGCAGGACACGCAGATCCCGCTGCTGACCACGAGCCAGATCGCGGCCCTGTCGACCACGGTGATCAGTACGCTGACGACCACCGAGATCGACTCGCTGCAGGCCACTCAGATCCCGGGTCTGACCTCGACCCAGATCCAGAACTTGTCGACCACCAATATCAGCTCGATGGACACCACCCAGCTCAACGCCTTCACCCCGACACAGGTGCAGGGCATGACCGAGGCCCAGGTCCTGGCCTATCTGGGCGACTGATCGGATTTCGCCCGCGATCGCGTGCTGTAGCGCATCGCGGGCGAACAGCCACCAAGCGTAGTGGGTCTGACCCCGCTGCGCCGGGGGCCGCTCGATTAGCCGTTTATTAAGGTTAATCACCCAAGATTCCCCTGTCGAACCGCATGCCTTTCCCAGGGGAGCCTCGCGCCGGCCGCGAGCATGATGCCATGACCGAGAAGAGTTTTTCGCGCGCCCTGGCCGAGGCCCGTTCGACCCGGCTTTCCCTGACCGGCCTGATCGAGGCCGCCAACCGTTTTTCCGCCGAGCCCGCCCAGGCGCGCCAGCTTTACCAGGCCTGGATCGCCCATAATCCCGGCCATCCCCAGCTCTATGTCGCCTATTTCAACTGCTCGTCGCTGGATTCCCAGGCGGGCGATCAGCAAGCGGCCGCGACAGCGCTCAACAAGGCGATCGCGCAAAACGCGGATTTCATTCCCGCCTATATCAATCTGGGGCGCCTGCTGGAGGAATCCGGCGCCGCCGACCAGGCGGTGGAATTGTGGCGCGTAGCGGCGGCGCGGCCGGCGCAGATCAACGGCAATTCGGTGATGTACGCCACCACCGCCCTGACACAGATGGCGCGGGTTCTGACCGCCGCCCAGCAAAGCGAATTGGCGGAAGAAACTTTCCTGCGCTGCCTGCAGATCAATCCGCGCCAGCCCGAGATCATCGAGCAATACACCGCCCTGCGCCTGGCGCAGTGCAAATGGCCGATTGCGGCGCCTGCGGAAAACCTGGATCGCAAGACACTTCTCGCCGGCATCAATCCGCTGTCGATGGCCGCTTACACCGATGATCCGCTGCTGCAGCTCGCCAGCGCCTATCGTTACGTCAAGCGTTCGTCCTGGGATGGGCCGCATGGCGGCGACAGCGACCGGCGTCATGCCCCGATCGATTTGAGCAATCGCCGGCTTCGCATCGGCTATGTTTCTTCCGATCTGCGCGACCACGCCATCGGTTATCTGATGGCCGAGCTGTTCGAGCTGCATAGCAAGCGGGACGTCGAGGTCTTCGCCTATTATTGCGGCCCGGCTTCGACCAGCGCCCTGACGGGACGGATCAAGGCGGCTGTTGAGCATTGGCGCGACATCACCAAGATGAGTGATGACGATGCCGCAAAGCGCATCGCCGAGGACGGCATCGACATTCTGGTCGACGTCAACGGCCATACCCGCGATTCCAAGACCGGCGTGTTCGCCCGCCGCTGCGCCCCGATCCAGGTCAACTGGCTCGGCTATCCCGGCACCATGGGCTCGCCCTATCACCAATATATCATCGCCGATGACTGGATCATCCCCGCCGGCGCGGAGCTTTATTATTCCGAAAAAGTCATGCGGCTGCCCTGCTATCAGCCCAATGACCGCAAGCGCGGCATTGCCCCGGAAACGCCCAGCCGGGCCAGCGCCGGATTGCCGGACAATGCCTTTGTGTTCTGCTGCTTCAACGGCACCCACAAGATCAGCCGCTTTACCTTCGAACGCTGGATCGAGATTCTGAGCAAGGTGGACAACAGCGTGCTCTGGCTGCTGGAGACCTCGGAAAAGACCAAGGAGCGGCTGCGCGCCATGGCGGAGCAAAAAGGCGTCGCCGGTGCGCGCCTGATCTTTGCGCCCAAAATGGCAAACGCGCTCCATTTGGCGCGCTATCCCCTGGCCGATCTGTTCATCGATTCGGCGCCTTATGGCGCGCACACCACCGCCTCGGACGCGCTGTGGATGGGCGTTCCCGTCCTGACTTTGTCGGGACGCTGCTTTGCGTCGCGGGTCTGCGGCAGCCTGGTGCAGGCCGCCGGCTTGAGCGATCTGGTCTGCGCCACACCGCAAGAATACGTCGCGCGTGCCGTCGCCCTCGCCCACAACAAACCCGAAATCGAAAATTACAAGACGCAGCTGCGCGCCAATCGCGACAGCTGCCTGTTGTTCGACACCGACAAACTGGTTTCGAGCCTGGAAAACATCTATCGCGCCATGGCCGAGGAACATCGCCAGGGCCTGGTGCCGCAGCCCGACCTGGGCAATCTGGAAGCCTATTTCGAAGCCGGCCTCGATCATGACCATGATCTCGAGGAAGTGCTGGCCGTCGCCGATTATCACGAGATGTACCGGGCCAAGCTGAAGCGTTTTCATTTGAGCCGGCCGCTGGTGGCCGACAGCCGCCTGTGGCACCGCGAGGATATCGCCTTGGCCGATCGGCGTTCGGTGGACGCCGAACCGGCCGCCTTTTATCCCGGCACCGTCGAAGGCCTGCGCCAACAGGCTCGGATGTTCAACAGCCAGGGCCGCATTTTGGAATGTCTGGAAACCCTGCTCGCCCTCAAGGCACGGGGCGCCAGCCAGCAGATTCTCTTGGAAGACATCCGCCCGGTGATCGATCCGACCATCCAGGGTTTCAACCAATCCCTCACTGCCGGCAAAGTCGAACAAGCGGCGCGCTATGCCGATGCCCTGGCGGCGCTGCTGCCGGGCAATGTCGCGGCGCTGAATTCGGCGCTGTCCTGCAATGTCGCGCTGGGCCGCAAAGCCCAGGCGGCGCAGCTGGCCGCGGTGTTGCTGCGTCTGGACCCCGAGCACGAAGCGGCCCGTTCGGCCATGGCCGCACAGGGCGTCGCCAATGACGCGCCGGATGGCGTGACCCATCCCCTGCTCCAACTGCGCGATCTGTATGACGAGGCCAGCGCCGTCTTGTGCGGCAAGCTTGGCGTGGGCGAGGCCAAACAGGTTTCGCGTTTGCTTTCGGCGGCGCGCAAATTGGAGATTCCGGCCGGCAGCGACAGCGATGTCGCAGGCTGGGAGAAGCATTATCGCCTGGCGCTCAAGGCTTTGGACGTGAGCGCGGCCCTCGCCCCCACCCCGCCTGCCGCCAAGGACGAAAAGCTGGTTTACGCCACCGCCGCCGGCAAAGCGCTGGGCGCGCGTGGGCTACAGGACGCGGCCAAGGCGCTGAAGGCCAAGGCGGTGTTTTTCGCTGCCGCCGACCAGGTCTATATCGATCTCTATGGCCGCCAATATGTCGAATCGGTGTTGGAAAACAGCGATGTTTCCAGCCTGATCGTGCTGCATGTCATCGGCGGGGCCAATGATCTGGGCAAGACCGCCAAGTCGCTGGGCATCTCAAGCAAACGGCTGATCCTGGCGGGCGACAATTTCGACGCCAAGACGATCCGCACCAAATGTTATGACGCCCCGCCCAAGGGCCTCAGCACCATGCCCATCGCCCATCTGCAGTCGGTGCGGTTTCTGCGCGCCGGGGCCCTGCTCCAGGCGCTGAAGCTGCCGGTGCTGGTTTCCGATATCGACCTGATCCTGCAACGCGGCGTTGCGGACCTGCTGCGCAAATTCGCCGATTGCGACCTGGTGCTCAACGAGAACGCCGTCAGCACCAATGCCGGATCGCGCTACACCGCCAATCTGCTGCTGCTCAATCCCACCAAACGCAGCGCGATATTCCTGCGCTTCCTGCGCGCCTTCCTGGAAAAAGCATTGGCAGGCGCGGAAGTCTCGCGCTGGATCGACCAGTTCGGGCTGCTCCAGGCCCGGCACCATTTGTTGGCCCATGAGAAAGCCGCGAAAATCGGCTATTTCGATGTCAAATCCGACATCAACAACCTGATGTACAAAAGCTGGCAGGAAAATCCCTTCCGCTTCCTGTCGCTCTATCACGGCTTCGACATGTCGAGCCTGCCGCGCAAATCCAAGCCGGCCGCAAAAACGCCCGCAGCCGCCCGCGCCAAGAAAGAGGCCCGCTCGGCATGAAAAAGCGCCGCCAATATGAACTGCTGGGCAAGCGGGTGCTGGTCACGGGGGGCTCGGGCTTTATCGGATCGCATTTGTGCGAAAGGCTGCTGGCCCGCGGCAATGAAGTGCTCTGCGTCGACAATTTCTTCACCGGGTCGCGGCGCAATATCGAGCATCTGATCGGCAATCCGCGCTTCGAGCTGATGCGCCACGACATCACGTTTCCGCTCTTTGTCGAGGTGGATGAGATCTACAATCTCGCCTGCCCGGCCTCGCCGGTGCATTACCAGTTCGACCCGGTGCAGACCACCAAGACCAGCGTCATCGGCGCGGTCAACATGCTGGGTCTGGCCAAGCGGCTGCGGGTGCCAATCCTGCAGGCTTCGACATCCGAGGTTTATGGCGATCCCAATGTGCATCCCCAGACCGAAGAGTATTGGGGCAACGTCAACTGCATCGGGACGCGCTCTTGCTATGACGAAGGCAAACGCTGCGCCGAGACGCTGTTTTTCGATTACAACCGCCAGCATCAGATGGCGATCAAGGTGATCCGCATCTTCAACACCTATGGCCCGCGGATGCATCCCAATGACGGGCGGGTGGTGTCGAATTTCATCGTCCAGGCGCTCAAGGGCCAGGACATCACGATTTATGGTCATGGCCGCCAGACCCGTTCGTTCTGCTATGTCGACGACCTGGTGCGCGGCATGATGAAGATGATGGGCACCGACGACAATGTCACCGGCCCAATCAACCTGGGCAATCCGGGCGAGTTCACCATGCGGCAATTGGCTGAGATCGTGCTGGAGTTGACGAACAGCAAATCGCAGCTGGTGGAAAAACCGCTGCCGGCCGACGATCCGCAGCAGCGTTGTCCCGACATTTCCAAGGCCCGCGATGTGCTGGGCTGGAAGCCGGAGATCGAACTGCGCCAGGGCCTGAGCAAGACCATCGCCTATTTCGACGAACTTCTGACCCGGGACGCGAGGTAACGCCAATGAACAAGGATGTTCTGCAGGCTTTGCGCCTTGGCGGCTATAGCCCGCGCGCCATGCTGGATATCGGCGCCCATATCGGCACTTTTACCCACGAATTTCTTGGCGTGTTCCCGTCCTGCGTCCCGACGCTGGTGGAACCCAATCCCTATTGCCTGGCCGATCTCGCCAAGCTGGGCTTCGAGCAATATGGCGTGGCGGCGTCGAAAGAGGCCGGCAAGGCCGAGATGTTCCTCAGCAAGGAATGGCTGCAATCCACCGGCGCCTCGCTTTACCGCGAGAACACGCAGTTCTTCCGCGACGAAGTGATGATCAAACAGGTAATCGAAAAAGCCCGGCTGGACGATCTGTTCGCCGGCCGGCGTTTCGACTTCATCAAGATCGATACCCAAGGATCGGAGCTGGATGTCATTCTGGGCGGCCCCCGGCTGCTTTCCCAGGCCGATTACATTCTGGTCGAGGTTTCGCTGGTCGAATACAATATCGGCGGCGCCAAGGCGGAAAGCCTGTTTGCCGCGTTAAACCAACTGGGTTTCCATGTCACCGAAGTCACCGATTTCCACCGCCTATCCGGCGTGCATGACGGCAATCTGCTGCAGATGGACTTCCTGTTCGAACGCCGCGGCATGGGCCGGCGCATTGTCGATGCGGCCACCACCCAGCGCCTCAGTGCCCTTGCCGCCACGCTCGAGGCCGAGGGCCGTCAGGACGAGGCCCTGCTGCTGCTGGAGCATCTGGACGCCGTCGCGCCGGGAGACGCGGATATCGTCAAGCGCAAGGTCAAGCTGCTGGGCGCCCTAGGCCGCAGCCTGCAGGCCCTGCAAGCCTTGGCAGCCCTGAAGGCGCAGCGCGGCGATGTCAACGAATTGCTGGCCGAAATCCGCGGCCAGATGCCGGCCGTGCTGGAACAGTTCAACCGCCATCTCGCCGCCGGCGAAGTGGAACTGGCCGAACCCTATATCGCCGCCCTGGCGGGATTGCTCCCGGGAAATCGGGCGGTATTGGACTCGGCGTTGTCCTGTAACCTTGCTTTGGGCCGCACCCAGCATGCCCAGCGCTATGCCGCCGCGCTCCAGGCGATCGAACCTGGTGCCGCCATCGCGCGCGCGCCACAGAAACATGCCGCACCGCGCAAGCCATCCAAGCGCGCCAGAGGAAGGGCCTGACATGAATGCCATGAACACCGCCGAACATGCGCGCATCAATGCGCTGGTCTATCAATTCGCCAATACCTATCTGGAAAAACGCGGCTGGTTCGAAAGCCTGGACGGGATTCCGCGCAACAAGGACGGGCTGGTCCCCTGGATCACCTATCCTGCGTTCCGGCAATTGGCGCGCATCGTCAAGCCGGGCTGCAAAGTGTTCGAATATGGCTGCGGCGGCTCCTCCCATTGGTGGGCGACCCGCGCCAGCGAAGTGATCAGCGTCGAGCATGACGCGGCCTGGGCGGAGCGGGTGGCGGCGACGGCGCCTGCCAACCTCAAGATCGTCAGCCGCGTGATGAACGAGGAAACCACCAAGCAGCAGAAAGCCGCGGTGGCCAAGTTCTTTGCCGAGCCGCCGGAATTGCCGGTCTCGCCCCATCCCCAGCACAACATCATGCATGGCTTGCTGTGCGAAGAATTCGTCGCCTATGCCACCGAGATCTGCGCCCATAAAAAGGCCAGCTTCGATGTCATCGTGGTCGACGGCATGGCGCGCAGCCTGACTGCCTGGCTGGCGGCGCAATATATCAAGCCGAACGGCATCATCGTTTTCGACAATTCCGACCGCTGGCAATATAACGGCGCCTACAAGATGCTGAACGCGGCCGGCTTCCGCCGCATCGATTATTACGGCCCCGGCCCGGTGAACCGCCAGGAATGGTGCACGTCGCTGTTCGTCAAGAGCCTGGACGTGTTCGCCCAGAGCATCGACAGCCCGCAAGGCGATTGCGATTTGGGCTGGTAGAAGACCCCACGAAAGGACAGGCTCGGCGACTTTCGGGCCGCCGAGCCTGGTTTCGCTATTTCTTGGCAGACACCTTTGTCGCCGGCGGAATGAGTTCAGTGGCGCGGGGATGCTGGGTGTCGCCCACGATCAGATGACCGTGCGAATCCGACCCCATATTGGTCGCCTCGCTGAACTGCCCGTCGCCAAGACCTTTTCGATTGCCGCCGGCCACTTCCAGCACATTGCCGTTGTTGCGATCAATCCGGACCACCTGTCCATCCATGCCGGTCCCCAGCCATAGGGTGCCAAAGCGCGGGCCCTTATGATTGTCGAAATACAGGGCGCAGATCAGGTTGCGCATCTGAAGCGTCCTGAGGTAGTGGCCGTTCGCGGTATAGATGGTGATCCGGTCGTCTTCCCGGTCGCCGACCCAGACATCGCCCGTCACCGGGTCCACCGCCGAGCCATGGGCATTGTTGAATTTCGCCGGGCCCTTGGCATTGCCATACCACTGATTGACGAAGTTGGCGTTTTTGTCGAGATGCAGAACCCGCGCCACGCCGACGACATTGGTCGGATCATCCGAGCCGACATCATTGGGACTCTCATCCCCATGGCCCTCGAAAATATAGATATCGCCATTGGGTCCGAAGCCGCAGGTCACCGGATCCCAGAGCAGCCTTTGGCCCTTGGCTTCGTCCCAATCGCCCCGATGGCCTTTGGTGCCCAAGGTCCGGAGCAGCTTCCCGTCGGGACTGAATTCTTTCACCACCTCGCCGATTTCGTTGATGACCCAGGCATTGTCGTTCGCATCGACGCACATGCCATGGCCGCGGAAAGGTTGGGTCTGGTCGGTCAGAGCCGGATCGACGCTGAAGAGCAGCTTGTGATCGGGACCGAATTTGAACAGCGCCGGCTGGCCGGGCAGGTTTCGCTCCCACACCCAGACATTATCCTTGCTGTCCACGCCCGCGCCGCTGACATCGCCGCCGCCGGCGGGCAGCTCGAAGGGATAGGCGTGGGTCCATTTGGTGGTGGGCTTCCAAGCAACCCGCGTCACCCCATCGGTGACGCCGCCAAAAGCCGTTCCGGGACTGGCGCAAACGATCGAATGGGCGCAAGGGGGCGGCGCCCAATCGGGCGGCACGCCATTGCTGCCCGGCGGCATGGGGTTGACGGCCACCGGCGCGGCGGGACCACGGCCACCCCGTCCAGCACCACCACCAGCGCCTCGTCCGGCACCAGCACCGGCGCCTCCGCCCGTGCCGCGCCCGGGAAAGGGCCCTAAGGGATCGGCGGCTGAACCTTCGATATACCAACCCGGCAAACCCGGCTTGGCGCCAGGGCCCGAAATGGCCACTTTGGTTTCAGGAACCTGCGCAATGACCATGCTCGCAGTGGACACGGTCCCCAGTATTGCGGCGGCCAAAGTCATAAAGGCAAATCTGTTCATCTTTGCTTCCTTGGAGTCGTTTAAACCGAGGCTAGTTACTCAGATCAAAAATTCCCGCGGAAACCGATGGTAAAGTAGCGCCCCATCAGGTCTTCGCCCTGCGGGACATTGATGCCACCAGGGTTGCCGGAAGAGCCAGTGACATCCGGCGGGATGGAATTGAAGGCGTTCTGCACATTGAAATAGGCAGACATGGCCGTGCCGTTGTCGAAGATGATCTTCCTGGTGAGGGTGAAGTCCATCGTGCTGAAGCTGCCGACACGGGGCTGGGCGTAGAAGGTCTCCCCGGCGCCGTAAACGCCGTTTTTGTTGAGCCCACTGAACCAATGCCACTGGGTGGCCACACTCCAGTTGCCGAGCGTGTAATTGCCGAACAGCGACGCATGGCCCTTCGGGTTTGTCGTGTGCGTGATGGGGGCGCCGGGAAAGCTGCTGGTCGTATTCACCGGGGCCACGTTCAGCAAGGCGCGCAGGTTGACCAGGCCCGCGAGATCGGAGAGCACGTCGGCCATGTCGAAGTTATAGTTGATCTCGTAATCCTCGCCTTCGGTCACATTGAACGCCGCATTGAGGCTCTGGCTGCGGATGAGCGTGGGATAGTTGGCTGGGGTCGTATTGGTATAGGGGAACGGCCGGTCATAGAGCGAGCAGAAAGGCGAACTGCCGCCGGAGGCGATACAGATATTCGCGATCGCGGCGTTGGTACCGCTGATGTTGGCGATCGCATTCTTGAGGGTGATTTGGTAGTAGTCCGCCGACGCGGTGAGCCCCGGAATGAAGGTCGGCGTCAGGACGATACCGCCCGTATAGGTGCGGGACACTTCCGGCACGAGGTCGGGATTTCCGCCAGACACGGTTTGGATGCCGCCAGGATTGAAGTTCGTCAAAGGATCCAGGAACGGCCCGCTGTTGGAGGTTTTGGGCGAATACAGATCGTTCAGTGTGGGGGCCCGGATGTCGACGGAGGTCGTGCCGCGGAAATAAACATCGTCATTCACATGCCAGTTGAGGCCGATCTTCCAGGTCTCAACCGAGCCGGAGATGCTGTAATCGGTGTAACGCCCCGCCAAGTCGGCGTCCAAGGTTTGGACCAGCGGAACATCCTTGAGGATAGGAATCCCCACTTCGCCGGAGAATTCCCACACATTTTCGTCCTTGTGCACCGACGGCACTGTGTTGTTGTCCCACAAGGTCTGGGTGACATATTGCTCATTGGCGGCGCTGATGAAGCCTGAGCCAGGTTGCTGGGCGGCGTGAGGGTTGGCCGTGGTGCCGGTAGCGAGAGCGCCGCACAGACGCAGGCCCGTGCAATTGACGAAGTCGGTCGGCGAGGCGTTGGAATCGATCAGATAGTCGAGCCAGCGCATTTCACCCGCCAACGCCACCTTGATCGGACCGGCCGGCAGGTCGAAAACATTGCCGGAGACGTCGGCGGCAAGGTCGTCCATGGTGTTGGTTTCATTGAAATGGGTGTTACGGCCCCAGTAATCGATTTGCGCCTGGGTCGACACATTGTTGCCGAAAGTATTGATCGGTACGCAACCCGGATAGAGGTCCCCGAACTGCGCGATCGCGGCCGCCGTGCTGTTCCAGCACTTGATGCTGCCATCGGTGTCAATCACCGCGTCTTGCGCTGCGTCATGGAACTGATTGTTGCCGTTGTGAATGCCCGTGGTGGACAGACGGGCTTCGCCATGGGTGTAATGCGCTTCCCAAGCATAGTTTCCGAACACCTGGCCGTTGATGCCGAGTGAGGCGACGATGTTGCGCGTTACGTTGTTGGTCTGCCGGACGCGGTTTTGGGCATCATACCATTCGGACACCGTGAAGGTATTGGTGCCATCGGTATGGCAGTTGGGGTCCGTGGCGCAGTTGTTGCCTAACGCGGCCTGGGTGGCCGCCGGCAGGAAGGCATTGTCCTTGAAATAGGTAATGGTCTGACGGCTGCCCTCTTGCTGCATCGGAAAGAAATAGTTGAATACATTGGCCTGGGCGAACGAGACTTGGGCAAAGACCGAGGTGTCATCATTGAGGTTATAGCTGAAGCGCCCGAACGCCCTGGCATTGCGGGTATCGCCAAAGATCGACGTAAAATCGGTATGGGCGCAATCGAAGCACCCCTGGGCCACCGCACTGTTGGCCAGCTTGGCCGGTACGCCAGGCGTCTGGGGTATCACGCCATAAAAGATCGGTCCGGGAATACCGGGTTGGAGGAATTCCTGGCCGTTGACCGAACAGCCCCGCATCCCGGCGGCCAACTGAGCGGCGCTGGGGGTGGTCACGCAAGTGATCTTGCCGCTGGCCGTCGAGACCGTCTGGCCGCCCTGCGTGATATTGGTGACTGGGTTGGCCGCGGTGCTGCCCGAGTTGAAAGAACTTAGATTCTCCGCGCCCGACGGCCGGAACGGCTTCAGCACGCCATCCTGATTCGCATATCCCACGGAGCCTTCGATATGACCCCTGCCGCCGAGAATGTCGGCGCCCGCCGCCAAATTCACCTTATATTGGAAGGCGTCGGCATACATCGAGATGCCCGCATTGGCTTCGTATTTGACGCCCGTGAAATGCTTGTCGATGATGAAATTCACCACGCCGGTGATCGCGTCGGAACCATAGACGGCCGAGCCGCCCCCGGTGACCACTTCCGTGCGAGAAAACAGCTCCTGCGGCAGGGTGCTGATATCGACACTGCCGGCCTGGTTCGAGGCCGGCATGCGCATACCATCCACCAGGACCAGGGTGCGTTGCTGGCCGAAATTGCGCAGATTGAGGAATTCGCCCCCGCCATTGCCGCTCGCGCTGCCCGCGTTCCGCCGCGTCGCATCGTTCTGGAAAACCGGCAGCTTGTTCAAAGCGTCGCCGATATCGCTGGGCGTGGTGGTAAGCAATTGTTCCGTGCTGACCACGGTCAGCGGGGTTGGGGAGTTGACAATACTGTTGATGACGCGCGAGCCGGTCACAACCACCGTTTCTGTGGTCTCTTGAGCCAGAGCCACGCCCGGCACGCCAACCAGCGCAAGCAGGCAGGCGGATCGCAAGAGGGAATTGCGTGTGAACTGACCGTGGGCAGCGAAAATCTTCATGATGACCCCCAAAAAAATTGATGAATGTCCGAAAAAACGCCAAAGACATGCTTCACCTAGCCGCCGGAAGTCCGGCGGTAGTGCTTACCAAACGACGTGAAAAACCACGCGAGTTGCAGAAGAACGATCAGCCTTAACAATCGCGTGACCGCGAGCCTGGTGGTCTCCGCCCATTGCTCTCAATCACACACGGCACAACGAGGCGCCGGACTATCCTCCCGCGGTTGATTATTCGACTCTACCGCACGTAAGTTCTTGATTGAACTAAACCGTTACATGAGGGTCTCACGGAATCCCGAAGCTTTGCAAGCCGATCTGCAGGCGCCGAGGCCGCCACGTCTCACAAGATGAGAGAATTTTCTGCGGCGATTGCGAAGTGGGTTTAAGTACCGTTGCGAATTCGCAATGATTTTTCCTCCGTGGAACTTGCGGCGGAACAAATTGGAGAGGGAGAGATGTCTATCTGTGCGACCGATACCCCAAACCATCCCAACTTCGCCTCGGCCGAAGTTAGGCCTGACAAGCCCATGCATGAAGTGACCGAATACCGCTTCAGCACATTCAAGTGAGCTCGGCGCGCTAAAAGCCGCTAGGGGTGATCCAGATACTCTCGTTCCAAGAGCCGCCCGGTGCAATATACTGCAGCTCGTTGTACAGACCCTTCTGGGCCATGTTCATCGAGTCCGTGATGCCGGCCATGGGTTCGATGGCAATGAAGCCGCGCACATTTCGCGGCACATCGTTCGGAGCGGTCAGCGGCACCACCGGGCCATCATAAGCCACAGGAGGAGGAGTCGGTCGCGGCCCGGCCGGTGCAGCAGTGCCGCTCCGTCCACCCGCTGCAACAGCGCCCGGGGGCGGGAGTATCTCCGAATAGAGCAGAAAGGTCCGGATCTTGGGACCTGCCGTCACCTTGATCGAGGTGGTGTCCCCTTTGATGATCACGCTGGCGCGCCCTTGCGCATCACGGTCGAGATCGCTGAACACCTCGTCGAGCCGCTTGTCGGCAAGACGGCTGAGCGGGACGTTATGATGATCGCCTCCGAAGAAGGTGTCGGAGGTTTCCTTTTCGCCCGTCGGCAGATGCGCGTCGGTCTCGATCCAATGGGTTTCGGCGCCGAAATCGAGCGACCAATGATTGCGGTCCGTCTCCGGCAAGGCGAAATAAGGGTGATAGCCGATCGAAACCGGCAGCGGATCAACACTAAGATTGTCGATCCGGGTATTCACCTCCAGCGTCCCATCCTTAAGCCGGATGGTCATGGTGTAAGTCTGGGCGAAGGGAAATTGCTTCATCCAGTCGGGATGCCGGTAGAAATCGAGCCGGCTGACCACCGTGGCGCTGTTGCCGTTCGCCTTGGCTGAAATGAGCTTCCAGTCATGGGTACCGTTCAGAAAGCCCTGCTGCGGGATGGGAGAGCGGACATTGCCCAGCCCCGGATCGAAACTGTACTTCTTGCCATTGGCATAGAAGGCCATCTCATCCAGCCGGTTGGCGAATGGGCCCAAGAAAGGTATCCCGTTCAGGCCCGGATTGTTGCGCAGGGCAGTGGTCGAAGGGATGTTCATGCTGAGCACGTTCTTGCCGTGAACCACGAACTCATAGGCATTGCTGGTCCCGGTCAGCACGGAGACGGTCGAGTCCGTCTTGTTATCGCGCAGATGCACGATGTCGCCGATGATTTTGACGGAATAGCGCGCAGGCGCAGCATCAGCAGTGACGGTCGAACCCGCGATCATCGAAACCACCGCCATCATTCGCCAAGGAATTTGAAGCATCTCGTCCCCTATCACGGTATTTTGAAACCTCTGCTATGGCACGCCTTGGACCTTGACCTTTATGCGGCCCACGGAATGGCCCATCGAGAGGTAGAGGATGCCTTCATCCGAGAAATAGCAGTTGGAAATTCCGCCCGCGGTGGGCGCGATCATGCCGATCTTCTTGCCGGCCGGATTGTAGATGATCAGGCCACCGCGGCCGCTGGCGAAGAGATGTCCGGTGGCGGCCACCTTGAAGCCGTCGCCGCCCATATCACCCTCGCCGAACAGCCGCTTATTGATGGCCTGGTCATCGGCGGTCAGGTCATACATCTGCCGCCTGCCACCGCCGGTGTCGGAGGTGTAGAGAATCCGGCCGTCGGGGGAGATGCCAATCCCATTGGGCATGCTGCCCTCACGGTCGACCAGGCTTAACTTGCCATCCAAACCGATTCGGAAAACGCCTTGGAAATCCAGCTGCCGCGCCGGCGACTTGAGGGTATCGGTCAGCCCGTAAGGTGGATCGGTAAAGAAGATTACGCCCGCCCGGGTAATGGCGACGTCATTGGGGCTGTTGAGGCGTTTGCCTTCAAACTCCGAGGCGAGAACTTCCTTCTTGCGGCTTTTCAGATCCATCCGCACCACGGCGCGATTGCCGCTGTCGGCATAGATGATATGACCGTCCCGGTAATGGATGCCGTTCGAACCCGCTTCGCGATAAATGTGAGTAGGATCGTCGCCGGCAAAGCCGGAAGGGGCCATGAAGATTTCGTCACCCCCCTTCTGCGTCCATTTGTGCATTTTGTTGCCGGGCGGGTCTGAGTACAGCAGGTAGCCGCCCTGTTCGGGCACCCAGCAGGGCCCTTCCGCATTGCCCTCGACATTGGCGATACGTTCGACGACGGCGTTTTCGTCGATCAAGGTGTCCAACTCGGGGTCGAGCTTCTGGACCGACCCGATCGTGGCGCCGATCGGCGCATTGGGATCATAAGGCGGCGGCGGTTGGCGGCCGGTTGGCGCCGCTCCCGCAGGGGGCGGAACGCTGGCCGGCGTCTGGGCGCGGCTAACCATCGGGATCATCGCCGCAGCCGCGGTGATAGCCAACATTTGGCGGCGGTCACGGTTCCTGCTCATCCACTGCCCCTTGATTGAAAGCTTACATGCGTGTGTCGCGAAGTCAAAGATGGCAGGAACCCTTCGGGGCTGCGCGGGTGCCACATCTCACGGGGTGAGAGAGCTTTGGGCACTACCTCGGATGAGCGTCGCCCGCGAATGCGACGTGAATTTCCTTCGCGCATCGTGGTTTGCAATTTCTCTGTCGGTCACTCAACATGAACTCGGGACGCTGCCCAATGTGAGCACTCAATGCCGGCCGGAGAAATGAATTTCGAGCAGGTGCTTGCGCCGGTTGGCATTCCCCGCTTCCTGTCCGAATATTGGACAAAAAAACCGCTTTACCTGAAGGGCGAAAAGGGGCGCTTTGAGCGGGTTTTTTCGTGGCCCGATCTTAATCAGATCCTGACCTGGCATCCCCCGCCACAGCCGCAGCTGCGTCTCTTTCAAGAGGGCAGCATGGTGGACTTGCGGCGCTATATTGATGGGCCCGTCGGCAATCTCAGATTGAGCCCAGGCGGTCTCATGGCCCTGTTGGCGCAAGGCGCCACCATGGTCATGGATGGGGTGCAAGAGGTTTCGCCTTCGGTTTTTGACCTGACATCTTCTTTCGAAGACGTGCTGTCCTGTGCCTGTGTCGCCAACCTTTATGCAGGCTGGCGTACGCAAAAGGGTTTCAACGTCCACTGGGATCCGCACGAGGTGTTCGTGTTGCAGCTGAGTGGCCGCAAGAAGTGGCAGGTATTCGCTCCCACCCGAATTGATCCCTTGGCGGATGATATTGAAGCGGCACCACCGCCCAAGGCAGCACCCATTTGGGAAGGAATTCTCAGCGATGGTGACGTGCTTTATCTGCCCAGAGGCTATTGGCACGTTGCCCACCCCTTGGACGAACCATCTCTTCATATAAGCTGGGGCGCCCGGCCGCCCGTTGGGCTTGAGTTCTTGCAATGGTGGATCGCAACCTTGAGGCGCCACCCGGAGGCGAGAAAGAGTTTAACCGGGCTGGATGACCCGCAAGCCAGAAAAGCCTATGGCGCGAAGCTGGCGGAATTTCTGGCGGCGTCAACGCAAGGCGATCCCGTTGGGCAATTTCTGCGGGCACGACATGCGATGCGCAGGCCCCGTCCCCACATTCGGCTGCCCCAGGCGCCGGTTGAACAGAATGCGCCGCTAAGCCTGGAGGCCACCAAGATACGCCTGGCAAACCAAAGCGCGCTTTTTGTCGAAAGCGAGGCAGGCGAGCCCCTGGCAAGATTTTTCGTAGGCGGGTCTTATTGGTATATCCGCCCCGAATTTGTAGCGGCATTCCAGCGCCTTTCGGGCACCCAAAGCACTGGAATAAAAGAACTCGTCGCGACCATCGCCGATAAGAGCTTGGTCCCCATGTTTCATGGCACCATAGATGCGTTTGCGGGCGCCGGCCTGCTTTTCAAAGAGACCGACTGATGGGACGCTTCTTAAGTTCGGCGTGGCGGCGGTATTTCCCATATTGACGATATTGTAAGCACCCAAGGCCGTGCGCACCGAGGGCCCGCTGGGCGTCTTGCGCTACCATCTGGTGCCACATATCGGGGGCGGCATAGAGCAATCGCGTCAGGCGGGCCATATATTTTCGGTTGTCAACCAGACATTCCGTAGGCACTAATGGCGGCCATTGCTCGCTACGGCCAACTGACAGACCCTTCAGCCAATGTCAAAGAAACAAAGGTTCGGCACGAATCCTCTTCGAGCCGTCGCGCGCGATGCCATGCTACAGGGCGGCTTGCTGCCGGAATTTTCCCCCGCGGTTCTGCGTGAGACGGACAATATCCATGAGGCAGCGCGTGCTTCCACGCCTCAGGTCCGAGATTTGCGGGGCCTGCTGTGGTTCTCGATCGACAATGACGACTCGCGGGACCTGGATCAACTAAGCGCTGCGGAAATCCTGCCCGATGACAATATGCGCGTTCTCGTTGCGATTGCGGATGTCGACGCGATCGTCAAAAAGGCCACGGCGATCGACGGCCATGCGTCCACAAACACCACCTCAGTCTACACGGCGGCCGGAACGTTTCCGATGCTGCCGGAAAAGCTGTCTACCGACCTTACCTCTCTAGGGGAAGGGCAAGAACGGCTCGCGGTCGTTGCCGACATGACGGTCGCGGGCGACGGCAACCTGATCACGAGCGACATATATCGCGCTACGGTGATGAACAAGGCGAAGCTCGCTTACAACAGCGTCGCGGCATGGCTGGATGGAACGGGCGCGCCGCTCCCACAGCTGAGCACGGTGGAGGGGCTTGGCGAAAACATCCGCCTTCAGGACCGCATCGCCAAAGTGATGCGAACGAATCGGCAGGCGCACGGCGCGCTGCACTTGGATACCCTGGAGGCGCGCCCGGTCTATGAGGGCGAAGAGCTGGTGGACATGTCTCCCGACCTGCGAAACCGCGCCAAGGACTTGATCGAAGATTTTATGGTCGCAGCCAATGGGGTATCGGCGCGATATCTCGAGGCGAAGGGCTTGCCTTCCCTGCGCAGGGTTTTGAAGACGCCGGAGCGGTGGGGTCGCATCGTTCAACTCGCTTCGGGATTCAATTACAAACTTCCCGCGACTGCGGACGCGGTGGCGCTTGATGCGTTCCTGAAATCGCGCAGCGCGGCGGATCCCGAGCGCTTTGCGGATCTTTCGCTTTCGGTCATAAAGCTTCTCGGGTCCGGCGAATATGTCTTGGAAATACCGGGCCAACCCGTCCAGGGGCACTTTGCCCTTGCCGTTCGCGACTATACCCATTCCACCGCACCAAATCGGAGATTTCCGGACTTGGTAACCCAGCGCCTGTTGAAAGCGGCAATAGCGAGCGGCCCGG
The DNA here is from genome assembly GCA_025924715.1 of Alphaproteobacteria bacterium. Taxonomy (GTDB): domain Bacteria; phylum Pseudomonadota; class Alphaproteobacteria; order Micropepsales; family Micropepsaceae; genus Rhizomicrobium. The sequence goes on from JAICHV010000049.1 coordinate 18,744, forward strand.
CACCTTACAGCAACACGGAATTGAGTGCGCTCGCCGACCACTGCACCGTTCAGGAGAACAACGCCAAAAAGGTCGAGCGCCGGGTGCAGAAATCCGCCGCCGCGCTTCTCCTGGCCCACCGTATCGGCCAGCGATTTGGCGGGGTGGTCACGGGTGCCTCCGACAAGGGCACCTGGGTGAGAATTTCCGGTCCGACCGCGGAAGGAAAACTCGTCAGGGGCTTTGAAGGTCTCGATGTAGGGGATCATGCCACCGTCCAGCTTTTGCACACCGATGTGGCGAAAGGCTTTATCGATTTCGCAAAAGTGTCTTGAAGGATGCGCCGTCCGATGATGTTCAGGGATCGGTTATGACCAAAGACAACAGCCCGCAGATGGCATCGCCGGCCTATCGTCTGCCGGCGCTGGATACGGAGTTCCTGCTTGGCGACAGTATGCGCGGCGTTCGGTTGCAGCTGGAATATGAAAAAGCCGAAGAAATCCTGCGCGCCTGGATCGTGCGATCCACCATTGTGGTGTTCGGCAGCGCCCGGGTACGGCCTTATGACGATTCCGCCGACCCCGTATCCACCGTCTCGCCGAAGCAAACCGCGGCCAGACCACGCAGCGGAGCCGGATTCTGGTACGAGCAGGCAAGATGCTTTGGCCGCATCGCGTCGCAAAGGGGCGGCGCACTTAACGTTGACGGAAAAGCGCGCGACAATATCATCGCCACGGGTGGCGGCCCGGGAATTATGGAAGCGGCCAATCGCGGCGCGACGGAAGCGGGGGCGCCCAGCATAGGATTCAATATCGGGCTGCCAAGGGAACAGGAGCCCAACGCCTATAGCACGCCCGAGTTGACGTTCCAGTTTCACTATTTTGCCGTGCGCAAGCTTCATTTCGCGATGCGGGCCAACGCGCTGGTGGTCTTTCCCGGTGGCTTCGGGACGCTCGACGAACTTTTTGAGATTTTAACGCTGATGCAGACCATGAAGATGCACAAAATGCCCGTCGTCATGGTCGGCCGCAGTTACTGGAGCGAGATCATCAATTTTGAGCGCTTGGCGCGCGAGGGGATGATCGATCAGGCGGATTTAGAACTTTTCTCCGTCGTCGACGATGCTGAAGGCGCTTGGTCGGAGCTTGTGCGGCTCGGTCTACGCATAGGCCCCAGGCCGCCGGGCTTTCCCTCCGTGCAACCGTGAGTGCATGTTCGGCAGCCTGAACCGCGATGCCCGGCCGGCCGAATTCTGAGTTGGCGCAAATGGCCTTGGGATGTGAGCCTAGATTGGCCCCCTCGCCCGGCTACTCTCCATAGGCGATGCGCCAGATTCTGCCTTTGACGGAATCGGCGACATAAAGCGCTCCGTCGCCGCCGACGGCCACGCCGACCGGGCGATAGGCCGCGGTTTTGACGTTCTTGTCGCCGGGACCCGGACCGGCAAAGCCATCGGCAAACACAACCGGCGTGCCGGCGCGATTGCCGGTGAAGGGCACGAACATAATGTCGTAGCCGGCATGGCCATCCGGCAACACGGCGCCGTCGCTGCCGCCGCCATGCATGGCGACAAAGGCGCCGCCGCGATAGAGGCTGGGAAATTTGCGGCCGTTATAGAACGCCATGTCCAGCACCGCGGGGCGCTTGGGGGCGAAAGCGGCCACCGGCGTCGCATATTTGCTATCGGTCACCGGCGTCTTGCCGTCCCCACCATATTCCGGCGCGGCGAAGCGTATCTTCCGCACGCCGTCATAATAGGTATAGGGCCAGCCCATATCGGTGCCGCTGCCGATGCGGAACATCTCATCGGCGATGGCGTCGTCTTGTTCAGGGGTCACCAGATCGGGCCAACCCTTGGCGGTGCTGTCGCGGCCATGCCAGGCGCCAAAAAGACCATCGCCATCGCGCCAATCCATCGCGCTCATATTGCGGATACCGGTGGCGAAATGTTCGCCGTCGGCGAATTTCTGGCCCGGCTTCCTGTCGGAAAAGCGCCAAATGCCGGCCCGCCCTTCCAGGATCGGACAGGGCTTTAGGCCCACCGGCTTGTCCTTGGGGCCATTGGGATCCCAACAATTGTTGGCGCCGCCGGCACCATCCACCGAGACATACAAATTGCCGCGCCCGTCCAAGGCAATGGGATGATTGGTGGCGGCGAGGCCGTCCACGATCACTTCCGGCTGGCCGGCGGGCACAAGATTGTCGTCAAGCTTGACGCGCGCCACGCCAGTGCTGGTCGCGCCATAGAGATAGCCGTTGTAGATGCGGATGCCCGTGCCCTGGTCGATGCCGGCGATATGCGCCGTCTGGACGGGGCGATGGTCGGCACCCATGCGGATGGCGATGATGCCGGCCGAAGGCTGGGTGTTGCCGTGGCGGGTCGAGACATAAATGTCGTTGCCGCGCACCGCCAGATGGCGAATGGCGCCCACGCCTTCGGCAACGACCGTGGCATGGAAGCCGGGCGGCAGGATCAGGCCGTCCGGTTCGGCCCCCATGGCCGGCGCAGCAGCGAGAAGCGCGACAAAAGGGATGAAAAATGAGCGGTTCATCTGGCCTCGCCCGTTTTTTCTTCGGCTATCGAGCCTAGCCCGCGGGCGGAAGGCGCGCAATTAGCCTTTGGATGAGCGCGCAATTACGACGCCATCAGCTCGGGCTTGAACTGCGGATCAAAAAAAGCGCGGCGCGCTTCCTCGTTAGAGGAAACGCGCCGCGCCCTCATCTCAAAGAGGCGTGACTACTGGGCAGGACCGCGACCGGGGCCGCCACCCGGGCCGCCGCCAGGCGCACCCGCCGGACGGGGCGGCGCCGCGCGATAGGTGCGGTGACAGCCGCCGCAGTCGCCCTGTACGGCCTGAAAGGCGACCTTGAAGCTGGCTGCGTCGGTCGCCGCCATGGCGGCTTTGGCGTCGGCGCTGATCTTGGCGGCAGCGGCGGTAAAGCCGGGCGTGTCGCTCCAAACCGCGGGCAGAGCCAAGGTCTTGACGGTGTCGGTGCTCTGGTCGGAGCCGGCCGGGAACAGGGTCGGCAGTTTGGCGGAGCCGTCCACGATGAGCTGCAACTGTACCTTGGCCGCGGCCTGGTCAAACGGCACGGTGCCTTGCGCCATGCCATTCAGGGTGCGGCTGGCGGTATTGAAGTCCTTCATGATGGCTTGGCGGTCTTCGATCACCCCGGCCATGGCGGCGGTCGCGCAGACGGTGGCAAGCAACAGGCCGGCAACAACGGACTTCTTCATAAGTGGATCCTCTCCCAGGGGCGGTGGTTGGGCCTCTCCAGCCTTCCACCAGCGATTTGGCGTATGAAACCTTTGATAGCATTCAACCAAGACCGATGGAAGTGAGGCCAAGCTACGTTCAGGCCAATTCGGCACGCCATTTCGCCTATAAAAACACTGTAAATTCAAATACTTATAAGAATTGGCGAGCGGACCTCACCTGAACCGGGCGCCTTTGCCGGCCATCCAGGCGCTACCAACCCAGAGCTGCGATTCGGGCGCGACTACAGCTGCGCATGATTTCGATGTAGCGATGGGTTTTGTCGATCCCATAGAGCAGCGGGTTCTTGCCGCCCGGCTTGTCCAGCTCGGCGAAGTTCTCATTGGTATATTTCACCCGAGCCAGCAGATTCATGTTGGTGTTGGGATGGACTTGATAGACCGCCTCGACCTTGGCTTTTTCAGCCAGGTCCCAGATGTGCTCATAGCCTCCGACAAAGGCGTCGGCGTTATGAAAGTCGGTGGCGGCGGTGACGATCAGGATATTGTGCGGCTTGCCCTGCCATTTGACCGGCACGACCATACCGATCGAGCCCGGCGTATGGCCCGGCATCAGGTAGATGGTGGCGGTGGTGCCGCCCAGGCTGATCTTCATGCCGTCGGTGGCGTCGATCCCCCGGGTCATCGCCACCTTGTCGTCGATGCGCGCGCCCTGCCCCGTGGGATTGGCGCTGTTCGCATTCTCCATGGTCTTGAAATAGAGGTCCCAATCATCACGGCCCATGATCACCTTGGGGTGATAGAGACTTTGGATCAGATGACCGCCGCCGGTGTGATCGAGATGGAAATGGCCGAAGACCATATATTTGATCTTTGACGGATCGAGGCCGGCTTTTTTCATCGCGTCGATGATCACCTCCTGCGCCTCTTTCGCATTGTTGGAGGCATCGAACAGGATGTAGCCGGCCGGGGTGGTGATCAGCCAGGAACCGACGCCGGTGTCGCCCAGCCACCAGAAATTCTCGAACATATGTTGGGCCGGCAGACGGACCGCGGGATTGGGTGAACCATAGGGCGCGTAAGGCGCGCCTTCGGGCACGCCGATGCTGGCCCGGTCGCTGGTCAGCGATCCGCCGGAGGGTTTGCAGAAGGTCGCAAAATCGAATTTCAAGTCGGGATCTGTGCCCGCGATTGCTTTGGCCTGGGCGACAAAGCGCTGGGTGACGGGATTGCTGTTCCATTGCTGGGGCGTGGGAAGATTGCGCAGAAGGTTGGGATCGGCGCCGCGCCCGGCCGCGGGATCGACCCCGCCGGGCCGGCTATCCGCGGCGGCCGGGGCACGCGGCGTATCCTGGGCATAGGCCCCCGCGATCACCGCCGCGCTGACGCAAAATCCGGCGACAAATTTCTTCAGCATCCCAGCCTCCCAATTGTTATGACGCAAGCGCATGCACGCGGCGTTTGAACCAACGCTACGTCAGCAAACCGGAAAGTCAAAGGGAGAGGCGCAGGCTTTGCGAGATATTCTCGGTATACATATTCATGCTGCCGCGCTGCGTGGATTTGCCTTCGCTGCTAGCATGGCAATATGCGTTGCATATCGTTTTGTATACGGACCGGATGGCGCCCGCTCACGACCATCGCCGATCAGGCGCAAAACATCATGATTTCGGCAAGCAGGGCGGCGGCGGCCAGCAAACA
>JAICHV010000050.1 GCA_025924715.1 Alphaproteobacteria bacterium
TCCCGCGCCTGACCGCGCCGCCGATGCATCCCAAGACCCAGGCGCTTTACATCTCCGACACCCTCAAGACCGGGCGGATCATGGCCAAGGATGAAGACCTTTGCCTGCATTGCGGGCTCTGCGCCGAGCGCTGCCCGACCGGCGCCTGGGACATGCAGAAATTCCTGCTCAATGCGCCCAAGACGCAGTATGCCAAGGAACACACATGTCACCGGTAAAGGCGGTCAACGATTTCGTCGTCAAATTCGCCAATGTGAATGGCTCGGGCTCGGCCTCGGCCAATGAAATATTCGCCCGTTCCATCCTGAGGATGGGCGTGCCGGTGGCCTCGCGCAACATCTTCCCCTCCAACATCCAAGGCCTGCCGACCTGGTATGAAGTGCGGGTCTCGGGCCATGGCTGGCTGGGGCGGCGCGGAGGCGTCGACCTGATGGTGGCGATGAATCCCCAGACCTGGGACAAGGACATCGCCGGCATCGATCCGGGCGGCTATCTGTTCTACGATTCCTCGCGCCCCATCCCGCCCTCGCGTTTCCGCGACGACATCACGACCATCCGCATGCCGCTGACGGAAATCTGCAACGCGGTCTATAGCGATCCGCGTCAGCGCCAATTGTTCAAGAACATCATCTATGTCGGGGCGCTGTCGCAGCTTCTGGGCATCGAAGCGGCGGTGGTGGAGCAGCTGATCGGCGAACAATACAAAAGCAAACAGGCGCTGATCGCCCCCAATCTCCAGGCCTTGCATATGGGCATCGACCATGCCCGCAACGAGCTCGCGGGCATTTGCGGTTTGAGTGTGGAACGGGCCGACGCGGTCAAGGACCGGATTTTCGTCAACGGCAATGACGCGGCGGGGCTGGGCTGCGTTTATGGCGGGGCCACGGTGGCGGCCTGGTATCCGATCACGCCATCGACCTCGGTGGCGGAAGCCTTTGCCAAGCATTGCAAGACCTACCGGGTCGATCCGGAAACGAAAAAGAACAAATTCGCCATCATCCAGGCCGAGGACGAGATCTCTGCCATGGGGGCGGTGATCGGGGCGGGATGGAACGGCGCGCGCGCCTTCACCGCCACCTCCGGGCCGGGCATTTCGCTGATGCAGGAATTTTTGGGCCTGGCCTATTTCGCCGAAATTCCCGCCGTGATCATCGATGTGCAGCGGGGCGGGCCCTCCACCGGCATGCCCACCCGCACCCAGCAGGCCGACATCATCTCCTGCGCCTATGCCAGCCATGGCGATACCAAGCATGTGCTGCTGTTCCCGGAAGACCCGCGCGAGCTGTTCGAAATGGCAGCGGGCGCCTTCGACCTGGCGGAACGGCTGCAAACCCCGGTCTTCATCCTGGAAGACCTCGATATCGGCATGAACGAATGGCTATGCGAGCCTTTCGCCTGGGACGATGCAAGGGTCTATGACCGCGGCAAGGTGATGAGCGCTGAGGAGCTCGAAGCCGGCAAGACCTTCGGCCGCTATCTGGATGTCGACGGCGATGCCATCCCCTATCGCACCCTTCCGGGCACCCATCCCACCAAGGGGGCGTTTTTCACCCGCGGCACCAGTCGCGACCGTTATGCCAAATATAGCGAAGAAGGCGCGGTCTATCAGGACAATATGCAGCGCCTGTTGCGCAAGCTGGAAACCGCCAAGGCCCTGGTGCCCCAGCCGGTGATCAAACCGGCCAAGGAAAAATCCCGCCATGGCGTGATCTATTTCGGATCGACCACCGCGGCGATGAAAGAAGCGATGGCGGCGCTGGAGGCACGCGGATTTGCGCTGGACATGCTGCGCCTGCGCGCTTTTCCGTTCAGCGACGCGGTGGTGGATTTCATCAATGCCCATGACCAGGTTTTCGTGGTCGAGCAGAACCGCGATGCCCAGATGCGCATGCTGCTGGTCAATGAATGCGCCATCGATCCGGCGCGGTTCATCTCGATCCTCAACTATGACGGCACGCCGATCACCGCGCGCTTCATCATCAACGCCATCGCCGAGCGCATGGCGCTCACCTCCAAGGAAGCCGCGGAATGACCTATATCGCCAAGCCCAAGCTGCGCCATCCCGGCATTGCCGTGAACAAACTGGGCTTCACCCACCGCGATTACGAAGGCTCGGTCTCCACCCTTTGCGCCGGCTGCGGCCATGATTCGATTTCCTTCGCCATTATCCAAGCCTGTTTCGAACTGAATATCGAGCCGCACCGCCTGGCCAAATTGTCGGGAATCGGCTGTTCGTCGAAAACTCCCGATTACCTGCTGGGCCAAAGCCACGGCTTCAATTCGGTGCATGGCCGCATGCCCTCGGTCCTGACCGGCGCCAATCTGGCGAATAAAGAGCTGCTTTATTTGGGCATTTCCGGCGACGGCGACAGCGCCTCGATCGGGCTGGGCCAGTTCGTCCATTGCGTGCGCCGCGGCGTCAACATGACCTATATCACCGAGAATAACGGGGTTTATGGACTGACCAAAGGCCAGTTCTCCGCCACCGCCGACAAGGGCTCCAAAAGCAAGGCCGGCGGCAGCAACATGGATTCGCCGCTCGATCTGGTCAGCATGGCGCTGCTCATCGGCGCCACCTTCGTCGCCCGCTCCTTCTCAGGCGACAAGCAACAACTGGTGCCGTTGATCATGGCGGCGATGAGCCATAAAGGGCCGGCGTTCATCGACGTGGTCAGCCCTTGCGTCGCCTTCAACAACCATGCCGGCTCGACCAAAGCCTATGATTTCGTCCGCGCCCATAACGAAGCGGTGAACAGGCTTGATATCGTGGAGGAACGCGAACCGATCACCGTCGACTACGCCGCCGGCGCGACCGAAGACGTGGAATTGCATGACGGCTCGATCCTGCGATTGGCCAAGTTGGAAGCCGACTACAATCCGCATGACCGCATCCAGGCGATGACCTATCTGCAGAGCAAAGCCGCGGCAGGCGAACTGGTCACCGGGCTGATTTACATGGATCCTGGCGCCAGCGACATGCACACCAATCTGAACACCGTCGACCGGCCACTTAACCAACTTGGCGAAAAAGATCTTTGCCCGGGAACCAAAGGGCTGAAGCTTTTCAACGCGGCTTATCGCTAGAAAATCGGCCCGGTTCGCGCCTATTTCGCGCCGCGCCAGGCGCGAAGGGATGGTTCCCTAGTTACCCAATTGCCACAACCCGATGGGTGCAGAAAAGTCACCCGGAACTCTTCCGGCTTTGCTCGCGTTTTTGGGGGCGAAGGAGCCTGAACCTAATTCGGATGTGTGTCAAATGTCTGCAATAGGATTACTGCCCCGGCCTGCCCCAAAGCTTATTGTTTCTCGCCATGCCGACTGGCGCCGCGAAGATTTTGTTTTCCCACGCACACAGTCCGCGGTGATGCGGGATATGCCCTGGGAAAATCGTGTCCGGCCGCTGAAGTCCTGGGACCGGATGATCTATTCCTGCGTCGGCCTCGCCAGCTTGGCATTCGCAGTTCTGGAATTGCTGCGCTAAACCCGCACGCCGCGCGCGGCCAAGCGCGCGCTGACATCGTCCAGATTCTCGCGGACACCTTGCTTGACGCGACCCATGCTGATCACGGCATGAACCGACGGCGCATATTCACCCGGAAAAACGGCTCGCACAGCAGTGACCTTGGCGGGGTCGAGCACAAGCCTGCCACCGTCGGGGCGCGTAAGCTGCAGCTTCTGCGCCGTATCGATCTTCAAGCGCCGCCCCAGTTCGGCGGTGATCGCCTTCAGGTAATTGCGGGTTTCGGCAGGAAGCCTGGCACCGCCATGGAGGTGGTCGTCAAAATTCCCCGGGCCGTCATTATAAGCGGCGAACATGGCGGGAAAGCCGTAACGGCCATGCAGCCAGCGCAGATATCCGGCGGCGGCAAAGACGTTGTCGCGCGGATTGAAGGGATCGCTGCCCAGGCGATATTGCTTGGCCATCTGCTCATAGGTGCGCGGCATTACCTGCATCACACCCACGGCCCCGGCATCCGAAACGATCGGCGAGCCGTCCTTCAGAAGCGTGCGGCCGCCGCTTTCGCGGCGCATCACCGCTTTGAGCCATGCGGGCGGGATATGGAATTTTTCGGCCGCTTCCTGCACCAGCGGATTCCAGCGGTCGAGCAATTCGCGCGAGGACATCGCCAGTTCCTGCTGCAAGGCGGCGGAACGCTGGGGAACTTGAAGTTCCGGAATCCGGGGCAATTCGATCACTTGGCGGGCCTGCGAGCGCGCGCCGCCATGATAGGGCTGCGCCAGGCGCAGATGGGGCAGCATGAGGACCAGGCCCGTGATCAACAGGCCCAGCATCATCACGTTGGACAAAGTGGTAGCGGCAGAGCCACGCCGCGCTACGGCGGAGGCAGAGTCCTGGGAACGCAAATCGGCACTCCATGCTTGGGGCCCGGAACTTATGTTCTGGGCGGAAAGAACAAAGCGGCTTTTGCCCTTCGACAGACAGCAGCAGCGCGGTGCTCTAAACCCCTGGCGCAACACCCAGCGCAGAGGCGCAAATCAAGGCGGTAAATCGTTCCACCCGAATGTTCGCAAATTTTTTTAACGCGACATGGAACCAAAGATAAGCGCGGCGAACGTGAATTCAATAGTCGATATGGGGCCCGAAGATCAAGCCAAAAATCCGCAACGGAACTTTGGCGGAACTTGCGTCACCGAGCGGGATTATGATCCGTATACGGACGGTATCGCCGGCGCGCGATCAAGTGCCCGCGCTTTGAAGGAATGCGGCGCTAAGATACTTTTCAAATGCGAGGGGAATTGGCCGGGTTGCTTTAAAAAGCCTTTTACCATTGCCCCCCAAAACGATGGGCCCCTTGCCGGCCCCGGCATAAAACCTCCCCGCGTGTCGCAAGCGAGGGTCGCGGTGGATATCAGAGGGCTTCATTCGGTTCAGTTGCTGCATGTCGCGGGCGTGCTCAAGCGTGGGGCGCAGCAGGCCTCCGAGGGCGACGCTGCGCTTTACCTGAAAACCGCACGGGCTCTTCAAGCCAGGGCCCAGGCCCTCAAACAGGCCCAGATCGTGACCCCCCAACCGGCCGAGGATGGCCGAGGCGCCAATCTGGATATCCAGGCCTAAAGGTAACCGGCGCTGCTATCGGCGCCGGGCTGGTCAAAATCCGATCCATGCTATGGTGAGGGCGCAACACACTTGCGCCCCGCCATGGATATCCTGCTGATCGAAGACGACACCCAAACCCAGGATAACGTCGCCAGCTGCCTGGATGCGCAGGGCCATGCCGTGACCCGCGCCGGCAGCGGCGATGCGGGGTTGCAGCATGCGCTGGAACATGATTATGCCGCGATCATCGTCGACCGCATGCTGCCGGTGATCGACGGCCTCAGTGTGGTGCGATCCTTGCGCGGCCAGGGCCGCCAGACTCCCATCCTGGTTCTGACCACCATGAGCGGCATCGACGACCGGGTCGAAGGGCTGGAAGCCGGCGCCGACGATTACCTGGTCAAGCCCTTCGCGCTATCGGAGCTGATCGCACGGGTCAATGCCCTGACCCGCCGCGCCGCGCGCTCCGCCACCCGTATCTGCGGCGGCGGCCTGGAAATGGATCTGATCGCCCGCACCGTCACCCGCCACGGCAAAGCCGTGGAGCTGCAGCCCCAGGAATTCCGCCTGCTGGAATATCTGCTGCGCAACGCGGGCCGGGTGGTGACCCGCGCCATGCTGCTGGAGCATGTCTGGGACCTGCATTTCGATCCGCGCACCAATATCGTGGAAACCCATATGAGCCGGCTCAGAGCCAAGATCGATCGCGATTTCGGCACCGAAACCATCCATACGGTGCGCGGCGCCGGCTATGTCATCCGTGCGGACTAACGGGCTATCCGCAAAACCGCCCGGCGGCTCTGCCTCCAGGCTTTTCCATACCGAGAGCTTCCGGTTGGCGGCGATCTATGCCGCGATCTTCCTGGCCTCGATCCTGCTGTTCAGCGTTCTGGTCTATTACACCGTCGATGATGCTTTTCGCGCCGAGGCGCTGCGGACCGCCGACGGCAATATCGCCTCCATCGCCACCGGCTTTTCCAGCAATGGATTGCGCGAAGCCCGAGAAGTGATCGATCAGGACATGGCGGCGCCAAATGCTTCGGACTTTTTCCTGCTCGAACAGGGGGGAAAAAAGCTGGCCGGCAATCTTCCCGCCATGGCGCCCCTGGCCGGCGTCGTCACCTTGCGGGTGCAGCGTAGCGCCGTGCTGGGCCGCGGCGCGTTCCTGGCACCGGGGCTCTATGTCTTTGCCGGCCGCGACCTGTCGGTGATGCGGCGCACCGAGGAAAGCATTCTGCGCACCCTGGCCTGGATCTTCGGCCTGGCCCTGATCCTGGCGGGGCTGGGCGGCACGCTTCTGAGCCGCAGCTTTCTGGCCCGGATGGACGAGATCACCCGCACCTGCCGCGCCATCATGGAAGGGCGCATGACCGACCGCATTCCCGTGCATGGGCGGCGCGACGAGCTGGACCAGCTTGCTTTGGTCATCAACCAGATGCTCGACCGCATCGCGGCGCTGATCGAAAATCTGCGCCAGATCTCCAGCGATATCGCCCATGATCTGCGCACGCCGCTCACCCGGCTGCGAAACCGTCTGGAGCGCGCCGGCAGCGAAGCAAAAACCCAAGCCGATTATGCCCAAGCGCTCAGCGGCGCACTATCCGAGACCGACGAGATGCTGTCGCTGTTTTCGGCCCTGCTGCGCATCGCCCAGATCGAAAGCGGCACAAGGCGGGCAGGATTTTCCGCAGTCGATCTGGAGGCGCTGCTGGACCATGTCGCCGAGATTTATCGCCCGGTGGCCGAAGATGCCGGCCATGCCTTCCACCTGGAAGCGGTGGCGGCGCCCCCTGTCCAGGGCGACCGGGAATTGCTGGTGCAGTTGCTGGCCAATCTGATCGAAAACGCCATCCATCACACGCCGCCGGGCGCGGCGATCACGCTGGGCCTGGCCTGCGAGAACGGCAAAGCGCTGCTCTATGTCGCCGATCGCGGACCCGGCATTCCCGCCGATCAGCGACAAAAGCTGTTCCAGCGCTTCACGCGCCTCGAGCAAAGCCGCACCACCCCCGGCCATGGCCTGGGCCTGGCGCTGGTCGCCGCTATCGCGGAGCTGCACGGCGCCGCAGTGGTCGTGACGGACAACCGCCCCGGCATGCGGGTCGAAATTCGCTTTAGCGGCTGAAATCGAGGAGCGCGAAATGTCGCGCTCACATAGACGCCTATTTTTGCGCCAGCTGACCGGCGTCCCAACCGCCGCCCAGCGCCTTGAACAAGGCCACCGAGGCCGAAAAACGGGCAAGGCGAAGCTGCGCCAACTGATCGCGCGCCGTATAAAGCGTCCTCTGCGCATCGACCACGACCAGGAAGTCCGCGGCACCGGCCCGATATTTGTTCTGCGCGGCATTCAGCAGACGCTGGGCTTGGGTGAGCTGATTTTCTGCCGCCTGCTGCTGCGCCGCGGCATGGTTCAAATTGCCAAGCGCGTTTTCGACATCGCCAAAGGCCGAAAAGGCGGCGCCGCGATATTGCGCCAGCAGTTCTTCTTCCCGCGCCTTGACCTCATCGGTCTTGGCGGCGATCCGTCCGCCGTCAAAAATGGTTTGCACCAGCGCCGCCGCGATATTGCCGCCAAAGCCCGTGCCGCCCAAGGTCTCCACCGCCGCGTTCAGTGCCGGGCTCTGCAGCCCCGCCTGGGCGGTCAAGGTGATGTCGGGCAGGATCGCCACCCGGGCCGCATCCAGATCGGCATGCGCCGAGGCCAGATTGGCTTCGGCGGCAACGATGTCGGGCCGGCGCCGCAGCAGATCGGATGGCAGGCCCGCGGCCACTACCGGCGCGGCGATTCCGTCCAGCGAAGCGGCTTTGACATCGAAACCTTCGGGGGCGCGGCCCAGCAGAATGGCCAGCGCGGTGCGCGCTTCCAATTCCTGCTGCTCCAGCGCGGGCAATTGGGTTTGAATGGCCGCAACATTGGCTTGTTCTTGAATCAGATCCGCCGCCGCGGCAAAGCCCGCATTTACCCGCCGCTGCACCAGTCCCAGCATGTCATTGGCCGCGGCCAGGCCGGCGCGCGCCGAAGACAACCGCTCGCGCAGCGCCAAGAGGTTGAAATAGGCATTGGCGGTGGCGGTGCTGACGGTGAGCGCCACGGTCTGGCGATCGGCGGCGCTGGCGCGCGCCAGCGCCTGTGCCGACAGCGCCGCGTCGCGATTCTTGCCCCAGAAATCCAGTTCATAGCTCGCCGCAGGGCCGGCGCTGAAATCGGTTTCGCTGATCAACCCACCATTCGCGGTGCCGAAATTGTTGGTGACATTGGCGTTCAGTCCCACCGTCGGCAGCAGCGCTGCGCCCGCCTGGCGCGCACGGGCATCGGCCTGGCGCATGCGTGCAGCGGCTTGCGCCAAATCGGTATTGCGCTCCAGCGCCTGGGCGACAAGAGGTGCCAATTCCGGCGCGCCGAAGCCGGCCCACCACGCGCCCGTCAGCGCCGGTGCCGCCGGCTGAGGCTGCGCGAATCCCGATGGAATCTCTTGCGCCGCCAGCGGCGTGGGCGGCGGCGTCGGCTGGCAAGCCATCAAACCCAGCAGCGGCAGCAGAAGAGCCCTACGCATGGGCACGCTCCTTGCCGGGGCCGCCATAACGCTGCGCCAGCGCCGGCAACAGCACCAGGTTGAGCAAGGTCGAAGTGAACAAGCCGCCCAGCACCGTCACCGCCATGGGGCCTTCGATCTCCTGCCCCGGCTGGTTCATGCCGATGGCCAGCGGCAACAGGCCCAGTGCCGTCACCACCGCCGTCATCAGGATCGGCACCAGGCGCTGCTGCGCCCCCCGCAGAATGGTTTGCATGCTCCAGCGCTCGCCTTCGACTTCGACGAGATGTTCGTAATGGTCCAGCAGCAAAATCGCGTTGCGAGCGCTGACCCCGAACACCGTGACCAGGCCCACCATCGAGCCCACCGAAAGACCTTCACCGGTCAGCACAATGCCGATCACCGCCCCGATCAGGCTGAAGGGCAGGTTGACCAGCACCAGCCAGCTATGCACCCGCCAATTGAAGCAGATGAACAGGATCATGCCGATGATCACCAGGGCGAAAGCGCTATAGAGCAGCAACTGGGTTTGCGAGGCGCGCTGCTCGGCCGCCGCGCCGGCAAATTCGATATAGACGCCGGCCGGCAATTTCACGGCCGCATTGATCCGCGCCTGGGCATCGGCCACCGTTGCCTGCAAGGCACCGCCCTCGACATTGAAAGTGACCGCGACATAACGCTGGCCGCCGTCATGCTGCACCTTATAGCGCGTGGCGGTCGGGGTGATGCGGGTCACCTGAGACAGCGGCACCGGCCCAAAGGCGCCATTGACCATTAGCGATGACAATTGCTCGGGATGGGCTCGCGCCGCATCCGGCAAAATCAGCACCGCGTCGATGGTGCGGGTGTCCTGATAGGTCTGGCCGACCTCAACTCCCGCATAAGCGGCATCGACCGCATCCAGCACATTGCCGATCTTGAGGCCGCTGGCGGCCAGCGCCTCCGGCTTGAGCTGCAGCAACAGGGTGGGCGTGCCGCTTTGCCCCTTGAACTGAAGATCGGCGATATTTGGCGCGCCCTTCAGCGCGGCCACGATCTGGTGCGCCAGGCTATCGAGCTGGTCGAGATCGCCGCCATAGACCTTGACTGCAACATCGGCGGTCTCGCCGGTCAGGCTTTCGCTGATCCGGTCGCCCAGGAAAGTAACCACCTCGGTCTGCAGGCCGGGATAATGGGAGAGAATTTCCCGCAATTTGTTTTCCGCTTCGGTCTGGTCGACATCGGCGTCTGGCTTGAGTTCGACGTGGAACTCGCATTGATGCGTGCCCCAGGTGTCCTCACCCAATTCGGCGCGGCCGATCTGCTGTTCGATGGTGGCGACATAGGGCAGCGCCAGCACCTCGCGGCTCACGCGCTCGCCCATGGCCTGCATTTCTTCCAGAGAGGTCCCGGGCACCGAACTGGAGACCTGCATGACGAAATGGCCCTCGCGGAAATCGGGCATGAAACTGCCGCCCAGGAAAGGCAGCACCGCCACCGCCGCGACCGTCGCCACGGCCAGCACGCCGGCGATGGGATAGAAGAAATCGATGCAGAACTGCACCGCGCGCGCCTGCGCCCGTTTCAGCGCCAGGATCCAGCCGGTATCCGTATGAGAATGATCGCCGCCCTTGAGCAGCAGCGCTTCCAGGGCCGGCATGGCGGTGACCGAAACCAGCAGCGAGGCCAGGACAGCCAGGATGAAAGCCAGCGCCAGTGGTCCCAGGAAGTGACCTTGCACGCTGGTCGAAAACAATTCCGGCAGGAACACCGCGATCACCACCAAAGTGGCGTAGACCACCGGCTTTCGCACCTCCATGGTGGCCTCGGCGATCACCGCCAGGCTGCTGCGGGGCCGTCCTTGCTTGACGTTCTCATGCAGGCGCCGCAACACATTTTCGATGCCGATAATGGCGTCATCGACCAGCACCCCCAATGCCACCGCGAAGCCGCCAAGGGTCATGGTGTTCAGGGTCTGACCCATCGCTTCCAGCACCGCGGTGGCCGCCAGCAGAGACAGCGGCAGCGCCAGGAAGGTAATCAGGGCAGACCGCCAATCGCGCAGGAACAGATACAGCACCACCAGGATCAGCACCGCGGCGATCGCCAGCGAATGTTCCAGCGAAGAGAGCGCCCGTTCGACGAAATTGGCCGGCCGGTGCATCGCCGGGTACATGGTGATGCCTTGAGCCGCGAGGCCGGGCTTGAGCTGCGCCAGCGCCGCCTCCAGCGCCTTGGTGGTATCGAGCGTATTGGCGCCATATTGGCTCGCCAGCGACATCAGCACACCGGGCCTGCCCATGATGGTGGCGTCGCCCGATTTCAACGCCGGCCCGAAGGTCACCGTGGCGAGATCGCCGATGGTCACAGGCAGATTGCCGCGCGTGGCCAGCACGGCGCTGGCGATCAGTTTGGGATCGGCGCCCGGCACCGGTGTCTGGATCAGCACCCGCTGGGCCTTCATGTCGATAAAGCCCGCGCCGCGCAGCGACAGCGCCGCCCGCGCCGCATCGGCGATATCGGTCAGGGTGAAGCCATAGGCGTTCATCCGGGTGATGTCGGGCTGAATCTGGATCTGGCGCACTTCGCCGCCGAAATTGATGACATGGGCCACGCCCGGCACCGCCAGCAGGGCGGGCTTCATCACCCAATCGGCCTCATCGCGCAGTTGGTAGGCATCGAGCTTGTCGGAGACCAGGCCGATCTTGAGCAGATCCATGGTCGAGGAAGTCAGCGGCGACAATTTCGGAGGGCCGACACCTTCGGGAAGGGCCGAGCCCAATTCTCCCAGCCGCTCGGAAATGCCCTGGCGCGCGTTATAGAGATTGGTGCCGTCCTTGAACTGGATGTTGATCATCGACAGCCCGGGAATGGATTCCGAGCGGATGGTGGAAAGTCCGGTGGCGCCGTTGACCGCGTTCTCGATCTTTTTGGTGATCAGTTGTTCGACCTGTTCGGCGGTGAAGCCGGGCGCCTCGGTCTGGATTTCCACCGTCGAAGGGACGAAATCGGGAAACACGTCCAAGGGCGCGCTGCCGGTGGCCCATATGCCGGCGAGCAATCCGATCAAGGTCAAGGTGGCGATGGCGCCCGCGAAGCGAACGCTGAGGCCGACAAGCCAGCCCATCACTCCTCCGGTTCGGTGCTGGGATTGGTCTCGCGCGCCAGCAGCAAGCCGGCGCCGCTGGTGACGATAGCTTGACCGGCTTTGATCGGTCCGCCCGCGGGCTGGAAATAGCCGCCCGGCAGGGGCTTGGAAATATCGACCGGCACGCGCAGGAAGGTTCCAGGCTTGGTTTCGACATAGGCCCAGGACTGGCTGGCGCTGAGCACCAGGGCCGAAGCGGGAATCAGAATCCCGCTCATCGCGGTGCCGGTGGGCGCGGTAACGGCGACGCGCTGGCCTTGCGCCAAATGGGCCCCCGAACTGCCGTTATCCAGCAACAGATAGAAACTGCGGCCCGGAACGGCCGGATCGGCGGGCGCGTCCCAGATCTGCCGTGCCGTCAGACTCGTGCCTGGCGAATCCAGCGGCGTCACCGAAAGGCTGCGCGGCACGCCCGGCCCCAAACTGCCCAGCGGGAAAGTGGCGCGCACCAGCACGGCGCGACCATTGCCCAGCGCCGCCATGATGCGGCTGCGCGAGGCCGCATCGCGCCAAGGCGGATTCAATCCGAAGGCGGCATCGGCCTTGCGCCGTGCCAGGGCCAGGGCCGCTTGATCCGCCGCCGCCTTGGCCTGCGCCACTTGGGCCTGTTCCTGAGAAATCGCCGCTTCGGGTCCCGTGGCGAGGGAACGGGCGCGGGCGGATGCCGCCTCGCTCTGCGTTGCCGCGGCCTGTGCGGTCACCAGATCGGCATCGGCCTGGGCGATGGTATCGAGCGCCGTCACCACGCCATAGCCGCTGACGCCGGGCAGATAGGTCACCGAGGCAGCGGGCGCCTTGGTCAGACCCAGGCCTTCGATCTCCTCGGCCTTCAGATGAACGCCGGGCGTATCGTCGTCTTTTTTGTCGGCTTTTTCGCCCCCGGTTTCGTTCTTGTTGCAACCGGCAAGCGCCAGCAATCCCAGGGCAAAAACAAGTGGCGCGTAACGCATCGAAGATCACCGGATTAACGGGACAATATCGGCAGCCGGGACGGGCCGGCGAAGAAACCCAAAAAAAGTCTTCCAGCCGACAGCGCTTTCATCCCAAACCCCTTTTTGCTGGGGCGAGGTTAGCGGGGAACCGCGTGTTCCCATATTGAATATTCCCAATGTTATTGGGAGCCGTATCCCGCCAGGGGCTCGGCTTTGGTGTCCTGCTCGAACCGGGACAGCATCCGCTCCGGATCGGGCGCTCTGCCGGTGAACAGATGCAGGGCCTCTGCCGCCTGGAACACCGCCATGCCGCCGCCCCCTAGGATATGGCAGCCTTTTGCCGCCGCGGCCAACAGCAATTGCGTTTGCAGCGGCACATAGACGATGTCTGCCACCCAGAGCTCGGTGCGAAGCAGCTCGGGCGCGATCGGGGTACCGGGATATTTGTGCATCCCAACCGGGGTGCAATTGACCAGGCCGGTGGCGGCGCCAAGGTCTTTTTCCAGATCCCGCGAGAGCGACACTGTGGTGGCCTCGCCGGCCAGAGCCTGGAAGCGCCGGACAAAGGCTTGCGCCCGCGTCCCGTCGCGCTCATGGATGGTGATATGGCGAGCGCCCATTTTGATCAGGGCGTAAGTAACGGCCGAGCCGGCACCGCCCCCGCCCAATTGCACCACATGATCCAACGAAGCGCCCGGAATACCGCGGCCCATATTCTGCGCAAAGCCGATCCAATCGGTGTTATGGCCGATGGCGCGCCCGTTATGGAATATCACCGTGTTGCAGGCGCCCAGCGCCCGCACATCGTCCGAATAAGAATCCAGCAATTCCAGCACGGTCTGTTTCACCGGATAGGTGATATTGACGCCCAGATAATTGCGCCGGCGCAGATCGGCCAAAAGCGCCGGCAGCACCGCGGCGCCGGTTTCGATGCGGTCCAGATCGAACAGCTCATAGACCAGATCCAGGCCCAGGGCGCGCGCTTCGCCCATATGCATCGCCGGACTGCGCGAAGCCTGGATGCCCGCGCCGATCAACCCGGCATGCAAGGTCGAATTGAGCATCTCAAGTGGCGACGTGGTGGACCTTTTTGCCGGGCGAATAGATGTCCATGATGTTCCAATGGCCGAAGGTCGGCACCGGGGCGTTTTCCATGATCACGTCCAGCACATAAGGCACCTTGGCCTTGATCGCCGCTTCCAGCGCCGGCTTGAATTGGGCGGCGGACTCGATGCGCACCCCGTCTATACCATAGGCCTTGGCGATGGCCGCGAAATCCGGCGAATAGGGCTTGCCGTTCTTTTCGAACACGGTGCCGGTGGTGGTGCCGTAATGGGCCTTTTGCAGGCCGGCGATGGTGCCGAAAGCGCGGTTGTTGAAAATGATCCAGACCACCGCCGCATCTTCCTCGAAAGCGGTGGCCAGCAAAGCCGGGTTCTGCCCAAAGCCGCCATCACCCACCAGCGAAACCACGACCCGGCCCGGCGCAGCCAGCTTGGCGCCGATCGCGGCCGGAGCGCCAAAGCCCATGGTGGCGAAACCACCCGGCGTCAGCACCGTGCCAGGCGTATAGACGGGAAATTGCTGGGCGACGCCATTCTTGTTCCAGCCGACATCGGTGGTGATGATGGCATCGCGCGGCAGCACGGCGCGCAGGTCGGTCAGGATGCGCTCGGGCCGCATGGGGAACTGATCGGATTTGTCGGCCTCGGCATGGCTGGCGTTGAATTCCTTGTGGTAGGCGGCGATCTCTTTGCGCAGGGCCTCGTTGCGGATGCCGTCGGGCGCTTTTTTGCGCGCCACCCGGTTCAGCGCAGCCAGCGCCTGCTTGACGTCAGCGATGGCACCGATCTCGACCGGATAGTTGCGGCCGATCTCCTGGGGATCGATGTCGATATGGATCAGCTTGGTGGGGGGAATGCTGAACGTATATTCCGGATCGAAGGAGCTGGAATCCGCTTCGGTGAAGCGGGTGCCCAGCGCCAGGATGACATCGGCATTGCGGGTGCTGTCATTGATATATTGCGTGCCCCAGAAACCCGTCATCCCCAGCAGAAAGGGATGCTCGGCCGGCAGCACGCCCTTGCCCATCAGCGAATGGGCGACGGGAATGCCCAGCCGGTCGACCAGTTGCGCCAGCTCGCCCATCGCATCGGCGAGCATGATGCCGCCGCCGGCATATATCACCGGCCGCTTGGCGGCCAAGAGCATGTCGACGATTTTTTCCGCGATCCCTTCGTCCAGCGACGGCTTGGCGTAGCTGCGGGCATTGGGCTTAAGCCGATCGAAAAAGGCGGTGTCGATCTCGGCGGAGAAAATATCCATCGGCACCGAAACCAGCACCGGCCCGGGGCGGCCGCTTTCCGCCAGATGGAAGGCCTTGTCGATGATGTCGGGCAGAAGATCGGCCCGTTCAACCCGCCAGGCGCGCTTGACGAAAGGCTTATAGATGGCGAACTGGTCGGCATCGCCATGCAGGTTGATTTCCTGATGGGGATGGCGGCCATAGAAATGGGTCGGGATATCGCCGGCGATGACCACCATGGGAATGGAATCCAGCGCCGCGGTGGCAACGCCGGTGGAGGCATTGGTGAGCCCCGGCCCCAGATGGCTCAGCACCACGCTGGCCGCGCCGCGTTTGACGCGGGCATAGCCGTCGGCGGCATGGGCAGCGACCTGTTCGTGGCGGGTATTGACGAAGCGGATCGAGCTTTTGCCCAGTTCGGTCAAGACCGCGATATTGGTGTGGCCGCATAATCCGAAGATATGGGTGACACCGCGCTGTTCCAGATAGCGCACCAATTGGCGCGAAACCAATTCCTTCATGACGAACTCCTGGGCTTGCGCGGCGCTTTGCCGGCATAGGTATAGGGAATGGATTTGGGCATCGGCCCTTTCATGCGCGAGCCTTGGGAAATCTCTTCCCAGGCATGGGACAGAATGCCCACCGACCGCGCCAGGACGAACAAGCCGCGCCCCAGCGGGGGCGCAAAACCGAGTTCGCAGAACACCGCCGCGGTGACGCCGTCGACATTCATCGGAATGGTCTTGCCGGTGCGCCGCGCCAGCGCAGCCTCAATCTCCCGGCCGATCACGGCATAGCGGCCCGAAACCTCGCCCCGGGCACGCGCCTCTTCCACCAGCGCCAGCAGCGGGGCGCAGCGCGGGTCGAGCTTGTGCCAGCGATGACCGAAGCCCGGAATGATCTTGCCATGCTCCGCGATGAAGCGGTCCAGTGCCTTGTCGACGACGCCGGGCAGATCGCTCTGGCTTTGGGGATCCGCCGCAATCTCTTCCATCAAATCCATGCATTGCTGTCCGGCGCCGCCATGCACATCGCCGAGCACATTGACTGCCGAGGCCATCACATTGTTGAGCGCGATGCCGGTGGTGGCGGCGATGCGGGCGATGGCGATGGAGGGCGCATGCGGCCCGTGATCGACCGATGCCACCAGGCAGGCTTCCAGCATTTTCGCTTGGCCGGTGCTGGGCAATTCGCCCCGCAGCATCAGCCAGATCATTTGCGGAAAACTGATCTGGCCGATCAGATCCTGGATGGCGTAACCGCGCATGGCGATCTTGCCGGGCTGAATATCGACGATCTCGGTGGTCCACCAGGCCTTGGCCTCGGCGAAGATCTCCTCCGGCGTCTTGTCCGTGCTCATGCAGATCCTCAGGGCGTTTGCGTGTTGTAGAACTCGCCGAACAGCTCCTGCTCGGAAGGCCGGTCGATCGGGATCGGACGGCTGACCCAGGTGAACTGCATATAGTGTTTCACATTGATATTTTCGTTGGTGATGTTGCCGCCCCAGATGCCGCAGCCCATCGATGAAGTCATCGGCATGCCATTGTCCCAGGCCCCGGCATTGGCCTTGGACTGGGGCTGACGCACCATCATGCGGCTGACCGGCGCCACCAGCGCCAGGCGATGAATATGCTCGTCATTGTGGGAATAGATGCCGCAGGAATGGCCGCGGCCCCCCACTTTATAGATTTGCTCGACTTTTTTTAGCGCCTCGTCGAACCCGCCCTCATAGCGGATGATCGACAGCACGGGAGACAGCTTCTCGGAGGAGAAGGGATACTCCTTGCCGATATGAGTTTCCGGAACGATCAGGAAGCTCTTGTCGTCGCCGATGGTGAAGCCGGCGATCTCAGCGATGGTCTTGGCCGGACGCGCGATGGTGGCCGAGGTGCGATGGCCTTCCTCGTCCCACATGGCTTTTTGCAGCAGGATCTTTTCGGCCGGCGTGACCAGATAGCCCCCTTCCTTCTGCAGCGCCGCCAGGAAAGGATCGTAAATCCGCGCATCGACCAAGAGATTGCCATCGGCCGAGCAGCCCGAGCCATTGTCCGAGGTCTTGGAAATGCGGGTGTTGCGGGCGGCGATGTCGATATCGGCGGTCTCGTCGATCACCATGGTGGCATTGCCGGCTCCCACCCCATAAGCGGGCTTGCCGGAGGAATAGGCCGCGCGCACCATCTGCTGGCCGCCGGTGGCGATGGTAAGGTCGCATTGCGCCATCAATTCCTGGGCCATCGGGATGGAAGGTTTTTCGATCACCTGGAAAACATCCTCGGGGCAGCCCAGCTTCTTCACCGCCTCGCGCATCAGCCTGACGCATTCGATGCTGGTCTGTTTGGAGGCGGGATGGGGCGCGAAGATGATCGCATTCTTGCATTTGAGGGAATAAATGCCGTTGCCGACCTCGGTGTGACCGGCATTGGTGACTGGCACCAGGCTGGCGATCACGCCCACCGGCTTGGCGTATTTGACGATCCCCTTGGCACTGTCTTCCTCGACAATGCCCATGGATTTGGCGCGCAAGGCATCGCGCAGGATGCCGTGCAACTTGAACCGCTTGCCGGGCCGCCCCTGACGGTCGCCGATCCCGCTTTCATCCACGCCCATATTGGAAAGCCGGGTGAAGGTCGCTTCATTGGAGAGGGCCCAGCCCACCGCCTGGATCAGCCGGTCGACCCGCGCCTGGTCGTAACCGGCGATCGCATCCAGCGCGGCGCGGGCCCGCGCCACCAACTCTGCGATGGTCTGTTTTTCCTCTTGCGTAATTGGCCGTGGTGCCATGACGATTTTTTCCGATTGCCTTCGGCGCTCCCGCAAGCACCAGTTTTCCGCTCAAACCCATCGCCGGATGGCGGGGCATTCCATCCCGGCTTTTGCCTCCCCCATACCGGGCTTGGCCGATTTCACGCCATGTCTAAAGGAAGAGGATTATCCGCGCCCACCCCTGTTTTAGGCCTGGGCCAGGGGCGCATGGTAGTTTCTATGTACGAACTTGTCCATGTAAATGTACTAACTAGTATATTCGAAAGCGAAGGCAGGGCAAGCCGGGTTTGCGCCCCCTTTTGGGGGCCCGCCGGGGCTGCAAACTAACCAGTTAGTGCTGTTCTTCTCAGCCCCCGCTTTTCCTGTCAGGATGCCGGCGCCGGCGCATAAGATGCCGGCGGGCGGGAACAAGGAAACGGCAAATGAAAGCGATACAGGGTGCGGCAGCGGCCGGTTTGATGCTGGCCACGGCAGCGGCGGCGGCGCCGCAGGTGGTGCCGGGCGGGCCGATCAACCAGAATCTGGGCGATGCGGATTACGGCGTCTGCCGCGGGATCGATGCCAAATGCTATCACGATTGGCCGCGCTCCCCGACCACCCAATATCGCGTGCTGCTGTTCACCCGCACCGCAGGTCCCCGCCACGCCGATGACGGCAAGGCGCTGGGCCCCGGCCTCAACCCGCCGCTGGATGACAGCAATGTGGTGCAGCGTGAAATGAAGAAACTGATGGCGGCCAACGGCATCCAGCTCGATTACACCGAGGATCTGTCGGTGATGACCAGCCTAGACGGCTATAATGCGGTGATCTTCTACTCGACATCGCGCGACAATCTGGATGACTCCGCCAAGACGGCCCTGCGCCAATATATGCGGGCCGGCGGCGGCTTCGTCGCGATCCACAATGCCTTCGGCACGCTTTACAACTGGCCCTATTATGAAGGCCTGCTGGGGGGCGCGAATTACTACAATCACGGACCTTTCCGCAGCGGGGATGTGGTGATGCAGAATTCGCAGGACGTCTCGACCCGCGGCCTTCCCAAGCGTTGGCACTTCAAGGATGAGTGGTACAATCTGATCCCCTTCCCCACCCATGTGCGCTTTCTGGCGACGGTGGATGAAAAATCCTGGAATCCGGCCGAGGCACGGCGCGGCGGTTTTGGCGAGGGCCCCCCGCCCGCGCCCGATGCGGGTGCTGCTGCCCCCGCTTCTCCCACCCCGCCGGCGGACGGCGCCCCGGCGGGGCGGCGCGGCGGCGGCCGCGGCGGGCCGAGGCTGCCTTCAGTGGTCGGTCAAATGCCCGGCCATGGCGCCTTCCATCCCGTCGCCTGGTGCCAGTATTATGACGGCGGCAAAGTCTGGGTGACGACGCTGGGGCATGATGCCGGCGACTTCGCTGCCGACGATGCCACCTTCCCCGGCGCTCTAGAATTCCAGAAAATGATCGTCGGCGGGATCAAGTCGGTGATGGGCATGGAGCCCTTCTGCAAATAGGGTTTGGATGCCGGTCAGGAGCCTGCAGCACGTCAATATCCGGTGCGCCGATGTCGAGGCCAGCAAGGATTTCTATGTCGCGCTGATCGGACTTGTGGTGGGCCCGCGCCCGCCTTTCGCCTCCCAAGGCTATTGGCTTTATGCCGGCGATGAACCCGTGGTGCATCTGGTGCAGAAGCCGGCCGGCGAAGCGGTGCGGGGACCGGACACCGGCGCGCTCGATCACATTGCCTTTGAAGGGGTCGATCTGAAAGCCACCCGCAGCGGTTTGAAGGCCCGTGGCAAAGCCTTTCGGGAGGCGGTGGTGCCGCGCGACGGCGTCATACAGCTCTTCGTCACCGATCCCGACGGGGTGCTGCTGGAACTGAATTTTGCCCCGTGATCGGATTCGTCACGGACTGACGTAACGGCGCACCAGCTCCCACACCGCGGCGCGCCGGGCGGCCGCCGCCTTGGCCTCACCCATGTCGTGCCGGAAGATGGCGCGGATGGTGTAGCGGTTGGAAACGTTGAAGAAAGACAGCGCCGCGATGGTGCTATAGAGGTCGAAAGCATCCAATCCGCTGCGCATCGCGCCTTGCATTTCGCCGCGCCTCAGAATGTCGGCGACGGTGTCCAGGATCGAGGAATTCATCGGCGTCACCGTGGGCAATTTGGCGACATGACGGCCTTTGTGGATGTTCTCCACCATCACCAGCCGAATGATGGCGGCGTGCTTCAAGTGATAATCGAACGTGAATTCGACCAGCGATTTGAGCGCGGCCATGGGCGATTGATGCGCCAGGTCCAGCGCGGTTTCCGCCGACCGTAATTTTTCGTAGTAAGACAATAAAACGGCGCGATACAGGCCTTCCTTGTCGCCGAAATAATAATACAGCATCCGCTTGGAGGTCTGGGTGCGCTCGGCGATGCGGTCCACCCGCGCGCCCGAAAGGCCGCGTTCGGCGAATTCCACCGTGGCGACGTCGATAATATTGGCGCGGGTTCGTTCGGGATTTTTGCCGCCAGGCCGTTTTCGGCTGCGGTCCGTTGCCCCTTTGTCCATGCCTAACGATTTCATCCCTTTACCCCAGTTCCGCCGCAAAGATGCGCCGGCAGCCAAATTCCCCTTCAAGCATAACAGAGTCCGCTGCCGGACAAGGCCTGCGCCGCTGGCCTTATTGAAAAAGCTGACATAAGCTTTTCCGCCAGGGTCTTTCCAGGGTCCCCCATGAAGCGCAAAGCCCTTTACAGTCGCGCCACCAGACGCCGGTCTTCGGGCCCCGGGCAGAGCCTGGAGTCCGGCCTGCTTGAGCCGGTTTGGGAGAACCAAGAGCCCGGCTGGGTACGCCTGGCCTGGCAGGCGACCAGGCGCTTTTGCGCCCGTCATGATCGCAGCCTTCCGGCCGTCGCCGCAGTCCTGGTGACCCTGGGTCTTTTGGGGGCATGGCGGCTTGCCTTTCCGCCCCCGGCTGCCCTCACCCAATGGGATATCGACAATGCGGTGCATTACACCATGTCGAACACCCCGCCCGGGCCGTCCGAGACCACCGTCGCGGCGGCCACGATAGCGCCCTCGGTGGTGCGGGTAGACGGCTTCCTCTCCGACGAGCACAAGGCGCAGATCGCCAAGGAACAGGCCGAGGCCGATCGCAAGGCGCATAAAGGCAAGAAGCTGGACACCAGCCCGGCCACGAAACCGACCACCCCCGACAGCACCGACAAACAAACCGACAAACCGGAAGAACATGCCGATTCCACCGGCAGCGGCGTGGTGATTGACGAACAAGGCGACATCCTCACCAATCTGCATGTCATCCGCTCCACCGACCGCTGGGTGGTGACCTTCGCCGACGGCAGCAAATCCGAAGCGGTGGTCCAGAATGTCCAGCCCGAGAACGACCTGGCGGTGATCAAGGCCAAGAAAACCCCCGACGAAATCAAACCCGCCACCTTGGCTTCGACCCGCGACCTGTTGCCGGGAGACGTCGTGGTGGCGACCGGCTTTCCGTTTGGCATCGGTCCTTCGGTCTCCTCGGGCGTGGTGGCAGGGCTGAAGCGCGAATTCGACGATCCCGACCGCAAGCCGGAAGACGGCGGCAAGCTGACCAATCTGATTCAGTTCGATGCGGCGGTGAATCCGGGCAATTCCGGCGGACCGCTGGTCAACCGGGACGGCGAAGTGGTCGGCATTGTCACCGCGATTTACAATCCTACCGGACAGCATGTGTTTGCCGGCATGGCCTTTGCCGTGCCGATCGAGAATGCGGCGCGAGCCGTGGGGATGAACCCGCTTTAAGCCAGGGAGTCTTTCGCATGAACGCTGCGCATCCGGATCTGGAACGTCTTCTCTATGAAGTGAAGAAGATCGTGGTCGGCCAGGACAATTTCCTGGAACGGGTGCTGGTGGCGCTGCTGGCGGGCGGGCATCTGCTGGTCGAAGGCGTGCCCGGCCTGGCCAAAACCCTCACCGTGGCGACCCTTGCCAAGGCGATGTCCGGCAGCTTCAAGCGCATCCAGTTCACCCCCGATTTGGTGCCGGCCGATCTGATCGGCACCCGCATCTTCAACCAGAAGACCAGCGAATTCGCCACGGTGCTGGGCCCGGTCTTCGCCAATCTGGTGCTGGCGGACGAAATCAACCGCGCCCCCGCCAAGGTGCAGAGCGCCTTGTTGGAAGTGATGCAGGAACGCCAAGTCACCATCGCCGGGCAAAGCTATGCTGTGCCCAAACCCTTTGTGGTGATGGCGACCCAGAACCCGATCGAGACCGAAGGCACCTATGCCTTGCCCGAGGCCCAGGTCGACCGTTTCATGATGAAGGTCCTGGTCGGCTATCCCAATGAGGACGAGGAATTCGTCATCGTCCAGCGCGTCACCGGCGCCGCGATCGCCATCGGGGCGGTGACCACGGCCGATGAATTGCTGGCGATGCAGGCCGCCTCGCGCAAGCTCTATGTCGATCCTTCGCTGGTGACCTATGCGGTCCGGCTGGTGGCGGCGACCCGCAGCCCGGACAAGGTCGGCCTGCGCGACTATGGACGTTTCATTCAATATGGCGCTTCGCCCCGCGCCTCGATCGGATTGATCGAGGCCGGACGGGCGCTGGCCTTCTTGCGCGGCCGCGACTATGTGCTGCCGGAAGATGTGCTGGACCTGGCGCCCGATGTGCTGCGCCACCGCGTGGTGCCGTCCTATGAGGCGCTGGCGGAAGGCTTCACCGCTGATGATCTGTTGCGTGACGTGATGCGGGCGGTGACGCCGCCCGAAAAGGTGCTGGACAGCCATGCCCGTGCCGCAAACGCCTGACGCGGTTCTGCGCCGCCTGGATTTGAAAGTCGCCAAGCGCCTGGAAGGGCTCTTGCAGGGCGACCACAAA
>JAICHV010000051.1 GCA_025924715.1 Alphaproteobacteria bacterium
TCACCATTGCCCGTGTCAGTCTCAGGCGCGATGAAGTGGGCGGCATCACACCCGCGGCCCATCAATATTGCCTGGCGCTTTACGACAAAGTGTTCAACGCCGGCCAGCAGACGCCCTATTCGACGGTGCCGACCCTGGTCTATCCCGGCACCACCGGCGGCGCGACATATGCCGGCGCCGCCTTCGATCCCAATCTCAATATGATCTTCGTCAACACCAAGAATGCCGGCCAGATCGCCATGATCACGCCGCAGCTCACCGACGGGATGTTCGAGTCGATGGGCAAATCCAAGATTTCCTTCGTCGACAAGGAAGGCAATCCTTGCACGCCGGCGCCTTGGGGCGAGTTGATGGCGATCGATGCCGCCACCGGAAACAAGATCTGGCGCGAGACTTTGGGAGAACGCAAAGATCTGATGGCCAAGGGCATCCCCAATCCCGGCACCGAAAATGGTGGCGCTCCCATCGTCACCAAGGGCGGGGTGCTGTTCATCGGCGCCACGCAGGACAAGATGTTCCGCGCCTTCGATCCCAAGACCGGCAAATTGTTGTGGTCGGCCGAACTGACCGCCAATGCCGGCTCAACCGCGTTCACCTATCTGGGGCGCAACGGCAAGCAATATGTGGGAATCTCGGAAGGTGCGCGCGCCGGCGCCGCCGGCGGCGAGACCATCACCTTCACCCTGCCTTGAAGCGCAGCGTTTTATTGAGCGGGATTGGCCGCAGCCGGAGCAGCACCCGGGGCAGCAGCCGCACCAGCCGGCGCGGCAGCGCCATAGGGAGCACCGGTCGCAGCAGCCGCGCCAGCCGGAGCTGTGGCCACGGCGGCACCAGCCGGAGCTGTGGCCACGGCGGCGCCCGCCGGAGCCGCGCCAGTCGCAGCGGCCGTCGCACCAGCCGGAGCAGCAACACTAGCCGCCGCAGCATCCCCCGCGGGCGGCGGGCCGAAGCCGTAATTGGCGGCCAAATACGACACCACCGTATCGATATCGTGGTCGGACAGGGCGGCGCCGTTGTTCACCATATTGTTGACCGTGGTGCGCCAGCCGGCTTCGTCTTTTTGCTGCGAGGTCACCTGGTCGATGCCGTGGCAATTGCCGCAAGACCCTTGCACGAGATCGGCGCCGGGTCCGGGCTTCAAGGTCTGGGCACCGGCAGCGAGAGGAGCGGCCAACAACGACGACAAGGTCAGGATGAACAGAGGGCGCAATTTTCTCTCCAACGGGCGATTTTATCCGCGATAACGGCTATCGATATTCTATGTCAATATCAAGGCGTTCCAAAGGCCCCAGGCCGGAGCCGATTTTCATGATGCGTAGCAAGCTCTTCGTACCGGCCTCGCGGCCGGAACTCTTTGCCAAGGCTGAGGCCAGTGCCGCCGACAGCCTGTCTTTCGACCTGGAAGACGCGGTGGCGCCGGCCCGCAAGGACGAGGCGCGCGCCCTTTTGACCGAGCATCTGCGAAAGCGCGATTCCGGCGGTAAAACCGTGGTCGTCAGGGTCAATGCGGTGGGCACCCCCTGGTTCGCCGCCGATGTGGCAAGCGTGGTCGCGGGGTGCGGCGCCGCCATCATCAATCTGCCGATGGCAGGGTCCCCCGCCGACGTCAAAGCCTTGGTGGAATTGATCGAAAAGCACGAAGCCGCTCCGGGCGCCATCCGTATCCTGGTCAATATCGAAACCCCCGCGGCGCTGCGTCGCGCCGCCGAATTGGCGGCGGCCGATCCGCGGGTCATGGGGCTTCAGATCGGCTATGCCGACCTGCTCGAGCCTTATGGCATCGACCGGCGGGACGAGGGCGCCTTGTCGCATATTCGCATGGCGGTGCGCCTGGCGGCCGCGGAAGCCCATATTGCCGCCTATGACGGTGCCTTCGCCGGGGTCAAGGATAACGAATATTTCATCCGCGAATGCGCCCGCGCCCGCGCCCAAGGCTTCGCGGGCAAAAGCTGTATCCATCCCAGCCAGATCGAGGCCGCCAACCAGGCCTTCATGCCGACCGAGAGCGAAGCGGCGCGAGCCCGCAAGATTGTCGAGGCTGCCGCAGTCGCCGAGGCGCAAGGCATGGGTGCCTATCTGGTCGATGGCCAGATGATCGACAAACCGTTCCTGGAGAGCGCCCGCGCGCTCCTGGATCTATGGGAGCGCGCTACCCGCGCCTAAGCGGGGCGATGCCGCCGGTCGTAACCGCGCCCGCGCGGGATCGGTTCGCATACCCTTGTTCTGTGCTGTGACAGACCGTTCCGCGCGGCCCCGGCGCTTGCGAAAAACCGCGTCGCGGGAACGCGCCCCAGGCGTCCCTGGCACGGTTTATCGGTATACCTTGGCGTATACGAATAATAAAATTCTCTGAGCATTTTCCGATGCTTGCGCAGAGTTCGGGGGCTCTATACATGATCCTTTCTATAGGCCTTAACGGCCAAAACGCCTCTCAACATCGCCGAGCATTTGCCCCGGCGAAAAAACAAGCGAGGCGCAACAAGGGCCTGGGATTCACAGGAGTATCGATATGCCGGATCGTGAAGCCCCGGACCAGACGGATGCGGAAAATACCCAGGCCCGCCTGAACGGTGCCATGTACATCGCCGCCTGCCTCAAGCAGGAAGGCGTCACCAAAGTGTTCGGCCAATGCGGCCATACCAATTACGGATTGATCGACGCCTGCCAGCGGCATGGCATCGAATATATTTCCTTCCGCCATGAACAGCAGGCGGCCCATGCCGCCGACGCCTATTACCGCGTCACCCGCAAGCTGGCGGTGCTCAATGTGCATCTGTCGCCGGGCATGACCAATGCGGTCACCGGCGTGATCTCGGCGGCGGCCGACTCCACGCCGATGGTGGTGTTCGCCGGCAATACGCCGTCCTACCACCATGCGCGCGAGGCCCATCAAGCCATCCGTTTCCACGCCGATGCTTCGCAAGGCGATATCTACAAGCCCTTCAGCAAGCGGGTGTGGCGCGTCGACGACGCCAAATTCCTTCCCGATGTGATCCCCAGCGCCCTGCGCCTGGCGCAAACGGGGCGGCCCGGCGTGGTCTTTATCGATGTGCCGATGGATGTCTTCGCGCAGAAAGTGAACGCGGATCTGCCCAATCTCCAATTCACCCGCCCCAGCTATGAACAGCCGCTGGGCAATCCCGCCGGCATCGCCGCCGCGGTCAAGGCGCTGGCGGGCGCGCGCCGGGCGGTGATCTTTGCCGGCAACGGCGTGGCGCTATCGGGCGCGCAGGAGGAATTGAAGGCGCTGGCGGAATTGATGGGAATCCCCGTCGCCACCACTCTGACCGCCAAGGGCCAGTTTCCCGAAACCCATGCCTTGTCGGTGGGCTGCACCGGAATCTGGGGCAGCCGCGCCGCCAACGACACTTGCCGCGAAGCCGATGTCATCCTGGCGGTGGGCACCGCATTCGGCGAAGCCGATTGCAGTTCCTGGCGGCCGGAATTCACGTTCGCGATCCCGCCCTCGCGCCTGATCCAGATCGATATCCAGCCCCAGGAAATCGGCAAGAGCTACCCGGCCGAGATCGGCATTGTCGGCGACGCCAAACTGACCTTGGCCGCGATCACCGAGGGCTTGCGCAAGACGGGTCCCAAGCCCGACCCCGAACGCGCCAAACTGATCGCGCAGCGCAAAGCCGATTGGGACGTCGAAGTGGGCAAGACCCAGGCCGAGAACGGCAAGCCCATCCATCCCGCGCGGCTCTTGGCCGAGATCGTCAAGGCCGCGCCGCAGGACGCGATCTACGTCACCGATGTGGGTTGGAACAAGAACGGGGCCGGTCAGCAATTGCGTGTCTCGCGGCCCAACTCCTTCATCACTTCGGGCGGCATGGCGACCATGGGTTTCGCGCCCGCCGCCGCGATCGGCGCCAAGATCGGCGCGCCCGATCGCAAGGTGATCGGCATGGTGGGCGATGGCGGCTTGCTTTCGGTGGTCGGCGCCCTGACCACGGCGGTGGAGTTGAACGTCCCCGTGCTCTGGATCCTGTTCAACAATTTCTGCTTTTCCACCATCCGCACGGTGGGCGCGACCTATTTCAACAACACCTATGGCACCGAATTCACCACGCCCGACGGCAAGCCCTATAATCCCGATTTCATGCTGCTGGCCAAAGCCTTCGGCATCGAGAGCGGATTGGTGATCGAGCCGGACGATCTGGCAGCCGGATTGAAAAAGGCGCTTGCCGCCACCGGCCCCTATTTGTTGGAAGTACGCACCCGCGGCGATGTGCCGATGCCCCGCACCGGCTATTGGGACATTGCGGATTTCCTGCGCCTGGGCAACGATTAAGCCATAAGGCGCCTACGCCGGCGCCCTGATAACAACGGGAGAGATCATGGCCGTCGAGACACATGCCGCGGCACGGCGCAGCAATGCGCGCTGGTTTCCGATCCTGGCGCTGGTGTTCTGCGCCACCCTGATCAACTATCTGGATCGCACGGTCTTCAACATTGCCCGCCCTTTGTTCGTGAAGGACCTTGGAATGTCGGCGATCATTGCCGGCACCTTGGGCTCTGCCTTTGGCTGGAGCTATGCCCTGATCCAAATTCCCAGCGGCGCGCTGCTTGACCGTTTCGGGACCCGGCTGACCTATTTCGTCTCGCTGGTGAGCTGGTCGCTGGTCACCATGTTTCAGGGCCTGGTCAGCGCTGTCGCCCCGTTTCTGGGCCTGCGCGTCGCCCTGGGTGTTTGCGAGGCGCCCTGCTTTCCCGCCAATAGCCGTGTGCTCAATTCCTGGTTTCCCCAGGATGAGCGCGCCCGCGCCAACAGCATCTATGCCATCGGCATGTCGGCGGGCCTGGCCTTTTTCAGCGTGCCGCTGTTCTGGATCGCCCAGCAATATACCTGGCGCGGCTTGTTCATCGTGGCCGGCGCCATCGGGGTGGTGTTCGGGGTGATCTGGTATATCGGCTACCGCGAGCCCTCGGAAAGCAAGCTCGCCAACCAGGCCGAGCGCGATTACATTGCCGCCGGCGGCGGCTTTGCCAATACCAGGCTTCCCCAGACGCCGCTGTCCTGGTCCAACATGCTCAAAGTGGCGCGGCTGAAGCCGATCCTGATCATCTCGATCGCCCAATTCGCCGGCAACACCGTGCTCAATTTCTTTCTGCTGGATTTCGTCAATTATCTCGCCACCCAGCGCCACATGCCCTGGATCAAGGCGGGTATCTTCCTGTCCTTTCCCTATCTGGCGGCGGCGGCGGGCGGCTTGGTGGGCGGTTATGCGGCGGATGCCATCCTGCGGCGCGGCGGCTCGGTCAATCTTGCCCGCAAGCTGCCGGTGACGGTGGGACTGATCCTGGCTTCGACCCTGATCCTGGCCAATTTCGTGCCCGAGGGCCGCGATACGGTGATGATCGCGATCATGTCGCTGGCCTTTTTCGGCCAGGGCATGACCAATCTGGGCTGGACGGTGCTGGCCGATCTTGCCCCCAAACAGATGATCGGGCTGGCCGGCGGCTTCTTCAACATGATCACCAATTTCGCCGGCATCCTGACGCCCTTCATCCTGGGCGTGATCCTGCAGTTCACCGGGTCCTATTTCTACTCGCTGATCTATGTCGGGGTGCTGCCGCTGATTGGCGCTGCGCTGTATATCTTCGCCCTTGGCGACATCAAGCGGCTGGAGGTCGAGGCGGAGCCTTTGGTGCCCAGAGTATAAGGCGCTTCAATTCAGGCCGTCTGAGGATGGCTGCGGATCGGCAGGCTGGAAAAGCGATCCGGATCGTCAAAGCCGGCGCGCAGATGCTTGAGCACCGCATCTTCCGGATCGGCCTGGGTCTTGCCCATCAACACGTCGAACAATTCGCGGTGATGCGCCACCCGCCAGACGCGGAATTCCTCCCGCGCTTTTTGCGGCGCGGTCTTGGCGAAGACTTGGTGCTCAAGGGTCTTGTGGGCGAAAAGCTGCGCCACCAGCGAGTCCAGGGTGCGGGCCAGATAAGGATTGCCGCTCGCCGCCCAGATCAGGCGGTGGAATTCGATGTCCAGCGGCGCCACTTCGACCAGCAAGTCATGAGCCGCTTCCATCCGCGCCAGCACGTCTTCGAGCTGCGCGGCGATCTGCGGCGTCATGTTCCGGCGCGCCAGCCAGATCGCCTCGGTCTCCATCACCAGGCGCACCGAATTGATGCGCTGGATGTCTTCCTCGCTGAGCTTGGTGACGCAAAGCCCGCGGCCTTCATGGATCATCACCAGCCCGGATTCCTGGAGCTGGATCAGCGCCTCGCGGATCGGAATGCGGCTGATATTGAATTCATGGGCCAGCTTGGCCTCGTTGAGGCGGTCACCGGGCATATAGCGGCCCGACAGAATCGCGGCGCGCAGTGTTCCCACCACCCGCGATTTCAGGGTCAGCGGCGCGGCCTCGGCCGCAGGGTCCATCATCACCGTCATGATCAGTCCTGGTTTTTGCGGATGCGAAACTGCCTAGCAGAATTCCCGTCGGCTGGCTTCGTCCCCGTAAGTATATTTTGTTGTATATATCATTGCATACATTGGCCGTGAACGGAAGGCTTCGCACGCTTTCGGACCGGCTGCCGGCCGGCGAAATGGCTGTTTTCCTTGACAGACCATGGCCCCCGCGGCTCGATATCGTGCAAAGCCCCGGACGGAACCCATGATGCCGCGCTTTTCCTTGGCCCATCTGACGGTTCTGGGTTGCACGCCGGCCGAGGCGACGATCATCGCCGCCGAGACGGGCTATGATCATGTGAGCTTTCGCACCATTCCTCTTGGACTGCCGGGCGAGCCCGCTTATCCGCTGGCGAGCGACAAGGCGATGGCGCGCCAGACCAAGGCGGCGCTGGCGGATACGGGGTTAACCCTGCTGGACATCGAGGTGGCGCGGATCTCGAACGACCGCGAGGTAGAGGATTATCGTGCCGCGCTCGAAAACGCCGCCGAACTGGGCGCCCGCCATGTCGTCGTCTGCGCGTTCGGCGAGGCGGCCCGCATTGCCGATCAGTTCGCGCATTTGTGCGAGTTGGCCATGCCGTATGGTTTGACCATCGATATGGAATTCATGCCGTTTTCCGATGTCGTCGATTTGCAAGCGGCCTGGCGCCTGGTGCGCGAAAGCAGTGCCGCCAATGCCGGCATCCTGATCGACACCCTGCATTTCGGCCGCACGCCGTCGACTTTGGACCAGCTTGATGCGATTCCGCCGCGCTTTTTCCACTACGCCCAGCTATGCGATGCGGCCGCCATCCATTCGCCAAGCCGCGAGGACTTGATCAAAACGGCGCGAACGGAGCGGCTTTTCCTGGGCGAGGGCGTCATCCCGGTGGCGCAGATTGTGCGCCATTTGCCGCAAATTCCCTGTAGCCTGGAAATTGCCCATCTGACGCGCCAGCGCGAACTGGGCTATAAGGAATTTGCCCGCCAATGCCTGGTGACGGCGCGGCGCTATTTCGATCGAAAACAGTTCGAAGGGAAGGAAGATCAAAGATGAAACGGTCCATGATTCGCGCCGGGCTGGTGCTGGGCTTGCTGGCTGCCGCGGGCGGGCGCGCGATGGCGGCGACCAGCGTCTATGTCACCAATGAGATCGCCGGCACCGTCAGTGTGATCGATCCCGCCAGCAAGAAGATCACCGCCACGATCAAGGTCGGCAAAAGGCCGCGCGGCATCCGCGCCGCGAATGGCAGGCTCTATGTCACCTTGAGCGGCTACCCCGTCGCCGGTCCCGGCGTCGATGAAGACAAGCTGCCGCCGCCGGACAAATCGGCCGACGGCATTGCCGTGGTCGATATCGCCAGCAACAAATTGGTGGCCACCTATCGCGGCGTTTCCAATCCCGAACAGATCGCGGTTGCGCCCAACGGCAAAATATTCACCGGCAGCGAAATCACCGAAGGGCTGGAAATCCTGGATGCGAAATCCGGCAAGAAAATCGGCGGATTGCCGATCCCGGGCGAACCCGAAGGCGTCGCGGTGTCGCCGGACGGCAAGTTCGTCTATGCCACCTCGGAAGACGGCAGCAAGGTCTATATCGTCGATGCCGGCACCGACAAGATCGTCAAATGGGTGCCGGTGGGCGGACGGCCCCGCAGCGTGGCCTTCTCGCCCGACGGCAAACGCGCCTATGTCACCGCCGAAATCGGCAAGACCCTCACCATGATCGACGCCCAGCACCAGACCCTGCTGACCACGGTGCGGCTGGTGGGCGATCCGCTGTTGCCCATGGGGGTCGCGGTGTCGCCCGACAGCAAGCGCGTCTTCGTCACCACCGGCCGCGGCGGCAGCTTGATCGCGGTCGATGCCACGTCCTATCGCGTCGCCGGCACGGTCAAAGTCGGCAAACGTCCCTGGGGCGTCGCGGTCAGCCCGGACGGGAAGTTCGTCTACACGGCAAACGGCACCTCCGATGACGTTTCGGTGGTCGACGCCGCCAGCCTCAAGCAAGTGGCGGTGATCAAGACCGGCGGCCGGCCCTGGGGGATCGTCGCTGTCCAGCACTGACCCCGTCCGCTACGGCCAAGTCGCGATTTTTCTGCATTGGGTGATAGCCGCCCTGGTGCTGGCCAATATCGCGCTCGGCCTGACATTCGCCAATTCCGCGGCGGCGGAGAGCGGCGTCAGCGCGCTGCCGCCGCTGCACAAATCTATTGGCCTGACCGTGCTGGTATTGAGCGTGCTGCGGCTGGGATGGCGGCTGACCCATGCCGCCCCGCCGCTCCGGGGCCCGTTTTCCTCGCTGGCGCGCGTCACCCATATTCTGTTCTATGTCCTGCTCATCGCCACGCCGCTGGCGGGCTGGGCCCTGGTTTCGGTCTCGCCGCGCGGTATCACCACCGTCTATTTCCATCTTTTCGCCTGGCCTCATATCGGCTTCCTGCACGACATGCCCATCGCGGTGCGGCGGCGCCAGATCTCCAATTTCGTCGACCTCCATAACAGTCTGGCGTTCCTTTCCCTGGGTCTGATCGGCTTGCATGTCGCGGGCGCGCTCTACCATCAGGTTCGCGGCGACGACACCATGCGCCGGATGCTGCCGTAAGTACCGGCGAAGGATGGCAATGCCCAAAGCAAGTCCCAAGTCCATCGCCCATCTGGCTTACCTGACGACCATCGGCATCAAAGGTTTTGACGGCGGCGTCGAGCTTTTGCTCGGGTTTTTGATCTGGCTGGCGGGATCGGAGCGTTTTTATCTGTTCGTGCTCAACTTGACCGCGCCCGAATTCGACGACCAGCCCGACGGGCGCATGATGCAGGCGGTGCGCCATGGCGCTTCCAGTCTGATCAATGTTGAAGTGGGCTTTCTGGTTTTCTATCTGCTGGTGCACGGCGCCTTGAAGCTGGGCGTGGCGTTGTCGCTGCTGCGCGGCGGCGGCCGCTGGGTTTTCCCCTTGGCCTCGATAATTCTGGCCGGCTTCGTTGCCTATATGGGATGGCATCTCAGCCAGCGCTGGTCGAATTGGCTGCTGGGTTTTGCGCTGTTCGATTTCTTCACTTTGTGTCTGGTGCTCAATGAATGGCGCGCCGGCGCCCGCGACAAAGCTTAAGGCCGCGCCAGCATTTGCCCGACCATTTCGCTCAACCGTTCCAGGTCGAAAGGCTTGTGCAGGGTCTTGATCTCGCGCGCCTTGAGCAAGGATGGCGGCGGGTCCTGGGCATAGCCGGTCATCAGCACGATCTTGAGCTCGGGCCGAAGCGCAAGGCCGGCCTCGGCCAGGGCATAACCGTCCATCCGCGGCATCTTGATGTCGGAGACCAGAACCTGGATGCCGGGATTTTCCTTCAGGATGGCCAGGGCCTCTTCGCCGTCGCCGGCGGGAAAGACGGTGAAGCCGCTATCTTCCAGCGTCTCCACCGCGATGATCCGCAGCATCGCTTCATCTTCGGCCACCAGAACCTGACTCATACTGCTTCTCCTGCGTGCCGCGGCATATAAATGGTGACCAAGGTGCCCGAGCCGGGCGCGCTGCGAAGCGCCAGATAGCCGTTCGACTGCCGTACAAAACCGAAGGTCATCGAAAGCCCCAGGCCCGTGCCTTTGCCCAGCGGCTTGGTGGTGAAGAACGGATCCAAGGCCCGCAACCGCACCGCTTCGCTCATGCCTTCGCCCGTATCGCGGAATGACAGTTCGACATAAGGCCCCGGAACGAAATCGGCAACCTCGGGCGGCGGCTGGGTCAGGGTGACGTCCCGGGTGGTGATGGTAAGGCTGCCGCCCTCCGGCATGGCGTCCCGGGCATTGATCGCCAGATTCAGGATCACATTTTCCATCTGGTTCATATCGCAAAGCGTCCACCATTGCGCTTCCAGCTTGGTATGGATCGTGACTTTTTCGCCCACCGAATGGCGCAGCAAATCCCCGATTCCGCCGACCAGCTCGCTGAGCTGCACCGGGCGGGGCGATAGAGGCTGGCGGCGCGAAAAAGCCAGCACGCGCTGGGTCAGGCTGGCGGCCCGGTCCAGTGCCTCGTCGGCCTGATCAATATAATGCGCGCTGGTCTCGCCCGCTGTGCCCAACCTTCGCCGCAGCAGCCTCAGATTGCCCTTCACGATCATGATCAGATTGTTGAAGTCATGGGCGATACCGCCGGACAATTGGCCGATCGCCTCCATCTTCTGGCTTTGGCGCAAGGCATCTTCGGTCTTTTGCCGCTCCTGCATCTCGACCTGCAGGCGGACATTGACTTGCGAGAGTTGACGGGCGCGGGTGATCAGCGCGGCCTGCGAAAAACTCAGCACCGCGATCACCAGCGCCCCCATGGTCACCAGCAGCACCAGACCGGCATAACGGGTAATGCGCCGCTGCAGCGCCTCACTGACCGCTCGCAGCATCACCGTGCCCATGGTCACGCCGTTCTGGGTCACCGGAACGGTCACGCTCATGGTCTGGCCGATGGCGGTGACACCCAGTGCCGGCGAACTCACGGGCAGGGGCGCACTGCCTGGCCGCACGAAACCGGCCAGCACCTTGCCGCCCTGGCCGTAAACGCCGGCCGCCTGCAACTGCGGATTGACCTTCAGCGCATTGACATATTCCTGGGCCGCGCCGGCATCGTCGAACTGGATGGCGGCGGTGACGCTGGCCGCCAGGATCTGGGCCTGTTCGCCGACATCGCGCTCCTGCTGATCGGTATAGAGCCGGTCCTCATAGCGCGCCATCATCACGCCCATCGCCACCAGCAACACGGCCGCCAGCAATGCCGCCAGGATGGGCCAATTGCGCCCCGGTGCACGGATCAGGTTTTTCATGGGCCGCTCCGCCGCCGCACCTGGCGTGCCAGGTTCAGCAGTTTGGAACTGATCTTGACGCCGCTGCGTGCGGCAGCATCGTCGTCGATGTCGAAGCGCACATGATTGGCCTCGACGACAAAGCGGATCATGCCGTCGCCGCGGCCGGAGTCCGTGACCGTCACGATCGGTCGGTCCTTGAGCCCGGCCGGCAGGCTGGCGGCCGCCGCTTCGTCGCCCAGATAAAGAATCTGGCAGGCGCCGGCGAGATCGGGCGAGGTCAGGCGGCGCACCGCCAGCGGCCGGCCTTCGCCGGTATTGGCGGCGGCGGCATGGTCCAGCGCCATGCCGAAAGGATCATGGCCCAAAATGCACAGATTGACCGGCGCGCGCGGCGAGGCGAAGACCGTATCGGGCCACTCGATGAAAGGCACGAATTTGGCCAGATAGGCTGCCTTGACCGCATATTCCAGATTGGGCTGCGCATGGGCTGGGCCTGCCAGCAGGAGCGCCGCGCAGCAGGCAGCCATCCGCCGAGCCCAGCGGCCGCGCATCAGAACCGCCACCGCGTTTCGAGGAAGAAGCTGCGTGGGATCAGGTCTTCGCCGCCGGTGACGAATTCCAGATGCCTGGCATGCAGAAGATTGCTGCCGGACAGGGAAATCTCCACCAGGGGCGAAATCCGCCAGCCCAGCCGGGCATTGAGTTCGACATATTCGGGCACTTTGGGATCGGGCAGCGCTCCGACATCGCGCAAATCGGTGTCGATCGTCACGTCGTCCGTCAGTGTGAAGGTGGAGCGCAGCCAGGCTTGGTGATGGGGGTCATCGCCCAGTTGCGCCGTGCCCAGCAATTTGCTGGCGCCGGGGTCGAAGCGGAAATCCTCATGGCTTTGATTGACTCCCGCCGCCAGCCGCCACCAATCGGCGATCTGCCAGTTTGCCCATGCTTCCAGGCCATAGACCGAACCTTTGAGCTTGTTGCCCCAATAAAGGGGGATGAAAGTGGCGGGCGTGGTCTCGATGCTGCGCAGATCGTCATAGACGTCATCGAAGAGCGACAGCGATACGGAAAAATCCCGCGAGAGCTGGCCGCGATAGCCCAGTTCATAGGCGGTGACCATTTCGGGCTCAAATTGCGTATTGCCGGTGAGGTAACGCAGTGCGCCAAGCTGCTCGACCACATCGACATCGAAGGGTGTGGGTGAGCGGGCCGCATGCGAAGTGGCAGCCCAGATCAGCGTATTGGCGTCCACGTTCCAGGAAATTCGCGCGCTCGGCATCGGTGTGATGCCGGAATAGGGATCATCCTCCAGCTTCAACCCGGCAGTGAACTCGACCCGGTTACCCAGCCGAACATGGTCCTCGAGGAACAGATTGGCGATATTGAGGCTGCGCGCCGCCGGCTCCCATAGCAGCGAGCTCTCCGCCGCCACGCGTGGGATGATGCGGTATTGCGCAACGCGGTCGCCGCCGCCCCAAACAAGCGAATTCCATTCCGCGACGGCGAATTCATGCTGCACCTCCAGGTCGTAAGTGTGGAGGGTGAAGCCGCCATTGCCCGGCGAATTGCGGCTGGCGCTGTCGTAATAAGCCTGGACTTGCAGCATCGCGCCGTTTTCCAGCGGATGGCTCCAATGGGCAGTGAGATTGCCGCCCGAGATGGTTTGGTTGGTGGTGGCGGCCTGGCCTTCCACGCCCCGGAACAGGTCGCCCGAGAGCGTCAGGCTGTCGGTGCCGGGGGTCCAATCCAGCCGGAAGCCGGCTTGCGGCTTGCCCCAGCCGTCATGGGCATCGCCGCCGCTATGCTTGTCGAAGGCGCGGTCATAGAAGGTCTTGGCGTAGACGCGGTAGGACAGATCGTCATCCAGGCTGCCGCCATATTGCAGGGCCGCGCTGGCGCTTAGATTGCCCGCGCCCAGGCTGGCGAAGCCGCCCTGGGTCTGCCCGGCTCCGCGGGTGACGATATTGATCACGCCATTCACGGCATTGGCGCCCCATAGCGTGCCGCCCGGTCCGCTCACCACCTCGATGCGCTCGATATCCTCGGGCAGCACATCCTGCATGTCCCAATAGACGCCCGAATAGAGGGGGGAATAGACGCTGCGGCCGTCGATCAGCACCAGCAGCTTGTTGGGAAAGTTCTGCGCCTGGCTATTGCCGTTAAGCCCCCGCGAGGTGATCTGCCAGGCATAGGGGCTGGTCTGCATGACCTCCAGATTGGGGGCCAGGCGCAGCATTTCGGGCAGGCTATTGGCGCCGGAATGCGCGATGTCGTCCCGCCCGATCACATAGACCGGGGCGGCGGCCTCACTCAGCGGCTGGGCCTGCTTGGAAACGGTGGTGATTTCGACATTGGCCAGTTGTTCGATAGATAGCCGGTTCAGGTCGGCCTGGGCCAACTGCTGGGCGCAAGCCGGCGCTGCCCAGGCGACCATGGCTGCCCCCGCTCCCACGCCAATATGAACACAGTGCCGCGACACCCCGGCAAGTTCCCCAGACCCAACGCGGTGCAACGCCCCAAACGACCAAAAGTTCCCGGGGGCCAAGAGGCCGCCCCGTTGCCAGGGAACTTCGCCCCTGTTACCGCCGTTCCCGTAACCGGATTTTTCTGGAGGCTGGCATGGCACGCGATGTGGCGGTTTTGATCGGCAGCCTGCGCAAGGACTCGCTCAACCGCAAGCTGGCCCATGCCATTATGGAGATCGCCCCATCTTCATTGAAGCTGGAGGAAGTCCCGATCATCGATTTGCCGCTCTACAATCCCGATCTGGACGATGCCCCGCTCGCCCCCTGGACGGCGCTGCGCCAGCGCATCAAACGGGCCGAGGCGGTGCTGTTCGTTACCCCCGAACACAACCGGTCCGTGCCGGCCGCCTTGAAAAATGCCATCGACATCGCCTCGCGCCCCTATGGCGCCAATGCCTGGAACGGCAAGCCGGCCGCAGTGGTCTCCGCCTCGCCCGGCGCGATCGGCGGCTTCGGCGCCAATCATCATCTGCGCCAATCGCTCGTGTTTTTGAATATGGCGCCCCTGCAGCAGCCCGAAGCCTATATCGGCCATGCCGACAAGCTGTTCGGCGCCGACGGCAAGCTCAACAATGACGGCACCCGAAAATTCTTAGGCGATTTCCTCGCCGCTTTCGACAAATTCATCGGCGTGAACGCCGCTTAACCCTGGGTCGGCGCGGCCTGGGAACGTGCGGGCACTTCCAGCCGATACAGCTTCAGCTTCAGCCAGTTCTTGGGTTCGAAGCAGATCGATGCGCCTTGGTTCGATTCGCCGCGGATCAGCGAAGCCATGTCGCACACCACCCCGTCATTCCATCCGATGAAGCGATAACCGGCCTTGTCCATACAGGATTGAATCGCCTTGAGCGGCTGGCCGGCCACCGGCTTGGGGAATTGGGCGGCTGCCTCGCTGTCGCAAGCGGCAAGCTGGTTGCGCTGGCTGCCGGAGCAGCCGGCCAGCACGATGAGCAGCGGGGCAATCAGTAAAAGACGAAGATGGATCATGGGAGCATCCTGAAAGCGGCTATTTAGCAGGTTCCCTGCCGCCGCCCAACAAACTTATGCGGCGACCCGTACACCGGGCCGTGCCGCCGCGATCTCGTTTTCCATCATGTAATTGCGGGTGATGGGCAGGGCGTCGATCCGCCTGGCGATCTGGATCTGGAAGACCACTTCGTCCTCATAGCGGAACGACATCTCGGCCCCGGCCAGATAGAATTCCCACATCCGGCAAAAGCGCTCGTCATAAAGCGCGGCGATCTCGGCGCGGTTGGCCTGAAAACGTTTCTGCCACTCGGCCAGGGTTTTGGCATAATGCAGCCGCAGCACCTCGATATCGGTGACCAAAAGCCCGTTGCGCTCGATCGCCGCCACCACTTCGCTCAAGGCCGGCGCATAGCCGCCGGGGAAAATATATTTGGTGATCCAGGCATTGGTGGCGCCGGGCCCATCGCTGCGCCCGATGGTGTGGAGCAGCATGACGCCGTCTTCGGTCAGCAATTGCCGGGCCTTGGTGAAATAGTCGTCGTAATAGCGTGCCCCGACATGTTCGAACATGCCGACCGAAACGATGCGGTCGAAACTGCCTTGCTGCTGACGATAATCGGTGAGGGCAAAACGGCATTGACCGGCGAGCCCGTTCTGGCGGCTCAATTCCTGCGCCAGCGCGATCTGTTCGGTAGAAAGCGTGATGCCGGTGACGTCGGCGTGATGGATGCGGGCCAGGTCCATCGCCAGGCCGCCCCAGCCGCAGCCGATGTCCAGCACTTTCAAGCCCGGCCGGTCGAGCTTCAGCTTGGCCGCGATATGGGCTTTCTTCGCCGCCTGCGCTTCTTCCAGGCTGGCATCGTCACGGGTGAAATAGGCGCAGGAATATTGCCGGCTGGTATCCAGGAAGAGGTCATAGAGGCGCCGCGACAGATCATAATGATGGGCGACATGGGCGCGGGCGCGGGTGACCGGGTTGAATTGGGTGAAGGCGCGCAAGGCCCAGCGCAATTGCCGGAGGCCGTAATGGCCTCCCGTGGCGCCACCGGCACGAGCGATGTTGCTCATCAAGAGCCCCAGCAATTGCCGGATATCGCCCTGTTCGATGACCAGCCGGCCATCCATATACATCTCGCCGAGCTTGAGATCGGGGTCGAGGCTGATCGCCCATAGCGCCGGCCGGTCGGTGATCCGCATGGTGACATGCGGCGCATCGCGGCCATAAACCCGCGTCACCCCGCCCGGATAATGGACGGTGAGTGTCCCTTTTCGCACATAATGTTTCAGCAGAAGGTGGAGCATGGACCTAGCGCTTAAACCGCAACCGTTCAAAAGGTTCCGGCTTGGCACCAATGCAGTCGCCGCAGCCCTGCCGGTCTTGCACTCAGACGCGTTTCATCAAAATCAGAATCAAGAGAATGAGAAGGATAAGCCCAAGCGCACCGCTGGGCCCGTAACCCCAGCCGGCGCTATAGGGCCACATCGGCACCGAGCCCAGAACGGCCAAGATCAAAATAATCAAAAGAATGAGTCGCAGCATGGGAATGGCCCTTATTATCGTTGAGGGGAACAACGGCCCCGACCCCATTTGGTTCAAATCTTGTCCTTTTCGGGGCCTTGTGGAATGGATGGGCGGATGGGGACTGCGCATCGGGACGTGCTGGAATCGCTGGCGGCCATGGGCCGCTTGCGGGCTCTCACGCTGAGCCGCGGCATCGATTTCACCTCCAACGATTTCCTCGGCCTGGCCGAAAGCCGGGCCTTGCGCGAGGCGGTGGCGCAGGCCCTGGCGCGGGGCGTTCCTGTGGGTGCCGGGGGCTCGCGCCTGCTGCGCGGCAATCATCCCGAACATGAGGCGTTGGAGGTGGAAGCGGCGGATTTTTTCGGCGCGGAATCGGCTCTGTATTTCCCCACCGGCTTCGCCGCCAATGCCGCCATCGCCGCGACCTTGCCGAGACGTGAGGACCTTATCATCCATGATGCGCTGATCCATGCCAGTTTTCGCGATGGGCTCGATCCCGCACGCGTCGCCGCGGTTCAGACCCCGCACAATGACGTAAGCGCGATCGAGGACGCGATTCAAAGCTGGCGCCGGGGGGGCGGACGCGGGCGCATATGGATCGCGGCCGAGACGCTTTACAGCATGGACGGCGACCGCGCCCCGCTGGATGATCTGGCGGCACTGGCCGCCCGGCATGAGGCCATGCTGCTGCTGGACGAAGCCCATGCGACGGGCGTCTATGGCCCGCAGGGGCGCGGCCTGGCGGCGGCGCTGGAAGGCGCACCGAACGTCATAAGCCTGCACACTTGCGGCAAGGCGCTGGGCGTCATGGGCGCGCTGGTGACCCTGCCCCGCGAAATGCGCGATTTCATGGTCAATCGCGGCCGCAGTTTTATTTACTCCACCGCGCCGTCGCCGCTGATGGCTGCAACCGTGCGCGCCGCGCTGGGGCTCGCCGCCGGTGCCGACGCCGAGCGTGCGCAATTGATGCAGCTTGTCGGCCATGCCGGCATGTTGATGCGAAGCCGGCTGGGACTGGAGCCCACGG
Source organism: Alphaproteobacteria bacterium (assembly GCA_025924715.1). Taxonomy (GTDB): domain Bacteria; phylum Pseudomonadota; class Alphaproteobacteria; order Micropepsales; family Micropepsaceae; genus Rhizomicrobium. Next base: position 17,238 of record JAICHV010000051.1, read on the forward strand.
GTTCGCAAATCCAGCCGATCATCATTGGTCCCGACCGCGGCGCCACCGCATTGGCGGCAGCGATGCAGGCCAAATTCTATGACATCCGCGCCATTCGCCCGCCCACCGTACCCGAAGGCACTGCGCGGCTGCGTTTGTCCCTGACGCTGCATGCCGATATCGCGGCGCTGGACGCCTTGTTCGCCGATCTCGCCGCCGAGCGGGAAAAGATAGCCGCGTGACGACCAACGCATTTATCGTCAGCGGCACCGATACCGGCATCGGCAAGACCGTCTTCGCGGCGGCGCTGACCGCCGCCCTGGGTGCGGTCTATTGGAAGCCGGTGCAGGCGGGGCTGCCCGAGCGGGATGAATTCGAAACCGACAGCCAAACCGTGGCGCGATTGTCAGGACGGCCGGTGCTGCCCGAAGCCTGGCGTTTGAAACTTGCCGCGTCACCGCACCTTGCGGCGGCGGCGCAAGGCGTCACCATCGATCCCGGCGCGCTGACTCTGCCCAAACAAAACGAAACCCTGGTGGTGGAAGGCGCGGGCGGGCTCTTGGTGCCGCTCAATAGCCAGACGCTCTATGCGGATGTGTTCGCTCGCTGGAATGCCCCGCTGATCCTTTGCGCCCGCACCACGCTCGGCACCATCAATCACAGCCTGCTGTCCCTGGAAGCCATCCGCGCCCGCAATATTCCGCTGCTCGGCATCGCCTTTGTGGGTGAGGCCAATGAAGACAGCGAAACCACCATCTGCCGGCTGGGACAGGCCAAACGCCTGGGACGCCTGGCGCCGGTGGCGCCGCTCACGCCCGAAAATTTGCGTACCGCCTTCGATGCCGGATTCGCCCTCGGAGATTTCCGGTGAGTTCGCCCATCTGGCATCCTTTCACCCAGCACGCCTTGTCTGGCCCGCCGCCTTTGATCGCGCGGGGGGAGGGGGCGTGGTTAGAGACCGCCGACGGCACCCGTATCCTGGACGCAATCTCGTCCTGGTGGGTGATCACCCATGGCCATCGCCACCCTGCCATCGTCGCCGCCATCAAGGCCCAAACCGATGCCCTCGATCAGGTGATCTTCGCCGGTTACACCCATCAGCCGGCCGAAGATCTTGCCCGCGGCCTGATCGGAATCGCGCCGCAGGGCCTCGCGCATGTCTTCTATTCCGACAGCGGTTCGACCAGTGTCGAAGTGGCGCTGAAAATGGCGCTGGGCTATTGGCGTAATCAGGGCAAAGACCGCAGCCGCGTCATCGCCCTGGAGCACGCCTATCATGGCGACACCATCGCGGCGATGTCGGCCGGCGCGCGCGGAGTTTTCAACGCCGCCTATGCGCCTCTGCTGTTCGATGTGGCCCGGCTGCCCTTTCCCTATCCCGGCCAGGAAGCCGCCACCCTGGCGGCGCTGGAGGCTCACGCGAAAGACGCCGCCGCCCTGATCGTCGAGCCGCTGCTCCTGGGCGCCGGCGGCATGCTGACCTATGCCCCCGAGATTCTCGCCCAGATGGCGCAAATCTGCGCCCGCCATGGCACGCTGCTGATCGCCGACGAAGTGCTGACCGGGTTCGGCCGCACCGGCAGCCTCTTTGCTTGCGAGCAGGCCGGCATCACGCCCGACATCCTTTGCCTGGCCAAAGGTCTCACCGGCGGTGCGCTGCCCTTGGCCGCGACTCTGTGCCGGCCAGAGATCTTCCAGGCGCATTATTCCACCGACCGCCGCTACACGTTTTTCCATTCCAGCTCCTTCACCGCCAATCCGATCGCCTGCGCCGCCGCCAATGCCAATCTGGCGGTGTGGCGGGACGAGCCGGTGCGCCAAAGGATTGCGGATCTGGCAGCGCTGCAGGCGCAGCGCCTGACACGTTTTGCCGACGACCGGCGGTTTTCGGCACTGCGGCGCCTGGGCACGGTGACGGCGCTGGAACTGAAAACCGCCGATCCCGGCTATCTGGCGTCCCTGGGGCCGGAACTGACCCGGTTTTTCGCCACCCGCGGGCTTTTGCTGCGGCCGCTGGGCAATGTGATTTATGTCCTGCCGCCTTATTGCATTACCGCAGCCGAGCTGGATTTGGTTTATGATGCGATTTCAGAGGCCGCTGCCCGGTTCGGGTAACCGAACGCCGGCCCGTGCGAATGAAAGGTCAAGGAGACCAAGATGAAACCCGCAGCCCTCTTCGCCGCCGCCGCCCTGATCGCCCTGGCACTTCCCGCCTTGGCCTCGGATCTGGACAAGCGCATACCCGCACCGGCTCTCGATCCGGCCAATTCCGCTGCCAGCGAAACCGCGGTGCTGGCAGGGGGATGTTTCTGGGGCCAGCAAGGTTTGTTCGAGCATGTCAAAGGCGTCACCAAGGTGGTGGCGGGCTATTCCGGCGGGCTGAAATCGACCGCCCATTATGAGGACGTCACCACCGAGACCACCGGCCATGCCGAATCCGTGCAGATCACCTTCGACCCCAAACAGGTCTCGTTCGGCAGGCTGCTGCAGATCTATTTCTCGGTGGCGCATGATCCGACCCAGCTCAACGCCCAGGGGCCGGACACCGGCACGTCGTACCGTTCGGAGATTTTCGCCGCCACGCCTCAGCAGCAAAAGACCGCTCAGGCCTATATCGCCCAGCTCCAGGCGGCGCATGTCTTTGCCGCCCCGATCGTCACCAAGGTCGAGCCTCTGAAAGGCTTTTATCCGGCCGAGGACGAGCACCAGGACTTCCTGGTCCGCAACCCCAACTATCCCTATATCGTCTTCAACGACCTGCCCAAAATTGCCGCCTTCAAGGCGGTTTGGCCCCAATATTACCAGGCCAATCCGGTGCTGCTGGCGCGCCGCTGAGCCCCGTTACCGGTTTTTCATGACGGATCATGGACTTGGCCGTTCACCAAACCCGATAAAGCCGCCCGAAAAAGAGGCGTCAAACAGTTTCCTTTGACGAAATGATCTGCTAACTCCTGCGCCCGGTTCCGGCTGGGGCCGCCAGCGGGCGGCCTTCCCGAGCCCAGACTCAAAAGCGAATTTCGACAATGACCCCTATGATCGAGCGTCTTGTTGTGGGCGGCGCCGCCCTGGTTGTCGGGCTGGCGATCGGCTGGACCGTGCATGGCGTCACCCGCTACGGCACGAACACCGAGACCATCACCACTTTCCAGGACTGGCGCACCGCCTGTCCCGCCGCCACCGCCAAGGACGCCAATTGCGAGATCGTTCAGGACATCCTGGACGGCAAGACCCGCAACGAAGTCGCGCGCATTGCCTATCTGCGCGACAAGGGCAAGCCGGCGCTGGGCGTTACCCTGCCGCTGGGCGTGTTGCTGGAGCCGGGCATGGGTATCTCCTTCGGCACCGATGCGCCCAAGACCACGCCTTATCGCACCTGCACCGCGGCGGGCTGCGTCGCCGAATTCATGATCGACGACAAACTGCAGGCGTCCTTGGACGCCGGCAAAGAGGGCAAACTGGTTTTCGCCGGGCCCGATGGCAAGCCGCTGGGCATTCCGCTGAGCTTGAAGGGCTTTGCGGAGGCCGAGCGCGCCTATCGCAGCAATGAAGCCAAGCGCTCGTCCTGGTTCTGGAGAATGTTGTGATGAATCTCTCTCGTCTGGGCGTCAGCGCCCTCGCCGCCCTGTCGGCTCTCGCCGTGTTTGCGCCCGCCATGGCTGCCCCCGCTGTGGGCGCCGCGCCGGCCAAGGCTGCCGATGCCCAGGCCAATGCCCAAGCGAGCGCTCCGGGCGCCGCCTATACCAAGCAGATCGGCGACTGGACGATCCAATGCACCACCGTCGCCAGCCCCAATCCCTGCGAGATGACGCAGGGTGTTGCGGACAAGAAGAGCGGTCAGCGGCTTCTGACCATTTCCTTTTTCTATATTCCCGCGCGCGACCAGAATTTCGTGGTCATGCAGGTGCCGCTGGGGGTGTCGATCTCGAACGGGTTGATCCTCAAGACCAACAGTTTCACCTCGCCCAAGCTTCCCTACCATCAATGCGACCGCAACGGCTGCTATGCCGAATTGCCGATCGACAAGAACACGCTGCAGAATATCGGCACCGCGTCCAGCGCCCTGGTTCAGATATCCGACGCCTCGCGCAACTACGATCTGGGCCTGTCGCTGAAAGGCTTCGCCGACGCCAACAACGCGCTGGTCGATCTGTCCAAGCAGAAGGCGAAAAATCCGCCGCCGGCGCCGGCCAGTGATTCCGGCACCGCGCCCAGCGTGATCAAGTAACCTTTCCCCTCCCTCCCCTGTGGGTGGGGGCACGTGTCGCGCGCCCGCGCGCGACACTTGGGGGAGGGCTTATGCCGGCTTGAAACTCAGCGCCACGCCGTTCATGCAATAGCGAAGCCCCGTGGGCTTGGGACCGTCGTCGAAGACATGGCCCAAATGCCCGCCGCAGCGCCGGCAATGCACTTCCGTGCGGTCCATGCCCAACGTGGTGTCGTCCGAGGTCTGGACCGCATTGTCCAGCGGCTTCCAACAGCTGGGCCAGCCCGTGCCGCTCTCGAAGTTCGTGTCGGAGGAAAAATTGGGCAAGGCGCAGCCGGCGCAGGAATAGATCCCTTTGCGGTGCTCA
>JAICHV010000052.1 GCA_025924715.1 Alphaproteobacteria bacterium
CTACCTGCTGATCGGCTTCTGGTACGACAAGCCCGCCCCGAACAAGGCGGCGATCAAGGCCTTCGTGGTCAATCGCGTCGGCGATTTCGGCTTCTCGCTGGGAATCTTCGCCGTCTATTTCATCTTCGATTCCGTCCAGTTCGACCCGGTCTTCGCCGCGGCGGCATCGAAGGTGGGCATGCATTTCACTTTCCTTGGCACCCAGGCCGACGCGCTGTCGACCTGCTGTCTGCTGCTGTTCGTGGGCGCGATGGGCAAGTCGGCCCAGCTGGGCCTGCACACATGGCTGCCGGACGCGATGGAAGGCCCCACCCCGGTCTCGGCCCTGATCCACGCGGCCACCATGGTGACGGCTGGCGTCTTCCTGGTCTGCCGCTGCTCGCCCATGTTCCAGCTTTCGCCCGTGGCGCTGGAGTTCGTCACTTTCATTGGCGCCACCACGGCCTTCTTCGCCGCCTCGGTGGGCCTGTTCCAGAACGACATCAAGCGGGTGATCGCTTATTCAACCTGCTCGCAGCTCGGCTATATGTTCGCCGCCGCGGGCGTGTCGATGTACAGCGCCGCGATGTTCCATCTCTTCACCCATGCCTTTTTCAAGGCGCTGTTGTTCCTCAGCGCCGGCGCGGTGATCCATTCCATGCATCACGAACAGGACATGCGCAAAATGGGTGGATTGGCCAAAGCCATTCCCTTCACCTGGGCGATGATGCTGATCGGCAACCTGGCGCTGACCGGGGTGGGCCTTCCGATCATCGGCATCGGCTTTGCCGGCTTTTATTCCAAGGACGCCATCATCAACAGCACCTATGCCGCCCATACCGGCATCGGCACCTATGCCTTCACTCTGTTGCTGGTGGCGGCGGGCATGACCAGTTTTTATTCCTGGCGCCAGTTCCTGATGACCTTCCATGGCCGCTATCGCGGTCTGGACCATCAGCACCTGTCCCATTCGGGCGCCCATGCCCATGACGAGCCCATGGCTGGGCACGATGACCATGGCCATGACGAGCATCACGCGCCGAAGCTGGATGAGGTTCACGAGTCGCCGCTGGTGATGCTGGTGCCGCTGGCGGTGTTGGCCGCCGGCGCGATATTCGCCGGCATGGCGTTCCATCACTTCTTCATCGGCGAGGGCGCGCCGGAATTCTGGCGGGCTTCGCTGTTCGTGCCCAAGACAGGCGAGGGGGAGCCGCCGCTTTGGGTCGAGCTGGGACCGCTGGTGTTCACCATTCTGGGCTTCGCCATCGCCTTTTATTATTACATCCTGCACCCCGAAGAGCCGCGCAAATTGGCGGCGCGGCGTGGGCTGCTTTATCTCTTCCTCTACAACAAATGGTATTTCGACGAGCTGTATGATTTCCTCTTTGTGCGTCCGGCCTTCTGGATCGGCCGCTTCCTGTGGAAGCGCGGCGACGGCACGGTGATCGACGGGCTAGGCCCGGACGGGATTTCCGCCCGAGTGCTGGATGCGGCGCGCGGCGCCGTGAAGATCCAATCCGGTTACGTCTATCATTACGCCTTGGCGATGCTGCTGGGTGTGGTGGCGCTAGCCACCTGGTTCATGATCCGGATGGGAGGAGGGCTATGAGTTTGCCGCTTCTCAGCCTGGTGACATTCGTGCCGCTGCTTGGCGCGGCGGCCATTTTGTTGCTGCCCCAACCCAACAATGCACGCTGGATCGCGCTGGGCACCACCATCGCCACCTTCGCGCTGTCGCTGATGGTATGGGCGGCGTTCAATCCGGCCAATCCCGGTTTCCAACTGGTCGAGAAGCTCGACTGGCTGGGCGGCGGGATTTCCTATCACATGGGCGTGGACGGCATTTCCATGCTGTTCGTGGTCCTCACCGCGGGCCTGATGCCGTTCTGCATCGCCGCGAGCTGGGAGTCGGTGCAGACCCGCGTCGCCGAATACATGATCGCCTTCCTGGTTTTGGAAACCATGATGATCGGGGTGTTCTGCGCCCTGGACCTGGTGCTGTTCTATGTGTTGTTCGAGGGCGGCTTGATTCCGATGTTCTTGATCATCGGCATCTGGGGCGGCAAGCGGCGGGTCTATGCCAGCTTCAAATTCTTCCTCTACACCTTTGTCGGTTCGGTGCTGATGCTGCTCGCGATCATGAGCATGTATTGGTATGCCGGCACCACCGACATCGTGGCGTTGCTGAACGGCGTGCATTTCCCCGCCGCGATGCAGACCTGGCTATGGCTGGCCTTCTTTGCCAGCTTCGCGGTCAAGATGCCGATGTGGCCGGTCCATACCTGGCTGCCCGATGCCCATGTCGAAGCGCCGACCGCCGGTTCTGTGATCCTGGCCGGCATCCTGCTCAAGATGGGCGGTTATGGCTTCCTGCGGTTTTCGCTGCCGATGTTCCCCTCGGCCACCGAGATGTTCGCGCCGCTGGTGTTCACGCTCTCGATCGTCGCCATCATCTACACCTCGCTGGTCGCCCTGGCCCAGGAGGATATGAAAAAGCTGATCGCGTATTCCTCGGTCGCCCATATGGGTTTCGTCACCATGGGCATTTTCACCATCACCCATCAGGGCGTCGAAGGCGGTATTTTCCAGATGCTGAGCCATGGCGTGGTGTCCGGCGCCTTGTTCCTTTGCGTCGGCGTGGTCTATGACCGCATGCACACCCGCGAGATCGCCGCTTATGGCGGGCTGGTCAATCGCATGCCGGTCTATGCCGCCTGCTTCATGGTCTTCACCCTGGCCAATGTCGGATTGCCGGGCACCAGCGGCTTTGTCGGCGAATTCCTCACCATGCTGGGCGCCTTCATCCACAACAGCTGGATCGCGATCTTCGCCGCCACCGGGGTGATCCTGTCGGCGGCCTATGCCTTGTTCCTCTATCGCCGCATCATCTTCGGCGCCTTGGTCAAGCCGGCGCTGCAGACCATCGAGGACCTCACCCCCCGCGAAATCGCCATCCTGGCGCCGCTGGTGGTGATCACCATCGCCTTGGGCGTCTATCCCAAGCCGGTGCTGGACGTGACCACGCCGGCCGTGGCCAAGCTGGTCTCGGACACCAAGACGGCGCAGGCGCTGGAACACACGTCCCACAAAGTCGCCATCAACAATGGAGTGGGCCGGTGAATCTGCAAGCCGACCTTATGGTCCTGCTTCCCGAACTGATGCTGGCGCTGGGCGCCATGGCGCTGCTGCTGGTGGGCGCCCTCGGCGGAGAAAAAACCACCCCGGTGGTTTCCTGGGCCGCGATCGCCCTACTGGCGGTGGCCGGCGTGGCGGTGGTCATACTGGTGCCGGCCCAGGCCAGCGCCTTTCATGGCGCTTTCGTCTCCGACGGATTTTCCCGCTTCGCCAAGATCCTGATCCTGATCGGGACGGCGCTGTCGATCCTGCTGGCGGATGAGTTTTTCGCCGGCTCCGCGATGTCGCGCTTTGAATTGCCCGTTCTGATGTTGCTGGCCACCCTGGGCATGCTGCTGATGGTGTCGGCCTCCAGCTTCCTGTCGCTTTATATGGGGCTGGAGCTGCAAAGCCTGGCGCTTTATGTGCTGGCCGCCTTCAACCGCGACCATCTGCGTTCCAGCGAGGCGGGCCTGAAATATTTCGTCCTCGGCGCGCTGTCTTCCGGCATGATGCTGTATGGCATTTCGCTGATCTATGGCTTCACCGGCACCGTTTCCTTCGCCGGTGTCGCCGCGGCCAGCCATGGCGGCATCGGCATCGGCATCGGGCTGATTTTCGGCATCGTTTTCCTGATTGCGGGGCTGGCGTTCAAGGTCTCGGCCGTGCCGTTCCACATGTGGACGCCCGATGTCTATGAAGGCGCGCCGACGCCGATCACCGCCTATTTCGCCACCGCCGCCAAAGTGGCCGCGCTTTGCCTGTTCCTGCGCGCCATCCTCACGCCCTTTCCCGATGCGCTGTCGCAATGGCGCCAGATCATCATCTTCATTTCGGTGCTGTCGATGGCGCTGGGGTCGGTGGCGGCGTTGGGGCAGAAGAATATAAAGCGCCTGATGGCCTATAGCTCCATCGGCCATATGGGCTATGCCTTGCTGGGGCTGGCCGCCGGCACGGCCCTGGGCGCGCGGGGCGTGCTGATTTATCTGGCCATCTACGTCTTCACCAATCTGGGGGTCTTTGCCGCCATCCAGGCGATGCGGCGCGGCGGCAAGCCGGTGGAAGACATTGCCGATCTTGCCGGGCTGGGGCGCACCAGCCCCAAGCTGGCGCTGATTTTCGCCATGCTGTTTCTCAGCCTGGCCGGCCTGCCGCCTTTGGCCGGCTTCTTCGCCAAATTCTATGTCTTCCTCGCCGCCATCCAGGCCGGGCTGATCTGGCCGGCGGTGCTGGGCGTTTTGGCCAGCGCCATCGGCCTGGTTTACTATCTGCGTCTGGTCAAGCTGATCTATTTCGACGAACCGGCGCCCGCCTTCGATGGCGATATCGCGCTGGGTTCGCGCGCAATCTTGGTGATCTCCGGCGCCGTGGCATTGCTCTTCATCTTCGCCGCTTCGCCGGTTCTGACAGCCGCGGACGCCGCGGCCAAAGCGCTGCTGCCTTGACCCTGCCGGGCTTCGGTCTTGTCCGTTACGACGAGATCGATTCCACCAATGCGGAGGCCATCCGCCGGGGTGAGGCCGGCGAGACGGGTCCCCTTTGGATCATTGCGCAAAGCCAGACGGCGGGGCGTGGCCGGCGTGGCCGCGCCTGGGTTTCTCCGCGGGGCAATCTAATGACCACGCTGCTGCTTACGCCGGCCCGCGCACCGGCCGATTGGCCGCAGCTCAGCTTCGTCGCGGCCCTGGCAGTGTCGGCCATGGTCCACCGGTTTGCACCGCGTACCAGCTGCGCCCTCAAATGGCCAAACGATGTTTTGCTGGAGCGGCGCAAAGTGGCAGGGATACTGCTGGAAAGAAGCGGTTCGGCGCTGGCGATTGGAATTGGTGTGAATCTTGCGCATTTTCCGACAGATACGGAATTTCCCGCCACGGCAATCAGCAACTATGCGGAACCGCCGAGTCCCGAGCAGGCCCTGGCCTTCCTCGCTGCCGCCTTCGTACCGTGGTATGAACGCTGGCGTGTCGGCGGGTTTGTAGCGCTCAAGGAGCATTGGCTCGTCGGCGCTGCGGGGTTGGGGGCGCCTATTCGCGCCCGGCTCACCAATGAGGAGCGTACGGGGTTGTTCGAGGGGATTGATGACAACGGGGCACTCCTACTGAGGCAGGAAGACAGGTTGCAGACGATTACTGCCGGCGAGGTCTTCTTCTGATGCTGCTCGCCATCGACGCAGGCAATACCAACATCGTCTTCGCCATTTACGACGGCAAGGAGATGCGCAAGCAATGGCGGGCGGTGACCCAGGTGGCACGCACCGCCGATGAATATGCCGTCTGGCTCAGTCAGTTGCTGATGCTGGAGAAACTCTCCTTCGGCGATCTCGACGCGGCGATCATCGCCACGGTGGTGCCGGCGGTATTGTTCGACCTGCGCGCCCTGTGCCGCTCTTATTTGAATTGCGAGCCCTTGATCGTGGGCGACCCAACCATCGACCTGGGCATCAAGGCCAATGTCGACCGGCCGCAAGCCGTGGGCGCCGACCGGCTCTGCAACACGGTGGCGGCGCATGAGCGTTATCCCGGCGCCGTCATCGTGGTCGATTTCGGCACCGCCACCAATTTCGACATCGTGGCCGAGAACGGCGATTTCGACGGCAGCGTCATCGCGCCGGGCGCCAATCTGTCGATCGAGGCGCTGCACCAGGCCGCCGCCTTGCTTCCCCGCGTCGCCATCCACCGCGCCCACAAAGTGATCGGGCGCGACACCGTGCCCTCGATGCAATCGGGGGTCTATTGGGGCTATGTCGGGCTGATCGACGGGCTGATCGCCCGCATCAAAGCCGAATACGCCAAGCCCATGACGGTGGTGGCGACGGGGGGCCTCGCGCATCTGTTCCGCCCCGATATTCCGGCCATCCAGCATATCGATCCCGATCTCACCATGCGCGGGTTGATGCTGATCCACGCCCGTAATCAGAAGCGCTGATGCCGCAAAAGGACGAATTGGTCTTCCTGCCGCTGGGCGGCTCGGGCGAGATCGGGATGAATTTCAACGCCTATGGCTTTGGGCCGCGCCATGACCGGCGCTGGATCATCGTCGATTGCGGCGTCTTGTTCGGGCGCGAGGCTTCGACCCCGGGCGTCGATGTCATCATGCCGGATATCCGCTATCTCACCGAGCAACGCGGCCAGGTGCTGGGCATCATCGCCACCCATGCCCATGAGGACCATATCGGCGCCATCGCGCTGCTCTGGCCCATGCTCAAATGCCCCGTTTATGCCACGCCGTTCACGGCTTCGCTGATCGAAGGCAAGCTGGAAGAGGAAGGCCTGCAGGGCAAGGTGAAGGTGAAACGCGTCGCGGTGGGGGGGAATCTTGTCCTGGGGCCGTTCACCCTGGATTTCATCTCCATCACCCATTCGATCCTGGAGCCCAATCTGCTGGCGATCCGCACCCCATTGGGGGTGATCGCCCATACCGGCGACTGGAAGCTGGATCCCGATCCGCTGCTGGGCGAAGTGACCGACGCTTCGGCGATTCAAAAGCTGGGGGATGAAGGCGTGCTGGCCACGGTCTGCGATTCCACCAATGCGCTGACCCCCGGCCATTCGGGATCCGAAGCCCGGGTGCGCGACAGCCTGGTCGACGTGATCGGCACGTTGAAGGGCCGCGTCGCGGTCACCGCCTTTGCCTCCAATGTGGCACGGCTGGACAGCGTCGCCCGGGCCGCCAAGGCCCATGGCCGCCACATCGCCCTGGTGGGCCGCTCGATGCACAAGATCGTGGCGGCGGCGCGCGAGACCGGCTATCTCAAAGACTTTCCTGCCACCTTCGACGAAGTTGAGGCCGCCGAATTGCCGCCGCGCAAAGTGCTGTATCTGTGCACCGGCAGCCAGGGCGAGCCGCGCGCCGCTTTGGCCCGCATCGCTTCCGACAATCATCCTTTTGTGCATCTGACCAAGGGCGATGCGGTGATTTTTTCCTCCCGCATCATTCCGGGCAACGAATTGCCGATCTTCGAGCTGCAGAACAAATTGGCGGGCCTCGGGGTGGAAGTGCTGACCGAACAGGATCATTTCGTCCATGTTTCGGGCCATCCCTGCCGCGACGAGCTGGAACAGATGTATCGCTGGACGCGGCCCGCTATCGCCATTCCGGTGCATGGTGAGCTGCGCCATCTGACCGAACATGCGCGGCTGGCCAAATCGCTGCAGGTGCCCCATGCCTTGGTGCCGGCCAATGGGCAATTGTGGCGGCTGGCGCCGGGCGAGCCCGATCTGATCGACGAAGTGCCGTCGGGCCGCATTCATCGCGACGGCTTCGTCCTGGTGGCGGAAGGCGAGGGCCTGGCCAAATCTCGCCGCGCGCTGGGCCATGCCGGGCTGATCGCCATCACTTTGGTGCTGGATGGCAAGGGCCGCGTCGCGGCCGAACCGGCCATCCTGATGGAAGGCATTCCGGCGCCCGTGCATGAGGCCGTGCGCGATGCCGTCGAAGGGATGATTGCTACGCAAAAGCGCGGCGATAGCGACGGCTTGGCCGAAGCGGTCCGCCGCGCTGCCCGTAGAGCCGCTGCGGATAGTTGGGGTAAGAAGCCGGTTTGTCGCGTGAGCGTAATAGAGATATGACGGCCTGTCTTCGCCGCCCTCCGCTTACGCTTCGCGCGATCGCGGCTCAAATCGATCGTCGCACGACGCTGTCGCTGGCGACGGATCGATTTGACCGGCTCTGCCGGTCGCCGCTCACGGTGGAAATCTGATGCCGCACTTCCTGCATTATGTCGTGTTGTTCAGCGCCTATGCGGTGCTGTGGTTTCTCTGCCTGTTCTGTCTGCTGCCCATCGGGCTTGGCGCCGAGCGCGACCCCGAAAGCGGCGCCCCGCTCAATCCCATGCTGGGGCGCAAAGCCCTGATCGCGACGGGGATCGCGGTGGTGCTATGGGTCGGCTTCTACGTGGCCATCGGTTTTGGCTGGCTGGAGCTTTGACGGCGAGAGGGGCGCGGCCGATCGGGCGCGTCGCTGACGTGATGCCGCTCAACCCTTTTGCGGTCTGGCGGCATTCCAGGCCGCAATCGTGTCACGCTCGTGATCGAGATATTCGGACCAGGGGGTATGAACCTCCGCAAAGCCGGGTCCATCGTCTCTTTTGCGGAAGCCGGTTACCAGATCGTTCTGGCCTGGCTTCTGCCTGTGCCAGGCCAACGTATCCGCCAATGTGACGTCCAGAGATCGGACTGTCAGCCCCTGGGCAACGGCCTTGCGGTTGCTGATGCGGGTGAGAGAACCCTTGTTGATCTCCCAGAACAAAAGCGTGCCCCAAAGCGCCTTGTCCTTTCGGGCGCCAAGCCATTGCATCGGCACCCATGTGACGCTTGATGTCTCCCGCGCGTTGCGCCGCGCGGCCTCTATCATCAGCGCCTGATCGATTTGCGGCCCTATGGCGTTATAGGTCCCGGTGGCGCGCTTTTCTGCCAGGCGGATCGTCCAGTCGCCGAGATCGCGCACATCGATATACTGAACCGGCGTGGCCCGATCGCCCCCGGCCAATATTTCGCCGCCCTTCTGCGCACGCTCGGCCCAATAGGTAAGAATGCCATGTGTATCGTCGGGGCCGCCGATATAACCTGGCCGCAGGATCAATGCGCGCCCTGCAAACTGTTTTTCGGCTTCCCGTTCACACAAGACCTTTGCCGCCCCGTAATCGTCACCTTCCTGGGTGATCGCATAAGGATCGGCGGCGCCATGATAGGCGAGGACGGGACTGTCCTCGCTGGTTTGGGCGTTCCTCGCGGGATTGTCGTACACCGAGATGGTGGAAATGAAGGTGTAGTGTCTCACGCGCCCTCCCAGGGCCTGTCCCAGGCTGCGCACCCATCCCGGTCCATAGGTCGCCACGTCGATGACGGCATCCCAGTCCCTGTTTTTTATGGAGTCCAGGTCGTTATTCCTGTCGCCAACGAGCAACTCGACACTGTCCGGCAAGTCCGCATGGGTCTTGCCTCGACTAAAGACGGCGACGTGGTGACCTCGACCCAAAGCAGCCCGCACGTAATAGCGGCCCGTTGTGCCCGTGCCGCCCAAGATCAATATCCGCAATGACGTAGCCGCTTTTTCGGATTCTTGCGCCAAAACCCTATTGGAAACGCACGAAGTAGCGGCCGCGAGCGAGCTCAGCAGGAAATTGCGGCGCGATGACATGGGTGCTTCACTCCGTCCGCGCTTTTGGGCGGTCACACCCTCCAGCTTGCAACAAGGAAAGTCGGGTTCAACGCAAAAAGCGCGGACTCTGCCCAATTCTATTGGTTTTTTCATGGAATCGGATGGGTACTACCGCACCGTTTCGCTGCGCAGCACCCCAGATGGCGGGCCAAAACAAAAAGGCCGGAGGGAATGCTCCGGCCTTTGCCCGCCTTGATGGCGTTGTCGTTTTCTTCCCCGAACTTGGCCGCTCTAACGACTCTTTGAGATGGCGTTGGCCATTTCTTATTGGGTTGGGTTGATACTGCAATTTCACAGAGGCGTCACGACATATTCGGTTTGTTGCAATGCACCATATGCAAGGAAATTTCAAACTGTTGCCCTTTGGCATCCTTCTCCTTGCGGGGGCGCTGTTCTGTACCTTTCCGGCCCAGTCCGCAGGGATAGCGGGCCCGGCACCTCCCAATCCTATCCTCGATGGCGGTCCGGCAGGCCCCTGCCGCCCCCAAAGCGACGGCGCCGATTATGTGGCGGGGACCGACAGCGGCGGCCATCCGGTCGCCCCAGCAGACCTGGAAGCGAGGCCCGTGCCCGTGCCGGGCAATCTGGCTGTACCACTGAAATCCGGCCGCCGCCGGGAGCCCGGCTACGTTCAGGTCGATGGCAGCAAGCTTGATTCGCTGCTCAATCCGTCCGGGGCTTGCGAGAGTTCCAAGCCTCCCGCCCGCTAACCAGGCCAGGGACCCGGTTGCGGGCGTCGAGGACCCGAAGTCGAAAAGCTAGTTGCGCGTCGAGGCTGCACCGGCGACGGCGCCAGTTCCGCCACCCACGGCCGCACCAACCGCGGCACCAGGCGCACACCCAACCGGAAGGGTTACCAGACAGCCGATTGCCGCGCCCAGGCCGGCGCCAACCGCTCCGCTGGCCACGACGCGCGCGGCGGGATCGGGATGCCAAGTGCCCGCCCGGTCGTAATAGCCGCGGTCATCGCTGGGATCGGGAACCCAGTGGATTTTCGCATCGCTGCGATGGGTATCGTACCAGTCGGACCTGTAATAGGTGATCGGCTCGTTTGCCCCATAGGCGTATATCCGATGCACCCGCCAGCATTCACTGTACTGATTGCAGGCGACATAGGTTTCTGAGGCCGTTTGGGCGCTAGAGACCGTGGGCACCATGGTGGTGGCGCATGCAATCGCGATAAACGAACTCAGTCCAAGCGCAGTATGAAACCTTTTCATGTGTCACCTTTCATTACAGCCTGTCGCATCCGACAGCTTTTTTTGCGTGCTGTAATTAACGAGGCAGCAAGGCGATGGTTCCTGATCGCGGGCCGAACCTAATAAGCCCGCGCGATCAAAATCTCTTCAGTTCCCGCCGCGCCGGTGAAGACGCAGGCACCGAAACTCGACGGCTGATCCAGCGGCGCGTTGCGGATGGTGAGTTTCAGCGCCTTCAGTTTCGCTTCCACCGCTTCCAGTGCGGCCCCGGTCGGCTTGGACCAGGACACGCGCAGCCAACCTTTGAACTCTTCGTCGCTGCCGGCGTAATAATTTTCCACGCCCGCCCAATCCGTCACATCGGTCTTGATGTTGCCATCCAGCCGCGCCTTGGCCTCGGCATAAAGTCCTTGCTGGATTTCCGCCAGCAATTGCTGCACGCCTTCCAGGAAATCCACCCGCGGCTTGGCGATGGATTTGACTTTGTCGCCGTCGCGCAGGTCGTCGCGGCGCATATAGGTGACCATGTTGGCGCTCGCATCGCGCGGCCCGACTTCGACGATGATGGGGGCGCCGCGCCGCACCCAATTCCAGCGCTTTTCCGCCGATTTGATTTTCTTGGTATCCAGCAACACGCGCAAAGGCTGGTCGAAGATGGTCAGTTTGGCCAATGCCGCGACCAGCACTTCGCAATATTTGAGCACGGCCTCGTCTTCGGGTTTGTCGCGCAACATCGGCACCACCACCACCTGGCGCGGAGCAATGGCCGGCGGCAGCCGCAATCCGTCGTCGTCGCCATGGGTCATGATCACCCCACCGATTAGGCGGGTGGAAACGCCCCAACTGGTGGTGTGGCAGAATTCCAATCCGCCGCTTTCGTCCTGGAATTTGATGTTCTGCGCTTCCGCAAAATGGGTGCCCAGAAAATGGCTGGTGCCGGCCTGCAGCGCCTTGCCATCCTGCATCATTGCTTCGATGGAATACGTGTTCACGGCGCCGGGGAAGCGCTCAGTCTCCGGTTTTTCGCCGGCGATCACCGGCATGGCCAGCACGTCTTCGGAGAAAGCGCGATAGACTTCCAGCATTTTTCTGGTTTCTTCCACCGCTTCGGCTTCGCCGGCATGGGCGGTATGGCCTTCCTGCCAGAGAAATTCGGTGGTGCGCAGGAACAGTCGCGGCCGCATTTCCCAGCGCACCACATTGGCCCATTGATTGATCAACAGTGGCAGGTCGCGGTGGCTGCGGATCCAGCGGGAGAAGGCGTCGCCGATGATGGTTTCCGAAGTGGGCCGCACCACCAAAGGCTCTTCCAGCTTGGCCTCGGGATCGGGCTGCAATTTTCCGTCGATCATCTTCAAGCGGTGGTGGGTGACCACCGCCATTTCCTTGGCGAAGCCTTCGACATGTTCGGCTTCCTTGGCGATGAAGGAGAGCGGAATGAACAGGGGGAAATAGCAATTCTCATGGCCGGTGGCCTTGATGCGGCGGTCCAGCCCGGCCTGGATCTGCTCCCAGACGCCATAGCCCCAGGGCTTGATCACCATGGCGCCGCGCACCGGGCTGGTCTCGGCCATATCGGCCTCGCGCACCACCGCCTGGTACCAATCGGCGAAACGGTTTCGGGCCAGACTCAACGCGCGCTGCATGAAGATTCCCCATTCGAACCAAATGTGTTTAGCGCAAACTGCTGCCAAGTTAAAACGGCAGATCGGCGGGCGCCGGCTCGCGGGCGAGCAATTTGCGATAATGCCAATTGACCATCAGCGCGCCGCAGACGGCGAGTAGCATCAAAAAGGTCATCGGCGCGGGCGTGGTGGCGCCCACCGCCCCCATGACCGTCGAGGCGATAGTGCCGCTGCCATAGATCAAGATCCCCATCAGGGCCGAGGCCATCCCGGCGCTTTCGCCAAAGCCGATCATCGCCAGGCCCGCGGCGGTCGGGTTTACCGCCCCCAGCAACCCGCAATAAAGGAACAGCCAGGGCAGCAAACCGAATAATCCACCCCAACCGGTCAAGGCGAACAACAGCGCCATGGCGGCCGAGGCGGTCTGGGCGGTCAGCGCCCAGAACAGTACGCGCGGCGCCGGGCGGTGATGCAAAAGGCGGGCGGTGACCTGGGAGGCCACGATCAGCCCCAACCCGTTCAGCAAAAATGTGTAGCCGAAATATTGCGGGGCGATGCCGTAATAGTCGATCACCACATGCGACCACTCGGTCAGATAGACATAGAGACCGCAGCTCGCCAGGGTGGTGGACAGCACATAGCCGATGAAACGCTTGTCGCGCGCGATGGCCCAGTAATCGCGCGCCACCGCCACGGGATGCATGCGGCGGTCCGAGCCCGAATGGGTTTCCGGCAATCGCGTCACCACCGCCAGCAAAGCCAGGATCGCCAGCCCCGCCTGAATCCAGAACACCCAGCGCCAATTGCCGATCAAAAGCACCCAGCCCCCGAACAAGGGCGCAAACAGCGGGGAGACCGACAGGATCAGCAGCATTTGGGCGAAGATGCGCGAGGCTTGATGGGGCGGGAAAATGTCACGCACACAGGCCCGCGCCAGCACCGTGCCGGCGCAGCCGCCGGTCGCTTGGGCGAAACGGGCAGCGTCCAGCGCCAGGGGCGTCTTGGCCAGGGCGCAGGCCATAGAACCCAGCACATAAAGTGCCATGCCCAGCATCAGCGGCGTGCGCCGGCCGAAGCGGTCCGACAGCGGGCCGACAATCGCCTGACCGATCGCCAGCCCCAGGAAATAAGAGGCGAGGGACTGTTCGATTGCCGCAATCGGGGCGCGGAAATCCCGCGTGATGGTGGGCAGCGCCGGCAGATACATATCGACGGCGAAAGGCGTGAAAATGGTCAAGGTGCCGAACAGCATGATCAGTTCGGCACGCCGAAGGCGGGATAAAGCGCTGGCTTGAACAAGGGCTGCCATGGCTTGTCGATAGGGGCGCGGCTAAGCCCGTGCAAGCGTCAAAACGGACAAAAGCGCCACCGCGCGGCTGCTTATACATGGACGGGCAGGGCCCGGGGCCCTAATTTGCCCCTGCCATGCCCGAATCAACCCGCAAATCCCGACCCTTCGCCCCTTTCGAATGGATGATCGCGCTGCGCTATCTGCGCGCCCGGCGCAAAGAGGGCTTCGTCTCTTTCATTTCAGTGATCTCGCTGATCGGCATCGCGCTGGGGGTCGCCACCCTGATCATCGTGATGAGCGTGATGGGCGGCTTCCGTCAGGAATTCATGAAGAACATCATGGGATTCAACGGTCATGTGACGGTCGCGGGACGGGGTGCGCCCCTTGTCAATTACGACGCCATGACGGCGCGGCTTCAGGCGGTGCCCGGCGTGTTACGCGCTGCGCCTATCGTCGACGGCCAAGTGATGGCGAGCCGGGACAACGCCAATTATGGCGTGGCGGTGCGCGGCATGCGAGGACCCGACCTTGCGGCTTTGCCCAGCATGGCAGGCGCGATTTCGCCGGGGGCGCTCCAAGCCTTCGGCGAAGACCGCGTCATCATCGGCGAGGGGCTTGCCGCAAAATTGGGGCTTACGCGCGGCTCGCCCATCACCCTGATCGCCCCCAAGGGCGATGCCACGCCCTTTGGGATCACGCCTCGGATCAAGACCTATACCGTGGCGGGGACCTTCAAGATCGGCAACTCGCTCTATGACAGCAATTTCGTCTTTATGCCGCTGGAGGAAGCGCAGGCTTTCTTCAACACCGGCGAAGGGGTCAGCGGCATCGAGGTGATACTCGCCGATCCGGACCGCAACATGGCCATGTTGCCCGATTTGGCCAAGGCGGCAGGCGCCAATGTCCGCCTGATACCTTGGCAGGACATCAACAGCGGCTTCCTGGAGGTGGTGCAGATCGAAGGAAATGTGATGTTCCTGATTCTGAGCCTCATTGTCCTGGTGGCCGCGCTCAACATCATTTCCGGCTTGATGATGATGGTGCAGGACAAATCCGCCGACATCGCCATCCTGCGCACCATGGGGGCGGCAAAAGGTGCGGTGATGCGGGTGTTCCTGATCGCCGGGATGAGCATCGGCATCTCCGGCACCCTGCTGGGCCTGATCTTGGGTGTGCTGTTCTGCCGGAATATCGAGAATATCCGCCAGGGGCTTCAGCATCTGACAGGCACCACCTTGTTCGATTCCACGTTCTATTTCTTCTCCCGCATTCCCGCCGACCTCAATCCCGTCGAGGTGACCGAAGTGGTGGTGATGGCGCTGGTGCTGAGTTTCCTGGCGACGCTCTATCCCAGCTGGCGGGCGGCCCGGCTCGATCCGGTCGAGGCCCTGCGGTATGAGTGACGTGCTGCGGCTGGAAAAAGTCTCCCGCCATTACAAGGAGGGGACAAAAAGCGATCTGGAAGTGTTCAGCGATCTATCCCTGTCGCTGAGGCCCGGCGAAATCGTCGCCTTGGTGGGACAATCGGGCGCCGGCAAATCCTCGCTTCTGCATATGGCCGGATTGCTGGAGGCCCCGTCCAGCGGGGATATCTATATCGCGGGCGCGGCGGTTTCGGGCTTGCCCGATTCCGAACGCACCCGCATCCGCCGCGACCAGCTCGGCTTCGTCTATCAGGCGCATCATCTGCTGCCCGAATTCGATGCCCTGGAAAATGTGATGCTGCCCCAGATGATCGCCGGCAAGACGCGCGCTGAGGCGAAGACCGAGGCGACCCGATTGCTCAGCGTGCTGGGCCTCAGCCAGCGGCTCAGCCATCGTCCGGCGGAACTGTCGGGGGGCGAACAGCAGCGTGTCGCTATTGCCCGGGCGCTGGCCAACAAACCGAAAATTCTTCTGGCCGATGAACCGACCGGCAATCTCGACCCGCGCACCGCGGGCGGGGTGTTTGACGCCCTGATCGCCATCACCCGGGCACAAGGCTTGGCCGCCCTGATCGCCACCCACAATTACGATCTCGCCGCCCGCATGGACCGGGCGCTGCTGTTGCATGAAGGTAAGCTGGTTGAGGGTTTAGACTTGGCGCGTCACGACGCCCTCAAATAAGCCTCCAATTTGTCGAGCGACCCGGTCCAGCCATTGTTGTGGCTGTCGCGGCGTTCGGCGGCGGCGAAGCCTTCATGGCGCAAGGTCAGATCGGTGCCGCCGCCCGCCGGTTTGAAAGTGAGCGTGATGGTGGTGTCGGTATCCTCGCGCGACCATTTCCAGCTCATCACAATGCGCGAAGGCGGGATGATTTCCTTATAGACCCCGCCGACCGTGAGTGTGCTGCCGTCCGGCACATGCATGATGATCTCATAATGCCCGCCAACGCGCGGCTCCAAGACGGTCACTTCGCCCTTGACGCCGTGCGGGCCAACCCAATCGCCCCAGCTTTTTTCCAGCCAGGCCTGGAAGACGCGTTCCGGCGGCGCCGCGAAATGGCGGGTGAGCTCCAGCTTGATGGGATTTTCCACCGTGATCGTCATGTGCGGGCGCCTTTCAGATAGAGGGCAAGCTTGTTGAGGGTGCTGTTCCAGCCCTTGCCATGACCGGCGCGGTCGTCATCACTCGGCAGGCCCTCATGGATCAGGGTCAGTTCGGTCTTGTCGCCCACGGCTTTGAGATCGACCCGAACGAGGGTGTCGGGATTGCCGCTCAGCGCCCAGCCCCAGGTGAAGGCGAAGTGATGCGGCCTGTCGATGACCTTGAAGACGCCTTCCACCGGAATGCCGCCGCGACCCGGCACATGCATCAAGAGGCGATAACGCCCGCCCACCCGCGGCTCGAATTCCTCGATGTCGCAATAGCCGCCCTCTGGCCCGATCCAGGCGCCCCATTTGTCCTCCACCAGCCAGGCGTCCCACACCTGTTCGGGGGCGGCGTCGAAAAGCCGGATGATGGTGAGAACGGGATTGAGGGTGGTGGTGCTCATGGCTTCCTGCTTTGGGGGGTGGATTTGAGATGGGCGTCGAGGCGGTCCAGGGCGCCGCCCCAGAAGGCGCGGTAATGGTCCAGCCATTCCTGCGCCGTCTTCAGGCCGACGGGATTGATGCGGCAGACGAACTGCTGGCCGCGCCGGGTGCGGGCGATCAGGGCGGCATCCTCCAGCACCTTGAGATGGCGCGAGATGGCCGGCGCGGAGATCGCGAAAGGTTCGCCGATCTCCCCCACCGTGGCTTCCCCCAGCGCCAGGCGGGCCAGGATGGCGCGGCGGGTGGGGTCGGCGAGGGCGGAGAAGGCGGTGTCCAGGCTTTGCATAACGAGTATGTTAATTAACACATGCGTTAAATACAAGTCCTCACTGCAACCAAATTGCGGTTTTGACGCTGTTTCTGCATGAGTTATCCACAGGCCCGGCATTTTCGGGCGGAACCCATCTCCACGCCGCCATCGATCACGTTTTGTTCTTGCGCCCCATGCAGAACAGAACTAGAACATATCCTGACCAAACGGGAGATAAGGATCATGTGGCTCAAGGATGCGGCGGCGGGCGCGGGACTGGTGGTGTTCATGATCTCGTCCTTCCTGCTGGCGGGCGGCGCCCAGATGGTCTTGCGTGCGCTTTAAGCTGTGGATCGCGCGGGCCGCCTGAAGCGCCGCGGCCTCTAAGTCCCTAAGTTCAAAAGA
Organism: Alphaproteobacteria bacterium; assembly: GCA_025924715.1. Lineage (GTDB taxonomy): Bacteria > Pseudomonadota > Alphaproteobacteria > Micropepsales > Micropepsaceae > Rhizomicrobium. The sequence goes on from JAICHV010000052.1 coordinate 17,037, forward strand.
TGGCTGGCTTCGTCCATCTGCGCGTCAAGAGCGCTTATTCCCTGCTGGAAGGCGCGGTTCGCCCCAAAGAGCTGGCCCGGCTGGCCCATGGCATGGGGATGCCGGCGGTGGCCGTCACCGACACCAACAATCTGTTCGGGGTCTACGAGATCGCCGACACCCTGGCCAAGGAAGGCGTCCAGCCCATTGTCGGGGCGCTGCTCTCGGTCGAACTGGTGTCGCCGGCGGGCAATGTGCTGGGCAGCCGCAAGAAGCCGCCGCATCTGCCGCTGCTGGTGCAGATCCAGGCCGGCTATCGCAATCTGACCAAATTGCTCAGCGCCGCCTATCTGACCTGCGAGCCCGGCGATTACCCCCATGTCAAAGCCGATTTGCTGTCGGCGCATTCCGAAGGCCTGATCGCGCTCACCGGGGGACCGGGCGGTCCGGTCAATGCCGCCCTGCTGGATGGACAAAGCGAGGCGGCGGCGGCGCTGCTGGATCAATTGGCGGCGATATTCCCCAGCCGGCTGTATGTCGAGCTGCAGCGCCATGGCCTGGCCGAGGAACGCGCGGTCGAAGCGCCGCTGCTGGATCTGGCTTATGCGAAGCATCTGCCTCTGGTCGCCACCAACGACGTGCATTTCGGCGCCGCCAATATGTATGAGGCCCATGACGCGCTGCTCTGCATCGCCGATGGCGCTTTCGTCTCCCAGGACGACCGCCGCCGGCTGACCCGCGAACACCGCTTCAAGACCGCGGCGGAAATGCAGGCCCAGTTCGCCGATCTGCCCGAGGCGCTGGAAAACACCATAGAGATCGCGCGCCGCTGCGCTTTCCGGCCCAAGAAACGCGATCCCATCCTTCCGGTGTTCGTGCCGGAATCCGGCCGCACGCCGGAGGCCGAGATCGATGCTCAAGCCCGCGCGGGATTAGAAGCGCGGCTGGCGGGCCATCCGTTGGCGGCCGAGCGCAAGGTCTATGACGACCGGCTCGCCTATGAACTCGGCATCATCACCCGTATGGGGTTTTCCGGTTACTTCCTGATCGTTTCGGATTTCATGAAATGGACGCGCGGGCAGGGGATTCCGGTGGGGGTGCGCGGCTCGGGCGCCACATCGCTGGTGGCCTGGGCACTCCAGATCACCAACCTGGATCCCTTGCGCTTCGGCTTGTTGTTCGAGCGTTTCCTCAATCCCGAACGCATCTCGATGCCGGACTTCGACATCGATTTCTGCCAGGAGCGGCGCGACGAGGTCGTCCGCTATGTGCGCGACAAATATGGCCATGACAAAGTCGCCCATATCATCGCGCTGGGTTCGCTGCAGGCCCGGGCCGCGGTGCGCGATGCGGGACGCGTATTGCAGATGCCGCTGGGCCTGGTCGACCGTATCGCCAAGCTGATCCCCAATCCGCCCGGCAAGCCGGTCTCGCTGGAAGACGCCATCGCCAGCGAGCCGCGGCTGCAGCAGATCGCCGAATCCGAACCGATCGCCCAACGCCTGTTCGAGATCACCGGCAAGATCGAGGGACTTTATCGCCATGCCTCGACCCATCCGGCGGGCGTGGTGATCGGCGACCGGCCGCTGGACGAGATTTTGCCGCTCTATCGCGATCCGCGTTCCGAGATGCCGGTGACGCAGTTCGACTATGAGGATGCGGAAAAAGCCGGGCTGGTGAAGTTCGACTTTCTCGGCCTCAAAACCCTCACGGTGATCGCCAAGGCGGAGGAACTGCTCAAGCGCCGCGGCATCGTGGTCGATACCCAGAATATCGATTTCACCGATACCGCCACCTTCGAAATGCTTTCGCGCGGCGACAGCGTAGGGGTCTTCCAGATGGAAGGCGCCGGGATGCGCGACCTGCTGCGCAAGATGAAGCCCAACCACATCAACGATCTGGTGGCGCTGGTGGCGCTGTATCGCCCCGGCCCGATGGAATCGATTCCCAAATATATCGCCTGCAAGAATGGCAAGGAGGCGCCGGATTATCTGCATCCCGCGCTGGAGCCGATCCTGAACGAAACCTATGGGGTGATGACGTATCAGGAAGACGTCATGAACATCGCCCGCGAACTGGGCGGCTATTCGCTGGGCCAGGCGGATCTGCTCCGCCGCGCCATGGGCAAGAAGATTCCGGCCGAGATGGCGGTGCACCGCGAGAAATTCATCGAAGGTGCCGGCAAGAAAGGTGTGCTGCCCTCGGTCGCCGAACAGATTTTCGAACAGGCGGCGAAATTCGCCGGCTATGGCTTCAACAAGGGTCATGCCGCCGCCTATGCCCAGGTCGCCTATCAGACCGCCTATATCAAGGCCAATTATCCGGTCGAATTCCTCGCCGCCTCGATGACGCTGGATATCGGCAATACCGATCGGCTCAATGTCTTTCGCCAGGAAGCCCAGCGGCTGGGGGTGACGGTGGCGCCGCCCGACATCAATCGCTCCGAAGCGGTATTCACCTGCGACGCCGATTCCGGGACGGTCTTCTATGCCCTGGCCGCGGTCAAAGGCGTGGGCCGCCAGGCGATGGATCATGTGGTGGAGGAGCGCCGCGCCCACGGGCCGTTCAAGTCGATTTCCGAATTTGCGCGCCGCGTCGACCCCCGCCATGTCGGCAAGCGCGCTTTTGAAAACCTGACCCGGGCCGGCGCCTTCGACACCCTGAACAAAAACCGCCGCCAGCTCGTTGAAAATTCCGACCGGATCCTCAGCGGCGCGCAAGCGGCGGCCCGGGAGCGCGAAAGCGGCCAGCACAGCCTGTTCGCCGGCGCCGGTCCCAGCGAAGAGTTGCGCCTGACCCAGATTCCCGATTGGCCGGGGCATGAGCGGCTCGGCGAAGAATTCAGCGCCATGGGGTTTTATCTCTCCGGCCATCCGCTCGATGCCTATGGCGCGGCACTGAAGCGGCTGGGGGCCACCACCTATGCCAGCCTGACCGAAGACCGGCGGGCCGGCTTCAAGGCCAAGATCGCCGGCACCATGATCCGCAAATCCGAACGGCGCGGCCGCAACGACCAGACCTATGCTTTCGTCTCATTCTCGGACCCCACCGGCATGTTCGAAGTCATGCTGTTCCCCGAAGTGCTGGCGGCGTCACGGCCGCTGCTGGAGGCGGGCAAGTCGCTGCTGATCACCGCCAGTGCCGAATGGGACGGCGACGAATTGAAACTGCGCGCCGCCACGATCGTCGATCTCGATCAGGCGGCGGCGCAGGCCGGCGAGGGCATGGTGGTGCGTTTGGACAGCGCCGCCTCGCTGGCGCCGATCGCCGCCCAATTGGCCCAGCCCGGCAAAGGCATTGTCCGCTTCGTGGTCCCCGGCGCGCCCGGCGAGGAAGTGGAGATCGCGCTCAGCAAACGCCACCAGATCACCGCCAACCTGCGCAGCACCATTGCCGCGATCCCGGGGGTGGTGTCGGTGGAGGCAGTTTAATCCCAATCGCTGCCGCGCGTTAAGGACGCGGTCCCAACGCCTCTGTCAGAGCCTGCAAATTCGCTATCAAGCTTCGCACCGATCCATGCCGGACAGATTTGACCATCTCCTTGCGACAGACGTCCGTTTCAGCGGCCATGGTTTCAATCTTCGCTCTGCCCCGCGTCGTTAGAAAGATCAGTTTCGCACGCCCATCTTTTGGATGGTTGCGGCGCTGGATAAGTCCGGTTTTCTCCAGCAGAAAAAGCATGGGGCGGACCGTGTTGGCGTCGGAATCCGCCCGTCGCGCAAGTTCATGTTGCGTAATCGAATCTTCCGCTTCCAAAATGGACAAAAGAACGAACTGCTCGGCGGTCACGCCATGCGGTTTCAGCAGGGCGGTGGTTCGGCGCTGAAGCGCGATGGAAAGGGTACGAACGGCCAAGGCAAGTGCGTGACCTTCCCTGGTCTGGACAAAGGAGCTTCTTCTTTTGGGCCTTGGTCCGCTCGGCATGAAGTCTTTCCGCAAGAGGTCCGTCGACCGGCATTGGGCAAAGTCGGAAGCCGCCAACCTGTCCTGGGCGCTTCTAGCCGCTTCGCCGGCATTGTGTCCAATCAGTGGTTGGTATATACGTATACGTATAATATTCCGCGTCTGGCTGACGGGCCGGCAATGCGCGAAAAAAAAGCATCGGATACAGGGAGAAGACAATGGCATTGCAGTTTTTCTCAAGGCGCGGCTTCGTCAAATCCGGCTCGGTTGTCGCCGGCACTGCGCTGCTCACACCCAATATCGTTTTGGCCCAAGGGGGCGGCGATATCGTTGAGACGACCCATGGCAAGGTTCGCGGCGTTACGATCGACGGGATTACGTGGTTTCGCGGTATTCCCTATGGCGCCGATACAAGCGGTAAAAATCGTTTCATGCCGCCGCAGAAGGTTGCCGCCTGGTCGGGCGTTCGAGACTGCACCAATTGGGGCCATATCGCGCCCCAGCACATCAGTCCCACCCCAAGCGATTACACAAAATATGTGGGCTGGAACAATTATCGCGGCGGCATGAGCGAGGATTGTTTGGTGGTAAATGTTTGGACCCCCGCCGCCGACAAGGGCAAGCGCCCCGTGATGTTCATCATTCATGGTGGCGGCTACACCAGCGGGTCCGGCAATTTGGCAGCGCTTGAAGGTCAACATCTGGCGCGCTTGGCGAATATGGTCGTGGTGACGGTCAATCACCGGCTTGGCGCGCTGGGCTTCATGGACCTTTCCGCCTTTGGGCCTGCGAATCTGGAGAGTTCCGGCAATGTCGGACTGATGGACCTGGTGC
>JAICHV010000053.1 GCA_025924715.1 Alphaproteobacteria bacterium
GCGGAGGCGGCGGCGGGGGAGGCGGCGGCGGAGGCGGCGGCGGCGGGGGAGGCGGCGGCGGAGGCGGCGGCGGCGGGGGCGGCGGCGGGCTCATGTACCAGCGCAGGCCGAACATCGCCACGTCTTCACCCACCGTGTTCACGTGAACCGGCGCAATGGAGGTGAAATAGGTGGAGTAGTTGGTGTTGACGTCGTTCGAGCGATAACGGAAATCGGCGAACAGATCCATGTCCGGGGAGATCGCATAGGACAGGCCGACAATGCCCTGCCATTCGAAGCCCAGATGCGAACCGATGGTCAGGTCACCATTGAGAGTGGTGGTCGTGGTGGTGGTGACGGTTCCGACCGTGCTGACGGTGGTGTTGGTGCTGATGGCCTTGGAGTGAATATTGGCCTTGCCCGCACCCAAACCGGCGCCGAGGGAGAGCATCCAGTTGTCGCCCAGCGGGAAATCATACACGGCGTTAACCATGGCCGAGGTGACGCTGCTCGAGCCGGTGACGCTGGTGAAGCCACCGCCGCTGGTACTGAAGCTCTTGAAATCGTGCGAGGTATAGGCGTCTTCCCACTCGATCCGCAGGCCGCTGTCCCATTTATAGCCAAAAGACCCGGCGATAATGGCGCCGTCACCGCTCTTGGCGATCACACCGGTGCTCGGGGTGGGATTGGAGAAGATATGGACGCCGTTCTGGTGGTCCCAGCCACCGCCCAGTCCAAGATACCAGCCTTCAGCCGCCATTGCGGGACTGCCGAGTGCCATGGCAGCAACGCCAGCCATGGCGAGCATACGGATTTTCATTGTAACCCTCGCTTTGAGATAAAACCGACGGGCGACAACCCCCGCCAAATGTATTGTGGAACAATACTCGACTATAACGACGATAGGCCGAAATGTCTCCAACCGGGTTCCCTGCAATCTGATCTTCAGGGGGCCGTTTTCGGGGTTTTGCTGCCGGGCTGTGGCCGTCAAGACACAGCTCCAAAGCCGGAAATGTTCCCGATTTACCTTTTGGACCCCGCGGTCCCCGGGAAAGCAACGGGCCGGCTTCGGCCGGCCCAGGGCGACCCAATTCCACCGCCATGCAGCAGCCGGTAAATAACAGTCCGTTGTTGTACAACTAATGGGGCGGTGCTGGGACGGCCCGTTTGGCGATCGCCCCCTGCCGCCGGCTTGCCCGGCGACGTCCTAAGTATTGCGAAACCATCTGAGGCAAAAGCAACGGCATTTTCACCCGGTCTCGCCATGATGCGCCGATGGGCGGAGGCTGAAAGGCGTCATGGCTAACAAAAAAGTGCATTTGCGCGAGAACAGCGCTTTGGGGGTAAGCCCGTGATGAACTGGAAACTGGCCGGCGAGGCAAGCTGGCAGTTCGTGCTGACGCTCTGGCATGTGGTGCCTTGGCTGGCGGGCGCGGCAGTGCTGTTCACCGCGTTGTCCTGGGTCTCGCCTTGCAATGGAGGAAAACCCTGGTGGAGGAAACGGGGCCTGGGCACCGATCTGGCGTATTGGATTTTCGCGCCCGTTTTCACACGCTATCTGCGCATCTGGGTGACGGTGCTGGGCACGATCGTCATTTTCGGTCTTACCGACGGCCAGCAGATCGCGGATTTCTACAATCATGGTCATGGCGCAATCGGGCGGCTGCCGCTCTGGGCGCAGGGCGCGATCTATCTGGTGGCCACCGATTTCGCGCTGTATTGGATTCACCGCCTCTTCCATCGCGGTTTTTTATGGAAATACCACGCGGTGCATCACGCCTCCAAGGACGTCGAATGGATTTCGGCGGCGCGCTTTCATCCGGTCAACCTGGCGTTCGGCACCGCGGCGGTCGATGTGGCCGCGCTGCTGGCCGGAGTCTCGCCGGAAGTTTTCATCGTGCTGGGTCCCTTCAGCACCATCGCCTCGGTGTTCGTCCATGCCAATCTGAATTGGACTCTCGGACCATTCAAATATCTGCTGGTCAATCCCGTGTTCCATCGCTGGCATCATGTCCGCGTTTCTGAGGGCGTCAATTACGCCAGCACCTTGGCGCTGTGGGATTGGCTGTTCGGCACCTTTCATATGCCGCAAGGCGCGCTTCCCAGCGATTACGGGATCGATGACGATGCCATGCCCGAAGGGCTGCTGCCGCAACTTCTGTATCCGCTGACGCAGCGCCAGAGCCCCGCGGACGGCGCCGGCTCACTGGCCTGAAGCGCCCGCCGTCTATTGCGCGGTGGCGGCTTTCTTGGCGATGTCCTGATGGACACCCATCTGGCCGTTGCCGGCGTCATAGGGTTCCTTGCCATCGCCCGGTTCCGGCGTGACCTCGCAATGCTGCGCGGTGCAGGCATAAGTCACGCGCGCGGCGCCGCGATTGAGCACCACGGTGCTCTCGCGCTGGTTGCCCAGGACATTGATGCGCGTGTCGGAAATCTCCTGGCCCTGGCGATTGAGCGCGACGATGTTGGTGCTGCCATAGCCCTTGCCAAGGATAAAGGCGTGACGCGCGTCGATCATGTTGATGTCGGCGATCGCGGGATTGCCGACATAGACGGTGGCCACCGCCGTTCCGAAGGTGAGCGTGCGCACTTGATCCAGCGCGACGCTGATATCGCTGGCGTGGGCCGGCAAGACGGACGAGCTACCCAAGGCGAGAAGAGCAAATAAAACGCGGCGCATGGCGCACCTTCTGGAAAAATCCGCAGCTGAGGGTAGGCCGCCCCCGTTAATTTGGTTTTAAACCACTCCGTCGGTTTTAAACCGCCGCGCAGGGCCGCGTAGTTTCCCGCGCGGCACGCAGGTCGGCGACGATCCATAAATGGAACTTCAAAATTTAAAGATGGTACCCGCAGCGGCAGCAGCATTTGCGCGATGCCACGATACAATGCATGGCAAATTTAGCGATCTTGATTAGGACGGTGTTAAATTGACCCCCCTATGGTGTGGGCATCAAACGGTCAGTGGAGCGTCCGCTGCACCCTTTGATCTAGGGTGTCAATTTAGTGGAGACAAATATGAGCAACCTTTTCTCGCGCTTTGTTCGCGATGAGTCGGGCGCCACGGCCATCGAGTATGGCCTGATCGCCGCGCTGATCGCGGTCGTGGTCATTACGGCCTTGACCACCATCGGTACGAACCTGTCGGCGAAGTTCACCGCCATCGCCACCGGCCTGCGGTAATACAAGCGTAAGCGACTAGCAGAACGGCCGCCCCAAAGGCGGCCGTTCGCACTTGAGAAGAACAGCAATGGGCGCCGAAATTCTTGTCATGGTGGTGTTGCCGGTCCTGCTGGGCCTGGCCGCCGGCTGGGATCTCGCCAGCTTCACCATTCCCAATTTGCTGAGCGCGGCGGTCGCCGCCACCTTCATTTTATTTCTCGCCGTGGTGCCGCTTGGCGCCTCCGCCATCGCTTGGCATCTGGCCGCTGGTTTCGCCGGCCTGGTCGCCGGCTTTGCGCTTTTCGCGCTGGGTTATATCGGCGGCGGCGATGCCAAACTGTTTGCCGCCGTCACCTTGTGGGTGGGATTTCATGACTTGGCGGCTTACGCGCTGGCCGCGTCGCTGCTGGGCGGCTTGCTGACCTTGGCGATTTTGGTTTTGCGCCAATACCCATTGCCGGCGCTGGCGGCGCGCCAAGCCTGGATCATCCGCCTGCACGCGGAAAAATCCGGAATACCCTATGGCGTGGCTCTGGCGGCCGGCGCCTTTGTGCTTCTTCCGCATACGGAAATTTTCCGTCTTGCCGCCGGCGCGTTGAGCGCTCATTAACGCCAAATTGACACGCGCAACGCGGCTGTATGCCTTTGGCGGCATGGAACTTTTTCAACGCCGTAGAACAATTTGGCAGCATTTAATTAAGCATTTTCTAAGCGGTGGCGTGGTGCAGTAGGCGCCTAAGGAGCCGCTCTCTCATGAACATCAAACGGATCATCGTGCTCGGCATCGCTCTTGTCGCGGCAAGCGCTGCCGCCTTGATGGTGCGCAGTTTGGTGGGCGGCGGTACGCCCAAATCCGAAGCGCGCGTCGCGCCCCCGCCGATCGCGATGAGCCAAGTGCTGGTGGCCAACACCAATCTGCAGCCCGGCCAACCGCTCACGCCCGAAGCGGTGCGTTGGCAAAAATGGCCGGCCAGTTCAGTCGATTCAGGATTCATCACGCGCGTCATGGCGCCCAACATCGAAGCGGCGGTGAAAGGCACGGTGGTGCGCACGCCGCTGATCGCCGGGCAACCGATCACCAACACCGAAATCGTTCACGCCGATGCCGCCGGCATGATGGCGGCGATGCTCAATCCGGGGATGCGCGCGGTCTCGATCACCATCTCGGTGGATTCCGGCGCCGGCGGCTTCATCCTGCCCAATGACCGCATCGACCTGATCCTGGCGCAGAAATATGGCTCCAATCCGCCGCAGGTCCGCTCCCACACCATTCTCAACAACGTGCGGGTCTTGGCGGTCGACCAGGTCTACAAGCAGGAAAAAGACACCAAAACCGTCATCGCCAAAAGCGCCACCTTGGAATTGACGCCGGCCGAAGCCGAACTCGTCGAGAAGGCGCAGAACCAGGGCACGCTGTCGCTGTCGCTGCGTCCGCTCAACGATGCGGAGGCGGCACAGGTCGCCTCCGCCTCCGGCCTTTCGCGAGTGCCGACCCCGACGGCCTCGCCGATGGGCGACGGCATGGGCGGCGGCGACGCAGTTTCGATCATCCGCTACGGCATTATCCACAACAGCCAAGCCAAGGCGGACCAAGAGAGGGTACAGTGATGCGCAAGATGTTTTTGCTGGGCGCCTTGCCGCTCATCAGCTTTGCGATCGCGGCCGGCTTTTCCGCCCATGCCGCCCCCTCTATCGCCCAAGCCGAGGCGGGCGCGCGGGTCATTCATGTCGCGACCTCGTCCGGCAGCCAGCCGGCCTATCAGCGCATCACCTTGCCCCTCGACAAGGCCGCCATTGTCGAGCTCGACACCGAAACCCATGACGTTCTGGTTTCCAATCCGGAGATCGTCGATGCCGTGGTGCGAAATCCGCGCCGCATTTTTCTGCTTGCCACCAAATCGGGCCAGACCAATGCCTTTTTCTTCGACGCCGGCGGAAAACAGATTCTCTCCCTCGACATAAGGGTGGAAAAGGACGTCGCCGATCTTGGCGCCTTGATGAAGGCCAATCTGCCCAATTCGTCCGTGGCGGTTTCGTCGATGAACGACAATGTCGTGCTCAGCGGCCAGGTTTCCAGCGCCCTGGAATCCACCCGCGCCGCCGATCTGGCGGCCAGCTTCACCGGCGACGCCAAGAAAGTCATCAACATGCTGAAAGTGGCGAACAGCGAACAGGTGATGCTGAAAGTGCGCATGGCGGAAATGGACCGCAGCATCGCCAAGCAGCTTGGCGCCAATATTTCCGGCGCGGTGATCGTGGGCGGCAGCACGCCGGTTGCGATGTCCAGCGCCGCCCAGTTCGGTTTGGTGGGCAAGGCGCTCAGCGATCTGACCGGCGTGGGAGCGGGCATCACCTGCCCGCCTCCCTCCACCGTGGGCAACCCGTTCCAGGTGCTGCAATCGGGCGGCAGCTGCAAGCCTTTGGGCAACAACGTGCAAGGCACCTTGCAGGCGCTGGAACAGGTCGGCTTGGTTCATATATTGGCCGAACCCAACCTGACCGCCGTATCGGGCGAAACCGCGCGGTTCCTCGCCGGCGGCGAATTTCCCGTGCCGACCGCCAAGGACAATCAGGGCAATGTCACCTTGGAGTTCAAGCAGTTCGGCGTCGGCCTCAGCTTTACCCCTGTGGTGCTGTCCGGGGGCCGCATCTCGCTGCAAGTCTCCACCGAAGTTTCCGAATTGACCAATACCGGCGCCTTCAATCTCCAGGGCGGCACCTCGACGGTCAATGGTGTCACCACCACCACCAACGCCGTGACCATTCCGGCTCTGTCGGTACGCCGGGCCCAGACCACGGTGGAATTGCCCAGCGGCGGCAGCTTCGCCATCGCCGGCCTGATGCAGCACCAGACCAAACAGGTGATCGAAGGCTTCCCCGGCCTGAAAGACATGCCGGTCCTGGGCGCCTTGTTCCGCAGCCGCGATTTCCAGAACGACGAAACCGAATTGGTGGTGATGATCAGCGCCTATCTGGTCCAACCCAACGCCGAAAGCGCTTTTGCCGCGCCGACGGACGGTTTCATCGCCCCGACCGATCCCGAGACGCTTCTGCTGGGTCGTCTCAACGCGGTCTACAAGAAAAATTCCGCTCCGGTGAAGGCCCAGGCTTCGGCCCCGGTCGGCTTCATCGTGCGCTAGGAGGATGGTGATGACCCAACCGCTCAACAATTTCCTTCGCGGATTGTCTCTGGCCGCGGTGCTGATGGCATCGAGCTGCGCCGGCCCCAATACGGACGGCGCCAACCAGACCTTCGAGGACGGCGCCCGCAATCATCCGATCGCGGTCGAACCGTCTTATCAATCGCTGAAGCTGTCCTACGCGCCGGCCGAAGAAGGGGTGAGCCCGGCCGACGCCGGCCGCCTGGACGCCTTTGTCGCCGATTACCGCCTCCACGGCACCGGCTCGATCGCCGTCAGCGCGCCCGCCGGCCTCAACGCCACCGCTGCCATCACCTTTTTTGCCGACCGCATCAACCGGCTTGGCGTCGGACGCGACCATATCCTGGTGTCCAGCCATGATGCACCGAATGGCGACCTCAGGGTCGAATTGAATTTTGTGTCCTATGTCGCCCACGCCGATGATTGCGGCGACTGGTCCGAGGATCTGGCCTTTACCCTGGCAAACAGCACCCCGAAGAATTTCGGCTGCTCCGTGCAGCACAACATCGCCGCCATGGTCTCCGATCCGCGCGACCTTGTGAGTCCGCGCCCGATGGATGACGGCGGCGACGCCAATCGCCGGGCCACGGTGGTGGGCCATTACGAAAAGGGCGAAGTGACCCAGGCGACCAAGCAGATCCCCGATGCCCGCACCGAGCAATCCGCACCCGGCTCTACAGGCCTGCAGTAAGGACGACAGCAATGAGCAAAAAACCGGCTGGGACGGATAGCTTCGGGGCCGCGCCGCATGAACGGCCGGTGCCGCGCATTTCCATTCATGCCTTTTGTGAATTCCCCGACACCGGGGCCGCGCTGCAGCGCGCCGGCGCCGACCGCCGTCTTTCCAAAGCCCATCTGACGGTGCAATTGGGCGGCATCGCCGCGGCGGTGGAGCATTTCCGCGGCCAGATGACGCCCAATCTCTTGATCGTGGAAACCCGGCTGCATGGCCAGGCCGCGCTGGACGAACTGGACCGGCTCGCCGAAGTCTGCGATCCGGCCACCAAGGTGGTCGTGGTCGGCCGCACCAATGATGTGGAGCTGTACCGCGAATTGATGCGCCGGGGCGCCAGCGAATATCTGGTGGCGCCGCTGTCGCCGCTGCATGTGATCGAAGTGATCTCCGGGCTTTATCTCGACCCCCGCGCCAACCCCATCGGGCGGGTGGTGGCCTTTGTCGGCGCCCGGGGCGGCGCCGGCTCCTCGACTCTCGCCCATAATGTCGGCTGGTGCATCGCCGAGGAACTGTCGATCAACACCACCATTGTCGATTTCGATCTGCCCTTCGGCACCGCCGGTCTCAATTTCAATGACGAAGCCGGCCAGGGCGTGGCGGATGCGCTGAGCGCGCCCGAACGCCTGGACGATGTGCTGCTCGACCGCTTGCTGATCAAGCGCGGCGAGCATCTGTCGCTCTTCACCGCGCCGGCGGCGCTGGACCGCGATTACGATGCCGCGCCGCAGGCCTATGAAGCGGTGATCGACGCGGTGCGCCAGACCACCCCTTGTGTGGTGATCGATATCCCCCATGCCTGGACGCCGTGGATCAAATCCACTTTGGTCGCCGCCGACGACATCGTGATCGTGGCCTCGCCGGACTTGGCTTCGCTGCGCAATGCCAAGAACCTTATCGAAGTGGTGCGCAATTCCCGGCCCAACGACGCGGCCCCGCGCCTGGTGATCAACCAGGCCGGGATGCCCAAACGCCCGGAGATTCCGTCAAAGGATTTCGCCGAGACCATGGGCATCGACCCTGTCGCGCTCTTGCCTTTCGATCCCCTGCTGTTCGGCCAGGCCGCCAATAACGGCCAGATGCTGCTGGAAGTGCAGCCGCGCTCGGCATCCTCCGAAGCCGTGCGCCGGCTTGCCCGCTCGCTGACTGGGCGCAGCGCCCAAGTGGGGGCGGACAAAGGCCAAGGCTCTTTGTTCTCCTTCTTCAAGGGCAAGAAACAGGCCTAGGGATTTGTGATGTTCGGCAAGCGCAGCGGCAGCGAACCAGTCTTGCGGGCCCCCGCCAATCCGGCGGGCGCGGCGCCGCAGCCGCCCAAACCCGCGCCGGTGGCGGTCGAACCCGCGCCGGCGCCCAAATCCCCCGCGCCCCAAGCCGCGCCCCAGCCCTCCAAAGCCGCGCCGCGCGTCGTCGCCGATAGCCGTTCGGAAGATTATTACCAGATCAAATCGACCATCTTCAACGCGCTGATCGACACCATCGATCTGGCCCAGCTCGCCCAGCTCGATCCGGATTCGGCGCGCGAGGAAATCCGCGACATCGTCAACGAGATCATCTCGATCAAGGCCGTGGTGATGTCCATCGCCGAGCAGGAACACCTGCTCCAGGATATCTGCAACGATGTGCTCGGCTATGGTCCCCTGGAACCTTTGCTGGCGCGTGACGACATCGCCGACATCATGGTCAATGGCGCCAATCGCGTCTTCATCGAAGTCAGCGGCAAGGTGCAGCTCACCAATATCCGTTTCCGCGACAATGCCCAGTTGATGAATATCTGTCAGCGCATCGTCAGCCAGGTCGGCCGGAGGGTCGATGAATCCTCCCCGATCTGCGATGCGCGCCTGCTCGACGGCTCCCGTGTCAACGTCATCGGGCCGCCGCTCAGCCTGGATGGGCCCACTTTGACCATCCGTAAGTTCAAGAAGGACAAGCTGACGCTGAACGATCTGGTCAAATTCGGCTCGATCAGCCCCGATGCCGCCCGCGTCTTGCAGGTGATCGGGCGCTCGCGCTGCAATATCCTGATCTCCGGCGGCACCGGCTCGGGCAAAACCACGCTTTTGAATTGCATGACCGCCTATATCGATGCCGAGGAACGCATCATCACCTGCGAGGACGCGGCCGAACTTCAGCTCCAGCAGCCCCATGTGGTGCGCCTGGAAACCCGCCCCCCCAACCTGGAAGGCCAGGGCCAGATCACCATGCGCGACCTGGTCAAGAACTGCCTGCGTATGCGGCCCGAACGGATCATCGTGGGCGAAGTGCGCGGACCCGAAGCCTTCGATCTGCTGCAGGCGATGAACACCGGCCATGACGGCTCCATGGGCACGCTGCACGCCAACTCCCCGCGCGAGGCCATGGGCCGCCTGGAATCGATGATCACCATGGGCGGCTATGCCCTGCCGATGAAGACCATCCGCGAGATGATCGTGGGTTCCATCGATGTCATCATCCAGGCCGAACGCCTGCGCGACGGGTCGCGCCGCATCACCAAGATCACCGAAGTGGTGGGCACCGAAGGCGATGTGGTGATCACCCAGGACCTGGTGACCTATGAGATCACCGGCGAAGACGACACGGGCCGCCTCAAGGGCAAGCATTCCGGCACCGGAATCGTGCGGCCCAATTTCTGGGAGCGGGCGCTTTATTACAACATGGAGCGCGAATTGGCCGATGCTCTCGACAAGGTCAACCAATGACCATCGCCATCCTGCTCCTGAGCGTGCTGGCGATCGGCGGGGCGGCATTCGCCTTCCTTGGCGGCGACGAACGCGCGGCCAAGCGGGTCACGGCCATTGCCAAGCCGCAAGGCGGGCGCAACCAGAAAAGCCAAGCGGAAGCCGCTTCCCAGAAGCGCAAAAATGTTTCCGCCATGCTCAAGGACCTGGAAAAGAACCAGGCCACTGCCAAGAAAAAGGACAAGCCGACCCTGCGCCGCCGCCTGGAACAGGCCGGCTTTCCCAATACCCAGCCGCGCAACTTCTGGATCCTTTGCGGGATTCTTTCGGCGGTCATGGCGGCGCTCTGCCTTCTCACGCGCCAGCCCTTGCTGGTGATGGCGCTTGGGTCCTTTGGCATCGGGCTGGGGCTGCCGCGCTGGATCCTGGGCTTTCTCACCAACCGGCGCCGGAAGAAGTTCACCGCCGCTTTTGCCGGCGCCATCGATGTGATTGTGCGCTCGGTGCGTTCGGGCCTTCCCATCAACGAGGCCCTGCGCATCGTGGCGCGCGAATCCCCCGATCCGGTCGGCAGCGAATTCAACCGCCTGGTCGAAGGCCTCAAGGTCGGCGTCACCCTGGATCAAGGCCTGAAGAAGATGCACGAGTCCATGCCGACGTCGGAAGTCGCTTTTTTTGCTATCGTCATGACCATCCAATCCAAATCGGGCGGCAATCTGTCGGAAGCCCTGGGCAATCTCGCCGCCGTCCTGCGCGACCGCAAACGCCTGGAAGGTAAGATCAAGGCGATGTCATCGGAAGCCAAGGCCTCGGCGATGATCATCGGCGCGCTGCCGCCGGCAGTGATGACGTTGGTCTATGTCACCACTCCGGCTTATATCGCGCTGCTCTTCACCGAAAGGGCCGGCAATCTGATGCTGGCGGCTTGCGGCTTCTGGATGTTCATCGGCATCTCGGTGATGCGCAAGATGATCAACTTCAAACATTGAGGAGGGCGCGGCAATGATGGACGTGGGCTTTCTCAATATCCTGTTCGACAAGGTGTTCTTGGTGACCGCCTTGTCGGCGATCACCGCTTTCGCCACCATCGTGACCTTGGCCCTGCCGCTGATCGAGCGCGACGGGCTGGGCGACCGGCTGAAATCCGTGGCCAAGCGGCGCGAGGAATTGCGCGCCAAGCATCATGCCGCGCTCGACGCCAAGCGCGGCAGCCTGCGCATGGAACCCAGCACGCTGATGAAATCCACGCTGGAACGCTTCAAGCTGACCAATTTGCTGAATTCGGAAAACAGCAAGGACAAACTGGCCGCCGCCGGCTTCCGCGGCCCGGCGCCGATGATCGCCTTCATGTTCTTCCGCTTCGTCATGCCTTTCGCGGTCTTCGCGGTGACGCTGTTCTATCTGTTCGTCGTCACCCATTTCCAATACAGCACCATGACGAAGATCTGCGCCGCCTTTGCCGGCGCGCTGTTCGGCTATTACCTGCCCGATCTTTATGTCTCCAATGCCAGGGCCCGGCGCCAGCACTCGATCATGCGCGCCTTTCCCGACGCGCTCGACCTGATGCTGATCTGCGTGGAATCCGGCATGTCGATCGAATCCGCCTTCACCCGCGTCGGCGCCGAGATCGGCACCCAATCGGCCGAACTGGCCGAGGAATTGGGCCTGACCACGGCCGAGCTCTCTTATCTGCCCGACCGCCGCCAGGCCTTTGACAATCTCGCCAAGCGCTGCGGCCATCCCGGCGTCCGGTCGGTGGCGATTGCCCTCAACCAGGCGGAAAAATACGGTACCCCGATGGGCCAGGCACTGCGCGTCACCGCCACCGAAAACCGCGAAATGCGCATGGCGGAAGCCGAACGCAAAGCGGCCTCGCTGCCGGCCAAGCTGACGGTGCCGATGATCCTGTTCTTCCTGCCCTGTCTGTTCATCGTGATACTGGGGCCGGCCATCATGAAGATCATGCACATCACGCATTGAGTTCGGGCGCGGTCCTTTTCGCCCCTGGACATCGTCGCGCCTCCTCACGTGCTAACGCACGCTGCGGGGGACGCTCCTAGCCAGGAACGAAAAATCCTCGCGCCCACTACTGGGGTGCCGTTATTGCGCACGCTCCGCGCGACGCTCCTAGCCACAGGCCAAAATCCGGCGCGGCTAATGAAAAAGGCGCGGGAATGATCCGCGCCTTTTCATCTTTGGTTTTTGTTTTAGTAGCCGGCGGAAGCGGTGCGCAGGGACGGTACCGTGCTCTTGGACTTGGGCTCGGCCGCATTGGCGGGGGCTTTGACCACCGGCTTGGGCGCTTCGTCGGGCTTGGCGTCCACCATCGTGGGTTTGAGCTCCGGCGTGGCGGGGAGCGCGGCTTTGACGATGGTTTTGACGACCGGGCGGGGTTTGGCCGCCACGGCATCGACCGCCACTTTCTGTACCACCGGCGCTTCCTCGGGCTTGGCGGCTATGGTCGGCTTCAGCTCGGGCGCGGCGGGGATGCCGATTTTGGCGAGTTTGCGGGCGGGGCGCGGTGCGACGGGGCCGGCCAAGGGATCGACCGGGACTTTCTGCATCACCACCGTCGGCGCCGCCGGCGGCAAGGGCTGGGCGTCAACCGGCTTTAAGCTGCGTGGGGTGCTGACGGCGACGCGCGGCGGGGCACTTTGGGGCTGCGGCGCTGCTGCGACCTGTTTGGGCGCCGGCGCGGCTTTGGGAACCGGTTTGGAGACCGCGGAGGCCGGATTGTCAGGGGCCGTGCCGGGGGCCATCTCCTTAAGCAAGGCAATATTGCGCGCGATCTTGCGATCGGTTTGCCCGCCGGCGACACGGGCGCGCTCGATCAGGTCATGGGCGCCCTGCGGATCATGGGCCAGCATGCGCGACAAGGCATAATTGCTGAGCACGCTGGGCTCGGCAGGCTGAAGCGCAAGGGCATGTTCATATGCGGCGCGCGCGCTGTTCTGGTCGCCGATCTCGTCATAGGCCACGCCCAGCGCGGAATAGAGCGTCCAGTCATTGCCCTGCAATTCCACGGCGCGGCTGAGAAACTGGGTGGCATCCTGGGCGCGGCCCATGTCCGTCAGGGTCTTGCCATATTCGCCCACGACGCGCGGATCGTCCGAGGCCACCAGCATCAATTGCGACAGGATATGCACCGCTTCGTCATAGCGGGTGGCCAGACGAAACAGTTGCGCCTGGCGCACGGCCCCGTCCAAATCGGTCGGCGCGGTAAGGGTCGCATCGGCCGCTTTCTGCTTGGCGGTGTCCGCCTGGGCCTTTGCGGCCGGTTCGGGCATGGTGGAGCAGGCCATCAGGGCGGTGCCGCACAGCGCCAGCACCAACAAGCTTTTGGGGAATTGGGTCATGCCTCAGCCTTGCGAAATGCGCCAGGGCAAGCATGCCAAAGCCCGGGTCAACAAACCCTTAAACATATTGAGGCATATAGAGAAATCGGGATTTGAGGGATTTGCGGGGACCTCGCCGCGACTGTCCAAATCCTGACGCAAAAGCGGGTTCTGATAGGCCGATGCAGCAGCGCCTTGTCGCCCTTCTTGCCGTGGCCGGTCTGGCCGGCCTCGCTTTGGGCGGGCTGCTGCTGGCCGCAGGCGCAGCGGACCCCGCGATGGAGCGCATCCCTTTTCAAATCGCCACCGGCTCGACGGCCGGCGCTTTCTTTCCCATCGGAGAGGCCATCGCCGGTCTGATCAGCCATCCCCCCGGCCTCAACCGCTGCGACACCGCGCCGGTCTGCGGTCCCCCCGGGCTGATCATCAGCGCGCGCACCAGCCAAGGCGCGGTCGACAATGTGACCGAGGTGAACAATGGCGACGCGGATTCGGGCCTTGCCCAAGGCGATGTCATCGCCGCCGCCGTCAAAGGTCTGCCGCCCTTTCGCGGCCGCGCCACCCATTTGCGGGTGCTGGCGTCCTTGTACAACGAAGACATCCAATTGGTGGCCGCCGCCCGCGCCAAGATCAAAAGCCCACGCGATCTGCGCGGCAAGCGCCTTTCCCTGGGCGATGAAGGCACCGGCGCCGATATCACCTTGCGCGAAATCCTGCGGGCCTATCGCGTGCCGGAAAGCAGCCTGAAGCTGGTCCGGCCGCAAGGCGCCGGAGAAGTGGCGCTGCTGCAGGCCGGCAAGCTGGACGGCTTTCTGATTGTCGGCGACGCGCCGGTTGCGGGTCTTGCGGATATGATCGCCTCCGGCAAGGCGCGGCTGGTGCCGATCGAAGGGTCCGAGCGCGACCGTCTGATCAAGCAGGCCCCGTCACTGATGCCGGCGGTGCTACCGGCCGGGCTTTATCCGGGACAGGGCGTTGTGCAAACCGTGGCCACGCGCGCGTTTTGGATCGTGCGCGACAGCGTCAGGGACGATCTGGTCTTCGGCATCGCCAAGGCGCTGTTCCAGCCGCTCAATCGCGCCGCTCTGGCCAGCAGCGATCCTTCCGCCGGGGAAATCCGCCTGTCCGACGCGGCGCTCAATCTGCCGGCGCCGCTGCATCCCGGCGCGGCGCGGTTTTACAAGGTCGCTCGGCCCTAGAGCATTTTCGCGTTTCTTTGAATCGCGAAAATGCTCTGGGTTTTTGTTTTGTCGCGGTTCCGGGCGCGGATGCGCCCAATTTGACAATGGGCGCCTCCGGCGCCGCTCGGAAAACCGCTGCACACTTTTCCTGGAACCGCTCTGGCGCTTCAATAAAATCCCAAGCCTTCGGCGATTTCCGCTTCGCTGCCTTTCAGCCAATTTTGCATGGCGGGGAGGGCCCAGATGCGGTCCGCATAGGCTTGGACGTCAGCCGGCAGAACCACGCCATAGGTGCGAAAGCGCGACACCACCGGGGCATACATGCAATCGGCAATCGACAAGCGGCCGAACAGGAAGTCTCCGCCAAATCGCGTCAAGGCGCTTTGCCAGGCGGCGATGATGCGTTCCAGTTGGATTTTGGTGTCCTCGCGCAACGCCGGCATCGGCAGGGTGCGCGCGAATTCCATGCCCAACTGATCGCGGATATCGGCAAAGCCTGCATGCATTTCCGCCGCATAACTGCGCGCCAGGGCACGCGCCTTGGCATCCTGGGGCAACAGCCCCGCCTCGGGATGGCGCTCGGCCAGGAATTCGCAGATCGCCAGACTGTCCCAGATGACCTCGCCATCGCCGAGCCGCAGCGCCGGCAGTTTGCCGGAGGGCGAGATTTTGAGAATCTCGGCCCTGGTCTCGGGAAGCCGCAGGCGCAGCTTGACCAGCTCGAAGGGTTGTCCGGTCGCCATCAGCGCCACATAGGGACGCAAGGACCAGCTCGACCAGGTCTGGGTGCCGATGAAAAGCGTGTAGGATGCCGTCATAACCAATCCTTGCCGTCAGCCTTCACCATTCATAGAGTCTGCACCGGCAGAGAGTAAGAGCCAAATATGCATCCAAGCTTTGCAAAATCGGGGAAATCGCGCGGCGCGATCCCACTGCATGCGGTGATGGCAAGCGATCTGCCCTCCTGGCGCAGCCGCATGCCTTTCCTGAAAGCATCGGGCTTTGCCGCCAAGGACGGCGAATTGCGCCTGGTGCCGGGGCCCAAAGGGCGACTGGCGGCGGCCGTGCTGGGGCTGGGTAAAAGCACCGATTCCTTGGCGCTGGCAGCCTTTGCCGAACAATTGCCGGAAGGAATTTATAAATTCGGCGAGGTGCCGGATTTTTGCGGCGGGGCACAGGGCGCGCTGGCTTGGGCGCTAGGCTCCTACAGTTTCGCCCGTTATAAAAAGCCCAAACGGCCTGGGCCTAAACTGGTTCTGCCGCCTGGCATTGACGGCGCCGAAATCAGCCGCATTGCGCAAAATGTGTTTCTCGCCCGCGATCTGATCAACACGCCGCCCAACGATATGGGACCGGCCGAACTGGCCGAAGCGGCGCGCGCCCTCGCCCAGGCGCATGGCGCGAAATTTTCGGTTGTCGAAGGCGCCGCGCTGCTGAAAAAGAATTATCCCCTCATCCATGCCGTCGGCATGGGCTCCTCCCGCGCCCCGCGCCTGATCGATATCACCTGGGGCAATCCGCGCGCGCCCAAGGTGACGCTGGTGGGCAAGGGCGTGTGTTTCGACACCGGCGGTTATGACCTCAAGCCCGCCAGCGGCATGGCCACCATGAAAAAAGACATGGGCGGGGCAGCGGTGGTTTTGGCCATCGCCGGCATGGTGATGGGCGCCAAGCTCAATCTGCGTCTGCGGGTGCTGATTCCGGCGGTGGAGAATTCGGTCTCCGGCACCGCCTATCGCCCCAGCGATGTGTTCAAGAGCCGCAAAGGCCTGACGGTCGAAATCGGTAATACCGATGCCGAAGGCCGGCTGGTCCTGGCCGATGCTTTGGCCGATGCCGACGAAGAAGCGCCGGCGCTGTTGATCGATATCGCAACCCTCACCGGCGCGGCGCGGATGGCGACCGGCATGGAATTGCCGCCTTTCTTCACCGATGACGAAAGCCTGGCCGCCGATGTGTCGCGCCACGCCATGGCGGTGAACGATCCTTTGTGGCGGCTGCCTTTGTGGCGCGGCTATGAGCCGACATTGGCCGGCGCGGTCGCCGATCTCACCAACAATCCCAATTACGGCCTGGCCGGCGCCATCACGGCCGCCTTGTTCCTGGGCCGCTTCGTGGAAAAGGCCAAAAGCTGGATGCATCTGGACATCGCCGCCTGGGTCGATCGCCCCCGTCCGGGCCGGCGTGCCGGCGGTGAAGCCAACGCGGCGCGGGCGCTTTATGCGCTGCTGAAAGAACGTTATGGCCGATAAGCGATTGAGGCCCGCCCGCCCCGATCTGGCCGCCGCGCATTTGAAGGGCGAGGTTGAGGCGGCCCGCTTCGTTCCCGGCGAAAATTTTTCGATTGGTCAGGGCCGCGCCTCGTTGCGCATCGCACCGGCCGACGACGCGGGGCAAGACAGCGAATTGCTGTGGGGGGAATCGGTCACCGTTTACGAGCGCAAAAATGGCTGGGCCTGGGTGCAGGCGGCGAAAGACGGCTATGTCGGCTATGTCAAGGACAGCGCCCTGGCGGCGCCCTTCACCGCCGATGCCCGCATCTGCGCAGTGCTGGCGCCGCTGTTTTCCGCCCCCGATATCAAGTCGCCGCTGCGCGATCTGTTGCCGCTCAATGCGCAGATCCAGCGCGGCCGGCTGGAGGGCGATTATCATGAGATCGCGCAGGGCTGTTTTGTTCATTATCGCCATCTGACGGATTTGGACGAACACGGCACGGATTTTGTTGCGGTCGCGGAACGCTTTGCCGGCGTCCCCTATGTCTGGGGCGGCAAAAGTTTTTCGGGATTGGATTGTTCGGGGCTGATCCAAACCGCGCTGCAGGCCTGCGGCATCGCCTGTCCCCGCGACACCGACATGCAACAAACGGCGCTGGGCGAAATCATCACCACCGCCGATCTGCAGCGCGGCGATCTGGTGTTCTGGAAAGGCCATGTCGGGGTGATGCAGGATCCCACCCATCTGCTGCACGCCAACGGATTTCACATGCAGGTGGCAAGCGAGCTTCTGGTCGAAGCGGTGATGCGGATCGAAAAAATCGGCGGGCCTGTGGTGGCGATCAAGCGGCTGTAGAGCGCAATCGGGTGAAGTGTGCAGCGGTTCACCCGCAAAATTGCGCGACAATTAAAGAATCTAGAGCATGATCGGATTCAATTAAATCGGATCATGCTCTAATAGCCTCGGGCCACATTCACCACATTGGGCAATGGCTGGCCGGCTTCGGCCCGGCGAATGCAATCTTCGACATAGGCCAGCGCCGAACGCGGCTCGGTGATGCCGGCGATATGCGGCGTGGCGGTGATCTTGGGATGGCGCCAGATCGGGCTATCCGGCGGCAGGGGTTCGGTCTGAAACACGTCCAGCACCGCGCCCGCCAAATGCCCGCTGTCCAATGCGGCGATCAGATCCGCCTCGATGAGATGGGCGCCGCGCGCCACATTGATCACATAGGCGCCTTGCGGCAATTGCGCGAACAGCGCGGAATTCAGAATGCCGCGGGTGTCGGGGGTCAGCGGCAGCACGCAAACCAGGATGTCGCATTGGCTGAGGAACGCCGGCAATTCGCCGGCGCCGGCGAAGCTCTTCACGCCCGGCGCTTCCTTGCGGCTGCGGCTCCAGCCCAAGGTCTGAAAATCGAAAGCCTGAAGTTTTGCCGCGATATGCGCGCCGATGGTGCCAAGACCCAATATGCCGACGCGAATATCCGCGGCATTGCGGGTCAGCATGCGCTGGCGCCATTGATGTTCGGCTTGCGCGGCATCGAAGAAGCGCTGATGGCGATGGATCATCAGCGCATGCATCACCACATATTCGCCCATCTGGATCGCCAGATTGGGATCGACCGAGCGCACCAGCGGCACCGCTTTGGGATAATCCGGATCCTGCAGGAAACCGTCGACCCCGGCGCCCAGCGAGATCACGGCCTTCAACTTGGGAAGGGATTTGAGAAAACCGGGCGGCGGCCGGAAGCCGACGAAATAATCGATGGCTTCGGGCGCGTAGCGGTCGCGGCCCTCGAGCAGGGCGTCATAGACGGCGCTGGAAAAACTGTCCGCCCCCAAGGCATTCCAGCCCGGCGGGAGCAGGAACAGCGCCTGGGGCTTCACGCTTTACTGGCCCTTGGGCGTTACACCGGGCGCGGGCTTGGTGGCGGTGGCCGCCGGAGCAACCTTGTCGGCAGGCGCCGATTTTTCGCCAGTGGTCGCAGTGGCCTTGCTGGCGGCAGGTGCGGCTTTGTCGGCCGGCGCAGTCTTATCGGCAACCGCATTCTTGTCGGCGGCTTTGCCGGCAGGGGCAGCAGCCTGGTCGCCCGGGGTCGCGGCCTTCTCATTGGCGGCGGGCGCCGCAGTCTTATCACTGGCGGCTGGCGCCGCGGGCGGTGCCGGCGGCGGGATGGCGACAGGATTGTCGGAATTGCTGCGCAGGAACGCGATCAGGTCGATGCGGTCTTCGGCGCGGGACAGACCGGCAAAGGTCATCTTGGTGCCCGGTACCATGGTGGCCGGCGACTTCAAATATTTGAACAGCAAGGTATAGGTCCAGGGCTCATGGTTGCTCTGCATCGCGCTGGAATAAGAGAAGCCGGGGACGGTCGCGCGGGGGCGGCCGACCACATTGTACAGCGCCGGGCCGATCTTGTTGACCTTGGCGGCGGTCAGATCGTGGCATTGTTCGCATTTGGCCGAGACTGTCTTGCCATGGGCCACATCGGCCTTGGCCAGCACCGTGCCCCAATCGGGCACGGTTTCTTCGACCGGGGCGCCGCCGCCGGCGGTTTCTTCGGTCACGCCTTCGACGGTGTAACCGGGCTTGGCGGGCTTTTCCGTCTCATAGACATTCTCAGCCACCAGACGGATCACGAAGATGAAGATCGCGGTGCCCAGAACGGCGCCAATGATCTTGTTCCACTCAAAGGAATCCATGCGGCCAAGCTCCCAAGACGTAGCGCCCGCCCCTAAGGGATGTCCGGTTCGGCGTCCGGGCGCGCGTCAGTTTAAGGCCGGGCTTGAGGGCCCGGCGAAATACGGGGCGACATTACCCGCCCATCACCCCGCGTCATTGCGGCGAAGCGTCGCATAAATCGCGGGGTTTTCGGTTTGGCTGCCATGGACTTAGCAGGGGTGAAACTGTCGCAGCGCCGCGCCGAGGGCGGAACAAAGCCAATACGCCCGGCGGCTGGCCTTGGATCGCCGCCCGGCCTAAAAGCGCGGGGTCGTGGAGTGGCGTCGATGAATCCCATCCTCTTGATCCCCGCCCGCATGGCGTCCACGCGACTGCCGGGCAAGCCGCTGGCCGACATCGCTGGCCGGCCCATGATCGTGCGGGTTTGGGAACAGGCCAAATCCGCCAAGCTGGGTCCGGTGGTGGTGGCGGCGGCCGAGCCCGCCATCGTGGCCGCCATCAAAGCCGTTGGCGGGCACGCCATGCTCACCGATCCGGGTCTGCCCAGCGGATCCGACCGCATCTTCGCCGCGCTTCAAGCAGTCGATCCGGATCAGCGCCATGATGTGGTGGTCAATCTTCAGGGCGATCTGCCCGCGCTGCCGCCCTCGGCGATCAGGGCCGTGGTCGCGGCGCTGACCGATAGCGGCGCCGATATCGCCACCCTGGCCGCGCCAATCACCGATGCGGGCGAGCGCGACAATCCCGCGGTGGTCAAGGCGGTGGTGAGCTGGAATGAAAGCGGCTCGCTGGGCCGGGCGCTTTATTTTACCCGCGCCAGCGCTCCCACAGGCGATGGTCCCCTGTTTCATCATATCGGGATTTATGCCTTTACCCGGGCCGCTTTGGCGCGGTTCGTGGCGCTGCCGCCGTCGCCGCTGGAAAAGCGCGAAAAACTCGAACAGTTAAGGGCGCTGGAAGCGCATATGCGCATTGCCGTGGCGCGCGTGGACAGCGTGCCCCTGAGCGTCGATACTGAAGCCGACCTCCAACGCGCCAATCAGTTGCTCAAGCCATGACCCGATCGATCGCCCGCGCCAAACGCATCGCCTTCCAGGGTGAACCCGGCGCCTATGCCAATCTGGCGGCGCGCGAAGCGGTGAGCCATGCCCTGGCGGTCCCGCAAGCCACGTTCGAAGACGCCATCGAGGCGGTGCGAAGCGGGGCTTGCGATCTGTGCATCATTCCGGTGGAAAATTCGCTGATGGGCCGGATCGCCGACATCCATCATCTGCTTCCCGAGTCCGGGCTGCATATCGTGGGCGAACATTTCCTTCCCATTCGCCATCAATTGCTGGGCCTGAAAAGCGCGACCCTGGAGGGGATTACCAGCGTCTATTCCCAGGCGCCGGCGCTGGCGCAATGCCGCAAGCTCATCCGGGACAACAAACTCGTCACCCATAATTGGTACGACACGGCAGGCTCGGCCAAACATGTCGCCGAGCTGGGCGATCCCAAGGCGGCGGCGATTGCCTCCAGCCTGGCGGGCGAGCTTTATGGCTTGAAGGTGCTGAAGTCGGATGTCGAGGACGAGCACCACAACATGACCCGCTTTCTGATCATGGCGGGCGTGCCCGACGACGCGCCTTATGACGGGCACAAGACCGTCACCACTTTTGTCTTCCGGGTGAAGAATGTGCCGGCGGCGCTCTACAAGGCGATGGGCGGCTTCGCCACCAATGGCGTCAACATGA